>JBEVWC010000002.1:0-779033 GCA_040506775.1 Candidatus Thiodiazotropha sp.
CTACACTCCTCGTTGGGATATCAGTCGCCGATGGAGTTTGAGCGTTCGTGCAACTAACCAGAAGGTGTCCACTTTTTCGTAGGAACTCTCCAAGCCGCTGAATGCGGCGTTAGCCGTAGAAAATGGACATCGTAACTCCAACATTTCAGAAATATCGCGAGGCCGCGAGACACCTTCGCAATGCTTTCTACATTCCAGCAGATAGCAATGACTGGGACATGGTTGAAGATTTTGATGAAATATCAATAATGCTTTTTAAGCATCTTGTTCTCGGTGAACTCCAGCTAGAAAGAGAAAAATTTGATTGGCTAACACAACCGTCAAAACAATTCATTGTCGAATCTTCGGCGGAGGATTTGCCATTAATGATTAATCGGGAGGGCCAATCGGGGTATTGGGATAATCCAATAAGTAAAGTCAAAAAAGGTGATCTTACAATGCACTTTATTGACTATTTTGATTGGGATTCTATGGATCAAATTGATTATCGCTACTACAGAGTGAGAATCGTTGCGTCAGATAAGTATCCTGATTTGGTCGGAAATGATGCTTTGATTGAAACAATTTACGCAGTTGTATATTTTAACGAAAACGGCTAACAAGCGCGTAAACACGGATCGCCCAAAGCTGCGCCGCTTCGCTCTGCATCTTTGGGCGCCCGGTTACGCGAAACGTTAGCGCAAAAAATCGCTTTACCAAGGTAGAATCATGAGATTCAGAGACAGGCGAATAAATAAGATCGGGGATCTGCTCAAGGTGCTCAATGACCAGATATCCGATGATTCTATTGTGTGGTATCGAGGTCAAAGCGATCTTTCGTGGCAATTAGTCCCAGGCTTAGGTAGGCCCGGTGTTGATCCAAACGCTGAAATGCCTTTGATAAAGCGTTTCAAACAAAACGCGGTTCCACATATAACGACAAAGCCTTCAACAGAATGGGAATGGCTATTTCTTATGCAGCACCATCGTTTACGCACCCGGCTACTCGACTGGACTGAAAGCCCCTTAGCCGGCCTCTATTTTGCGGTTAGTGGGTCCCCAAGCGAGGATGCAGCGTTATGGTGCGTAGACCCAGTGTCATTAAATAAAAATGCAAATATTAGCTTTAGTCACAGCTTAGAAATTCCAGCATTTGATCACGATGAGATATTAAAGAATTATTTGCCAACAACAATTGCGAGCGAAACAACATCTGATCTTCCACCAATAGCTGCGATTGCGTCTCGGAACTCACCCAGAATAGCCGCACAACTCGGCACATTCACGATAAGTCACAGAAATTTTTCTCCTATTGAAGATGTTGGGGACAAAAAACATATATGGAGAATAGTGATTCCCGCTGATGCTAAACCTCAAATAACAAATGAGCTTCGACACCTTAGATATACAAGGTTAACATTGTTTCCCGAACTCGACAGTGTTGCAGATGATGCTCAGGAATTGCTGCCATGATGGAAATATCTGATCTTCGACAAAGTACCATTCTTTATCTCTACTCTGATAGGGACCATATTAAGCTTAATCCAGAATATCAAAGGATGGGTGACATTTGGACGCTAGAGAAAAGGCAGTTGCTAATTGACTCAATACTAAATGGCTTTGACATACCAAAGATATATTTCCATAAATTTGTTTCTCCTGTCATTGAAAATGGTATTCCTATCAGATATTCCATAGTCGATGGTCGTCAGCGACTTGAGGCAATTTGGAAGTACATAGATGGCGATTACCCATTGTCCGAAGATTTTACATATCTTGAAAACGAGGAAATTAAAGCGGGAGGGTTAACCTATAGGGAGCTTGGAAAGAAATACCCATCTTTAAAAATTAAATTTGATGCCTACGATTTGTCTGTTGTGACGATAGAAACAGATGATCTCGAAATCATCGAAGACATGTTTTCTAGATTAAACGAAGCGGTCCCTTTAAGCGCAGCAGAAAAACGCAATGCATACGGTGGCCCGATTCCAACAGCCATACGAACAATAGCCCGCCATACTTTCTTTAAAAAGCACCTTCCTTTTACAAACAAAAGGTACCGGCACTACGATTTGGCCGTTAAGTTTTTGTTGTTCTCGCATAAAGGTGCCCTTACCGATACGAAAAAGGTTTATTTGGATGCATTTGTTAAAGAATGGCGAGACAACAAGAAACCAAAACCTACAAAGTTACAAGGAAAGGTAAAGACAGTTCTTGACCGAATGAGCGACATTTTTATTGAAAAAGACCCTCTTCTTAAGTCAGTTGGCAACGTTGTTCTGTATTACTACCTATTTAGCGAAGCTATCGAGTCCGGATGGATTGATGACATAGACCGTCATGCAATTGACGAATTTGAAAAAGCCAGATCGGAAAATCGCAAGATTGCGCAAGAAGATATCTCTGAAGCAGATTACGATCTACTTGAATTCGATAGGTACATCCAAACACCTAATGATTCGTACGCGTTAAGTCTGCGATTCAAGATATTAATGGAGAAGGCTTTTGAGAGAGAGTGGAGCCCAAAGCGCTAACAATGCCGTAAACGCGGACGCATTTTTCGTTCGCTGCGCTCACTACAAATGCGCCGGTTACGGCTGGCGTTAAAAGCATTATGTTCATCCGATTTGTTGTCCATATTAAAGACGAAGACTCTGGTAAAAGAATGGGACTTTTCCAAGCATCACGCGAGTTGCGCGATGCAGGCCTTGTAGACAGATATTGAATAAATAGGACACCCACGTTAATGACCACGTCAGACACCCACGTTAAGAGAGAGTCGCTCTCGCGCAGAAGAATCTTTAAATTGAGTGAGTGAAGTAAAAATAAATAGGACACCCAAAGTAAAACGGACAAAGTAAAACGGACACCCAAAAGTAAAACTAACAAGTAAAACGGACACCCATGTTAAGGAATAAATAGGACACCCACGTTAAGAGCTTTAACCACTCATCCGGGAGCCCTCCATGACGAGCCTGGTTGTGCTGAGGAACTGCTCGGCAAAACTCCGGATCCATTCGGGTAAAAAAGTTAATAGGACACCCATAATAAATAGGGAATTTAAATAGGACACCCACGTTAAGAGCGTTAACCACTCATCCGAGTACTCATCCGAGTAAAACGGACACCCACGTTAAGAGCTTTAACCACTCATCCGTTAGCCGTCCATGACGAGCCTGGTTGTGCGGAGGAACTGCTCAGCAAAACTCCGGATGAATTCTGCTGTTCGTTTTCCAGTGCCTTTGTCGTGATCTCATGATAGAGATGAGCCGTACGAGCAAACAGCACATTGTAATCGGCATGATCCACTACGAATGATTCGTAGTTTTTCGATTCGATCATGGCCTCATTGAGAAATTCGATATTCGAGTCGCTGAGTGTTCTGCCGTTATCGACCATGGCTTTGATATCGAAGATGCGGGGCAAGATCTGTTTTTCGAAGCGCCTCAATACTACGGTGAGAACGCCCCTGTTATCCAAGGGGTTGTTCATCATATCCTCCGTCAGTGCAGAAATTATTGTATTTACTGCATGACGGTTTTGACCGTCATAAGCGTAGTTTAGCAAATTGCTCGGTTTTGTTACTTAAAAGTTACTTAAATATGACACCCACGTTAAGGGAGAGTCGTCCTCACCCAGCAGAATCATTAAATTGAGTGTAGCGACAGGATAGGGCTATTCAGTATGCCAGAAGCGGTAAAAATCATTCTTATAACTCTAAGTGTATGAATATTGTGGATTATTACCAGGCCACAGACATGTGACCCCCTCTGCAGACGCAGATTCGAAAGGCCCAATGGGAGTAATAGGGTTTATCTAGGATAGTAACCGCGCACAGGCCGACATCCCAGGGCTTCGTCGAAATCCAAGATTCTGACAGGCCTGTTTCAGGGCATAGGCGGTACCCACCAACCCCTTGAATCGACTCTCAAAATGACAGGTCATGTAACACCAATGCTGCGGATCGATCTGTAAACGCTCCAGGATCGGAGGCAGATCCTGTGGAATCGCACCTCGCTTGTCCTCTCGAAGTATGCGTCCTGTCCAGTCGACCAGTTCCAGGTAGTCGGATAACTGGAACGGTAGTCCCTTTGGCATCGCCTGTCTGGGATTGCCTGCAAAGGGTAATAGGTGAGGGGGTTGTGAGGTAGCTTTCGGATCGTCACTGTCATGACGGCCAGAACCGATTGACTCGATACGAGCGGCGATAGAGGTGTAGTCAGAGGCTTCTGGCGTGTGCGCCATCTTTGCACGGATCGGGTTCAGATCCACATAGACCAGGCAAGCGGCCAAAGCCTTTTCATCCAAGAGTGCCTGGGACTTGAAGCGTCCCTCCCAAAATCGCCCGGTGCAGTGATCTTCCTGATTGGCCCTGCGTGCCACGGACTCATTGAGACAGCGCATGAACCAACTGATGTCAGTGAGTCGATCCCGCCATTGTGAAACAAGTGCATCCAGGGTGACGCGCTCAGCGTGGGACATCTTCTGTCCTGCCAGATACCGGTCAGCCAGAAGTGAGCCCTTGAATAATCCCTGCCAACGGCGAATGACCTCTTCAAGGGTCCATTTTGTTGCGACTTCATGATCCACATGCAACACCAGGTGATAGTGATTCGACATCAGTGCATAAGCGCAGCAATCGATGGCGAAACATCCGGTGAGTACCTGGAGTTTTTCGAGTATCCACTGGCGACGGTGATCGAAATCCTGGCCGGTCAACGGGTCACTGCCACACAGAAAGGCTCGCCGAACACAGCGGCTGGTGCAGTGGTAGTAGGGGGTATCTTGCAGGGAAATCAGGGCCTTCCTGGGCTTTGGCATGACATCACTCCTTGATATCAAAAACTTGTTCATAGGTTGACAGAATCCCTGGGTTGGTGCAACTGTTATCATGGGTGTCCAAGTAGGGGGTCATCCAAGTAGGGGGAGTCATTACGGGATATCCTGAAATTTCGGGGAGAAGCGGATCCACAGGATCTGGAGGGAAGTCATGGAGGTATACATCTCATCCACACAGGTAGATTTGGCTGAACATCGCGTGGCTGTTGCAAAAGCTCTTCGTCAAACCGGCCACAAAGTCCTTCATATGGAAGAGTACACAGCTGAGGAGACACGCCCACTCGAGCGTTGTGTCAAGGATGTTGCCTCTGCTGATCTGTATGTAGGGATCTTCGCATGGCGATATGGCTATGTACCAAAAAATTATGGAACAGTCCCAGACCTACCTTCGGAGATTATTCCTGGTGAAATATCCATCACAGAAGCGGAGTACCACGCCGCGAAGGGAAAGCCGCGACTGATCTTTTTACTTGCCGAATCTGCTCCTTGGCCACCTGTGTACATGGATGCTCATACTTCTGAAGACAAAGGTGACAAGATTAAGAAGCTACGCGCATTCCTCGGCGAAAGACACATGGTTTCCTTCTTTACAACACCTGACGATCTTGCGAGAGAGGTGATGGCTGCTGTCCGACGTCAGGAGCTTTCAACTCAACTTGAGCTCAAGAGTCTACAGCCTGTTGATGCTCATACATGGATGCATCAGTGGTTGATGAAACCGGGGTTACCTGAGCCCCTGGTGCTATTTGACTCAGCCCTCTTGTCAGTTACAGATCAAATCCAGGCTTTTGATGATGAGACTTACATGAAGGTTAATCTTGGGGTTGGAAAAAGTTGGTGGTCTACACGGCTCTACCTTCTTTCCTCTTTCCTGGTGGATTTGACCAACGTCAGGTTGTTGGTTTTTGTAGACCAGAAAGAACGCCTTTTCGGTGTGTCAAGTGCAATGGCTGTTCGAGCCATCCTCAGTCGACGAATAGCAGTCATCCGCCATTATGAGGAGAGATTGGCACTTGATGACGCTCTAGAGGACCTTGAAGCAGAACTCGTTAGGAGGGGTGAGGCATGGGAGGACGAAATGGAACAGGCTGGTGGAGAAGCATCGGTGAAGAGTTGGATAAGAAAGCAAGATCTCCGGCGTTTTCTTGGGGATGCACTCATTCAGCGAGCTGTCGATTGGTCTGAAGATGAAGATAGCAGAGGAAATCGTGTCCTTGAGGTTGTTAATGAAGTCATCCGCTGGCCACAAGATCTGGTACCAATAGTTCGAGATGATCGTTTCTATAAGGTGGTGGAACGCGATGCTCTTACAGAAGAGGTGGCCAGCTATTTTGTCAACGAAAGGCTTCGCGGTCCAGCGTTGTAATACGGTGCTGTAGTCGACGTAGTAACAATAAATAGCAACTGTTAGCATGGGTGTCCAAGTAGAGGGGAACATATAAATCTACTTACGTTGGGCCTTATTCCCACCAGCAACGGGTGACAGGTTTCAGGGGTGGTGATTTACGCCCCCTCATATTTAAAGAGAACTATGTAATGTGCAAATTCACACTGACGACCGTTTTAGCAATTGGACTGTTCCTCGGTTTTACCTCAAATGCCATGTCCGTAGAACCGACGACATTCCCAACCATAAATGAGAAAACGAAAACTCATTCAGACACAAAAGCAATCTCCGAGCGGAAAGGGTCGACAAGTAAAAAGTGTGAAGGAAGTGCTAGCCCGGAAGGAAAGACCATCAAACGTGACAGCGTGAAGGAGTCGGGTGGCATCATAGAGCCTGTGATATACAGATGAGTCGGTTTGTTAGCATGGATGTTCAAAGGGACTACCAGAATTATAAAGTGGAGCGGTTTTATGGGAACTTGGAGCAACAAACCTTTTGGCAATGATACAGCGCTTGATTGGCTGGCTATGCTGGAAGAGTGTGATAATGGTCCCCAGACAATAGAAACTACACTTAAAGAAGCTATCGAATCCTGTGATATCGACGCATCACTGGCTGAACGAGGGATCGCTGCAGCAGCAATAACAGCGGCAGGATCGGTGCAAAAGGTAGCGGGCATCTCTCAGGATGCCAATCGATGGATCGAGAAATCAGCTTTTTCACCCAGTCGTTTATTAAAAGAGCTTTCAATCACAGCGTTGGACGCGATTGAAAATAATTCTGAATTGAGAGAACTCTGGTTGGAGGTAGGTAAATTAGAGGGTTGGACGAAACAACTTGGTAAGATTCGAGTAAAACTTGTAGAAGAACTGGATCAACCATCTCCTGTACGTATAAAGACACAAACAAGATTGCCACGTTCAATTGGTAAGCTTGTCGAACTCTATCTCAAAGCCCCGGATTCAAAGATCAAGGATGCCATACTCAAAATATTCAACAAGATCGATGATCCCAATCTCCAGGAATCCATGACGGGGTACGATCTCCCATTGAATCTAGCAGCCAAGGCTGGAATGCCAGATGCATTAGCAATGCTTATTGAGAAAGGAGCGGAGGTGAATGCTGTATCCCGATTTGGCAGAACACCTCTGACAACGGCCTGTCTCTATGGTCAGGTAGACGCAGCAAGGAAGCTGCTCGATCAGGGTGCGGAGTTATTCGTTAACATACCCTTGTATGATGAGAATATGGAGATCATCGGGGAGAGAACGGTTTGTGTTCCACTCCTATCGTCTGCCAGGCAGGAGCATCCTGAGTTAATTCAATTGTTGATCGATTTCGGTGCAGATATCAAAGAGACGGATCTGAATGGAGAAACGCTCCTCCACAAGGCATCAGAATCCGGTAATTTGAAGGTTATGAATTACCTCATATCATCCGGACTGGACGTCAATCAGCATAAAGGAAACATAAACAACAACCCACGTTCTAGAGGTGAAGTACCCTTGCATTACGCGGTTGGTAATAAGCAATTGGAAGCAGTTAAGTTACTTGTTGAACACGGTGCCGATATTAATGCGTTAGAATACTATATTGGTCAAGAACACACATGGTTCCATACCCCATTGGATATGATTGGCGATCACCATCATAGCGAAATATATCGCTATCTACGGTCTCATGGGGCATTGAGTGCTTCCGATCTATAAGAACCTGAAAGACTACTCGTTTATCCTTGAAACAAGGCAAAAGAGTTGGTCCATAGTGGGTGGTTTTTGGAGATCTCCTGGGAAATAAAATCTTATGTCTATCATCAACTTGAAGGATATTACGCCATAATTTGGATTGTGAAATCTTGTGGTTGACAGCATGCCATTCTTGATGGGATTGTTAGACTCTGCGTTTTGAGAGCATAAATCAGCTATTCAAGCCGATAAGTAGTAGATACCAATGTGACAGGGAGGCCCAATGAAGCTCAAAACCTATGCCTATATCACGGTTGTAGGCTCCGCACTCGTATTGTCCGCTTTGTTTGCACTTGAAAAATACCAAGATCGTAAACACCTAGAAGATCTGCAATCCCGTGATCAGGCGAACAACCTTGTTACCAATGCTCTGGGAAGTACCTCACTTGATGAGTTGCGGAACAAGTTTTTCAAGGTCAAAAGCTACTACTCATCGACGCAGGATGTTAAATGGGACAGCCTGCCGGTACTTACTGAAAGCGATTTCTGGTACCAGAAAGAGAAGAAAAGATTTGACGATCTCGCGCAAGGTAGCCGTTATGATGTAATTGTGCTGCCCATACAGGAATTCACTGCCTCAGTGGATCGTGTATCAAGGCTGCTGTCAGCCCGATATCTTGCGGATGAACTAGCCAAAAGGACTGGGCTCAAGGTCATGCCGGTCGAATTGTTCGTTCGCATATTTGGGGAGCGCAGTTTTAGATTCAGTGATAGTGATGTACAAACGCTGGCCAAAAAGTATGGTGTCAGAACAATCATTAGTCCATATCTGAGAGTTGAAAAGAAAAACCTGTTAAATCAGACATATGACGACATGATGACGGCGCCGAAAGGCTTCTATCTTGATGTTGCGATGACGGAGTCAGGTGACATCACTCAGAATATTGCACTGCAATTCGTTCACCCGGAAGCCACTACCACAATCGAAGCTCTGGTACACGATCATCTTGCGGAAATCGTTACAAAACTCAACCCTGAGGCCCATATACCCGCTAAGGCGGCGAGTATTACCAAGGCACCAGCACCGAAATTGCCGGAACGTCTTACAGATTTATTGACGACTGAAGAGAACCCGATTCGACAGGCGTTCAATCTCCAATTGCTCGGGATGCTGACATCCAGGTTCATGGAGTATGAGAGAAGACGACTTTTTGAGCGATCGCTGGTGATTCTGGATGGTGTTGACATCGATTCCAGCCATGTTCGTTTACTCAAGGCACGTGCGTTATTCAACCTGTTTAGGAGACCTGCCGCCCTTGATCTCCTGGCTAATTCCACCTCCACTGCAGAGAAAGCATATAAAGAATATCTGAATGGCAACTATCCGTCTCTCAAGAAACTAACCTATCAACTTGAAGATGACATGCTGAGGCTGTTCTCCTATTTAGAACTGTCTGAACTAAAAGTCGCTTACGGGATTGATGAAAATCTGGATATACCCGTGGAACTGCCAAGCACAGCCTGGGATATTTTGGTCACATCCGGAGCCAAAGATAGTGACATGTGGTTCGCTCCATCTAATGAGCACTTTTTCATGAGGCTGAAAGGTCTTTTCAGTGATTTCGATACAGAGTATGAAAGTATCATTCGTGAAAAGTCCGTAGCAGGAAACCTCAACAAGTCTTCAAATTACGAAGATCAACTCTTCGAGATCGCATATGAAAAAGTCTGGTCAAAATCCACCTCTACAGACTGTTGTGAATGGGGTGGTCACACAGTAACACAGCTCGATTTGGCGACGTTTTACAGAAATCTGGGATTATCCAATCTGATTCGTAATTTAAATAAGATGCTTACAGCACAAGGTGCCTATGCGTCAGCAGTGTCAACTGCCCGTTCCTACGAAACACTCTTCAATGGAAATATTGCTATTACCAGCAGGCTCGCGCAGGGATATGCAACACTTGCTTCAAAGAGTCAGGGTAAGGAACGCAGCAATGAAATAGACATTGCATCACGATATGCCGAACAGGCGCTGCGATTAGTGGGCGGAACTGATAAAGACTCAGATGCCGCTGGCCTTACACTATGGATGGTTTCCAAAATAGGCGGTAAGTCCGTAGTAAATGCGAGGAATGGCCTCGGGCCCAGTGCAGCTTACTATCGTGCCGACTCGCCAAGCGTTTATGTTGGTGACTACAGAAATAATGTGAGCAGTTTTCTTTCTCTCACGCGACTTTTTTCTGCAAAAGATCCGGGTTTGAACTCGGAAATGCTTGATAAAGAGTTAAAGGGGCGTTTCGATGGACATCCGGACAAGGTTACTTTTCTCGCCGAACGCTTGTTGAAGAATAACGACATCAGTCAGGCGAACAAGCTATTGGAAGACGAGGTCAAACAGGGTTCAAGATCATGGAAGCCCTATCTGACACTCGGTGAGCAGATGCTTAAAGAGAGTCAGTATCAAGAGGCGTTTGAGACATTTTCAAAGTACCCACTTTTTCACGAGGAAGTTCCGGAAAATCGTGTTGCTGTTTCCAATCACGCTTATAAGGTTGGGAGTGAACTGTTTTGGCTTGGCAAGAGCGAGCTCGCGAAGCCTTTTTACAGGATAGCCGTTGGGTTACACACCGGAGCAGGCAGTGAGCTTGCAAGTGCTCAGAGACTAGAAATGTTGGACGGAAATTTCACCGAAGCGGCCTATTATGCCTATAAGCGGGGTAATCGTTATAATTCCATATTCGGTTACAGAGACTACCTTGCCTTTCTGTTTTTACTCGGATACTCAGATCAGGCTTTCGCCGGGTTCAATGAGTTGGCACCACGCTATGATGAGCCTCAACTGTGGACGGCCATACTCATTGGTCAGCGTATTGCTGGGTTGAACACAGATAGTCTTAATAAGTGGATGGAGGATTACCGGACTAAAATCAGTGACAACCCCACTCTAGTGAAGCAGTTGGAACGCTATGCATTTCTACAGTCGGTTACCGATCGGCCCATTCTGGATACTGAAGACAATCCCTTGAGTAAAGCCTGGCGTTACCAGGAGCCGTTTGACAAAACTCAGGTATATAGTACTTATCATCTTTTGCATATACTTGATGAAACGGTACCTGAGAATCCAACGTTCGGAGTATCACACTACGAGTACCTGCCGGATGGAAAGAAAGTCTTTGTAAAAGCAGAAGAGTGGATAAAGCCAAATTACTATCAAACTATCTATAGCGCATATTCGTTGCTAAGGGATAAAAAATACAATGATTCCTACAAGGTTTTCCTGGAAAACCTCAAGAACTATGGATTTGGAATTTACTTGAATGAATGGCATGTATTCATCCATCCATATCTGTCCATTGCTGCAGTTAAAAGCGGCCATGAGAAGGAGCTCCTGGAATATTTCAATAAGAATCGCTATCTAAAAAAGGATGATTTCGATTATCTTGCATCGATCTCAGTAATCTCAGCGATTAAGGGAGATATCGATAAGTCCCTATCGGAAATGGAAAGAGCTTTCAATGTGCGTCCCTATACCTTGGAAAGACCGATGTATACCTGGTACGAAATTGTCGATCTGTGTGAATGGATGTACTGGGAAACTGGCGACCATCGATATATCGATAAGGCACTTGAGTGGTCAAAGGACTATCAGGTCATACAGCCACAATTCGCTTGGGCATACTCATTTGAAGCGAAATACAGTACTGCAGAAAAGGACAGAATAAGGGCAGCTGCATTTGCTCTGTACCTGGACCCTCACTCGCATTGGCTGGAGTCCGTGCCAGAGATGATCAAGGTGCAGGCAAAAGAGTGGTGGAAAACGAACAACCCCTTTGTTGAGCGGAAAGAGGAGTCCGGAGTCTAGATTCCACACAACTCGCATTGTGGTAATCACCATGCAAGAAGGGTAGGTGTGACATATAAATACTCTGAGATGAACAGCACTAGCAGCATAAGGCTCGGATTGTCAATAATAACCTCGGCAGCAGAGTTCTATAGATTCAGACACATGTCTCGCTCATCACTGCCGGTCAACTTTCAGTGCAAGAAATGGCTGAGAAAAGAAACTGTTGGGTAATTCGAGTAGCGTAAGTTGAAACGACTGAAAGCGGCGTGATTAAGGCTATGGATTCGCCGCAATTATCGCAGTGCTTGGTCTGTTTTGATTATTACACGGCTTCAAAACCCGATTCTCGGTTAGTTAAACCGGCCAGGGGTGGTTCGAATACTGCTCATAATCAGACACTCATCAGGTTTACCTCTCAACCACGATGCTCTGAAATCGGCTTGACAGAATCTCTCTCGTAATGAAAATATTGCCAGGTTCAGTCAGTCGATCGTCATATATCAGAAAAGGGAAGGGAATCCATGGAAAGAGCTATCCTAAGGTATGGCCTTGTTGGCATTCTTTTGTCAGGCTGTAACAGTGATGGCAAGCAGAACGAAACGCCTCTTATTGCAGTTTGGGTGACGGACTCATGCGAGCAAGCCCTGTATGAGACCGGGCAGCCTTCGAATACCTGGGTGAGAGGTCTGTATCAGTTTACCCATGAAGGGTCTCTTCTCGTCGGATATGAAATGTATGCCGATGCAAGTTGCTTTTCAGTCAGCAGCAAAAAACTTCCCTTTGATCCGCAACTAACGATTTCATTTTCAGATGATGGTCCGGTTACCTTGGAGGAAGGAATTATCGGCCATCCTTTGACGATCACTATGGGCGAAGGCGATCAACTCGTATCAGTTGACGCCTATTACACGATCAATGATGGTTCACTGTGTGTATCCGATGCATTTACCTTAGAAGCTTTGAGCTTCGGTATTTCTCCAACCGGGATGGATGCGATTGATTTCGAACACTGTTTGACAATGTCGTTCTGAATGACATGTCTCTGACAGGATTGTATCGGACTAATATAGGCACAATGTTATGTAAACAGGCATTATGGATTCAAGTAAATAAGTATGTCACTGGTGAGGGTTAGCACGATTCAATCTTAGCCAAGAAGCAGGTTGCAACTCATGGAAGATATTAAGTATAGAAGGGACATCGATGGTTTGCGCGGCATCTCTGTAATGGCCGTCGTGTTATATCACTATCAACTTCTGTCGATTACCGGTGGTTTTGTTGGGGTTGATATATTTTTTGTCATCTCCGGGTTCCTGATCACTTCGATCATCGCAAAGGAAATCGACAGCAACAGATTCTCCTTTCTCGAATTCTATTCGAGACGAATTCGACGGATATTGCCCGCGCTACTGGTGGTCATCGTTGCGACCTTGGTCTTCTGTTATTTCCTGATTCTGCCCATGGAGTATCAACGGGTGGGTGAGAGCGCTGTCTATGCGGTCTTTGGGCTCTCCAATTTCTATTTTTTATTCAATACCGACTATTTTGATTCGGCCGCCGAATTCCAGCCTTTCCTGCATACCTGGTCGCTGGGTGTTGAGGAGCAGTATTACCTGTTGTGGCCGCTGATCCTGTTCGTGGTCATGAGGGTTACACGCACCTTTCACACTGGGCGGGTACTTGCAGTGGCGGCCATCATTATCCTGAGCCTGGTAACGTCCGCGATTCTGGTCGACGAAGACCAGAAATCCGCATTCTACATGCTTCAGTCACGCGCCTGGGAACTCGGAATTGGCGGTTTGTTTGCATTGTTGCCTGTCTATCGATCGAGATTGGGTAGCACAATATTATCCATCCTGGCGCTGGCGCTCATTTCCTGGCCGCTTTTCTCTTACGATGCTGAGACGCCGTTTCCCGGGATTCACGCAGCGGTTGTGTGTCTTGGTGCAGGCTTGATCATCTGGCCAAAACACCACAATTGGGTTGCTGCCCTGTTATCCAGCAGTCCACTCGTGGCCCTGGGGAAGATCTCCTATTCACTCTATCTATGGCACTGGCCCGTGCTGGTGCTGTATCGCCAGTACGGGACGGGCAGTATGCCTGGTACCCATCTGTCACTCATATTGTTGTTTGTGAGTGTTCTTCTGTCAGTGGCTTCCTGGGTCTATGTGGAAGAGTATTTCCGCAGGGGGAAAGCATTCAAGCTCAAAATGGTCTATGCGACAGGCGTCAGTGCCATGCTGATGGTGGGTGCTTTGGCCTTGAGTATTGTGCTGGGTTCAGGGTTTCCCTGTCGTCTTCCTGAAAACCTTCAGAATGTGGATCGTATGATTACCGAAACCGTTTCCTCTCAAAACGGCTTCGATGAATGCTTTATCACAACCAAGACCGTGGGTGGTGTAAGGGCATTTTCCCGGGACACCTGCCTGAATATCGATAAAACCAGGAAGAATGTGCTCCTCGTGGGCGACAGCCATGCAGCTCATTTTGGCAAGGCTTTGCGGGATCTTTACCCGGAAGTTCATTTTTCACAGGTGACAGGATCAGGTTGTATGCCGAAGTTGCATGCCGAGGGACCAAAGCCCTGCGCGGTGCTGATGCGCCTGGCCATTGATGAAACAATCCCTGAAGGAAAGTACGATGCGGTCATTTTTTCTGCGCGATGGATGTTGAAGGATATACCCGCTCTTATGGATGCGCTGACCTGGACCGAACAATATGTCGACAACGTATTGTTGTTCGGCCCTACCATCGAGTATTCAAAGGCGCTTCCGACCCTGATGGCAAAGTCTGCATTACGCGATGATGGGGGAGTGCTCGTCAAAAGAGCCTTGAGATATCGTAACACCCAGCTGAAAGAGAAACGGATTATGCAGGCACTGCCGGATCGGAACATCGAGTACTATTCCGTGTTTCGTGCATTGTGCAGTGGTAAAAACTGTCGAAATACGGATGACAATGGGGCGCCGATACAATTCGATTATGGACATCTGACCTATCTTGGAGCAAAAATCGTTATTGATAAGTTCAAGAACAATGGGATGCTCAATCAGTTGAATCCCAGCGGTCTTTTGTAACTTGAATGACTGATCATGGGTTACGTGTGCCGGGAGGGCCTGTCCCGGGCAAATTGTAGTGTCAGTGCTTGTGATTCTGTGTTTTCTCACAGATAAATGGAAGTGCTTACCCACAGCGACTTACGACATAGTCAGTTTCCCGTCTCCATGGCTTAAAGAAGGAAAAGTGTAAGTTCATTCCATGCTCTATTTCTCCTACGGCTCCAACATGTCCACAAGACGGCTGCGACACAGAATTCCCGCAGCACGTTTCGTTATGGTCGCTCAACTGCCGGGTCACCAACTGCGTTTTCACAAGCGTAGCAAAGACCTTTCGGCGAAAGCCGATATACATGCAACCGGAGCACCTGGAGACCTGGTCTTCGGGGTGGTTTTTGAACTCGTGGACTCCGACAAACAGACGCTCAACGGCTATGAAGGGCTGGGACAGGGATACGACGAAAAATGGGTCGAACTAACCACTATGTCTGGTGAAAGGATCACGGCGATTACTTACTATGCGACTCACATCGATGACACACTCAAGCCCTATCACTGGTACAGACATCATGTCCTGACGGGGGCGCTCGAATACGGGTTGCCCGAAAGCTATATTCAGACCCTTCGCAATATCCCGTGCATCGATGATCCCGACCCGCAAAGACACGCCCGTGAGATGGGGATTTACACTAAACCATGAACGCTCACAGATCATTCTGGATGTATCAATCACAACAATGTCATCGTTGTGTCATCATGCAGACAAAGTGTGTTCAGTTAACTCACTGAAATTTCATGTGAAAACATCTGGTATCAGATTTGCTTGCCTAGTCTGATCAGGTGGCTCTTCGAGGCCGTTCGCTGGATCTGCGAATTCGTCCGGATCTGTCACCTGCCGGATAACACAGCTGCAAAGTGATCCTGATGAAAACCTATCTCGACTGGTCCGAGTACGAGGATGCCGGCATGGGCGATGCCTATGCGGACATACCCAAAACGGGTGGCGATTTCGCCAAGGCGGTGGCGGTCTGTATCAACAGCCGTCAATGCGAGACGAATACCAAGGGAGTGATGTGCCCCAGCTTTCGCTTGAATGCGTCATCCCATCTCTCCACCGGGGGGCGGGTGCGTCTGCTCAAGGCGGCGCTCAACGGTACCCTGGAGCCCCACGGCCTGCTGAATCCGGAGCTGGTGGAGGCGATGGATCTTTGCGTCAGTTGCAAGGGCTGCAAGCGCGAGTGCGAAAACAATGTGGACATGGCGCGCATCAAAATCGAATACCAGGCGCAGCTCAATGAACGTATGGGCTTGTCGCTGCGGGCCCGGCTGTTCTCGGAACTGCCGACCCTGTTGAGCCAATACCCCTGGTTCGGCCGCCTGGTCGGATGGCGCAACCGCAGCACCCGTTTGTCCCGTCTGGGCGAACGGTTTCTGGGGATCAGCGCCTCAGTGACCCTGCCGGTGCCCACCCGGGAGCCGGCCTCCTTCAACCGCCATACAGAGACCCGGGAACGCTCGGTGGTGCTGTTCGTGGATACCTTCAATCGTCACTATGCGCCCGCAGTCGTGCAGGCGGCTATCGATGTGCTCGAGTCTGCGGGCAACCGGGTGATCCTCAGCACCGACCTGGAAGAGGGTGAACCGCTGAGCAGCGGGCGTACCTATCTGGCCCAGGGCCGGGTGGCGGAGGCCCGCCGGGAGGCGCTTCGGGTGGTCGAGGCGCTGCTGCCTCTGGCTCGTGAGGGGGTGCCGATCATCGGTCTGGAGCCCTCCTGCCTGCTGACCTTCCGGGATGAGTACTCGGCCCTTGGGTTGGGTGCGGATGCGGTCTATCTGGCTAACCAGTCACTGCTGTTCGAAGAGTTCCTGGCGCGGGAGTTGACCGCTGGCCGCCTGTCGCTCCCCTGGAAGACCCGCGAGGCGCAGGAGGCGAGCACCCGGCTGCTGGTGCATGGTCACTGTCATCAGAAGGCGGTCGGCGCCATGAAGTCGATGCGCAAGGTGCTGAAGGCGATCCCGGGACTCGATTTCGAGATCATCGATGCGGCCTGTTGCGGCATGGCCGGCAGTTTCGGGGTTGAGTCGGAACACATGCAGGCGGGGCGCGAGATGGCGGAACAGGCTCTGGCTCCGGCCCTGCGGGAGGAGCCGGAGGCTTTGGTAGTGGCGAACGGTTTTTCCTGTCGCCAGCAGATCGATCTCACCACCGGTCGGACCGGTCTTCACCTGGCGGAATTGATTCGTTCACGCCTGTCCGGGGCGCTCGGGCGTCCCGGGGTATTCAACTAAGCGATTGTGATTGGCCTTCCCGGTTGTAACGGGAAGGTGGGGGAGGAGGCAGCACCTGTTACTGGCCCAGTGCCTCGATGTCCCGCTGCAGCAGGGATTCGTCACACAGGTTGAGTTCCACCAGGCGGCGCAGCCGGGTGATGCTCTCCATGTCGATCGCCTCACAGCGCAGACCGACCCGCTCGCCTTCCAGATGGGCGCAGCTGGCCTGCATGGAGATCAGACTTTCACCCTGGTCCAGGACCACCTTGAGTGTGACCGGGTCCCCGGAGTTGGGTTGCCAGCCGGGCGGGATCAGGGCCAGGGCACCCTTCAGGGAGATATCGATCAGGGTGGTGGGGTACTCGCCGGAGGTGGCGATGATCGTGGCCGGGGCGTCGAAGACGATCCGGTGAAAGTGCCGACGGTCGCTGTTGTCTATGGTATTCATGGGTCGCCTCAGGCGTGAAATTGCATCTGTGTGCCGCCTACCTCGATCAGGTCCCCGTCATTGAGCTGCAGGGCATGTTCGCCCAACCGCTGATTATTGACCACGGGCGGGTGATCCCCCTCGAGGAAGGAGATGAAGTAGCCCTCTTCCCGTCGGGCAATCATGGCGCAGTCCCCGCCGGTATGTCCGATGCGGGTCATGTTGCGCTTAAGTGGAATGATCCTGCCGAAATGCTCTCCGTTGACGATCTGCAGCATCCCCTTGTTCGCCAGGTCGTCCTCGTCGTCCTCGTCACTATCCTCCACCGGGTGGAACTGGGGGAAGGGTTCTTCCATGAGGTTACCCAGCTCCAGAGCGTCTTCCGAAAAGGTCAGGGTGTGCTTGCCAACCTGAATCACATCGCCGTGGTAGAGCGGGGTCTTTTCAGTCGGTTCATGATTGACCAGGACCGGAAACTCCGCGTCCTGGGCCTCCAGCAGGTAGCCATCCTGCAGGGTGGAGATGGTGACCTGGTGCGGGGCAATCGCCAGGCTGTCGATGCTGATCGTGCACTCGGGGTCACGGCCAATACGCGTGACGGCGTCTTCCAGGTGGAAAACGTCCATTACGCGTCCTTTGAAGGTCAGTGTCAGTTTAGGCATGGATGATTTGTGGATTTTACCTGCACAAATGCAAGTATATATCGAGATTTGCAGAGAAAACACCATGCATGTCACTGATTGTTGGTGCCCCTGGGAAACAAACGATTCAAACGGACACTCCTTCTGCAGGCTTGCTGAAAATGGTCTAACCTCTCGTAATAACAGGATCTTAATTGCTAATGTTCAATTAAAATCTTGCTTCGACGTAATTTTGACATTTTGCAGGAATGCTGCTTAACTTCGCAGCAGTCCTGTGGATTTCAACCGCTATAAGGACCTGATCAATGGGGCAACTTGTTACGAAAGAAGGTCCGGTGTTTCCCAATCTCTGTTTCTACCTGTTCGAGCAAGACGCTGAACGCCAGCGTTACCTGAGAAATATCCTGGAGTTCGTCGAGGGCCGGGTGCATATCCTGTCCCAGCCTTCCGACATTGAACAGCTCCCGTCCTCCCCGGAGAGCAGCTGCTCGGTGGCTATTCTGGGCAGCGGCCTGGATCGTGGGGCGCAGATCAAGCTCGTCCAGGATCTCTACGAACATCACCCGAACCTGCCGGTTTTCCAGCTCTATGACGAGCAGGAGGGGGGGCCGGAGAAGCTCGACGGTTTCGAGAACGTGATCGGCTTTTTCAAGATTCCCACCCAGTACGACGAACTCATGGCGCTGGCCCACAAGGCCCAGGTCTACCAGGAGATGAAGAAGCCCGACGGGGGCAAATCCCGTCCGGTGGAGCTGTTTCGCAGCCTCTCGGGCAGCAGCCGCGCCACCCGCCAGGTAAACAAGATGATCGAGCAGGTGGCCGATTCCGAGGCTACGGTGCTGATCCTGGGCGAATCGGGCACCGGTAAGGAAGTGGTGGCGCGCAAGCTGCACTTCCACTCCGTGCGCCGCGGCAAACCCTTCGTCCCGGTCAACTGCGGCGCAATCCCCGGCGATCTGCTGGAAAGCGAGCTGTTCGGCCATGAGAAGGGGGCCTTCACCGGCGCCATCAGCGCCCGTCAGGGGCGCTTCGAGCTGGCGGAGGGGGGCACCCTGTTCCTCGACGAGATCGGGGACATGAGCATGACCATGCAGGTGAAGCTGCTGCGGGTGCTGCAGGAGCGCACCTTCGAACGGGTAGGCAGCAACCGCACCATACCCTGCAATGTGAGAATCATCGCCGCGACCCATCGCAACCTGGAGGCGGCAATCAAGACCGGGGACTTTCGCGAGGACCTGTTCTACCGTCTCAACGTGTTTCCCATCGAGATGCCGCCCCTGCGTCAGCGGGTCGAGGACATCCCGGTGCTGGTGAGCGACCTGATCCGCCGCATCGAGAACGAGAAGCGGGGATCGGTGCGCCTCTCGCCCTCGGCGATCGCCGCCCTGAGTCACTACCGCTGGCCGGGCAATGTGCGCGAGCTGGCCAATCTGATCGAACGTCTGGCCATCCTCTATCCCTATGGAGTGGTGGATGTGGGCGACCTGCCGGAGAAGTTCCGTCCCGCCGCGGAGATTATGGATACCACCCAGCTGCCCGAGGTGAGCCTGGATGGGGATGAACCGGGCACGACGCTCAACGCGCCCCGGCTGCCGAATGACGGTCTCGATCTCAAGGCGCATCTCAACAATCTGGAGTTGAGCCTGATCCAGCAGGCCCTGGACGAGGCGGACGGGGTGGTGGCTCATGCGGCAAAACGCCTGCATATGCGGCGTACCACCCTGGTGGAGAAGTTACGGAAATATGGCCTTCAGCGTCAAACCGAGTCGCCGGGAATTTGACAGAGGCCTGCGATAGAAATCATAAGTAACTGAAATAACACAATAATAAAATTAGGCACGTAATTTGCTCTGTTGTCATTGTGAAAGATTGACTGACTACAGAGGTTGCAAACCGTGTCACCCAAACCATCCCTTGCCGATCGACAACATGCCCTCGAGGCGGCGTTCAATCTTTTCAATCAGTTATCCGAAGAGCTGACGGGTTCCTATCAGCAACTTCAGTCCCAGGTTCTGGAACTGAGCCAGGAGCTGGCTGCGGCACGCAGTGAACGGATGGTTCAGCTCGCCGAGAAGGAACGCCTGGCCGACCGCCTGGAGAAGCTCCTCGAAACCCTGCCCGCCGCAGTAATCGTGCTCGATGGCGAGGCCAGGATCCGCGAATTCAATCCGGCCGCCGTGCAGCTGCTGGGCGACCTCAAGGCCCTGCAGCCCTGGCCGGAGGTGATGGCCCAGCGTTCGGTCAACGGCGCCCTCAAGGGCAACGAACTGAAACTCAGCAACGGCCATCTGCTGACCCTCTCCAGCAGTCCCCTGGAACAGGCACCGGGACACATCCTGGTGCTGGTGGACGTCACCGAGACCCGCAAACTCCAGGAGCGGCTGAACCGCCGCGAGCGTCTCACCGCCATGGGAGAGATGTCCGCCCAGCTGGCGCACCAGATGCGCACCCCCCTGAGTACCGCGCTGCTGTATGCCTCGCACCTGGTGAACGACGAGATCGACGCGGAGCGGCGTCAACAGTTCGCCGCGAAGCTGCGCGACCGGTTGCAGCACATGGAGCGTCAAATTCACGACATCCTGATGTTCGCCCGGGGCGAGGACGCGGGGGATACCCGCCTGGATCTCAGCCAGCTGCTGGAACGTTTTGCCACTTCCGCGGAACAACAGTGGCTGGCCGCCGGTGTGCGCCTGTCGATCGAGGACCGCAGTGCCGGACAGGCGGCGATGATCGGTCGCGAGGACGCGGTGCTGGGTCTGTTGGGCAATCTTCTTGAGAATGCAATTCAACAGGGGGCCCGGCGGGTCCACATCAGCCTCAATGCCGGGGACGAGATTGCCCTCGACGTGGCGGATGACGGACGCGGTATCCCCGACGATCTTCTGAACCGGATCTTCGATCCCTTTTTCACCACCCGCAGTGGCGGCACCGGCCTGGGACTGGCGGTGGTGCAGAATCTGGTACTGAACCACGGCGGCGAGATCCTCGCCGGCGCTTCGAATCTGGGGGGCGCCCTGTTTCAGATGCGCTTTCCCCTGGCGGTCACCGCGGAGGGCGCTTCCCAGGCGTTGGCCCAGTCCGCCCGCCAAACCGCTGAACACCTGAGGAGTCTGTCATGAGTCATGCAACGGTGCTGATAGTGGAAGACGATCCGGCCCTGCGTGAAGCCCTGAGCGACACCCTTGAGCTGTCCGGTTACCCGGTCCGCACCGCCCAGGACGGTCGGGACGCCCTGCAGGTGATGCAGCAGGAGCCGATCGGCATGGTGGTCAGCGACGTGCAGATGCAGCCGATGGACGGTCATGAGCTGTTGCGCGAGGTCCACAAGAGCCTGCCGGGCACCCCGGTGCTGTTGATGACCGCCTATGGTTCGATCGAAAAGGCGGTGATGGCGATGCATGACGGTGCGGTGGATTACCTGGTCAAGCCGTTCGAGGCGGAAGTGCTGGTCAGCAAGGTGGCCGAGCATCTGCCCAGTCTGGTGGATAACAATCCGGAAGGACCGGTGGCCGAGGATCTGCGCAGCCGCGAGGTGCTGGAGCTGGCGCGGCGGGTCGCCCAGAGCGAGGCCACGGTGCTGCTCAACGGTGAGAGCGGAACCGGTAAAGAGGTTTACGCCCGCTTTATTCATCAGCAGTCCCCTCGGCGGGAAGGCCCCTTTGTGGCGATCAACTGCGCCGCGATTCCCGAGAACATGCTGGAGGCGGTGCTGTTTGGTTACGAGAAGGGCGCCTTCACCGGCGCCTACCAGTCCACCGCGGGCAAGTTCGAACAGGCCCAGGGCGGCACCCTGCTGCTGGATGAGATCTCGGAGATGAGTCTGGCGCTGCAAGCCAAGCTGCTGCGCGTGTTGCAGGAGCGGGAACTGGAGCGTCTGGGCGGCCGGCGGATGATCGAACTGGACGTGCGGGTGCTCGCCACCACCAACCGCCGGTTGCGCGAAGAGGTGGCCGCGGGACGCTTCCGGGAAGATCTCTACTATCGCCTGAACGTGTTCCCGATCCGATTGCCGGCACTGCGGGAACGGCCCCGGGACATCCTGCCACTGGCCCACTACCTGTTGGCCAAGAGCCTGCGTTCCGGGCACAAGTTGCCGAAGATCAGCGAGGCCGCTGAGCAGCAGCTGCTGGGGCATGCCTGGCCCGGCAACGTGCGGGAGCTGGACAACCTGATGCAGCGGGCGCTGATCCTCAACACCAGCGGAACCCTGGAACCATCGGATCTCGCCTTCGAGTCCCCGTCGGTGGATCTGGCCTCCCAGGAGCAGCAGATGCAGGCCGCCAAGGGCAGACTGCCCGAAGACCTCCGTTCGGTGGAGGAACAGATGATTCTGGATGCCCTGGAAGACGGTCGTGTCAGTCGCAAGCATGTGGCCAGCCGGCTGGGTATCAGCGAACGCACCCTGCGCTACAAGATCGCACGGATGCGTGAAGCGGGAGTGCCCATTCCGGGCTGAGAGAAGACTGGGTTTAACTGGTGCGGAAACTGCATCACACAGGGTAGATACCCTGAAGACGGAGTGAACCATGAACAACATGAATATCGACCAGGTGCTGGCGCAGATGCGGGTGATGGCCGCCCAGGCCGGTGATCATCCCACGGAATCCCCAAAGGCAGCCGCTGGAGCGGACTTTTCCGCGCTGTTGAAGCAGTCCATCGACCAGGTGAACTCGGTGCAGCAGGAGGCAAACGCCCTGCGCACTGCCTTCGAATCCGGGGAGGGAAATGTGGATCTGGCCCAGGTGATGATCGCGGCGCAGAAGTCGAGTCTCTCCTTCGAGGCCATGGTGCAGGTGCGGAACAAGCTCGTCGAGGCGTATAAGGACGTCATGAGCATGTCGATCTAACTTACTGGATAGTATAAGAAAATGGCTACGGTAAACGCGCAACAGACCAGTCAGGAACTGCAGGAGGCGCCGCGCCTTCAGGATAATCCCATCGTCCGCCAGATCGCGGTGATGATCGGTATCGCAGCCAGCGTCGCCCTGGGCGTGGCCGTGGTGCTGTGGTCCCAGACCCCCAGCTACAGTCCGCTGTTCGGCAATCTCTCGCAAAAGGATGCGATGGAGATCGCCCAGGCCCTGCAGCAGTCCGGCATCCCCTACGAGATCGATCAGGGCAACGGCATCATCATGGTGCCCAGCGGCAGCCTGCAGGATGCGCGGATGAAGCTTGCCGGCCAGGGTTTGCCGCATTCGGGTTCCGCCGGGTTTGAACTGCTCCAGGAAGACACCGGATTCTCCACCAGCCGGCTGGTGGAATCGGCGCGTTATCAACATGCCATCGAGGGTGAACTGGCCCGCTCGATCTCGACTCTGGCGAATGTGGAGTCGGCCCGGGTGCATCTGGCCACGCCGAAACAGTCGGTATTCATCCGCAAGCGCAAGTTTCCCAGTGCCTCGGTGGTGGTGAAACTCTACTCCGGACGCAACCTGGAATCGGGGCAGGTCGAAGCGATCCAGCACCTGGTGGCTTCCAGTGTGCCGGAGCTGGAGGTGTCCAACGTCACCGTGGTGGACCAGAAGGGACGTCTCCTGAGCAGCAAGCAGGACAGCCGTGAGATGGAGTTGTCCTCGAGTCAGTTCGAGTACACCCGGGGCCTGGAAGACCACTACAAACAGCGTATCGAGGATATCCTCTCCCCGGTGATCGGGCGGGACAACCTGCGTGCCGAGGTCACCGCGGATATGGACTTCACCTATGTGGAGCAGACCCAGGAATACTATAATCCGGATGTTAACGCGCTGCGTTCGGAACAGATCAACGAGCAACAGTCGATTCTCAACGATGTACAGGGCGTCCCGGGCGCCCTGACCAATCAGCCCCCGGCGGCGGGCAATGCGCCCCAGGTGGCCGGGCAGGGCGGTGCCGATGGGGAAGCCGGGGGTACCCCGGTCAACACCAGCAAGCGCGCCACGCGCAATTTCGAACTGGACAAGACCATCAGCCATACCCGGATGCCCAGCAGCCGTCTGCGCCGGCTTTCCGTCGCGGTGGTGGTGAATGACCGGGCGGAGGTCAACGAAGAGGGGCAGGTGATCCCGGTGAAGCGTACCGCGGAGGAGATCACCCGCATCTCCAATCTGGTGAAAGAGGCCGTCGGCTATGACATACAACGGGGCGACCGGGTACAGGTGATCAGTGAGGCCTTTTATGTTCCCGCACCGCCGGAGCCACTGCCGGAACCCGCGATCTGGGAAGAGAGCTGGTTCTGGGATACGGTGCGCCAGGCGGGTGGTGTGCTGCTGTTCCTGGTGCTGGTGTTCGGTGTGCTGAAACCCATTATGACCCGCCTCACCCGGCAGGTGGTGCATGTGCCCCAGGAGGCCCTGGCCGGAGCGGCTGCGGGTGAGGGCGGTGCGATTGCCGGTGCAGAGGGGGGTGGCATGGGCTACCTGCCCGGGAGCGAGGAAGAGGCCCTGCATCTGCCCGGACCGCGCAGCTATGAGAAGACCCTGGACGCCGCTCGCGGTATGATCGCGGAAGATCCCAAGCGCGTGGCCCAGGTCGTGAAAAAATGGATCGCTGAAGATGCCCACTAGTCAAAAAGCCGAAGCCGGCAAAGTGATCGCAACCGCCGATACTCCCGAGAAGCTCAAAATCCGGGGTGTGGAGCGGTCCGCGATCCTGCTGCTGGCACTGGGTGAGAAGGATGCCGCCGAGATTCTGCGTCACATGGGACCCAAGGAGGTTCAGGACGTGGGTCTGGCGATGGCAACCCTGACGAATGTTTCCACCGACCAGATGGAAGCGGTGATGCACGAGTTCGTCACCACCCTGGAGACCCAGACCGCTCTGGGACTCGGTTCTGACGAGTACATCCGCAACATGCTCACCAGCGCCCTGGGCGAGGACAAGGCCGGCGGTGTGATCGACCGCATCCTGCTCGGTCGTAACAGTAAGGGCCTGGAACAGCTGAAATGGATGGATCCACGGGCGATTGCGGAGC
Source organism: Candidatus Thiodiazotropha sp. (assembly GCA_040506775.1). Classification (GTDB taxonomy): domain Bacteria; phylum Pseudomonadota; class Gammaproteobacteria; order Chromatiales; family Chromatiaceae; genus Thiodiazotropha. Next base: position 25,082 of record JBEVWC010000002.1, read on the forward strand.
TGATCCGCCTGGAACATCCGCAGATCATCGCCATCGTGCTTTCCTTCCTCGAATCCGACCAGGCCGCCCAGGTGGTGAGTCAATTCCCGGAACGGGTACGCACCGATGTGATCATGCGCATTGCCACCCTGGACGGTATTCAACCGGTGGCTCTGCAGGAACTGGACGAGATCCTCGAGAAACAGTTCTCCGGCGCCTCCAATGTCAAATCCTCCAGCCTCGGCGGAGTCAAGACCGCCGCGGAAATCCTCAACATGCTCGACGGTGCCGTCGAGAGCAAGCTGATGGAAGAGATCTCCGAGGTGGATGCGGACCTCAGCCAGGAGTTGCAGGACAACATGTTCGTCTTCGAGAACCTGGTGGACGTGGACGACCGGGGTATCCAGACCCTGTTGCGCGAGGTCAGTACCGAGCAGTTGCTGCTGGCGTTGCGTGGTGCCGATGAGGTGCTCAAGGAGAAGATCTTCAAGAACATGTCGAAACGCGCCGCGGAGATGCTCAAGGACGATATGGAAGCTGCGGCCCCGGCCAAGCTCAGCGATGTCGAAGCCTCGCAGAAAGAGATCCTGCAGGTAGCCCGCCGCCTGTCGGATGCGGGTGAGATCATGCTGGGAGGTGGCGGTGATGAGTTCGTCTGATTCCACAGACCGGGATTTCGAGGAGATCCGTCAGTGGATTCCACCGGAGATGGGGGAGCGCAAGTCCAGACCAGCATCCGGCAAAATCTCTCCACCCCCGGCCCCGCCCACCGCGGAGGAGCTGGAGGCGATCCAGCAGTCCGCCTACGAAGAGGGCTTCGAGCGGGGCAAGCAGGAGGGTTTCGAGTACGGCCACAAGGAGGGTCTGACCCGTGCCCGCCAGGATCTGCAACGCTACACCGAACGCTTCGACCGTCTCCTGGAAACCTTTGAACACCCCCTGCGCAACCTGGACAACGAGGTGGAGAAGGAGCTGCTCACCCTGGTGGTCGCGATCGTCAAGCAACTGGTGCGCCGGGAGGTCAAGAGTGATCCCCATCTGATTATCGGGGTGGTCCGCGAGGCCCTCTCGATCCTGCCGGTGGCCTCGCGCAATGTACGCCTGCTGGTGCACCCGGAGGACGCGGACCTGATCCGTGAGATCTATGCCCTGGGCGAGAGCGAAACCGGATGGCAGCTGATCGAGGATCCGGTGATCAACCGGGGTGGTTGCAAGGTGGTGACGGATGCCTCTCAGATCGATGCGACCCTGGAGTCCCGCCTTGCCAGCCTGATTGCGCCACTGCTGGCCGGCGCTCGGGCCATCGATGAAAACAACAGCCAGGAGTAGCGCGGATATGGCCACACCCCTGGGCAGAGAACGGCAGAGAATGTGGGTGGAACGCCTGAGACGCTATCAGGACCGGCTCGGAGACGACCGGGGCCTGGTGGTGGAGGGACGACTCACCCGTATGGTGGGCCTCACCCTCGAGGCGATCGGCTGCCGTGCCATGATCGGCGGACAATGCGATGTGGTCAGCAGCAACGGCACCCACATCGAGGCCGAAGTGGTCGGCTTCGGTGAGGACAGTCTCTATCTCATGCCCACCGGGGACATTCAGGGTCTCGAACAGGGCGCCCGGGTGATTCCCACCGGCCGGGTGTGCGAGGCCGTGGTCGGCGATCAACTGCTGGGCCGGGTCATCGACGGCGCGGGCAAACCCCTGGATGGGCTGGGTCCGATCCACTCGGACGAACATCGGCCGCTGACCGGTACCACCTTCAACCCCCTGGCGCGCACCCCGATCCGCGAACCCCTGGACGTGGGGGTGCGGGCGATCAACGCCCTGCTCAGCGTCGGGCGGGGTCAGCGGCTGGGCCTGTTCGCCGGTTCCGGTGTGGGCAAGAGCGTGCTGCTGGGCATGATGACCCGCTACACCAACGCAGACGTGACGGTAGTGGGACTGATCGGTGAACGTGGCCGCGAGGTCAAGGAGTTCGTCGAGAACATCCTTGGCAAAGAGGGCCTGAAGCGGGCCGTGGTGGTCGCGGTGCCCGCGGACAATCCCCCCCTGAGGCGCATGCACGGGGCGATGCTCGCCACCAGCATCGCGGAAAACTTCCGCGAGCAGGGCAAACATGTGCTGCTGCTGATGGACTCCCTGACCCGCTATGCCCAGGCTCAGCGCGAGATTGCCCTGGCAATCCACGAACCCCCGGCCACCAAGGGCTATCCGCCTTCGGTGTTTGCCAAGATGCCGCAGCTGGTGGAACGGGCGGGGAACGGCGACAAGGGGGGCGGTTCGATCACTGCGTTCTACACCGTGCTGACCGAGGGGGACGACCAGAACGACCCGATCGCCGATGCGGCCCGGGCGATCCTCGACGGACACATTGTGCTGTCCCGCCGCCTGGCGGACGCCGGTCACTATCCGGCCATCGATATCGAGGCCTCGATCAGCCGGGCGATGAACGATGTCACCCGCTACGGACATCAGGAGGCCGCACGCTCGTTCAAGCATCTATACTCCCTGTATCAGCAGAATCGTGATCTGATCAGCGTGGGTGCCTACGAAGCGGGCAGCGATGAACAGATCGACATCGCCATCTCGGCGATGCCGGCGCTGAACCGGTTCCTGCGCCAGGACATGCATACGCCTGTGACCCTGGCGCAGAGCCTGGAGGACTTGGAAGCCCTGTTTCCGGCGGAAGAGGAGGAGCCGCTGGAGGTACCGGCGGGACTCGAACTGCCGCAAATCCAATAAACGCATAACGGTAACCATCCATGTCGCCATCAAAACGACTCAGACCCGTACAACGCTTCGCCCATTCCAAGGAGCAGACCGCGGCCCGCAGCATGGGCGCGGCGCGGCGCAACCTGGAACAGGAGGAAGCCAAGCTGCAGCAGCTCAAGGTCTATCATCAGGAGTACCTGGATCGTTTCCAGACCCTGGCCGCGGAGGGCATCAGCGCCGCTCAGCTGCAGGAGTACCGGGCGTTTCTCGCGAAACTCGATGAAGCAATTCGTCAGCAGGAACAGATCGTCGCCGCCAGTACGGTCAATCACAACAGTCACAAGGACAACTGGAAACAGAAGCACAGCCGTACCCAGGCCCTGAACAAGGTGGTGGATCGTTACGAACGTCAGGAGCAGCAGAGTGCGGACCGGCAGGAACAGAAAGAGAACGACGATCTGAATCAGTCCCGCTCCTGAACCTGCTCACTACCCATCGCTCAGGACGGGCGCAACGGTCAGGATGGCCGATATCCCATCCAATACAAGATCAGGTATGATGTGCGGCGTATGAGCGCTGAAAATCCCGCAATGGAGTTGTCCCTACCCCCCAGTGTCGTCCAGGTTGGCCGTCAGCCCATACTCGATCGCAATCTGCGGGTATACGGCTATGAGTTGCTGTACCGTTCACTCGCCGGGTCGGATGGCGTGGACGGTGACACGGCGACCGCCCGCACGGTGATGGACGGCTTCCTCGAATTCGGTCTGCAGCGCCTGGTGGGTACGCACCGGGCCTTCGTCAACGTGACTGAGCGCTTTTTCACCAGCGATCAGGATATCCCCATCGACAACAGCCGTCTGGTCATCGAAGTACTGGAGACCATCGAGTTGAGTGCTCCGGTGGTGGATGGGGTGAAGCGCTGGCGGGAACGGGGTTTCACCATTGCTCTGGATGACTACCGCTTCGAATCCCGCTGGGAACCCCTGTTACCCCATTGCGATATCGTCAAGGTGGAGATTCTGGGGCTGGATCTCGAAACCTATCGGGAGGAGATTGCCTATCTGAAATCCCTGGGCCTGACCCTGCTGGCGGAAAAGGTTGAGACCCGCAAGGAGTTCGATCAGGCCAAGGCGCTGGGTTTTGATCTGTTTCAGGGGTTTTTCTTCGCCAAACCCCAGACGCTCTCCACTGCCCGCAGCCAGAGCAACAAGAACCTGCTGCTGAAAATGATCGCCAAGGTCAACGACCCGGATTCCGAACTGGACGAGATCGCCGAGCTGGTGGAACTGGATCCGAACCTGAGTTTCAAGATTCTGCGGGTACTCAATTCGGCGGCGGTGCATCTGCCCCACAAAGTGCAATCGATTCACCAGGCGGTGATCTACATCGGCATTGACCGGTTACGCGCCTGGTCCACCCTGTTCCTGATGGCCGGTCTCGAAATGGCTTCCCCGGAGCTGATCACCACCAGCCTGGTCAGAGCCGAACTCTGCCGCTCCCTCTCCCGGGAGCTGCACATCGGTCACCCGGAGAGCAGTTACACGGTCGGCCTGCTCTCGACCCTGGATGCGATGCTGGATCGTCCCATGTCCGAGTTGCTGGAGGATCTGCCCCTGCCTCGGCTGATGATCGATGCCCTGTTGTCCCACCAGGGGCCTCTGGGGAACGAACTGCAGTGCGCCATCGACCTGGAACGCTGTCAATGGATGAGCGAGGCGGCACAGCTGTTGCCCGTCGATCAGCTCAATGCCCTCTATGTGCAGGCCCTGGAACGGGTCGAGACACTGCGCAGTACGATCAACCAGCACAACCTGATCTGACTCCGGTCAGGGCACCACTACTCCGTAGATCGGCCCAGAAGGGGTCTGGCAGACGCAGTAGGCGCCCACCTCCACCTGCTTGTACATGTTGCAGATACCGGAGTAGATACCGCATTTGCGGCTGAACCGGGTTTCGCTCTGGGTGGTGTAGGTACGGGTATGGGAAGGCGTGGCAGGGGCAGTTTCGCTGGCTTCCGGGTCCGCCCGGACGGGCGTCGAAACGATCCCAGCGAGGAGCAGGGTCGCGCCCAGCCGGTTGAGGCTACACTTCATGGTCGTCTCCTTGGCGGTGAGTATCCGTTGCTGTCATAGGGCTCTCTGAGACCTTAGAGGGTTCATGGCAGATGTTCATAACCGGGTGGACGTTTGCCCGACAGCAGGTAGGCAAAGGCGATGACCTCAGCCACGGCCCGGTACAGGGCCTGGGGGATCTCCTCTCCCAGGGGCAGTTGCGCCAGCAAGGCCGCCAGTTCCGGGTCCTCGTGCAACGGTACGTCATGCTCCTCGGCCAGGGCGAGAATCCGTTGAGCCAGTTCGCCCCGGCCTTTCGCGGTGAGCCTGGGGGCGTTTTCACCGTCATAGTTGAGGGCAATCGCGACCTCGTCCGAATGTTGGGTTTTTTTTCTGCTCATGCCTTCTCGTTGAGGAGTGTGTGGTCACTCGGCAGTTCGTGCTCATTCTCCGCCGATCCCTGGTAGGAAGCGAGCTTGGTGACCTCCAGCCCGGCGGATTCCAGTCCCCGCCGCAGGGTGTCGAGGTGCTGTGTGACCCGTTGTGAGGTGTCCGGATTCTGCGACCAGATGATTGTTGAGACACGCTCACCGACCAGGTGCAGCTGTACCTTCATCGGCCCCAGGGGCGTGAGGTTCATGTGCAGGGTCAGACGCCAGCCGGACGAGACATCCTTGCTGGCATGCGGGGCGTCGGGTGAGATCCGGAACTGAAACAGGTCGACCCCATTCTCGTGGCGGATCGGCAGTTCAAATTGCCAGATCGGGCGTCCTCCATCCTCTGAGGCGAGTGAGTGCAGCTGGTTGGTCTGGATGCGCGCCACCGCGCCATCCAGGTGCTTGAACAGGTCGAGCAGGAGCTTGACCGTCGGGTTGGATTCCATCGCGGTGGTTGGGGTTTGGCCCGGCACTGGGGCCGCTCCCTGGGGCAGCGGCAGCGGGGCTGTCTGGGACGGGGGTGTGGACTGGGTCGCTGACTGGGGTGTCCCCTGGGGCAGCAGTCCAGGCCCGGTGCGCAGCGCTGCCTGTTGTGCGGCCGTCAGGGAAGGTGCCTGGCTGATGAAGCTCCTGACCAGGCCCACCAGGCGCAACAGGTTGAGTTTCAGATCCTGGGGGTTCGGGTTTCCACGTAACAGCAGGGATTCGGTCTGGTTGCCGCTCAGGGGCAGTGCGCGGGCCAGGATCGCCTTGAACTCCGGGTCATTGAGCCGGACCACCTGATTGATCAGCTGTTCCACCGCCTGCCTGACCGGAGTGGGCAAGGGGGGAGCGTCGGATTTCGACAGGGTCTGTGTGAGGGCCTGGAAGAGCTGCGGCAGGGGTTGCTGACGGGGCAGGGTGGTTTTCAGCGCCATTGCGGTCAGGGTCTTCTGGCTGGGCAGGGTCAGGACCTTGAGTTCCGGAAGCTCGCCGGTCTTCTCAACCTGCAGCAGCAGGGGTTGTCCCGGTTTGACGCTGAGGGTGGTTTGCGCAGTGAGCCGGGCGACACCGATACGCAGTTGCATGGCGCCTTCGACGTTTTCACTCAACGCCGTACCGTGCAGGATCTGTCCAGGTTGGAGATTCTGCAGCAGAGCCCGGGTGGTGGTCGCCGTGGGCAGGGGCGGCAGGATTTTCGCGATCGGGATCTGCATGGGGAATAACGGCTGCGGTTAAGTGGAGTCTCTGCACGGGTTGATGGACGCTCACTGAAGTATACGTGAATCCGGGCGATACCGATGAATAACAGGACCGTGACCCGACAGATGGTTTCTATGGCGCCTCGGGATGATCGGTTCGGGAGCCACAGGTCCCTGTTTCAGGCTATAGTTTGGTTGAGTTTCAGGAAGGGTTGTTTATGTCGTCGCAGGAACAAAATACACCGCAGGGATGGTACATCAGGCATGAGGGTTTGATTACCGGTCCCCACGCCGAGTCCCGCATACGCCAGCACCTGATGGACGGCACCTGGACTTTGTCCGATGAGATCAGTGTGGACAAAAAGAGCTGGCAACCCCTGCTGAGTGTACCCCAGGTGGTACCGTTGCAGATGCGTGCTGAAGCGGGTGATGCGGGTGCCAGGGCGCAGATCGACACCCGCGCCAAATTGAGCGCAAGGGACCGGGCGGAGACCCGGCGTATTCCGCTGATTCCCCTGTTGGTGGTCACCCTGGTGCTGGGTGCGGCGGTCTCCCTGGCACTTTTACTGAATACCGGAGGCGAGTCGGACTCGCCTCTGTGCGATGCACCGCCCGGCCCCGGGGTGAACTGGCGTAATTGCGTACTGGTCGGGATCGATGCGGGATCTGCGAGTCTCGCGGGTGCCAATCTCAACAGCACGGTGTTGCGGGATGCCCAGTTGAGCGCCACGGATCTGAGCGATGCCCATCTCGACTACGCGGATCTGCGCGCGGCGAATCTCAGCTATGCGCGGCTGCAGCGTGCCTCACTGCTGGGCGCAAACCTGCAAGGCGCGGATCTCAGGGAGGCCGATCTGAGCGGCGCGGATCTGCGTTTTGCGGATTTCACTGACAGCCGCGTAAAAGGCATGCTGCTCAACGGTGCGCATCTGGATGAGGCGATCTGGGTCGACGGGCGCAGCTGTGCCGCCGGTTCAGTGGGCGTCTGCCGTTTCGGGAAATGATTCGGTTTCGTAACGCATCACTTCAAGGCTGTCGGACCAGTAGTCATGGGGTAAACCGGCCTTCTGTTTGAGATGCAGGAGGAAATCCCGGGGATCGGGCAATGACTCCCACACCGACGGCAGGAAGGTTCCGCGGTGCCGCCCGTCCACCAGGATCAATCCGTCGATACCCGGCCTGATCTGATGCAGCAGATCCTCCTCGGAAGTGAAGTGCATGGGTTCCGAGGGCGTGAGGATCGAGATATGGATATCCAGGTGGTGCAGTTCCGCCTCCGTCAGGGGCGGGAAGCGGGGGTCACGGAACGCTGCGGCGTAAGCGTTTTCCGCCACGTCCACCACCAGCGGCTGGTATGCCTCGAGGTGCCCGATGCAGCCGCGTAGCAGACCGTTGCGGTTCAGGGTCACGAAACAGGCACGCTCCACCCGCAGGGCTTCCGGGTAGTCGTGCGGGTCGATCCTCGACGGTGACTGATGATGCACGCCATGCCGAATCGAGTCCCAGGCGACTTCCATGAGCTGCTCTCGGAGCGGTGGTGCCAGATGATTGGTCGATGGAATGCTCATGAGACGGGTCCTCTCAGGTAAGCCTCCCTTTATATCAATCTTGGTGAATTTCCTGCCAGGGTACAAGGGAGGATAGTAATTTTGAATTTTTAGTTTTGAATTGTGGTGTTCGCTGCGCTCACGGATAGTTATCTATACCCTCTTCCACCAGGAGAGACCCCTGCAGCGTGTGTTGCTGACTTTTTCCCAGGAACTTCCGGTTCACAAACTCAAACGATTGCGTGCGTCCTGGAGAATGGTTGGGAGAAAGGGGGGCGGATCGGCTTGCCGTCTATCGTTATTTTCCTTATGCCTGAGATGGCCGGTTTCGCCCTCCCGGGCGAGTCACTTTTCTTTTGCGCCAAAAGAAAAGTAACCAAAAGAAATGCTCGATTGTCCCTCCCCTGTGGGGATCGCTGCGATGCTCGCAAAAAACCGGCGGGGCTGGAACTCGCTGCGCTCAAACAGCCAGCCCCGTAATTCCGGAGGCTTGTTCCCGGGTTCCGCTTCGCTGCACCCGGGCTACGGATCGGGACAGACGGGAACCTCAAGAGGAGCGAGCATCACCCCCGTAGCCTGGGTGAAACGCAGTGGAACCCGGGATCCGGCAGACCGAGAAGCCCTGAGGGAACATACAATATTCTCCAGGCGCATCTCTTATCCCACCCGTGATGATCAATGCAAGATGGCGTTGTTGACCCTTGCCGATAGCTGCTGCTTCCAAAAAACAATCACTTGGAACGGGTTCCTGGGTAGGGCCAGGGTGAGGGAAACAAAAAAACGTGAGCGCAGCGAACACCACAATTCAAAATTCAAAACTAAAAATTCAAAATTACTATCGCCCTGCCGTGATTCCGGTTACAGCATTCCAAACAAATCGGTATTCCGCTGGCATAGTCCTGCCAGGTTCGCGATAATCCGCCCTCATTTTTGTGTACCCGGGAATGTTCAGTCATGTGGTTTAAGAATCTCAGGATCTATCTGTTGCAGCAGCCGTTCAACCTGACCCAGGAGGCGCTGACGGAACGCCTGGAGGGGAAGCGGTTTCAACCCTGCGGCAGCCACGATGTGACCAGCCTGGGTTGGGACAGTCCTCTGGGTCGTCAGGCCGAGATCCTGGTGCATGAGATCGGTGGCTGTCAGCTGATCTGCGCCCGTCAGGAGGACAAACTGCTGCCTTCCGCGGTGGTGAATGAACTGGTGGATGAAAAGCTCGCCCAGATTGAACAGGATGAGGGCCGCAAGGTGGGCCGCAAGGAGCGCACCGAACTGCGCGAGGACACCTATCAGCAACTGTTGCCCCAGGCTTTCAGCCGCCACACCCGACAGTACGCGATGATCGACAAGCAGCAGGGCTGGATCCTGGTGGATGCCGCCAGTGCCAACAAGGCGGAGAGCCTGATCAGCCTGCTGCGGGAAACCCTCGGCAGTCTGCCCGTCAAGCCCTGGGAGTGCCGGGTCTCTCCGGCCCATGTGATGACCGAGTGGTTGAAGAGCCCGGGTCAGCACCCGGGGTTCACCCTGCTGGACAGCTGCGAACTCAAGGACCGCTCGGACGAGTCGAGCGTGTTGCGCTGCAAGGGTCAGGATCTCAGCGCGGATGAGATGCTGGCACACCTGGAGGCGGGCAAGGACGTGGTCAAGCTCTCGGTGGAGTGGGATGAACACCTATCCTGCCTGCTCGACGCCGATCTGTCGGTCAAGCGGCTGCGGTTCCTCGATCTGATTCAGGAACAGGCGGCGGATCACCAGGTGAGCGGTGAGATGGATGCCTTTGACAGCCAGTTCAGTCTCATGACCCTGGAATTCCGGAAGTTTCTGCCGAAGCTGTTCGAACTGTTCGGCGGTGTCGAAAACGCTTCCTGAGGCTGTCGGACCGTCCTATCCGGAGACGCGGGAGAGGGTCGGGCAAGCGTCTGTGCTGTGAATCGTGAATTGAGACCTGCCTCACAGGTTTTTTAATAACCTAGTCTTTGTTATGGTTTATTGATTCAGGTCAATGCCAGGTGGGGATGGAATCATTACGCTTTCCCCACGCTCACGGTTGGTCGTTTCCGTGTATAGCGCTAGTCTGGCGGGGGTGCCAGGGTCCAAATGCCTCCAGGACCGCACCCCCGCCTGTTTTTTTCTCCCCCCTCTCAAATCCCGCAACGAACCTCAATTGTAGTTGTAGTAGTCCAGGAACCACTCCGCGAAGCGCGCTACGCCGTCTTCCAGTCGGGTATCGGGTTTGTAACCGGTATCGGCGATCAGATCCTCCACGTCCGCATAGGTGGCGACGACATCGCCATCCTGCAGGGGCAGCATGTTGAGTTCCGCCTTTTTCCCCAGACTCTGCTCCAGCAGCTCGATATAGCGCATCAGTTCCGTCGGTTGATGGTTGCCGATGTTGTAGAGTCGATAGGGTGCGGTACTGGTGGCGGAGTCCGGATGATCGGAATCCCACTCCGGGTCGGGTTCGGGGATACGGTCGAGCACCCGGATCACCCCTTCCACAATATCGTCGATGTAGGTGAAGTCCCGCCGATGCTTGCCGTAGTTGAACACGTCGATGGGTTCGCCAAGCATGATCTTATGGGCGAATTTCAGCATCGCCATGTCGGGCCGGCTCCAGGGACCGTAGACCGTGAAAAAGCGCAGCCCGGTGGTAGGCAAACGGTAGAGATGGCTGTAGGTATGGGCCATCAGTTCGTTGGCCTTCTTGGTGGCGGCGTAGAGACTCACCGGGTGATCCACGTTGTCGTGAACCGAGAAGGGCATGGAGGTGTTGGCGCCGTACACGGAACTGCTCGAGGCGTAGACCAGGTGTTCCACCCCGTTGTGCCGGCAACCTTCCAGGATATGGCCAAAGCCCATCAGGTTGGAATCCACATAGGCAAGGGGATTCTCGATCGAGTAGCGCACCCCGGCCTGCGCCGCAAGATTGACCACCCGCTGAGGCTTGTATTCGCTGAAGACATCGGCGATGCCCTGGCGGTCCTCGAGGGCCATGCGCAGGTCGGTGAAGTTCGGGTAGGCGAGGGTTCGCTCGAGCCGTGCCTTCTTCAGACTCACATCGTAATAGTCGTTGAGGCAGTCGATGCTGATGACTTCATCGCCGCGATCCAGGAGCCGAAGTGCCAGCGCGGAGCCGATGAAGCCGGCTCCGCCGGTGATGAGTACTCGCATGATCTTCCTTCCAGCAGATTGCGCCGGATCCTGACGATCCGGGCAAATGATTGAGTATGGTTAAGCCTTGGCTTCGGAGCCTGTCAGGTCGTTGACATACCAGGACATGGCTTCGGCCAGTCCCTGGTCGATGTTGTGTGTCGGATGATAGCCCAGCAGTCGCTGCGCTTTCTCGGTGTTGGCCAGGGAGTGGCGCACATCACCCGGGCGGAAATCCCGATATACCGGGGCGATCTCCGCAAGGTAGGGAAAATCCTCAGCCAGGATGTCGCGGATCTTGGTGAACAACTGGTTCAGGCTGGTCCGGTCACCCACCGCCACGTTGTAGACCTGGTTGGTCGCCTCCGGGTTTTCGCAGGTGGCGGCGAGCAGGTTGGCCTGTACCGCGTTGTCGATATAGCAGAAGTCACGGCTGGTCTCACCGTCCCCGTTGATGAACACATCCTCCTTATCGATCATCGAGGCGACCCACTTGGGAATCACCGCCGCATAGGCCCCGTTGGGATCCTGGCGGCGTCCGAAGATATTGAAATACCTCAGGCCGATGGTGCGGAAGTCGTAGCAGCGGGCGAATACCTGGGCATAGTGTTCATTGACCAGTTTGGTGACCGCGTAGGGAGAGAGCGGGTTGCCGATCGCGTCTTCCACCTTGGGCAGCCCGGGATGGTCACCGTAGGTGGAACTCGAAGCGGCATAGACGAAGCGCTTGACCTGGGCGTCCCGCGACGCCACCAGCATGTTGAGGTAACCGCTGATGTTGTTCTCATTGGTGGTGATCGGATCGGCCAGGGAGCGGGGCACCGAACCGAGCGCCGCCTGATGCAGCACGTAATCCACACCCTCACAGGCCTCACGACAGGTCTCAATGTTGCGGATGTCGCCTTCGATGAAACGAAAACCCTGCCATTGCTCGGCACTCACCGCAGCACGGACCTTTTCGAAGTTATAGGCATGTCCGGTGGAGAAATTGTCCAGACCCACAACCTTCTGATTGAGGGTCAGCAGGGTCTCCAGCAGATTGGAACCGATGAATCCGGCAACCCCCGTGACCAGCCAGGTTCCGGGGTTGTTCGTAAGGGTCTGTTTGAGCGTGTCGTAAGCCGTCATAGTCTTGCATCGACATCCTGGGATGGGAGGATGTGTTTGACGTCGTAGAGTACCCCGTCGGGTTTGCACAGGGCGCGGATCTTTTCACTGCCCATGGCGACGAACTCCCGGTGAGCCACCGCGATGATGACCGCATCATAGGCGCCATCCTGCAGTGCACCGATCGGGCGCAGGCCATACTCGTGCTCCGCCTCGTCCGGGTTGACCCAGGGATCGTAGACGTCCACCTGGGCACCGTAGTCTTCGAATTCCTTGACGATGTCCACGACCCGGGTATTTCGCAGGTCGGGGCAGTTCTCCTTGAAGGTCAGGCCGAGCACCAGAATCTTGTTGTTACGACTCGCGGTCCCGCGCTTCATCATCATCTTCATGACCGTGTGCACCACATAGGCGCCCATGCCGTCATTGAGCCGGCGGCCGGCGAGAATGATTTCAGGCTGGTAACCGATGGACTGGGCCTTGTGGGTCAGGTAGTAGGGGTCGACGCCGATGCAGTGACCGCCCACCAGACCTGGACGGAAGGGGAGGAAATTCCACTTGCTGCCGGCGGCCTCGAGTACCTCCAGGGTATCGATGCCGAGTCGGTTGAAGATCAGGGCCAGTTCGTTGATCAGGGCGATGTTCACGTCACGCTGGGTGTTCTCGATCACCTTGGCGGCCTCGGCCACCTTGATGCTGCTCGCCTTGTGGGTGCCGGCGGTGATGACGCTGCGATACAGCGCATCGACGAAATCAGCGATCTCCGGGGTGGACCCCGAGGTCACCTTCTTGATGGTTGGAAGACGGTGTTCCTTGTCCCCCGGATTGATCCGCTCAGGGCTGTAGCCGACGAAGAAGTCCTGGTTGAACTTCAACCCGGAGTCGGCCTCCATGATCGGCACGCAGACCTCTTCGGTGGCGCCGGGATAGACCGTGGACTCAAAAATGGCGATGTCACCCGGTTTGAGCACCTTGCCGAGGGAGTGGCTGGCGCCGACCAGGGGCGACAGGTCCGGCTGTTTGTGTTCGTTGATCGGGGTCGGAACCGTCACAATGTAAACGTTGCAGGGTTTCAGATCCTCCAGGTTGCTGGTGTAGCTGAGGTGCGGTACCTCAACCAACTCCGCGGGATCGACTTCGAGGGAACTGTCCTTTCCCGATTTCAGCTCTTCCACCCGTGCTGCGTTGATATCCAGACCGATGGTCGGGAATTTCTTGCCGAATTCGACAGCCAGGGGCAGGCCAACGTAACCCAGGCCGAGTACACCAATGTGCACATTTCCGAGATCGATCATGCTCTGATTCCTTCCTGCTTAGAGAGTATTTTTAGGGTTGCAAGTCTGTGTGTTTCACCCGGACAGCGGTCCTTACAATGCTCGTTTACTTTGTTGCCATGTGACTGACTAGTTCGCCGGTTTGCACAGAATCCCTGCCGGGATCCTGTCCTAGGGGCCGATGCGGCACGTCACCCAAGGCAGAAACGAAGGTCAATGGCAGGCAAGGTGAAAAACGCGACAATGATAGCGTGCCATGCCATTGAAATCGAGGGATTTGGGGATTAATACCAGGATTGGTTCGGGGTATGTGGCTGCACCGCGAGCGTGCGTTGGGCAGGGGCGGAAGCGGGTTCCTGAAAAATGCAGCAGGTATCACGCTGAGGCTGCATTCCGCTGTGGCGGATGGTCTTGTGTGTTGGTGAAAAGGACGTCCACAACGATCCGCCACAATGCTCCCCTGTCTGTCTGAGCCGGTCGGATATGTGCGATACTCAGAGCCCTGGAGCAGACGATCTTCGGCATTCATCCGGGACGGTCCTGCATCGAACCTGATCCTTCCCGGAACGGATATCACTGATGACAGAAACCAATCGGCGGGTCGCGCTGGTGGCCCTGCATGCCGGTTACAGCCACAGTTCCCTGGCACTGCGTTCCCTGGCTGCGTATGCACGTCGCTGGGGTGGCGTGCATGAGATGAAACTGTTCGAAACCCTGGTCAATACGAGTCATCAGGTGCTGATCGAATCCCTGGTTGAATTCGATCCTGCGTTGGTCGGTTTTTCCACCTATCTGTGGAATGTGGAAGACTGCCTGCACCTGTCACGGGTGTTAAAGCAGCTGCTGCCCGAATGCCGGATCCTGATGGGAGGACCGGAGGCGGGGCCCCGAGGCGAGGAACTGCTCAATCAGGCTCCCGATGTGGACTACGTGATCGCCGGGGAGGGTGAGGCGGCCCTGACCGAGCTGATGGACAGACTGTTCGACAGCAGTGAGGCCTGGAGTACGGTCTCCGGGCTGCACTATCGCCTCGAAAACCGGGTGGTCAGTAATCCGATAGAAGCGGTACCGGTTGAAAACATACCGACCCTGGCGGAACAGGGAATCACCGGTGAGGCGAAATCCCTGGTCTACTGGGAAACCTCCCGGGGCTGTCCCTACCGCTGCAGTTTCTGCAGCAGCGCCACCGAGACCCTGCGCGTGTTTCCCATCGAACGGGTGCTCACTGATCTGGAGTTGCTGAGCACCCAGAACAACAAGACAGTGAAACTTCTGGATCGGAGTTTTCACCTGGGAAAACAGCGCACCACCGAACTGCTGCAGCGGTTTGCGGATACCCCGGATGGTCTGAGATTCCACCTGGAACTCAACCCCGACCGAATCTCCCCAGAGGCCATGACGATCTTTCGTGGATGCGCACCCGGCAAGTTTCAGTTTGAGATCGGCCTGCAGTCCCTGGACGACCAGGTGCTGATGCGCATCGAGCGGCGCATGGACGTGGGCAAGGCACTGGCCAATATCCGCGAGCTGGTGGAACAGCGCCGCCATCCGGTACATCTGGATCTGATCGTCGGGTTACCCGGTGAGGGTGCGCAACAGTGTGCCGATTCCCTGGACCGGACCTTTCTGCTGCATCCCGATCATCTGCAACTGGGCACCCTGAAACTGCTTCCAGGAACTCCGCTGCAACAGCAGGCAAAGCACCTGGGCTACCGTTGGGATCCGCAACCGCCCTATGAAATCTTCTCTCACCCGGCGCTGGGATTTGCCGAACTGGTTCGTTTCAAACGTTATGCGGAGCTGTTGGAGCGGCTGTACAACAGCGGGTACCTGAGGAACACCCTGGCGGGACTCGTCGAGCAGATCTTCTCCGAGAGTCTATGTGCCTGCTTTGACTCCCTGTTGGAGCAAAGGGGACTTGGCCTGGTGCGCGACAATCTCCAGCCCGACCGGTTGTTCGAGCACCTGGGTGATTTTCTGCAGCCGTTCCTCCCGGATCATCCCGTACTCGGTGAATGGCTGCTCTGGGACTATGCCCAGTTCAGTCTGGTCAACGGTAAGTCTCCCGAATGGATCGCGGAGCGCCTGCGGGAGACCGGGGGGTATGTGGTACAGGGGAGTCGACGCCGCCTGCCGATCCTGAAACTCAGCGCACAGGCCGTCAACATGATCAATCGCCAGTCCGGACGAAATCTCGCTCCGGGTGGCTATGCGGTGTGGCCCAGGCAACACAGGAAAGGCGTACCTGTTGAAATCATCCCGGTTGAGTGATTGAGACCTGCTTCGGGTGATCATCACCCGTCTAAGAGTTAACGCCAAGACGCTGAATTAAGGTGTTATTTTGTAATCCTTCAAAGCGTTTAAGGGCCGCTTAAGGATGATCGGGTAGTTTCCTCCCGGTGAATGCGTAAGGTAGCCATTTTCCTCAAAAAAGTTGTAAAATCGCCCGTTGCCATTGTCCGGTGGAGAAATCATTGCCCTGCGAATTGTCGATCGTCGTTCCCGTACTCAACGAGTCGGGAAACATTGAGCCATTGCTGTCCGAAATTCATGCGGCATTGCCAACAACATCCGATTTCGAGGTGATTTACGTGGATGATGGCAGCCAGGATGAGACTTCGGCGGAACTCGCTCGCGCCGCGTCCAGGTATCCGGGCTTGCGCGTACTGAGGCATCAAAAGACCTGTGGCCAGAGCCGGGCCCTGTGCAATGGTATCAAGTCGGCGCGGGGTACCTGGATCGCCACCCTCGATGGGGACGGTCAGAACGATCCCGGCGATATCCCAAAACTGCTTGAGATTGCCACCAACGCGCGCCAGGACGGAACCCCGGTACTGATTGCGGGATACCGGGTGAAGCGCCGTGACACCTGGATCAAACGCATCTCATCCCGGGTGGCGAATGGCATCAGGAGCCGGCTCCTGGGGGACGATACCCCCGACACCGGTTGTGGTCTCAAGGTGATCGCCCGGGAAGATTTTCTCCAACTGCCTTTTTTCGATCACATGCATCGTTTCCTGCCTGCCCTGGTCTTACGTTCCGGTGGCAGGGTTATTTCGGAACAGGTCAATCATCGGGAGCGAACCCGGGGCCAGTCCAAATACGGAACCCTGGATCGACTCATCGTGGGTGTATCCGACCTGATGGGGGTCATGTGGCTGCAGCGGCGCGGATCACACACCCCGTACACAGAGACCCGACATGGCACTGAGTGAGATCATTTGGCTGGGCGCCGGCTTTCTGGCTCAGGGTTTTTTTGCCGCGCGTTTCCTCATTCAGTGGATCATGAGCGAGCGGGCCCGGCGCAGTCTGCTGCCGGTGCATTTCTGGTACTTCAGTGTAGCCGGGTCGATTCTGCTGCTGTGTTATGCCACCCATCGCCGGGATCCGGTCATCGCAATGGGGCAGATGGTCGGTCTGCTGATCTACCTGCGTAACCTGAAATACATCCACCCGGAGTGGATGGGACGGGTCCGCCATACCTGGTTGTGGTTATGGCTGGGAGCGGTGGGCGCCGCGGTGGGTGTCGGCTACCTGTTGGGCGGGGGCGCCCAGGCGCCGGTGGTCAAGATTCATGACTTCTGGACAACCTTCGGCTTTTTCGGCCAGTTTCTGTTCACCAGCCGGTTCCTGGCGCAGTGGTGGTACACCGAGCGTCACAAACAGAGCCTGATGCCGCGCAGTTTCTGGTACCTGAGCCTGGTGGGCAGTCTGATGCTGCTGATCTATGCGACCGCGATGCTGGATCCGGTGATCATGCTCGGCCAGAGCCTGGGATTCATCATCTATACCCGCAACCTGATTCTGTTGTCCCGTTCAGGAAAGTACCAGACAGGCCTGTCCCATTCATGACTGGACGTTCAAGGCCTTTACTGGCGATTCTCGGCGTCTGGTTGCTGCTCACCCTGCTGGCGATCCTGTTCCGGCATGCCACGGCGGTCGATGAAACACGTTACCTCAGCGCCGCCTGGGAGATGTGGTTCCGGGGTGACTTCCTGGTGCCCCATCTGAATGGCGAGCCCTATCACCACAAACCGCCGCTGCTGTTCTGGCTGATTCACAGCTTCTGGTACCTGTTCGGCGTGAGCGAGTGGGCGGCACGACTCGCGGTGTCCCTGCTGGGTCTCGCGGGGCTTTTGCTGGTGATCCCCATCGCCTCCCTGATCTGGCCGGAACGGCGTCAACTCCCCCTCAACGCAGCCTGGGTGGTGATGACCTTCCTGTTCTGGATGATCTGGAATTCATCCGTGATGTTCGACCTGCTGGTGGCCGTCTGTGCCGAGATCGCCTGGTTGGGCCTGCTGCTCGCCTGGCGGGGCAGAGCCTGGTCCGGCTGGCTGCTGACCGGTCTCGGCATGGGGTTGGGCATCCTGGCCAAGGGTCCGGTGATTTTCATCTACGTATTGCCGGGACTGCTGCTGGCGCCCTGGTGGATGCGCGAATCCCGGCCCCGGTCCTGGTTGAAATGGTATGCCTCCGGGGTGGGTGCAATCCTGCTGGCTGCCGCGATCGGCTTGAGCTGGGCTTTGCCTGCTGCCTCCGCGGGTGGTGAGGACTACGCCAACCATATTCTGTGGGGACAGACCGCCGGGCGGGTGGTGAATGCCTTTGCCCATCAGCGCCCCCTGTGGTGGTATCTGCCCCTGATTCCCGTGGTGCTGTTCCCTTGGATCTTCTGGTCTCCCCTGTGGCGCGGCCTGTCCCGGCGCTGGCGCGGGGGCTGGGACAGTGGAGAGCGTTTCAGCATCGCTATTGCACTCACAGGATTGACAGTGTTCAGCCTGATCAGCAGCAAGCAGTTTCACTATATGCTGCCTTTTCTTCCCTTGATGGGGCTGTTTTTCAGCCGCGCCTTGCAGGAACTGGAGCCTGGGGTACCCGGTTTGCGGGCCATAGTCTTACCCATTCTGCCTCCGCTGGCGCTCGGCCTGGTGATGCTGGCAGCGCCGTTCATCGGATCCCTGGGTGAAAATCTGGTCTGGATGACCCCTCGTGTCTCCCTCTGGGGAGTGGGCATCCTGGTCTCCCTGCTGGGTGCGTTCTTGCTGGCCCGGCGTCTGCCCGGTGCCGTCTGGCCGGGGATCATCTCTGTGTTCCTTCTGGGTGTTGGAATGCCGGGGATGATCGGCAACCTGTCGAAGTACTACAGTGTCCGGGAAATCGCATCCGTGATTCGGCAGGTTCAGGATCAGAATCGGGAGATTGCGGTGCTTGGCAAGTATCACGGCGAGTTCACATTCGCAGGTCGTTTGACCCAGCCTGTACAGGTCATCAGTCGCAGCGAAGTCAGCAATTGGCTCCTGCAACATGAGGGTGGCATGATCGTGGTGACCACCGATGAGCCTCCGCAGCCCGGTGATTCCGGTGTGCGTTTTTCTCAGCCCTTTCGCGGCGGTTATCTGGTTTTGCGCACGACGCCCGACTGACAGGGGAGAGCCCCGTCGGCTCTGCTGACTTTGACGACACTGAGCGGGGTGCAGGCTCTGTTATGCACACTTCCGCCAGGCAGCAAATTCGCGCTTGATCCCGATCAATGAGATATCCCGAACCAGGATCTCAAAACCTCGATTGGGATACCCGATTCCGTATGCTCCGCATATTTTCCGCTAAAGATCCCTGTGACCCTGTCGAACCATGAATGTAGCGATGTCATCACAGGGGGGTGTGAGTTGAAAGTTCGTTTGGCACTTGCGTTGTATGTCGTCGGCGTGTTGTTAACCGCATCAGGTGTGGCGACAGATCTACCCGTGGTTCAGGACAGCGATTACGCGGTACCGCAGATGATGCCGGATACCGCAACCGGCGACGAGGACAAAACCCATGAAGCCTGGGAGCAGCGCGCGCGGGTCGTCTATGCGCGTAACCCGGGTTAGTTTTCGTTCCAGCGAAAGCCGATTGTTCTGAACAGGCCTTTTGCATCGGTAATCTTGGCAATCGGCATAAAACCCCAGCTCATCCCGCTTACGAGCCGTCTTTTCTCTCTTTAAGTCCGTTCAGTGCCTTGCGGGCGGAAGCGATGCATTGCGCTTCGATCAATGGCCTGAGGATATACCGAAGGCGCATTTCCACTCCCTTTCTCCCCGGCAGTCCGCACCCATTGGCGCAGTGCTTCCAGGAATGCCCCTGCAGTACACGCATGATCAGCAGCCTGGCATCGTCTCCAACCACCTGTTGTTCCGCCAGTCCCCAAAGAGTCAGCCGTTCAATCGGCGCCTGGCTGATCTCGTAACCCCGTTGACCGAAGCCAAAGGCGATCAGGTCGAGCCAGTCCTGGTGGTTGAGGGTGTTGGTTGCGGGGAAGGGTCCGCCGATCAGCAATGGGGCCAGCCAATCCGCCGGCAGATCCGCCAGGGGCTCTCGAAGCAGGGGGGGCAGTTGCTGGGCGAAACGGTCACGTGCATCCTCCAGCAGGGAATCTCCCGCAACGTTCAATCCGCGCAGAAACATCGCGGACGGAACACTGCTGCTGGCGCCGGAACGGACTCCCAGGCGAACCGGTAACAATTGATTGTGCTGCCAGAAACGGATCAGACCCGGAGTGGCGCCGCAACTGACTCCGAGATAATCGAATGCCAGCTCCCGGGCACGCGTCTCTATGACTTTCAGCATGCGTCTGCCGAGTCCCCGTCCCTGCACGGCCGGATGCACGGCGATGCGCATGATGCGCAAACCCCTCAGGGTCGCCGCATGGGCCAGTCCCAGGTGAGCGGTCAACGACTGGGCCAACAGATGACCTCGGGGTCGACGTACGCCTGACCAGATCTGCTCTGAGAGGTGCTGCGTGAATCCCCCTTCGGCGGCCAGCAGTGCCACACCCAGGATCCGCTGCTCCTCGCGCAACAGCATGATCTGCAGGTTGGGCCCGTCGAGGAGCTGACGCAGGTCCAGGGGGGTGGTCCGGTAGTGTGCCAGGATCAGCAGGCCGAACAGCTGCCGCAGATCCTCCTCCGAATCCACAAATGACTGTGGGTCCGGGAAGGCGTACTGCAATCGCTGGTCGTCAAGCCGATGCTGGTTGTTGATATCCGCCGGCTCCGCGTCCAGGGCCAGAAGCCGGAACACGGTTTGCTCCAGGGGGTCGTCCCGGTGCCAGCGGATCGGCTCGCGCAGCACGAGTTCGCGCCACTGTGGCCTGACCTGGTCCAGATGCTTCTTGAAGCGGTGGTTGAACCCCATGCCGGTGCCTTCATAGCCGTGCACCGTGGTGGCGAAGACGATCCTCGGATATCGGTTCAGCAGGGCCTGCAGTATCGGGGTGGGGATCGCGGCGGCCTCGTCCACCAGCAGCAGGTCCGCCTGGCGGGGACGCTTGAGCAATTCATCCGGAGCGACGAACGACAGGGCTTGTTGCAAAGCAGGGGTCGATTCTGCGCTCTGCGGGCGTTGTTGATAGCGCTCCACCTGTTCAAACAGGCTCGACACGCATTGCCGCGAAGGGGCAGTGACCTCAATACCCGGGTACCCATCCGTCATCAGTTGCGCCGCGGCGATCCCCAGTGCCGAGGATTTACCCCGTCCCCGGTCTGCGGTCAGCACCAGGGGGCGGTGGCGGTGTCCCCGGGCGGTGTGGCGTATGGCCTCAACCGCCCGGGCCTGGTCCGGGGTTCTGCACAGCTCATCATCCGGGATGGGATCCGGGTTGACCCGCGGGGCCATTGAGCCGGGCCGCAGGCCCTCCGGGGTGGCGAGGGTGACCCGGGGATCCTGCTCCAGCAGTCGTCCCAGGCGGGCGAGGAACCGACTGGGGTGTGAGGAAAGGTCGTAGTTGGCCACCGCGATGCGTGCGCGCTGGGGGTCCGGAAAGTTCGCCCATTGCGTCAGGGGCGGAGTCAACAGGAGCAACAGGCCGCCACCCTGCAGAGTGCCACTGAGCGCACCGAAGGCATCGGGATCGAAACCGGAATGGGCGTTGTACACGAGTATCCCGGTATCGCTGCCCAGGCGGGTCAATGCCCGGGAATTATCCAGCGTGGGGCAGGGAAGATCCCCCCGGGTGCCGATCCACAGGGTGTTTGCGTCTCCCACAGCCAGAACAATTTGATCCGCAGATTCGATACACCATGACTCGGTGCCAGACAGGCAGATCATATGACGATGATTCCGCAGGCGCGCCTCATTGCGAAGGCGCAGGGCCAGACCAGCGAGGGGTTCCTGGCTATCGCCGTGGGCAGTCGCGGGGGTGTTCATGATGCATTGAGTGGTCCATTTGCAGCCATCATACCCCATACCTCTGCGGCTGAGGGAAGGGTGTTAACAGGTCGGTCAACACCCATTTGGCGATCTGTCGAATCGCTTTCAGGAGGCCTAAAATAGAGTTAGAGGCCAGCGATCGAATGGGTGATGCTCATGGAAACCTATTTTCCCACACACTACTGGCATGCGCTTGCCGATGACCGGGTGCAGTGTGATCTGTGTCCCCGCTACTGCCATATCAAGGAGGGCAAACGGGGGTTCTGCTACGTGCGCATGAATCACCAGGGCGCGGTGGTGCTCACTACCTATGGGCGCTCCAGCGGATTCTGCGTCGACCCCATCGAGAAGAAGCCGCTCAATCATTTCCTGCCCGGAACACCGGTGTTGTCGTTCGGTACCGCCGGCTGCAATCTGGCGTGTAAATTCTGTCAGAACTGGGACATCAGCAAATCCCGCGAGATGCAGACCCTGGCGGACAGCGCCGATCCTCAGACCATCGCCGAAACCGCCCGTCGGCTCGGATGCCGCAGTGTGGCCTACACCTATAACGATCCGGTGATCTTCCATGAATATGCCATCGATGTGGCTCAGGCCTGTGAGGATTACGGCATCAAGTCGGTGGCGGTCACCGCCGGCTATGTCTGTGAAGCACCCAGAGAGGAATTTTACCGCCACATGCACGCGGCCAATGTGGACCTGAAAGCGTTCAATGAGGATTTCTACCACAAGCTCACCGGTGCCCATCTTGAGCCGGTTCTGGATACCCTGCGCTACCTCAAATCGGAGACCTCGGTGTGGTTTGAAATCACCACCCTGTTGATCCCCGGTGAGAATGATTCGGATAAGGAGATCGAGGCTTTGAGCCAGTGGATAGTGGAGAACCTGGGGCCTGACGTACCGCTGCATTTCAGTGCCTTCCATCCGGACTGGAAGATGCGCGATCTGCCGCCCACGCCGCACGCCACCCTGAGCCGGGCGAGACGCATCGCCATCGAGCAGGGAGTACGTTATGTTTATGTCGGCAATGTCCACGACAAGCAGGCCTCCAGCACCTGGTGTCCCGCCTGCGGTGAGTTGCTGATCCAGCGGGACTGGTATGAGCTGGGACACTGGGGTCTCGATTCCCAGGGCTGCTGCAGACATTGCGGAGCGCCGCTGCCCGGGGTATTCGAGGCGCAACCCGGAACCTGGGGCAGTCGCCGCCAACCGGTGAGACTCGCCTCGGTCTGATCACACCAACCAATGGAGTTAGCAGCCTGTTAGAGGAGTTGACCATGACGACCATCCGACAACCTGCGGTTTCCGACCTGTTCTACCCGGGTGATCCGCGTCAGTTGCAGGCCATGCTGAGCGAATACCTGGGCACTGAGATCCCCCCCGGTGCGGTCCCCAAAGCGGTGATCGCCCCCCATGCGGGCTATATCTATTCCGCGCCGGTGGCGGCCAGGGTGTATGCCCGGCTCAAACCCCTGGCCGGACAGGTGCGACGGGTGGTCCTGCTGGGCCCGGCCCATCGGGTGCCTTTTTACGGGCTGGCGGTGAGCGATGCGGACCTGTTTCGCACCCCCCTGGGTGACATCCCAGTCGATCACGCCGCCATACGGACGCTGGATTCGTTGCCCCAGGTCGTTCATCTGGAGCAGGCGCATGCCCAGGAGCACGCCCTGGAGGTGCAACTGCCGTTCCTGCAGACAGTGCTCGGTGAATTCAGTCTGGTACCCATCGTGGTGGGGCAGGCCAGTGGAGAGGAGGTGGCCGAGGTGCTGGAACGGCTGTGGGGCGGACCGGAAACCCTGATCGTCATCAGTTCCGATCTCAGCCACTATCACGACTATGCCACCGCCCAGCGGATGGACCGTCGCACCAGTGAAGCCATTGTCACACTGCATCCGGAAAGTCTGGACTACGAAGACGCCTGCGGGCGGATCCCGGTTCAGGGGTTGCTGTTGCTGGCAAAGCGCCATGGACTGGAGGGAGAACTGGTCGACCTGAGAAATTCCGGGGATACCGCCGGCAGCCGGGACCAGGTGGTCGGTTACGGTGCCTATGCCTTTACCCCTGCCGCATGAGCGGGCGTTTTGTTCGGGATCCCTATGTCACCCATGTCGCCCTCTGGTTGCAGGAGCAGGGCAGGAGACTGATCCCGGACAGGGCTGAGGCCGAGTCGTTCCTGCAGGCCCTCGATCCCGACGATGATCGGTTCTCGTTTCGAACCTTCTCGGATTCCGGTTATACCCGCAGCGGTTCCCAGGACCCCCTGGAAAAGGCGCTGCACGGCACCCTGGCCGAGTGCTGGGATGACCTGGTTTGGCTCAACCAGGCCGGGGCTGTCATTACTGTGACCATCAATCAGACCAACGGGACCGGCCGGGAGATGCGTGACATCACCCGGGTCCGGGCGGTGTTTGTCGACGATGACCGGGGAATGGAGCGACAGGTACTGAAATGGCCGCCGCATCTCGTAGTGAACACCTCGCCAGGGCATTTCCACTACTACTGGCGGGTGGCTGCGATGCCCCTGAAGCGTTTTTCAGAGGTCCAGCAGCGGCTGGCCGAATGCTATCAGGGGGATCGGCGGGTGCAGGCGCTGAACCAGTCGATGCAGGTGCCGGGATTCTGGCGTCGCAAACGGGTCTGTGCGCCGCGTCTGCCGCGTCTCATCGAGATCCGTGAAGAACCCCCCCTAAATGCGCAGGCGGTCAGCCGGTTACTGGGTGATTGATGATCTGCCGGAGCGAAGGCCTTCAGACAGGCGTACCGGCGCCCTGGCGAGCCAGCAGGGCCGCACCATAGGCAGCTTCCTGATGCTGCGCCACTTCCACCGGAACCTGCAATCGTTGTTGACGCATCTCACCCCAGCCCGGGTTGCGCGCGCCTCCGCCCATCGACAGGACCCTCGTCGGATACGGCGCTCCCAGTTCGTGCAGCAGCCGGTAACCCTGGTGTTCGATTTCCGCGATGCCCTCCAGCATGGCCTGAAAAAAAACTACCGGATCGTCGGGGCGGGGGGTGAGTCTGGGGACTTTCTCCGGGTCGTTCACCGGGAAACGTTCTCCTGCGGCCGGCAGGGGGTAGTAATCCAGCCCGGTTCGCTGCATTGGTCTCAATGAGCGGGTCATCTCCCGCATCTGGTTATCGCTGAAATGCTGGCGCAAAACCGCGCCTCCGCTGTTGGAAGCGCCTCCGGCCAGCCACAGATCACCCAGCCGGTGGCTGTAGATCCCATAACGGGCATCGTTGATTGGCCGGTCGGTGAGGACTTTGAGGACCAGGGTGCTGCCAAGGGAGGTAACCGCATCTCCGATCTGTCGGGCACCGCTGGCGATGAATGCCGCGTTGCTGTCGGTGGTACCGGCAATCAGTGGAATCCCGGAGGGCAGGCCAGTCGCCGCAGCCGCCTCGCTATTGAGGCTTCCCACGGGTGTTCCGCAGGGTACCACCCGGGGCAGGCAGGCGGCGGGAATATCGAGCGCCCCGAGCCACTCGGGCCAGCGGCGGTTGAGGGGGTCATAGCCCAGTTTCAGGACGTTGTTCTCATCGCTGAGGGGATATTCTCCGCTCAGCCGGCCGACGATCCAGTCCGCCTGATGAAGCGCAAGACTCTCCGGGTGCGGCTGCATGCGCCGCAGGTGGAGCAGTTTCGCCAGGCTGGAAGCGGCACTCAATACCGGACTGTCGGGGGGTGCGATCCGTTTCAGGAGGGTGATTTCATCCCTGGATCGGGTGTCGTTGTACATCAACCCGGGGGTCAACGGTTCACCGTTGCTGTTCACGAGCAGCAGGGTTGATGAGGTCCCGTCAACCGCCAGTGCAGCGACCTCCCCGGGATTGACTTGCCGGGTCAGTTCAATGAGTACCTGACACACGACATCCCACCACAGGCGGGGATCCTGTTCATGCTGACCGGGCTGCTTTGAGACGGGGGCGGGCAGGGAGCGCACCGCCATCCCCAGGACCAGGCCCTGATCATCGATCGCGATTCCCCGGCAGCCGGAGGTGCCCAGGTCGATGCCAATGAACAGGCTCATCGAATCCCCGGGTGCGGATGGTTCAGGGCAGGCTGACCGGTATGGGGGGCACCCAGCCCTCGGCGCGGTGTTCCGCCACCACGGTGGTGTAGATACCGCCACGCACATTGAACTCGGCGCTCAGACGCATGAAGCGGGGTTCGGTGGCGCGCACCAGGTCGCCGAGGATTTCGTTGGTCACCGCCTCGTGAAAGGCGCCCTGGTCGCGGAAGGACCAGATGTACATCTTCAACGCCTTCAGTTCCACGCAGAGGCGATCCGGTACGTACTCCAGAGTCATCTCGGCGAAATCGGGCTGTCCGGTCTTGGGGCACAGGCAGGTGAATTCCGGAATCGAAATGCGGATCGTGTAGTCCCGTTCCGGGCGGGGATTGTCGAAGGTTTCCAGGTCTTTACTCGGTTGGCTCGGCATGTTCGTAGGTTCTCATCGTTAAATGCCGCGGAATTATACGCAAGCCATGGGGAAGACCAAAGAAAGACTTTGTTATTCCATAAAAAACAATCACATAGATATTCTATTTCAAGTTAAAATTTTTCCCGCGTCCCCTGTCATATAAGCGGTCTTTGGTGTATCTTAGCCGCCCATGCGTTTGGAGAAAATCAAGCTCGCCGGATTCAAATCCTTCGTCGATCCCACCACGGTACCCATCCCGAGCAACCTGGTCGGAATCGTCGGGCCGAACGGATGCGGCAAATCCAATGTGATCGATGCGGTGCGCTGGGTCATGGGCGAAAGCTCGGCCAAGATGCTGCGTGGCGAGTCCATGGCGGACGTCATTTTCAATGGCTCCACCGCCCGTAAACCGGTGGGAACCGCCACCATCGAATTGATTTTCGATAATTCGGAAGGCCGCGCGGGGGGGCAGTACGCCCAGTACAACCAGATCTCGGTGAAACGCCAGGTCTCCCGGGATGGCCAGTCCTTCTATTTCCTCAACAGTGTGAAATGCCGGCGTCGGGATATCACCGATCTGTTCCTTGGCACCGGTCTTGGGCCGCGCAGTTATTCCATCATCGAACAGGGTATGATCTCGCGCCTCATCGAGGCCCGTCCCGAGGATCTGCGCAACTTCCTGGAGGAGGCCGCGGGCATCTCCAAGTACAAGGAGCGGCGCAAGGAGACCGAGACCCGGATACGCCACACCCGGGAGAACCTGGAGCGCCTTACCGACCTGCGAGATGAGGTGGCCAAGCAGTTGCAGCATCTGCAGCGCCAGGCAGCCACCGCGGAAAAATATCAGGTTCTGAAACAGGAGGAACGCCAGACCAAGGCGGAACTGCTGGCCCTGCGCTGGCACGCCCTGGATCAGGACCTGCAGCAGCGTGAGCGGCATATCGCCGAGTTGCAGAACAATCTGGAAGCGGCCCTCGCGGATCAGCGCAAACTCGAGGCACAGATCGAAACCGAGCGGGAGCATCTGGTCGAGGTCAACGACCAGTTCAACGAGGTGCAGGGACGTTTCTACCGGCTCGGTGCGGAGATCAGCGGTCTGGAACAGGCCATCCAGTACGCCCGGGACACCCAGCGCCAGCAGCAACAGGATCTGGAACAGGTCAGCCAGGCCTACCAGGAGTCCGAGGCTCACCGGGAGCAGGACGAAGCACGCCTGGCGGAACTGGTGGAGAGCCTGCTGACCATCGAGCCACAGCTGGAACAGGCGCGCCTCGAGGAACAGCAGTTCGCCGAAGCCCTGACCCAGGCGGAACAGGCCATGCAGGCCTGGCAGCTGGAGTGGGAACAGTTCAATCAGCAGGCCGCTGAGCCGGCCCAGACCGCCCAGGTCGAACGCACCCGAATCAATCATCTCGAACAACAGGGTGGTCAGCTGGAGCGCCGTCTGCAGCGCTTCGACGAGGAGCTGGGGCGTCTCGATGACAGCCGCCTGCTCAGCGAGATCACAGAACTGGAGAGCGAGGAGTCGACCCAGAAAGAGATCCTCGACGGTATGGGCCAGCAACTGTCTGAGACCCTGGAGGCGATCAACCGGCAGCGGGACACCAATCATCAGGCCAACCAGCGGCTCGACCAGGCTCGTGCGGAACTGCAATCGAATCAGGGTCGCAGAGCCTCCCTGGAGGCGTTGCAGCAGGCGGCCATGGGGGATTCCGACAAGGGACTCGCCGAATGGCTGGATCGGGCGCAGTTGAAAAACGCCCAGCGCCTGGTGCAGCAGATCCAGGTGACCCCCCGATGGCAGCAGGCGGTGGAAGTGGTGCTCGGGTTCCACCTGCAGGCAGTCTGTGTGGAACGCCTGGACGATCTTGAGATCCTGATTTCGCAACTCAACAAGGGCTCGCTGAGTCTTTGGGAACCCCCCTCAGGCTTGAACGCGGATAGCCAGACCACGGACCAGGATCTCTCAACCCAGGTGCAGGCCCCCTGGAATCTGCAGGGACTGTTGGCCGGGGTGCGTATGGCGGAAAGTCTTGCTGATGCCCTGCAGCGCCGTCACGGGCTCTCTGCCGATGAATCCCTGATCACCCCGGACGGTATCTGGGTCGGCCGCAACTGGCTGCGGGTCACCCGGGAAACGGATCAGAACGCGGGCGTTCTGGCTCGGGAAGAGGAGCTTCGCAGCCTCAAACAGCGTCTCGACGAGCAGCAGGCCCAGGTCGTTGAACTGGACGACCAGCTGGCGATCGGACGCGAAACACTGAAGCAGATGGAGCAGGACAGGGAGCAGTTGCAGACCCGCTACAATCAGGTCAACCGCACCCTTTCCGAGATCCGCTCCAACCTGAGCGGAAAACGTACCCGTGCGGATCACCTCAGGCAGCGCCGGGAGCAGTTGCTGCAGGAGAAACAGGAGATCGCAGAACAGATCAGCAACGACCAGATGCTGATGGAAGAGACCCGCGAACGCCTGCATGCCGCCCTGGAGGCGATCGAAACCCTGGGCAGCCGCCGGGAAGAACTGGTGATGCGCCGCGATACTCTGCGCCAGGGTGTGACCGGCGCCCGGGAACAGATCAACCAGCAACGCTCCGGAACTCACCAACTGGCGCTCCAGGTGGAGTCGATGCGCACCGTACAGGGTTCGCTGCGGCAGAACCTGGAACGGGCCCAGGGACAACTGCGGCAATTGTCGCAGCGCCGGGATGAGCTGCAGATGTCCCTGGAGAATGCCGAGGAGCCGCTGCTGCGCCAGGCTGAGCAGCTGAATGAGAAACTCGAGGAGCGTGCTCAGGTCGAAAAGGAACTGAGTGCGGCAAGACAGGGTCTTGAGACTGTGGACGGTCAGCTTCGCGAGCAGGAGCAGCAGCGTCACCAGGCGGAACAACGGGTTCAGGAGCGTCGCGATCGGCTCAACCAGGCCCGGCTGCAGAGCCAGGAGGTCACGGTTCGCCGCAGTACCCTCGAAGAACAGCTCGACGAAGGCGGGCTGGTTGTGGAGGAGCTGTTCCGCAGCATGCCCGAAGAGGCCAATGAGGCCAGTTGGCATGACAAGGTGGAGAACCTGGCCAACCGCATCCAGCGTCTCGGACCGATCAATCTGGCGGCGATCGACGAATACCAGGAGCAGTCCGAGCGCCTCAAGTACCTGGAAGAACAGCATACGGACATCACCAGTTCCCTGGAGACCCTGGAGAATGCCATCCGCAAGATCGACCGGGAGACCCGTACCCGTTTCAAGGAGACCTTCGATCAGGTCAACTCCGGTATCAAGGATCTCTTCCCGAGGCTGTTCGGCGGCGGTCACGCCTATCTGGAACTGACCGGTGAGGATCTGCTCGATACCGGCGTCACCGTGATGGCGAGACCCCCCGGCAAACGCAATGCCAGCATTCACCTGCTCTCGGGCGGGGAGAAGGCGCTCACCGCGGTGGCCCTGGTATTCTCGATCTTCCAGCTCAATCCGGCCCCGTTCTGCATGCTGGACGAAGTGGATGCGCCATTGGATGATGCCAACGTGGGGCGCTTCTGTGAAATGGTGAAGTCGATGTCGGATCAGGTACAATTCATCTTCATTACGCACAACAAGATCACCATGGAAATCGCCAATCAGCTTTCCGGTGTCACCATGCACGAACCCGGTGTCTCCCGCCTGGTCACCGTCGATGTGGAGGAGGCGGCACAACTGGCCGCGATCTGATCCATGGATTCCACCACCCTGCGCATCGTTCTGCTGATCCTCGGTCTGGTGTTCCTGGCCGCAATCTACCTCTATGAGACCCGTCGCAGAAAAAGGGACTCCGCCCAGGCGAAGCGACGGGTAGCCCCGGAGATGCGCGAACCCGAAATGCGTGAATACCCGGAAATCGATCACACGGGGTCACGCCAAGAGGGCGCTGCCGGTCACGAAGAGGATGACACCTGGGTCAGCTGGGACGAGGATGAAACCGAACCCCTGAAAGACGATGTGGATTATGTGGCCGAGATGCGCGTCGATGACGAACCGGATACCGAATTGAATCTCGAAAATGACGATGAGTTCGTCATGCCGGAGCAGCAGGAACTGTTTGGTTTCAGCGCCCAGGAAGCCTCCCCGGTGGATGTTCCGAAACTGATCATCCAGATCAACATCAAGGCAAAGGCTACGCCGTTCCAGGGTCTTGAAATTCACAAGGCAATGCTCGAGAACGGTCTGGTGATGGGCAAGCTGAACATCTATCAACGCCTCGTCGGGGGAGACGCCCAGCATCCCCAGTTCAATCTCGCCAGCATGGTGGAACCGGGCGTATTTCCCTCCAAGGAGAAGGATCTGGCGGACTTTTCGACCCCCGGGTTGACCCTGTTCACCCAGTTGCCGGTTCCCGGAGACAGCATGGCGGTGTTCTCCGACATGCTCTTTACCGCCGAGCGTCTCGCCGCGATCCTCGGTGGCGAACTGCAGGACGGGTCCCACAGCGCACTGACCAAACAGACCATCGAACACCTGCGCGGCCAGATCATGGAGCATCGGCGCCAGGTGCAACTGGCCCGGAGCAAGGCTTGAGCGTACCCGAACCGGTCATCGAACAGGTCGATCGTCTGCGTCAGGAGATCGACTACCACAACCGCCAGTACTACGTCTTCGACGATCCGAAAATCAGCGACAGCGGCTACGATCGCCTGATGCGCGAACTGCAGGAACTCGAGGCCCGCTATCCGCAACTGATCACTCCCGATTCCCCGACCCAGCGGGTGGGTGACAAACCCCTTGAGGGTTTTGATGAGGTGGTTCATGCGGTGCCCATGCTCTCCCTGGACAACGCTTTCGATGACACCGAAATGCAGGAGTTCGAGCGGCGGATCCGGGATCGTCTGAAACTGTCATCCGATACACCCGTCCACTACCTGGCCGAGCCGAAGCTCGACGGCTTGGCGTTGAGCCTGCGCTACCAGGACGGACGCCTGGTGCAGGGTGCCACCCGGGGTGATGGCAGCCGGGGTGAGGATGTCACCAGCAATGTTCGCACGATCAAGGCGATTCCCCTGAAACTGCAGGGCAGCGACTGGCCTGGGGTACTGGAGGTGCGGGGTGAGGTGTTCATGCCCCGTCAGGGTTTCGAAGACTTCAATGAACGCGCCCGGGCGGAAGGTCTGAAGACCTTCGTCAATCCGCGCAACGCCGCAGCCGGTTCCCTGCGTCAACTCGATCCGCGCATCACCGCGCAACGGCCTTTGACCTTTTATGCCTATGGCTTCGGTGAGGTCACTCCTCCCTTGCAAGCGGAGAAGCTCAGTCAACGCATGCAGCGCCTGCGCGACTGGGGACTGCCGATTTCACCGCTGATGGCCGTGGTAGAGGGCAGCGCGGGCTGCATCGGGTATTACCGCAATATCCAGCAGCAGCGGGATGGTCTGGCCTATGACATCGATGGGGTGGTGTTCAAGGTGGACGAACTGGGATTGCAGGAGCAACTCGGTTTCGTCTCCCGGGCGCCCCGTTGGGCGGTGGCCTACAAGTTTCCCGCCCAGGAGGAGATGACCCGGGTGGAGGCGATTGAATTCCAGGTGGGTCGTACCGGGGCGGTCACTCCGGTGGCCCGGCTCCTGCCGGTGTTTGTCGGCGGCGTCACAGTCAGCAATGCCACCCTGCACAACATGGACGAGGTGCGGCGCAAGGATGTCCGTGTCGGGGACCAGGTGATCGTACGCCGGGCCGGAGATGTGATCCCGGAAGTTGTCCAGGTCGTCCTCGCCGAGCGCCCGGATGATACCCAGCCGGTGCAACTGCCGAGCCATTGCCCGGTGTGTGGGTCGGACATCGTGAGTCCGGAGGGTGAGGCGGTGGCGCGCTGTTCCGGTGGCCTGTTCTGTCCGGCGCAGCGCAAGGAGGCGATCAAACATTTCGCCTCGCGCAAGGCCATGGATATCGAGGGCCTGGGGGACAAGCTGGTGGAACAACTGATCGAACGGGGGCTGGTCAATACCCCTGCCGAGCTCTTTTCCCTCAGTCTGGATCAGCTGTCCGGGCTGGAGCGCATGGCGGAGAAGTCGGCGCAGAACGTCCTGGATGCCCTTGCCAAAAGCCGCGACACCACTCTGGCCCGGTTTCTTTATGGTCTGGGCATTCGCGAGGTGGGGGAGGCGACTGCCCAGTCCCTCGCCCAGCATTTCACGACCCTGGAGGCGATTGAACAGGCGGACGAAGAGACCTTGCAGGAAACTCCGGACGTGGGACCGATCGTGGCGGCGCACATCGCCTCCTTCTTTCGCCAGCCCCACAACCGGGAAGTCATTGATGCCCTGCTCGAGGCCGGAGTGAACTGGCCCCGAATCGAACGGCCCGAGGCACACGCACAACCCCTGGCGGGCAAGACTTTCGTCATTACCGGCACCCTGAGCCGGCCCCGGGACGATTTCAAGGCGGAGCTGATGGCCCTGGGCGCCAAGGTTGCCGGCAGTGTCTCTGCCAAGACCGATTATCTGGTCGCCGGGGAAGCCGCCGGTTCCAAGCTCGCAAAGGCGGAAAAGCTGGGTGTCACCGTGCTGGACGAAGCCGGATTACAGGATCTCCTGACGACCCACTGATCGCATGTCGGTTTGAAGAATCCGGGGAAAGACCACTATCACCCCGGAATTCGCTAGATGCTTTCAGCAATCTATATGAGACACTCCACTAGCTCTTACGCTGTGCGTGGGAAACGCATACGACTGGGAAATTTTTTATTGCGAAGGAACCCTAAAGACAATTTTTGGGTTAACAGGAAAATCACATGCTGCATGGGAAAGGAGAAGTGCAATGGAAATTGATGAACAGAGGCCAAAAGGAATAACTATCATAGCTGCTGTTTACCTACTAACCGCATGTATCAATGTCTACAGAGGCGTCTTTGGTGAGAACAATCTTGGTTATGTTTTGATTGGTATTGGAATTTTTCAAATAATAGTAAGTGCGCTATTTTATGGTTTAAATAAAAAGGCATATTACATTGTTTCTGCGATAAACATTCTTGCGCTATTTGTATCCTTGTTCTTCTTGCTGAAGGGAGTTGTGCAATACTTTCAGTCAGATGTCGCGGTATTAGAAATAATACTGTTTCTCCCGTCACTGGCTGTTTCCATGTGGATATTTGCATACTTGAGAAAATTCGAAATAAAAGCCCTGTTTCAATGAATCGGCAAATGCTCATCACCGCTCTTACTTAATCGCCTCGGGGTCAGCCGGGCTGATTTTGCTGGGAATGCTCGTATTGTCCCTGGATTCAAGGGAATTAACCGGCCTGTGGCAACGACTGCTGCTCGACCTGTTTTCCTGGTGTATGACCGTTGCGATTACGACAGGCAGGTATAAGGCGGATAAACTGCCAGAGAACAATCACCACGAGAAAGCGCGTATCTGATGGGCATACTGAGAGTCTTGGCGGGGTGGAGTAACCACTCGGTGTGTGCGGCGATACGTCACAACGAACGGAGGAAGAATGAAAGTATCAGGCAAGTTTGAAGTAACGCTGAATCCCCTCGACGGTTACATCAAAGGCGGAAATGGTGTGAATTTCGCAAGAATGTCTATCGAGAAATCCTTTCATGGTGAGCTTGAAGCGACGAGCAGCGGTGAAATGTTGAGTGCGATGACGTCGATCCAGGGTTCTGCGGGTTATGTTGCAATCGAGCAAGTGACCGGCAGTTTGTCAGGCAAAAGAGGTGGTTTTGTGTTGCAGCATTTTGGCACCATGAATCAAGGCAAGGACCGTCTCATTCTTGAAGTCGTGCCTGATTCAGGGTCAGATGAACTGGCGGGTTTGGCAGGCACCATGTCCATTAACATCGATGATGGAGGGCACTACTATGAGTTCGAGTACGAGCTGGCCAGCTAGTGTAGTGTCTCATATCGATCGCTGATTTCAGTAATCTATATGAGACACTACACTTGTACAGGACGCTACACCAGCAGGCTGATGAAATTCTACTCTGACGACACGATACTGGATTTTCCTGAAACCTGATTTTCCTCGTTCCCATGCTCTGCGTGGGAATGCAGACCCGGCTTGCATATGCCTGACAAGTTCGGGCAATGCCGTGCGATATCGATTGACGTTCCCACGCAGAGCATGGGAACGAGAGAGAAAGAAAGGG
Organism: Candidatus Thiodiazotropha sp.; assembly: GCA_040506775.1. Lineage (GTDB taxonomy): Bacteria > Pseudomonadota > Gammaproteobacteria > Chromatiales > Chromatiaceae > Thiodiazotropha. The sequence continues at coordinate 59,242 of JBEVWC010000002.1, forward strand.
CGCCCGACTGTCCCGCCCCAGCGGGGACCGCTGCGATGCTCACAAAAACCGGCGGGGTTGGAACTCGCTACGCTCAAACAGCTCGCCCTGGAGTTTCGGGGGGTTGTTCCCGGGTTCCGCTTCGCTGCACCCGGACTACGGCCACACGGGAATCTCAAGAGGAGCGAACATCACCCCGTAGCCCGGGTGAAACAAAGTGAAACCCGGGATCCATCAGAATCCGAAGCAGTCAGGTACTCAACAAACCCAGCCAAGCAATCCCCCTCTCCCCTCGCGGCAAGGGAAGAGGGGACGCATGGATCAAGAATGGATCGAGAAGACAGGTTGGTTCCACGACCCGGCAAGAGGTGTGCGACGCACTCGAGTCGTTCTTTCCCTCTTACCTTGCGGGAGAGGGCCAGGGAGAGGTAGGTATGGAATCCGTGAACGCAGCGAACACAACAACACAAAACTCATCACTAACAACTCAATACTGTTCAAACCACGGCCCAATTCCCGAATCAACTCCAGCATGGCTGATCATGCCAATCGATCATGACTCGTACCGGGATGAGGCTCTGGATTGTCATCCACTTCCGGCAGCCTGAAAGAGAGCAGGGCGGCTACCAGGATGAACCCGCAGGAGACCCACAGACACCCCGTCAGCCCCTGGGTCTGGTAGACCCAGCCGGACAGTACTGTACCCGCCAGTCGCCCGCCCGCATTGGCCATGTAGTAGAAGCCCACATTCATCGCCACCCGGTCATGCCCGGAGTAGGCGAGAATCAGGTAGGAGTGCAGGGCCGAGTTAATGGCGAACACCACGCCGTAGAGCACCAGACCCGCAACCAGGATCCAGGTCACCGGCCAGTCCGACTGCATGGCCAGGGCAATCCCGGCGGGGAACAGCGCCAGCAGGAAGGCCCAGCCCCGCGCGCTGGCGCCACCCGGCCCCTTGCCATCCCGTTGCGGGCGCAGCAGACCGGGGGCGGACGCCTGCACCACGCCGTAGCCGATCACCCAGAGGGCGAGAAAACTGCCCACTCCGGTGAAGGACCATCCCACCACTTCATACAGGAACACCGGCAACGCCACGACGAACCAGACGTCCCGTGAGCCAAACAGAAAGAAGCGTGCAGCGGACAGCCAGTTGATCGCGCCGACCCGGGAAAACACCTGGGTGAATTTGGGCTTTGAGGCCATCTTGCCGACCCCGGAGGGTAACAGCACCAGACTCGCCAGCAACACCAGCACCAACAGGGATGCCAGCACCCCCAGGGCGCCACGAAACCCCAGGGTCTCAAGCAGAGCTGCGCCGGCAAAGAACCCGGCCCCTTTCAGGGCATTCTTCGAGCCGGTCAGTATCGCGACCCACTTGAAGAGTTTCGAGGAGCCCTGGTCTCTGGCCAGGGTCTTCACCGAGGCCTTGGCGGACATTTTGTTCAGGTCCTTGGCGATACCGGAAAGGGCCTGGGCACTCATCACATAGGCCACCGACAGCCAGCTTTCCGGGACGGTCAGCATAAGCAGGGCCAATACCTGCAGCCCCATGCCGATCTGCATGGTCAGATTGAGGCCGATCCGTGCTCCCAGCCAGCCACCCACCAGATTGGTGACGATGCCGAAAAACTCGTAGAACAGGAACAGCATCGCCACTTCAAAAGGCGAGTAGCCCAGCAGGTGAAAGTACAGCACCACCAGCATGCGGATGGCGCCGTCGGTGACGGTGAAGGCCCAGTAACCGCCGGTGACGACCAGGTAATTGCGTAAACCCTGTTCCAATGGCGTGAGTCCTGATGGTTGCGGAGTGTAAGGAAATCGAGCCCCTTTATAGAGGCATTGGCAGGTAACGATCAAGTGACAGTGAGGTGACATGGCGTCATCCTGCATAGGTGGTTCGAGGATGAGCGATAGATCCGGCACGGTGCGTCACCCATCCTGGCCAGACATCGGGGTCGGTGAGATTCTTGCCGCCGATGTAAGGCTTTGATATACCTCTCTCCACGGATTTCAGGATCTTCAAGGGAGAAGGCAATGGATAAGATGCTTCGAGCCACGGTATTGGCAGGCGCGCTCATGGGGTGCGGACCGGCAGGGGCGGTCAGCTACATGGAGTCCCTGATCTACACCGGGCCGCCGGAATACGGGGAGGTCTATGACTACAGTGACTCCGCCCCGGTCGCGGTGAGCTGGTCAGGAACCGGCAGGGACCTGCAGGCCCAGGCGGGCTGGTGGAGTCTGGGGGGCGCCCTCAGCGCCAGCTGGGATTCCTCACACCAGGGCTGGTCCTATATCTTTTCCGATATCAGTAAAGAGTTTGTCGTTACTGCTGCGGGCGCTGCATCGATCAGTTTCAGCTGGGATGGACTCCTCCAGGTTGAGGGTACGAGCGCTTTCGATAACCAGTACTACCAGTACGCAGCGGCGAACATCAATGACTGGACTTTGGGTGTCAATGCCGATGCATCCTGGTATCACGAAATTGACTCGGTTGGCTCCCAGTCGGTGTCCGAGACCACTACCTTCGACTACCTGTTCACGGAACAGGACATCGGCAGTACCTTTGAAATCATCCTCGATTTCAGTAGTCAAACAGGCTTGAGCAATGGGAACCTGTCTTTCACCGACGGCGAGGTGCTCGATTTCCTATCCAGTTTCAACGACAGCCTCAGGATCACCGGTATCAGTGGTGGAATTACCCAGGCCAATGGAGATCCGTTGACTTCCGTGCCCCTGCCAGCGGCATTCTGGCTGTTCGGTTCGGGTTTGATGGGTCTGCTTGGATTCTCAAAGCACAGATTCATTGGCGGAAAATAACGCTATCCCGGATACGGGATCGCAGCTTGAGTTACGCGGTTATGAACCGGCTTTCGAATGAACGGGTATCCCCGGTGTGTTGATCCGCGAGTGCGGTAACACTGGATAAACAAGCGGTTTTAACCCTGACGGCCCCGTGATAGCATCCCGCCATGAATGACGAAATTGCAAAAGAACGGGAAATCATGATGGTGATGCGCAAGGTGCTGACCAGCATCGTGCGCGAGGTTACCCCGGAACACAAGAGCCTCAAACATCCTCTCTCGGATCAGACCATCCAGGATATTCGTAGCTGCCTGGGCCTGATTACCGCGCGGGAAAAGGAACTTGCGGATCAGACGGGCCGCACGGCCGAAGAACGCCCCTACTTCGTAGATGAGCCACCCAAGACCAAAGTGGTGCCCATTACTTCGATTGGCAAGGTGAAAAAGCCGGAGAGCGGCGACTGAATCCGATTGTCCGGCGGCATTCGGTCGTCGGTTCTTCCTCTCTCGAACCTATAGTCACGAGGTTCCGGCAGGTCCGGAAAGTCACTTGCCGTCGCCTTTGAGGCAGTCAGAGGGCAATGGCGCTTACTTCAGGTCTTTGCGTGGTCGCAAACGGGTCCAGGGGGATCCTGCAAAAGACAACCTGATTACCCACCATGCTCAGCCATGCAGATGGAAGGTTAGAAACTGTATCGCGTTCCCACGCTCCGCGTGGGAACGCCTGTCGATATCATGCTGTATTGCCCAAACCTGTTTGGCATATGCAAGCCCGGGTCTGCATTCCCAAGCGGCGCCTGGGTACGAGAGTAAACAAAACAAACGACGCCCGACTGTCCCGCCTCTGCTGGTGCCGCTGCGATGCTCAGAAAAATCGGCGGGGTGGAATTCGCTGCGCTAAAAGCCGGCCCCGGAGGGTTGTTCCCGGGTTCCGCTTCGCTGCTCCCGGGCTACATTGATCGGAATAAACGGGAATCTCAAGTGGAGCGAGCAATGTAGCCCGGGTGAAACGAAGTGGAACCCGGGATCCGGCAGAATGCAAAGCACTGCGGGATGATAGAAAACCGCTTCTGGCGGCGGATTCTATGGCTGAGAATCATGGGTACTCAGGAAAGAAATTAAACACAAATTAACGCCAAACACCGTGAATGGATGCAATTTTGGTCAGCTTACTGAGTTAAGTTGCGCAAATTTGCGGTGACTGGCGTGTACTCGCGGTTATATTTCCCTTAAGTAAGTGCCCTTGCGGTCTGAAGGTATCTGATATCAGTTTCCGAATCCGACTGATCCAAAGCCGGCGTTGCCGGCTCCGGATCAGGGCTCGGTGCCTTACTGGTTCTTGTCGCCTTCACTGGCGGGAGCCGGCTCCCCTGCGGCTTCCTGGGTGGTTTCGGCTGCTGCGCTGTCGCTGGCGGTTTCCGTGGGAGCGGCCGTGTCAGCGGCATCAGCCGGTGCGCCGGCATCGGTCTGTTCGGCCGGTTTACCGTTGTTTTCGTTGAACACCAGTTTGCTCTTGTCCCGCAGACCCTGCATGTATTCCGTCAGGGCCTTCTGCTGCAACTTGGTTTCGATCTCGCTGTGTACCTTATCCAGGGTCGGTGCCGGATTGGTGCGGCTGTCTTCCAGCAGGATGACATGCCAGCCGAACTGGGTCTGCACCGGGGCTGAGGAGTATTTGCCTTTTTCCATGGCTTTCAGTGCCTCGGCAAAGGGTTCCACCATCTGATCCGGATCGATCCAGCCCAGATCGCCCCCCTTGACGTTGGTCGGGCCGGTGGAGTGTTCCTTGGCCAGTTCCGCAAAGTCGGCACCCTTGTCCAGATCAGCGATCAGGGCCTTCGCCTCGTCTTCTTCCTTGACCAGGATGTGTCGGGCCTTGTACTCGGTACTGGTCAGGTTCGCATACTCATCATCGTAGACTTTCTGAATCTGCTCCTCGCTAGGCTTGTTCTTGCTGGCGTACTCCTGGACCAGGGCCTGGGTGAGCAGTTTAGCCTTGAGCAGGGCCATGGAAGCGGCGATCTCCTCATGATCCATGTATCCGGATTTTTCAGCGTCCTGGGATACGATCAGGATGTTCGCCAGTTCATTGAGCACACCCATCTGCATTTCCGGTGAGGCCTTGGCATCGGGCACGCCGCGCATCCGGTCCTGGAAGTAGAGCGCATACATCGCACGGGTCACCGGCTGACCGTTGACGGTTAACAGGGTGTTGGCATCCATCTCGGCGGTGCCGGTCTGTTCGCTCGAAGCGGGCAGGGTCGCTGAGCGTGCGCTATCGGCGCCCTTGGAGGCCGGATTTTCAGCCGCCTGGTTGCAACCGGAGATGAGCCCTACCGTGCAAAGGGCAGCCAGAATGATCTTGTTTTTCATCGTTGGTCCTTAGTTGAATGACTGGGTTTTGATGGTGCCTGGCCAAACTAAGCGGGCAGGACTTTCTTGAAGGGTTTGACCGTGACCCGGGCATACACCCCGGTCTGGGTGTAGGGGTCACTGTCCGCCCACTGCTTGGCGCTTTCCAGACTGTCGAATTCCGCCACGATGAGGCTGCCGGAAAATCCGGCCGGGCCCGGGTCCTCGGCGTCGATGGCCGGGTGAGGACCGGCCAGCAGCAGGCGCCCCTCGTCCTGCAGGGCCTGGACCCGTTTCAGGTGGTCGGGACGGACCTTTAAACGCTGTTCCAGACTGTCGTCCCGGTCTTCCGCAATGATGGCATAGAACACTCAGTTTTCCTCGGTTTTCAGTTCCGGCTCGCGAATGTGGCGGGCCAGGTAAAAGGCTTGCAGCACGATGAACACCAGGGTCAGGCCCATCATGCCGAAGAGTTTGAAATTCACCCAGTGAGATTCCAGGGTGTGGGCAGTATCGCACATCTCCAGCGCCTTACCCTGAAACTGATCCGGGCAGTTATCGAAGTCGATCTGCTCAATCCCGGTGAAAGCCACCAGCTGGTGCTCCGCAGTGAAGAAATCGGAGGCTACATAAAGGTTGAGAAACCCCAACATGACGAAGAACAGGCCCCAGAACAGGTTGAGGCGGCGCCATACCGGAGGGGGCACCTCGATGGTGTGCTCCATCATACGCTGTACCAGGGGCTTCTGGCCGATCCACTGACTGGCGAGGAACACCAGCCCGAACAGCCAGTTGATCACCGAGGGTTTCCACATGATGAAGGTGCGGTCCTGCAGCAGGATGGTCAGTCCGCCAAACACCACCAGGATGCCCAGGGTGATCCAGTGCATCTTCTCCACATGTCCCTTGCGCAACCAGGCATAGCCGACCTGGATCATCGATGCTGCAATGGCGACACCGGTGGCGATGTAGATTCCGTAGATTTTGTAGGCAACAAAAAACAGGATGACGGGGAAGAAGTCTGCGAGAAATTTCATAGCCTGTCTGATTCAAACCGGTGGGTAATGTTCCCATGGCCGTTTTGGCGAAGGAAATTGGCGGATTGTAACAGGCCGGGAAGGGTTCGTCTGTGGGTGTTTGTCACATCCCGGCCGATTGACGGCTCGGTGGCGGCGCTGCGGATTTGGTGTTTTTGCTGTCAGTTCACAGGGACAATGGGTACAATCTCGCCCCGTTATGACCCTCTACGACCTGCACAGCCATTCCACCGCCTCCGACGGTACCCTGAAACCCCGCGAACTGGTGCTGCGCGCCGCGGACGCGGGTGTGCACGTGCTGGCACTCACCGACCACGACACCACCGCGGGTGTCGCGGAGGCTGCGGCGACTGCCCGGCAGTGCGGCCTCACCCTGGTGCCCGGTGTGGAGGTCTCGGTCAGCTGGGAAGGCTACACGGTCCATGTGGTGGGACTGAACGTGGACCCCGAGAATACCCGGCTGCAGGAGGGCCTTGCGGGACTGCGCGCTTTCCGCGACTGGCGGGCGGTGGAGATCGGACGCCGCCTCGAGCAATCCGGGATTCCCGGGGCTTTCGAGGGGGCCTGTGCCTTCGCCGAGGGCAACCTGGTGAGCCGAACCCACTTTGCCCGGTTTCTGGTGAAGCATGGGGTGGCCGCGGATGAACGCGCTGTGTTCAAACGCTACCTGATCAAGGGACGACCCGGGCATGTGCCGGGTAACTGGGCGCCCCTCGAGCAGGCAGTGGGCTGGATCCATGATGCCGGTGGCCAGGCTGTGATCGCCCATCCCGCCCGGTATAACATGACCCGGACCAAGCTGCGGCGCCTGTTCAAGGAGTTCGTGGCGCTGAAAGGCGACGCCATCGAGGTGGTATCCGGCAGCCACAGCCGGGACGATTACTTCAACATGGCCCGGCATGCCCGGGACTTTGGCCTGCTTGCTTCGGCGGGATCCGATTTTCATACACCCGATAATCCCTGGATCGAGCTGGGCTGCCTGCCAAGTCTCCCCGATCAATGCCGACCGGTCTGGCAGAACTGGCCGACCCCCGGCGTCGGGCTGTTGCGCTCGCAACTGGGCTGAACCCTTACCTTTCATCGAGCTGTTCGTCATGGCGTTGTTTCTGCAAATTCATCCGGATAATCCGCAACCCCGTCTCATCCAGCAGTCGGTCGAGATCATCCGCAATGGGGGCGTGGTGATCTATCCCACCGATTCGAGCTATGCCCTGGGTTGTCATATCGGGGATAAGGGGGCGATGGAGCGCATCCGGCGGATCCGCAAACTCGACGACAGTCATAACTTCACCCTGGTCTGTCGTGACCTGACGGAAATCTCCAACTACGCCAAGATCGACAATCGGGATTACCGCTTGCTGAAGAACCTGACCCCGGGTCCGTTTACCTTCATCCACAAGGCAACCAAGCAGGTTCCCAGGCGCCTGATGCACGCCAAACGCAAGACCATCGGCATCCGGGTGCCGGACAACAACATCGTGCGGGCCCTGCTGCAGGAACTCGGCGAACCCATCATGAGCACCACCCTGATCCTGCCGGGTGAAGAGATGCCCCTGACCGATCCTTACGAAATGCGGGATCTTTTGGACCATCATGTGGATCTGATCATTGACGGCGGTTACTGCGGATTCGAACCCACCACGGTGGTGGTGATGACCGATGAGGTGCCGCAAGTGGTTCGTGAAGGAAAGGGCGACGCTGCCCTGTTCGAGGTATAATCCGCCGATGATAGGTCTCACTTTGATGCAGAAACTGGCGATTTTCATCCTGCCGATGATCTTCGCCATCACCGTTCACGAAGCCGCCCATGGCTGGATGGCAAAACGCTTGGGAGACCGGACCGCCGAGATGCTGGGGCGCGTGACCCTCAATCCCCTCAAGCACATCGACCCGATCGGCACCATCCTGGTGCCCCTCGGCGCCTACCTGCTCACCGGGTTCATGTTCGGCTGGGCCAAACCGGTGCCGGTGAACTACCGCAACCTGAACAATCCCAAGCGCGATATGGGGTTGGTGGCGCTGGCGGGTCCGGGCGCCAACCTGCTGATGGCCCTGATCTGGGCGATCATGATCTACGTGGGCGGCATGAGCCTGGAGGGTTTCCACTGGCTGGGTGAGCCCCTGGTGTTCATGGGCGTGGCCGGGGTGCTGATCAACGCGGTGCTGATGGCCCTGAACCTGATGCCGATTCTGCCCCTGGACGGGGGACGGGTGATCTATTCACTGCTGCCCCCCAAGCCGGCGCAGATCTACTCCCGGCTGGAGTCCTTCGGCATGGTGATCGTGCTGGTTCTGCTGATAACCGGTGTGCTGGGGGTGATCCTCTGGCCCGTGGTGGGCCTGACCATCAAGCTGCTGCCCGCCAGTGATGTCGTGACCCAGTTGATTCCCGTGATACTCAGTCCCGCAAGGAGTTAGTTTTGAATTCATCTTCCGAATCCAGCCGGGTGCTCTCCGGCATGCGACCCACCGGTCAACTCCATCTGGGGCACTATCACGGGGTTCTGAAGAACTGGGTTGAGTTGCAGCACCATCATGACTGCTACTTCTTTGTCGCCGACTGGCATGCCCTGACCACCCACTATGACGATCCCCGGGGAATTCCGGAGAGTATCCGTGACATGGTCATAGACTGGCTGGCGGCCGGAGTCGACAGTGACAAGGCGACCCTGTTCGTCCAGTCCCAGGTGCCGGAACACGCGGAACTGCATCTGCTGCTCTCCATGATCACCCCCCTGGGATGGCTGGAGCGGGTGCCCAGCTACAAGGACCAGCAGGAAAAGCTCAAGGAGAAGGACCTGGCCACCTACGGTTTCCTCGGCTATCCGCTGCTGCAGTCCGCGGACATCCTTATCTACCGCGCCGCTCATGTGCCGGTGGGGGAGGACCAGGTGGCGCATGTGGAGCTGACCCGGGAAGTGGCCCGGCGCTTCAACCACCTCTACGGCCGGGAACCCGATTTCGAGACCCGCGCCGAAGAGGCCTGCAAAAAGATGGGCAAGAAGGCCGCCAAGCAGTTCACCCAGTTCAAGCGCGCCTATCAGGAGCAGGGCGACGCTGAGGCCCTGAGCACCGGCCAGGCCCTGCTTGCCGCCCAACAGAACATCAGCGTGGAGGAGCGGGAGCGCCTCCTAGGCTATCTGGAGGGGAGCGGACGGATCATTCTTACCGAGCCTCAGCCCCTGCTGACCCAGGCCTCCAAGATGCCCGGGCTGGACGGTCAGAAGATGTCCAAGTCCTACGCGAATACCCTGTCGCTGCGTGAAAAACCCGAAGACGTGGAACAGAAGCTCAAGCGCATGCCCACCGACACCAACCGGGTGCGGCGCACCGATCCCGGTGATCCGCAGCGCTGCCCGGTGTGGCAGTTCCATCAGGTCTACTCCAACGAGACCACCCGGGAATGGGTTCAGGAGGGCTGTCGCAGCGCCGGGATCGGCTGTCTCGACTGCAAGGCGCCGGTGATCGAAGCAGTGATGGCGGAGCTCAAGCCGATGCAGGCCCGGGCCGCCGAGTTCGAAGCCCAGCCGGAACGGGTTCAGGCCATCATTCAGGAAGGCGCGGAACGGGCCCGCACGGTGGCGCAGGAAACCATGCGTGAGGTGCGTCAGGCGATGTCCTTACAGGGACTGGCGAAGTAAATCCCGCTTGGTATAAGGTAGTACGCCGGTCCGTCGCAGGGGCCGGTTAAGCGGATAACACAGAAAACGAGCCCGAAGATCTATAAATATGGAACCCACTGAAACGCATCCCCATCACCACCCGGAGCAGGAGGAGATGCCGTTTGCCGTGGTCCAGGGCGAACCCTGGCTGACCCCCCCGACCGATCTTTACATTCCCCCGGATGCCCTGGAGGTGTTTCTCGATGCCTTCGAGGGACCCCTGGACCTGTTGCTCTACCTGATTCGCCGCCAGAACCTGGATATCCTGGATATTCCGATCGCCAAGATCACCGATCAGTACGTCAGCTACATCGAGATGATGAACGAGTTGCGTCTGGAACTGGCGGCGGAGTATCTGGTCATGGCGGCCATGCTGGCGGAGATCAAATCACGCATGCTGTTGCCAAGACCGGTAAGCGACGGTGACGAGCACGAGGAGGATCCCCGGGCTGAGCTGATCCGGCGTCTGCAGGAGTACGAACGCTACAAGCAGGCCGCCGAGGATCTGGATGAACTCGAGCACATGACCCGGGACACCTTCCAGGCATCCGCGGAACTGGTGGAACGCCATGTCGAAGCGGTGGATCCGGATGTCTCCCTGCGGGAGATCATGCTGGCCCTGTCCGATGTGCTGCACCGGGCCGACATGTTCACCAGTCACCGGGTGGAGAAGGAACCTCTCTCGGTGCGGGAGAAGATGTCTCATGTGCTGGAGCGGGTGAGTGGGCGGAATTTTGTCAGTTTCACCGAGCTGTTCGACATCAGCGAGGGTCGTCTGGGCGTGGTGGTGACCTTTCTGGCGGTACTCGAACTGATCAAGGGGTCGTTGCTCGAACTGGTCCAGGCAGAGGCCTTCGCCCCCATACACGTCAAAGCGAAAGTATCCTGATATGTCCTATGATGCGCACAAACTGAAGCAGATTGTGGAAGGCGCCCTGCTGGCGGCCGGCCGGCCGGTGAGCCTGGACCAGTTGCAGGGCCTGTTCAGCGAACAGGAAATGCCGGAGAAAAAGGATCTGCGGGACGTGTTGACCACACTGGGCGAGGACTATGAGGGACGCGGCATCGAGGTGGTTGAGGTCGCCAGCGGCTTTCGCATCCAGGTGCGCACGGAACTCTCTCCCTGGATCTCCAAGCTGTGGGTGGAGCGTCCCCCCAAATATTCCCGGGCCTTGCTTGAGACCCTCGCCCTGATCGCCTACCGGCAACCCATTACCCGGGGCGAGATCGAGGATATCCGGGGGGTTGCGGTCAGCACCAACATCATCAAGACCCTCACTGAACGGGAGTGGGTGCGGGTGGTCGGTCATCGTGATGTGCCCGGAAAGCCGGCGCTGTACGCCACCACCAAGGAATTTCTTGATTACTTCAACCTGAAGAGCCTGAATGAGCTGCCGACCCTGGCGGAGATCCGGGATCTTGATTCCATCAACCGGGAGCTGGAACTGCTCGACCCGGATAAACCACCTCCCCAGGACCCCCCCGAATCCCGTGACGGAGAGACGCCTGATGTGGTCGAGGACTCCGAGGGCGCCGAGGTTGCAGAGGGGGTATCCACTGCCTCGCAACCGGACAGTGAGACCCCGGCCGATGCGCCACAGCACGATCCTGAGTCAGAGGATGAGAGGCTGGATGAGGATACCGAGGTCCTGGAGTCCGGATCCCAGGCCGAGAGCCTGAGCGATGATGACCAGGACTCCGAGGAACAACGACCTGATGACACCCAATGGATGGCGGCTCAGGAGGACTACACAGAGAACCCGGAACCCGATGAAGAAACACGTTAATCCCGCGGAAGGCGAACGCCTGCAAAAGGTGCTGGCGAATGCCGGCATGGGCTCCCGTCGGGAGATCGAGGGCTGGATCGTTGAAGGCCGCGTCGAGGTCAATGGACAGCCCGCGCAACTGGGTCAGCGGGTCATGCTGAACGATACCATCCGGGTGGACGGCAAGCCGGTCGCCAAACGCATGCTCGAGGCGCCCGAGCGTGAAGTGCTGGTGTACAACAAGCCGGAAGGTGAACTGGTCACCCGCAGGGATCCCGAGGGCCGGCGTACGGTTTTTCAGAGTCTGCCCAAGCTCAAGCACGGTCGCTGGATACCGGTGGGCCGTCTGGACATCAACTCCAGCGGGCTGCTGTTACTTACCACCGACGGGGAACTGGCCAATCAGCTGATGCATCCGAGTCGTCAGGTGGAGCGCGAATATGCGGTCCGCGTGATGGGTGAGGTTACCGAGGAGCAGTTGACCCAACTGACCCATGGGGTGGAGCTTGAGGACGGTCCGGCCCGTTTCGAGGAGATCGTCGAGTCGGGCGGTGAGGGGATCAACCGCTGGTTTCACGTGGTCATCATGGAGGGTCGGCAGCGTGAGGTAAGACGCATGTGGGAGGCGGTCGGCGCCCGGGTAAACCGGCTCAAGCGGGTCCGCTATGGCAGCGTGATCCTGGAAAGCGCCCTCAAGGTCGGCCGCTGGCGTTACCTCAGCGATGCCGAGGTGGACGAACTGCTGGTGACCCTGGGCCTCAAATCAAGCAAACCCAGGGGACCCAGAGCCTCTACCGGCAGACCCCGGACAAAGGGACCGGACAGCAAACCTCAGGGTAAGGAAGCACCGCGTGGACCCCGGGGGAAAAATGCGGAGCGCAACCCGCGAGGGAAAGATCCGGAAAGTCACAGATCCCATGGAAAGGATTCGCACAGAGGCAGAGGCCGGACGAAAGATCCTGAGGCCGACTATTGGTCGAAATCCTCAGAGGGCGGGCCCCGCCCCGGTAAACCATCCAAGCGCGCCGGCTATGCCAAAACCGAGGAGGCCCCATCGCGTAGAGGATCCTCCAAATCCCGCCCGAGCGGCAAATCGACCCAATCTCGTAGCTCTGCGGCTGCGGATTCCCCCTGGAAGGGTCGCGGGGGTGCGAGCGGTAAACCCAAACGCTGATGCGTCTTGGCACGCGCCTGGAGGAGGTCTACCAAATCCTGCTGGCGCACCATGGTCCGCAGTACTGGTGGCCCGCACAGACCCCCTTCGAGGTGATGATCGGCGCGGTGCTGACCCAGAACACCGCCTGGACCAATGTGGAGCGGGCGCTTGAGAGTCTCAGGCAGATCACTGAACTCACACCCTCCGCGCTGCTCAGCCTGCCTCGGCAGCAGCTCGCCCAGGCCATTCGTCCTTGCGGCTATTTCAATCTCAAGACCCAGCGACTACGACAGCTGTGCCACTTTCTAGAGGCTCATTCAGATCTCGAGCAGTGGGATGACGGGGTGCTGCGTGAGCGCCTTCTTGAAGTAAAGGGGATCGGTCCTGAGACCGCCGATGATATCCTGCTGTATGCCTTCCATCGCCCGGTGTTCGTCATCGATGCCTACACCCGGCGCCTGTTCGGCCGATTGGGGTTGCTCGATGCCGGACTGGGCTATGAAATCATGCGTCGACAGTTGCAGCAGGGGATGTCTGCGAATACCGCCATCTACCAGGAGTATCATGCGCTGATCGTGAATCAGGCGAAAACGATCTGCCGGAAAACCCCTCGATGTTCGGTCTGCCCGCTCGAGCAGCAATGTGACTACGCGGCAACCACCTGATCACGGCCGCTGCGCTTGGCTTGGTAGAGGGCCTGATCGGCGCGTTCGAACAGGGTCTGGGGAAGATCGTCCTCACTCATCAGGCTGACCCCCAGGCTCAGGGTGACTTTTGCGCTCTTCAGCCCTTCGATGTTGAGTGCGGCGACCCGTTCGCGAATGCGCTCTGCCAGGAGTTTGGCGCCCTTCAGATCGGTCGCATTCAGAACCACCACGAACTCTTCACCACCAACCCGGTAGAGGGCGTCACTGCCGCGGATGGTCTGTTCCACGGTTTTCGCCACCTGGCTGAGTACCAGATCGCCCACGGCGTGGCCGTAGCGGTCGTTGAAGCGTTTGAAGAAATCGATATCGAGAACGATGATTGCCAGGTCGGTCAGATTACGCCGGTTGATCTCCATGTCACGGCGGAAGTTCGAATCGAAGGCGGTGCGGTTTTTCACCCCGGTGAGGGAGTCGAAAAAGGCGCAGCGCAGGGCGGCACGGTAGAGCAGGGCATTGCGCAGCGGGTAGAGCAGGGCGGCGAGGAGGTTTTCGATCTGCGCGATCTCGCCCTTGTCAAAGCGCTTCTGACGGGTGATCAACACGGTGCCCAGTTCCGAGTCCAGCACTTTCAGATTGTAGACAAGCTTGTTACGGCCGGCTTGTTCGCCCAGCTGAAAGGTCTCGCTGTCCAGGGTGCGGTAGCTGATGGTGTCGTACTGAAACTGTTCCTGAATGACCTGGGCGAACAGTTCGATCAGGGTATCCACCTCCAGGGTGGTCTGCAGCTTTCCGCTGAGTTCCATGATCAGTCCCAGGGTGCCGTCATCGTTGACCAGATCGGGCAGGCGGCCGAGTACCTGACCTACGGTCGGAGCGGTGGGGTCTTGGTGGATACTGTAGGTGCTGTTCATGGTGCTGCCCATTCCGGTCTTTGTCTTACCAGAAACATAGCGATAAACATGCCAATATTATAAATATCAATAAAAACAGCAATATAAATTATCTAATGCGGTGCCGTGTCAAAACTGCGTCACGCTTTTTGTGGCCAGTCGACGGGGGTCGATGGGTTGAGAGACAAAAAAATGTCACTCAAGTCAGCTGCTTATGGGAATCCCGATCGCATTGAAATCCTGCCCTGGATTGATTAGCGCGCGATTTAGCATCAGACTGAGTGCCATGGACCGATCAATCTGTACCGGCAATCGGTATCACACCGGACCTGGCCCGATTGAAAACTTTCGTTCACTACCCCGGGAAATGACCATGCAAACTTACATCCCTCTGCGAGGTACCTGGTTTGTTTTGCTGCTCCTTGCGTGTTTGATACCCGGTTTTTCCTGGAGCGCGGATACCACTCAGGGCCTGTCCAGCGGACTGGTCAATCCCGGTTTTCATGATCAGCCGAGTTGGTTCAAAACCTCCTTCCTGGATCTGCGGGAAGATGTTTCCGAGGCAACCGAAGAGGGTAAACGGGTCATCCTCTATTTTTACCAGGATGGCTGCCCCTATTGCGCCAAGCTGCTGAATGAGAATTTTGCCATCCGCACGATTGTCGATCGTACCCGGGAGCATTTTCAGATCATCGCACTGAATATGTGGGGGGATCGGACGGTAACCGATCTGCAAGGCGCTGAGACCACTGAGAAGACGATTGCCGAGACCCTGAAGGTGCGCTACACGCCAACCCTGCTGTTTCTCGATGAGCAGGGCCGGGTGGTATTGCGGGTCAATGGTTACTATCCTCCGCATCGTTTCATGGCGGCACTGGATTATGTGTCGTCCCGGGGCGAACAGGAGGGTTCGTTCCGTGACTATCTGAAACAGCACCAGACCCTCGCCGCAAGCGGCAAACTGCATCGCGAGCCCGGTTACCTGGCTCAGCCCCTGGATCTGCGTCCGCAAAAACGCAACAGCGGAAAGCCCCTGCTGGTGCTGATGGAGACCAAACAGTGCCCGCCCTGCGATGAACTCCACGAAAAGGCGTTCACCCGTCCTGAAGTGCGCAAGTCCCTGCAGGGCTTTGATATCGCGATACTCGATATCTGGTCGTCAGAGGCCCTGACCACGCCCCAGGGAGAGGCGCTGAGCGCCACCCAATGGGCCGACAAACTGGGCATCCAGTACGCCCCGAGCCTGATTTTCTTCGATGCGCAGGGTCAGGAGGTGTTTCGCTCAGAGGCCTATCTGAAGGCATTCCATGTCAATTCCGCGCTCGATTATGTACTCAGCGGCAGCTATCGGGATCAGCCGAATTTCCAGCGTTATATCCAGGTTCGCGCCGAGGAGATGCGTGCCCGGGGTGAAGTGGTGGACCTGATGGAATAGCCGGGTTTTATGTGACAGCCGGATGACCATAAGGACTTCACTCGAAGGGTAAACTAGGGTAGTATTGCGCGTTCCAAAAAATGGGTCGTTAGCTCAGTCGGTAGAGCATCTGACTTTTAATCAGGTGGTCGCAGGTTCGATCCCTGCACGACCCACCATTCATAAGAAAGGCTTAGCATTGCTGCTAGGCCTTTTTTTTCGCCTATTGCTGATTAAATCTGCTCCCTTCAACTCACTGGGTAGGTCGGGTTACGCTGCGCTAACCCGACCTACTTTTATCCGATCCCTATATCCTCTTCTGCAGATGAGAGCGCAGGCCAGGAAGGGGTATTCGGATCAAGATCACGATAAATGTATCGATTTCTCGGTGAGCCTGGATTCGCTGGGATGATCAATATTGGCCATTTCCTTAGCCTGTGAAATGAATCAGTGCTGGCGGTTTTAGGTAATATTCTCAGTATTCTGCACACCTCCCGCATGCAACGTGGGACCGAAGGAGCCGTGATATTCATGTATTCAACCCTTTCATATGTACCAAGACCCTGGCGGGTACTGACCCTTGCCGTCTTTTCGTCTTATGCGTCTGCTGAGAATGTGATCGATTCTGAATCCGCAGCAGGTGTCAGCTGTTCCGATGCCTGGTACCGCGCGACAGAGTCACGCCTCGTCAGCGGCGATGGACAGGGACATGGTCCCGACCTCGGTTCAGAGGAATGGAAATCGGTCATAGAGTACAAGTTGGGTATCCGGGGCCAGGCGGACATCCCGCCGAGGAACAGCGACGAATGGTGTCGCTATGTGGACACGCTCATCGCTAAGAAGAGTGTTACCGGGTCAGCGGTTGGTTTGAGTAGTGGAGCAGGGGACACCCATGAAGGTCCATCTTTTTCCTGCGACAAGGCGGAAGCCGGAAGTACGGAAGCGATGATCTGCGCGGACCCGGAATTGTCGGCACTGGACCGAACACTCGCGGGCGTTTACAAGGCGGCCGTTACGAAAGCGGTGAACCAGCATCCGCCCATGCTCAGAGCCGAACAGAGGGGTTGGATCAAGGGCCGCAACGATTGTTGGAAGTCCACCGATCAGCGCAGCTGTGTCAAGCACGAGTATGAGCGCCGTATCGTGGAATTACAGGCCCAGTATCGCCTTGTCGACTTTACCGGACCGGTTCAGTTTATCTGCGAAGGCAACCCGGCGAATGAAGTGATCGTCACTTTTTTCAATACAGAACCTCCCACGTTAATTGCCGAACGTGGCGATCGTGTCTCGCTCATGTTCATCCAGCCCAGCGCCAGTGGCAGCAAGTATCAGGGAGGTAATGAAATGTTCTGGGAACATCAGGGTGAGGCCAGGATCACCTGGGGTTATCAGGCACCCGAGATGCGTTGTGTCAAATCGCCCTGACGGATTTCATACATAACGCGTCAACGCCTGCTCAGATGAAGCGGGTGTGGACGGTGGTTTCTTCATCTTTCTCAGTGGGTCCAGGTTCACGCAGACCCGTGATATCAGGTATCAATCCATGTGGGCCGTTATTGCAGTCATTCTTGCCGGATTGATGGGGTTCATTGCCAGACTCTATAAAACAGGTCCCTGGTATGCGTGGCTTATGGGCACTGTCGTCGTTCCGGCATTCGTGCTGATCGATGAATTCGTCTTTTCCACACAGGAGGCAGGCGCGTCTCTGTGGCCTGTGGCATTGCTGTTTGGCATGTTCTATGGAGCGGTGTCGAGTGCTGTCGGGGTTTTGATCGCCGGACGGATTGTAAAGTCATCATCTTGAGTGAATTGTGGATGGCGCAATATGGCCGGATTTCCTCGTTCCCACGCTCTGCGTGGGAACGCCTATCGATGTCACGCGGCATTCAAACCTTTTAGGCATGTTCAAGCCCGGGTCTGCATTCCCACGCAGAGCGTGGGAACGAGAGATTCGACTGATCAATTTTTGTATCGATCAGGCGTCGTCCTGGGTGAGCACCCGGGTCTCTCCCGATTCCTGAAACAGAGCGGTGCGGTTGCGTCCCGCCTCCTTGGCGACATACAAGGCTTTGTCCGCATAACCGATCAAGGTGTTGAGATCCTTTCCGGGATGTTCATATGCTGCGGCAAGCCCGATACTGATGGTGACCTGGATGCCTGCGGGGTTGAGGCGTTGAATCGCCTGGCGCAGGGTCTCGGTGCGCTCAGGGATCTCCTCCCCATGGGCAATCACGACGAACTCTTCGCCACCGAAGCGTACCGCCAGTCCGTCGCTGAAACTCTGGTTGAGCTGAGCGCCCACCGCCATCAGCACCTGGTCCCCGGTGAGGTGACCCTGGGTATCATTGATCCGTTTGAAATGATCCAGGTCGATGATCATGACCCAGCCATGGCTCTGTGCGGTGAGGAAGTTCTTGCCTTCCTCGAGCAGGTAGCGCCGGTTGCGGGTTCCGGTGAGGGCATCGGTGGTTGCAATGCGCGCCATCTCGAGGGTTTGCCGGTGCAGCGCGTCATACTGGTACTTGACCAGCAGCAGGGCGCGCACCCGGGCCATCACAATCTCCTCCACCAGGGGTTTGATGACAAAATCATTGGCGCCTGCATGGAACACCTCTACCTGGGTATGGGTCTCTTCGTTGCCGGTGGCAACCAGTACCGGAAGCTCCTGCTGGGAGTAGTGCAGGTTGACACGCAGGAAGAACAGCAGGTCACCCCCGGTGCGTCGTCCGTGCAGATGAAAATCGGTGATGACCAGGTCGAAGGGCTCGGCGCTACCGCTACGGGCCTGTTCGAGCAGGGATTGGGCCTCTTCCACCGAACTGACGTGGACCACTTCCATGCCATGCTGTTCCAGCATTTTGCGGGTCGCCATGGCAGCGGTGCGGCTGTCCTCCAGGTACAGGATGCGGCCGCGCAATACCGGGTTGCGCTCCAGGAATGACTTGATGAACTGACCAAAAGCCATGAAGCCCAGGGCTTTGTCGAAATAGTCGGTGACTCCGGCATTGAAACCTTCGTGGAGCAGACGCTGATCGGCGTCCGAAGAGACCACGATGACCGGTGCATAGCGATGCCGCTGGCTGGCGCGAATCTTACGGCACAGGTCGAGTCCGTCCATATCCGGCAGCAGCAGGGCCGTGGTGATCAGCGAGTAGCGCTCCTGCTGCATCAGATCGAGGGCCTCCGCGGCGCTGGAACAGCGGGTGACCCGGACTTCCGGCATGGCCTGGAGCAGGCGGCGGGTCAATGCCTCGCGGGTGGTGGTGGAGTTGTCCACCAGCATGATGGTGTGGCTCATTCTGCCGTCACTGCCTTGTGATACCGATTGTTGAGCGATAAGTAACGTGTATCCGGTGAGTGGTCTCTCTGGCTAACGGGAGGTCATGGGTGAACCGACATGACGACGCGGTCATTCTGCGTACCCTGCTGAGTATAAAACAATCGCAAAAACTCAGTCCCATAGTGCGAGCACAGTGGCGATCGCCCGGGAAAATTCCCCGAAGGAGTGGGGCTTTACGATGTAGTCGTCCACATCGTATGCGAACGCCGCGTCCCGGTCCTTGGGTTCGTTGGACGAGGTGAGCACGATGATACGCAGATCCTTCAACGCGGGGTCATTGCGTACCTGGTGGAGAAACTCGATGCCACTCATCTTCGGCAGATTCAGATCCAGCAGAATCAGCGCCGGGGTGATCCTGTCCAAGCCTCCCTCACCCCGCAACAGTTGCAGGGCTTCGATTCCGGTTCTCGCCACATGCAGCGGATTGCGAATCTCGTTCTTCTCCAGGGCCCGCTGCACGGTCATGATGTCGACCCGGTCGTCTTCGATCAGAAGGATGTTTTCGTCACTCTTCAACATTTCGCTACTCAGTTGGAGGGGATGATGTGATTCGCTCCTGATTTCCCTTTCGGGGCCAGGTAAAGGTAAAACAGGCCCCCTCGCCAATGTCCGACTCGAGTCGGATCTCGCCGCCATGTTCTACCACGATTTTCTTGACCAGAGCCAACCCGATACCGGTGCTGTTGCCAAAATCCCGGGATTCCAGGGTTTGGAACATCATGAATACCTTATCATGATACTGAGGATCGATCCCCTGTCCGTCGTCACACACACTGAACTGATAGTGCTCATCCAATGTGACACCCGCAATTCGAACATGCCCTGTCTTTCCGCCATGGTATTTGAGGGCATTACTGATGAGATTGGAAAACACCTGTCCCAGCTGCAGCCGGTCGGCCAGCAGTACAGGCATCGAGTCCCCGATCTCCACGGTGAATCCATCGGGAGGGGACAGGGAATCGATGATCTCCTCGATCAATTCCCGGCTATCGACCAGGCTCTCGGTATCTCCGGTCTTGCCCACCCGTGAATATTCGAGCAGGCCTTCGATCAGCTCGTGCATGCGCCGTACCCGGTCACGCAGCAGGGCCAATTGCTCCTTGGAACTGATATCGATCCGGTCCTCCAGATCTTCCTCGATCCACTCGGCCAGATTGCTCACCGCGCGCAGCGGGGCCTTGAGGTCGTGGGAGGTGACATAGGCGAACTGCTCCAGGTACTCCGCGCGGCGCTCTGCCTCGGCGGTGCGACTGGCAATATGCTGTTCCAGGGTTTCGTTGAGCTGATTGAGTTCGGTCTCAGCAGCCTTGCGATCAGTGACCTCCTGATTGAGCTCCGCCACCGTCTCTCTGAGCTGCGCGGTCCGTTCCGCAACTTCGAGGCGTACCTGACGGGCTCGCTCCACCAGGCTGGCTGCGTAGATGGTGAGCAGCAGGGTGAAGGCAACGCCTCCTGAGAAGATGATCCAACTGTTACGGAATTCGGCCTCGAAACGGTTACTGGCCGGTTGGCAGACAACCTGCCAGTCCTCATTGCCGATGTGGATAACCTCCGTGTACTCGAGGTTTGAAGGTCGATACACCAGCTGGGTTTGGTCGGGGTCTTTGTGTACCCGGGAAACGTGGGTGTAGAGTCGGGACTCGGGCGTGCGCTGATTGCCGAGAAAAAAATGCAGGTGAACCGAACCCGGACTCAGGGTCGAAAGGGCATGCTCGATGATCGCACCCAGATCGAACAAACCCAGGGCAAATCCGCGAAATTCCTCAGCTGTACTGTTTTCGATATCCTCCTCTTCGTTGTAGTAGACCGGTATAGCAACCGATATCTCGGAAGGCAGCGAACCGCGACCCATGGGTTTGACCGAGATCTGCTGCTGATGACTGGTCAGGGCGTCACGAAAAAGCGCCATGATGTGTGCATCGGATATCAGGTCAAGTCCCAGCAGTGATCGGTTCTCGCTATAGGGCTGCACATACAACACCGGGTAATGATCTGCGTGTTCCACGAACCCGGGGCCATCCAATTCGCGTATCGAGAATTTGGGAAAGCTGCGTCGCGCATCGGCCATAAACTCCTTAAACCGGTTTTCCGGGACCTGGGGAACCCAGGCCAGGGATTTCAATCCGGTGCGATTTTTCAGGGCGGGCGCTACGAATTTGCGAAATTCACGCCGGCCTACGACCTCGGAAGCTTCGAACAGACTGGCAAGATCCTTGACCACTCCGGTGGAGAAGTTGAGGTCTCTCTGGATCAGCAGGATGCGGATCTGGGAGGCTTCGCGGAATGCAATCTCCGCCTGGCGTCGCTCCCAGTTGAGCGATTGCATGAACATACCCAGAGTGACTCCCAGGCTGACCAGGGCCACCAGTGCCACGGGTAAGTAGTCCCACACCGCAGACAGGAGACGTTCCGAACCGGCCTGCCGGTTGATCTCTCCATTGTCAGGTGGCAGGTCTATCGGAGTCGAATGGTGTTGTGAATTCATGTGCCGCCGCGTTGATATCCGGCTCAAGTCTACCCTGTTCTTTGCAATGACACACCTGCGGCACGGGTTGCGCAAATGGGAAGAAAAGTCGCCAGGGTTTGGCAAACAGATTGTGCTTGAGTTCGGCAACGTCCAGTCGGACGCAACCGGCTATTCGCCAAACAGAGGGAACCCTTTGTCGCGGATTTGATTTTTGATCTGTGAATCGAGGAACAGGGTGGGTACCTCAAGGACCAGCTGCTTGCAGTGCCGGGCCATGACCTTGATCGCTTCCTGCTGGGAGTAGCGCGGGCGGGTGTTGAAGCTGCCACCCTGCATATCGGTGATGAACCATTTGTTCATCTCCCGACTGATGTGTAAGCGGGGTTCGCGGGTCTGGATCCGGGTGGTTCCGAGATCTGGCTGCCAGTCCCGGCACAGGCGATTGATGAACCGGGGAATCTCCTGGTCGTAGAGTCGGCGTACCGCCTGCATCTGTTTACCGTAATGGGATTCCTGGATTGTGCCGCCGGTCCAGGCGATGCCATCCACGTCGAGTTCCGCGGCATGCATCAGCAGCATCTTCAGGGCCATACCGATCCACTCTTTGCGGAACGGGGCGGGGGGGATGCGTCCCGGCCAGCGGTTCTGGTAACCGTGCATCGCCCCGGACTGATGCCAGTCGCTTTGAATCTCTTCGATGAACAACAGGCGTCTGCCTGAAAGATCAAGCCGTTGCTTGGTGCGGAAATGCAGCAACAGGTTGCGGGCATGGTAGTGCCCGGTGAAATGGGAGATCGGGTAGTCGGGCAGGGTCAGCAACCACTCCCGGTAGTCGTCACCGCCACACAGGGTTTTGTGTTCATAACGTCGGCAGGGGGTGTGCTCGACGGGTACTCCGACATGCTGCAGGGCATGCTGACTGGCAGCCTGAAAGGCGAGGCTCTTGTCGGGAAACCGGTAATCACCGGTGGCCGGGTTACTGACCGGGTTGTCGCTGGTGTCCAGGATGAACCACTCCACAGGCCGGGTGCCTGTGGGTTGAGGTGTTGTCGGCTTGATGAAACCGACTTTGTAGTAGTGCATGGTGTCCACATAGCGCACCGCGCATTTCTCGTTCTGCCAGGTCAACGGCCGTTCCAGTTTCAGATTTTTCTGGATGTTGAACTGGGGAACTTCCACGAAATGCAGATCGCAGGTTCTATCGGAAACCAGTTCCTGGGTCAGTTCCAGGCGAATCACGGAAAAGTCGATATGATCGAGAAGCTCCTTGCGCGAAATCGATTTCCGCCCGAGTTGCTCCTGGCGCGTCAGGTAGGGAAGGAGACCTGACCAACGGATCTCATCATCCCGTAATCCCTGCTGTTTCAGGTTATGCAGGGTGTTATGCCACTGGTTCACCGATGCACGCTGCAACGGAATGCGCGCCAGTTTACTGCGCAGCCGGCTGTAGAGCCGCTCGGGATAGGAAAAATTCCGCTCCAGCAGGGGAAAGTCGTCAGTGACGATACGGTTCCTCGCCTGCTCGATGAGGCGGATCTGATTGTCCTGATTCAGCCAGTCGATGAACACCCGCCGGTCCTCGTCGGTCCAGTGTCTGAGACGGGAGAGATCCGCAAGGGTGTGTCCTGAGAAACGGAAATCGGGATGATGGTGGTAGGGCAGCGGCTGATCCTGAGCGGGGTCAGTGACGATATCCACCAGCCCGTAGAGTTCCTGATGCGGGGTCTCCCGCGTCACCTGACGGCACAGGCGCAGGGCATGATATCGTGCCCGTATGTTGGATATACCGGCCCTTGTTCCACTGGGTAGAGGAATCATCTGCTGTCACCTCATGCTGACTCAGGATCCGAGGTCATTCCGCTTCACAGTTCTTATATCAAGCCGTGCCTGGGCTTTTAACTGGGTGCTAGTATGGGAATCCATATGGCCAGACATGCCCGACCTCAGAACAAACCCAGATCCTTCCTCAGTTCACTCTTCCGGGGTGTGTTGAAGCTGCTTGGCGGTTTTTTCCTGATGCTGGTGGTGACCGTGCTGCTGTTGCGGTTCATCGATCCACCCACCTGGTCCTGGCGCATTCACAGGGCGATCGATCCCCCTGCAAACTATCCACAACAGCCCCTGCATCATTGGGTCAGCATGAGACAGATGCCGCCTTCGGTGCCCCTCGCGGTGGTGGCCTCAGAGGATCAGCGTTTCCCCCTGCATCACGGGATCGACCTGGATGCGATCCAGGATGCCTTGCAGGCGGCGGATCGGGGCAAGCCCCTGCGTGGTGCAAGCACCCTTACTCAACAGACCGCGAAGAATCTTTTTCTCTGGTCAGAGCGGGCCTACAGCCGAAAATTTCTCGAACTGGGACTGGCTCTGCTGTTGGAATTGCTGTGGGACAAACACCGCATTCTCGAGGTCTACCTGAACATCGCTGAGTTTGGTCCTGGCGTGTATGGGGTGGGGGCAGCCAGTGAATACTGGTTCCATCGACCATTGCGGGATATCACACCCAGACAGGCGGCGCGGCTGGCCGCGGTTCTGCCCAACCCCTGGCGTTATCGTGCAGAACCCGCAAGCCCCTACATCCAGGAACGATCACTCTGGATAGGCCAGCAGATGGCGCAGTTGGGATATGCCTGGCTGGATCCAGTGCTTGAATGACCGGGATCGGGCAGAGCATGAATAGCCAGGAATCGACATAAAGAGGAGTGAGCCTCACCCGCGTAGCCCGGGTGAAACGAAGTGGAACCCGGGATCCATCAGAATGCGAAGAAGCAAGGAACAGCGCAAACCTAACCAGGCAATCCCCCTCTCCCCCCGACGGAAGTAACCATAAGAGGGGTCAGCACAGCGTTACCTGAGATGAAGTGGATAACTCTCCCCGTCGGGTTACGCTGCGCTAACTCGACCTACACAGTGTGAGGGTCCGAGTGAAATCCCGGGTTACGCGTTGCTCCACCCGGGCTACACGGGAACATAAAAGTGAGCCTCACCCGCGTAGCCCGGGTGAAACGAAGTGGAACCCGGGATCCATCAGAATGAGAAGAAGCAAGGAACAGCGCAAACCTAACCAGGCAATCCCCCTCTCCCCCGACGGAAGTAACCATAAGAGGGGTCAGTACAGCGTTACCTGAGATGAAGTGGATAACTCTCCTCGTCGGGTTACGCTGCGCTAACCCGACCTACACAGTGTGAGGGTCCGAGTGAAATCCCGGGTTACGCGTTGCTCCACCCGGGCTACACGGGAACATAAAAGTGAGCCTCACCCGCGTAGCCCGGGTGAAACGAAGTGGAACCCGGGACCCATCAGAATGCGAAGAAGCAAGGAGCAGCACAAACCTCACCAGGTAATTCTCCTCTCCCCGAGGGAAGTAACCTTAAGATGGGCCAGCACAGCGTTACCTGAGATGAAGTGGAGAAGTCTCCCCGTCGGGTTACGCTGCGCTAACCCGACCTACACAGTGTGAAGGTCCGAGTGAAATCCCGGGTTACGCGTTGCTCCACCCGGGCTACACGGGAACATAAAAGTGAGCCACACCCGCGTAGCACGGGTGAAACGAAGTGGAACCCGGGATCCATCAGAATGCGAAGAAGCAAGGAGCAGCACTAAACTCACCAGGCAATCCCCCTCTCCCCTTGTGGAAGAGGGCCGGGGAGAGGGGGGCACACGCTGATAAGGCGTCAACGCCCGGGACGATGTCTTTGCTACGACCGGAAGATGACCACCCTTGTGGCATATGCAAACATTGGATGTGCCCAACCGCAGGTTGGAGAATTAAGGCTCACAGGGCCCCAGCCGCTGCCCGGTGGTGCGGGAGGTCAGTTGGACCCCCTGGGAAGTGATGTTGATGATGCCCTCGGCGGTATCCCCGTGATAGGTGATGGCGCCATTGCTGGTGGTGGCCTGGCCTTGCTGGTTACAGGCGATGTTCCAGGAGACCTTGTCCCCCTCGGTGACCAGATCGATGGTTTCGCAGGACTGTCCCAGTTGGCTGTCCTTGGGTACGAAATCCGCCTGGGTGATACAGGTGGTGTAGGAGGCGGGGGGCAACTGAATCGGCATGTTCGGCATGTCCATGACCGCGGTCCATTTCCATAGCCCGGGATTCATGTTGACGTCCGCGGCCATGAGCGTGCCGAAGGATCCGAGCAGCAGGCTCCCAATGGCGATCACTGTATGCAGTTTCATGTGAATGGCTCCGATGAATAGGTCTATGGGATCGAAATATAGCCTTTTGCGGATGGGAATTAAACGATCCGTTTCTCGTTTGCGATCGTCCCTGTCTGCAAATCTTCCGCATGGCTTTGCAGGCACAGGTTGGACAGCTGGAGAAGTTGGCCTGTTAATTGCTGATTTCAATCCAGAGACTCGTTGTTACGAGGCCCGCGTTACACCAAGCGCTTCAACGGGAGACCTGCATTGGCACTTTACCTGTGGATCGGATTACTCTCACTCTCCGTGATTCTGTCGGTTACGGTTCAACTTCTTGCACCGGGTTCCGGGTTGATTGCCATTGTATCCGGCCTGTTTCTCGTCATGGGCGGGACCCTGCTGACGGCCATCATGAGCTTTTCCACCAAGTCGGTGATCGCGTTATGGCCGCTGATCAGCGACTTCCGCCAGCCGGTGCGGAATCTGGATGAAGAGGAGGAGGACTCCTTCCGTCGTTTCCTGCATGCGGCAAATCTTTTCCGCCGCGGTGAAATCCGGCCGGCAGAAACCGTGATTCAACAGATTTCCGACCCGCTGCTGCGCCGGGGCACCCAGCTGGTGCTGGACGGCTTTCCCCGGGATCAGATCAATTTGGCATTACAGCGTCAGATTGCCGAAGACCGGGATCATCTGCGTCAGCCGGTGGAGATGCTGCGCGCCATGAGTGGCTATGCCCCTGCCTTCGGCATGCTCGGTACACTGCTGGGACTGGTGCAGATGCTGTTTGGTCTCGGTTCCGGAGATCTGGCCTCGATCGGCGCCGCCATGGGTTTTGCGATGCTGACCACGGTCTATGGCCTGGTCCTGGCAAACCTGATTCTCAAACCCCTGGCGAGCAAGTTTGAACAGCGCGGACGCCAGCTGATTACCCAGAAGGTGGCGCATCTTCAGGCGGTGATGATGGTGTGCGACCGCCAGCATTCGGATCTGATCCGGGAGATGATGGACGAGAGCAGTGCGCGTAAGGATCTGCAACACGCTGCCATGCAACTGCAGCTTGTGGCCTCATCGGAATGAATGGCAAATCACACATCGGTGACCTGGAGGCCCAGGCCTGGTATGCCTGGGAAGAACCGGCTTCCGAACCCAGCTGGTTGCTGACCTATGTAGACGTACTGAGCGTGATCCTGGCGATGCTGGTGGTCCTGCTGGGGCAGATGGCGGTGCGCCAGTTCCAACCCCTGGAGGAAGAACACCGGGTCACCGAGCCTGTGGCCGAGGTGCTTCCCATGGAGCAGCCCCAGATTGCCGGGCAACCGGTAATCCCGGCATCATCACCGGTTGAGACCGCGCGTGAAGACGCCGAGGCCCGCCTGGTGGCGGAAATCGAACATCGCTTTGATGACAAGGTCAAGGTTGTGCAGCGGGAACAGGGGGTCTCCCTGGAGATTGCGGAGTCCATCCTGTTTCGTACCAATGAGGCGGTTTTGCTTCCGCAAGCGCTTCCGATCCTGGCCAAGCTGGCCGCCACCCTGCAGAGCATCGGTGATGCGAACATCGCCGTGGAAGGGCACACCGACAACCGCCCGATTCGCGGGGGACGTTATGAGTCGAACTGGGAACTCGCTGCCGCGCGGGCCAATGCGGTAACCCGGTTCCTGCTGGAACAGGGATTTTCACCCCAGCACCTGCGCTCGGTCAGTTACGCGGATGCCCGCCCGGTGGCGGACAACACGAGTGCGGCAGGACGTGCGGAAAACCGGCGTGTGAACCTCAAGGTCGAGTTTCTGTAGCCAGTATCCGCCCGATAATCCTGGCAGCTCACATCAACCGGTCAGTTGCGCGGCCGTTTTTGCTTCCTGGGTTTTTGCGACGCTTTCGGGGCTTTTTTATCCCGCTGTCTGGGCGCCTGATCCACGCGTGAAATATTCAGTTTCTGGCCACACACCCAGGTGTTCCGCAGGTGCTTGAAGACGTCATCCGGCATGCCTTGCGGAAGATCCACCATGCTGTAGTCGTCCTGAATGTCGATATGCCCGATGAACTGGGCATCCAGGCCCGCTTCATTGGCGATCGCACCGACGATGTTGCCCGGTTTGACCTGGTGGTTGTGTCCCACTTCGACCCGGTACCTTTCCATCCCTTCGTCGGGTTGGCGGGGCGATGCGCTGCGCCGGGGTGCTTTTTTACCCCGTTCCGCTCTGTCCGGCCTTTGTGATGAGAAATCCTCCCTGCGCCGGGGAGATTTCGTCGGATCCTTTTCCTTAAGCAGTAGAGGCTGATCACCCAGGGACAGTTTGGCCAGAGCGGCGGCGATCTCAAGGGCCGGCACATCATGCTCCTGCTGATACTGTTCGAGCAGTTCGTGCAGGTACTGCAGTTCTCCGGCCGCCAGGGTATCGGTAATACGCTGTTTGAAATCCTGGATGCGCTTGTTGTTCACCACCTCGTTGCTGGGCAGGGTAAGTGCCTCGATCTTATGCCGGGTCGCCTTTTCGATGGCGCCCAGCATGCGACGCTCCCGGGGTGCCACGAACAAGATCGCGTCACCGTTGCGTCCGGCCCGACCGGTGCGCCCGATACGATGGATATAGGCTTCCGTGTCATAGGGTATGTCGAAGTTGATTACGTGGCTGATCCGCTCCACATCCAGACCCCGGGCCGCCACATCGGTTGCGACCAGGATGTCCAGGGAACCCCGTTTCAGACGGGTCACCATCTGTTCGCGATGGTTCTGCGCCATGTCCCCGTTGAGGGCCGCGGCGGCGTAACCTCGTGCCTCCAGCCGCTCCGCGAGTTCCACGGTGGCGGTCTTGGTTCTGACGAAGATGATGATGGCGTCGAAAGGTTCAACCTCGAGAATCCGCGTCAGGGCATCCAGCTTGTGCAGTCCGTCCACCAGCCAGTAACGCTGACGAATGGTCTCCGCGGTTGCGGTCTGGCTCTTGATGGCGATCTCAACCGGCTGGTTCAGATAGCGCCGGGCGATGCGTTGCACCTCTTTCGGCATGGTGGCCGAGAACAGTACCGTCTGGCGACTCTCAGGAGTCTGCCCCAGGATCCATTCCACATCGTCGATAAAGCCCATGCGCAGCATCTCATCGGCTTCATCCAGCACCAGGGTGTTCAGGGCGTCCAGTTGCAGGGTGCCGCGGCGCATGTGATCCATCACCCGTCCAGGTGTGCCGACCACCACATGCACACCCCGTTTCAGATTGCGGATCTGGCTGGTGTAGTCCTGACCGCCGTACACCGGCAGGACGTGGAATCCTTTCAGTTGGGAGGCGTAACGCTGAAAGGCCTCCGCCACCTGAATGGCCAGCTCCCGGGTGGGAGTCAGCACCAGGGCCTGTACCCCGCTTGCCTTGAGGTCGAGACGTGCCAGCAGGGGCAGGGCAAACGCCGCAGTCTTGCCGGTACCGGTCGGCGCATGTCCGAGCAGATCCAGGCCTTCGAGCAGGGAAGGGATGGTTTGCGCCTGAATCGGCGAAGGGGTTTCATACCCCACCTGGTTGAGCGCCTCGAGCAAAGGCTTGGGCAGATTCAACGCATCAAAACGTTCGACGGGGACAGGGTCGGAGGACATGGCAGGATTCCTGAAGGGGAGCAGAGGCTGACGGCATCGGGCCGGGCGGGGAAGTATACTGGTCCAGCGCCTGGATTGCATCCGGGATTTAACATAAATGTAAAGTCCGGGTGTGGCAGGATCAGCCTGGCCATAGCCTTGCTAGGGTACGACAGCAGATATATTGCGATTCTCGTTCAGTGCAAAGGAACGGGGTTCCTGTCGTTTCGGGCGGGAGACTCGGTGGGTTATTTGAACAGATCCTCCGCCGCTTTTCGTAGCGCGTCGTCCGACCCGGTGGCGCTGCCTTGCAAGGGTGTCATGGTAGCTTCGAAGAGTTCACAGAAATTGGATTTTTCCTTTTCCAGCACCCGCTCAACGGCCGGCTCCTCACACTGATTGGGTCGGGCGGGGGCGTACCAGCGACAGTTACGGCAGACCCGGGTGGGTTTGCCGCAATTGCGACAGGTGGTCTCCCGGCCATAGTCCGCGGCCTCGAATTCCTGTCCGCAATGCCAGCATTTGCCCAGTATGGTTGCCTGATTCATGTGCTGTTCTCCCGGCGGATGGCCATGATGAATGATTTCACGGCTGTAAATTATCCGTCTACGAGGCATTCGGCAAGCAGAGCAGGTTGGCCAACCTGGGGTGCCAGGCTACCCGGTGAATGCGTGCTTCGAGAGAAACCTGTCGCAACCCCTGCGACCCACCGAAGTGGACATCATACGGGGGCAGGGGTTTTCTCAGCAGCCATCGTCTTCTGTAACAACCTTGCCGGTTTCGGAATCCTTCTTCGGTTGACCCTTTGGATCAGTGACCACGATGCCGGTGAACATCATGGATTGAATCCGTGCAAAATGCTGGTCCATCGCCTGGCCCACCTGACGGTCGGTCAGTCCATGATAGATTTCGATACGGCCTTCGCGCTCTGACTGCACTTCCGCCTGGGTCGGGTGCATCAACCGCCGGGTTTGCCACTCATCGGTGTTTGAGTCTCCCAGCAGGGTATCGGTATCGATGATGCAAATCGTGCAGATCAGTCCCACGAACAGCCATTGATTACGTTGCTTCATTGTCGCCTCCTCGTGAAGTGCGCTTCACATTAAGGGTTCAGGTCAGGCTACGTCTGTTGAACAGGCTAGGGCGTATCACAACCAAAGGGTTGTGATTACTCACACTCCAGTTGTGTCAAATTCACGATTTGCGGGGAACAGGTTGCGGCGGAACACCCCGGTCAGGGGTCATCAATCAAGGCAGGCAGGGGCTGAGCGTGCGTAGCGGAGAGGAAACATGATGTTTCAGATCCTCTCCCGGCAAGCAATGCCGGGAGAGAAGAAACAATACAAAGGAACAGAGATCAGCGATTGGCCTCGATGATCATGGGTTGAAAACGAAACACCTCAGGACTGTCCGGGTCCACCTGCACATCCACCCAGTGAACCCGCTGGTCCCCAAAATTTTCCACCCGGGTAAAGTTCGGCACAAAACTGTTTGCGATCAGGCCCGGTTTGTCGACGCGAAAATAGTGGGAATCCCCATGCGCAAGCACCACCGGTTTGCCGAATTGCAGGGTACGTTGTTCCAGCGCCTCGAGGATCTCGGTAAAGCCCAGACGCGCCGCAGCCAATGCATCACCACTCGGTAGCGCATAGCCAACCTCCAGCACCGGGTTGGCCTGCATCATGAACAGGATTCCGGGTGCCCGGGTTCTTTCCGCCTGGTCGAAACTGTCATGGATCCAGGCGACCGCCGCCTCGATTCTGCGTGCTGCCTCGGCATCATCCTGATCCGTGCGCACCGCGGCGGAAGCCGGGTCGAAGGGTGCCAGGCCGTTGTTGCTGCCGACCACATGCAGTGCCGCGAAGATCACACCCTGTTTCGACCAGCGTACATTCTCGGGAAACTCCTCATATCCCGGCAGGGTCGCCTGGGTTTCCACCCTGCGGGGTTTGCCGCCGATGGTCTTTCCCGGCTCCGCAAAGAAGATTTCGCGCAACCGGCTCAAGCGTTCAAGCGGTTGGTATTCACCGGCCTTGACCCGGTGACAGTCGGTCCACTCATTGTCACCCGGGGTGTAGATGAATGGCATTTTGATCTGGTTGTAACGTGCGAGGCGATCCTCAAACAGGGCGTCGCTGCATTCGCTGGAACCGCTTTTGATATCGCCGGTATGGATGACCCAACGCAGATCCTGACGATCATTCAGGGCATCGATCAGATTATCGAATGGGGGATAGTCCGAGTAGGGCGGTACGCCGTATGGTGTGTCACCGATGAGTGCAAAATGATAACCCTTACTGTCCTTGTGATCCTGGTTTCGTGAATTGTCAGAATGATAAGCCATCACCGGAGCCGAAAGGGCAAACACGGCGAGTGCGGTTACGATCTGTCTGTTGAACATCTGAATTTCCTCTCTGCGGGTTGGCTGCGGGAGCGCAGAGTCTAGGCGGCGATGATTGCAGCCATCTTTCAGCGGTGGGTTGTTTGCATGACAGGGTCAAGCGATGCTGTGGGTCGATTCAGATTACAGATCGTGATAACGGCAAAATGCCGGACGGCTGGGCAACAGGCTTTCAGTCCGATTGGGTGATGGTGGTGAAATCCCGGGTGATGGAATCCGCATCGTGAGGATGCAGGAAGTAGGCGAAAAAACGGCCCTGGGGATCTACCAGGATGATCGAGGCGGTATGGTCCATAACGTAGCCCATGGCGCTGTCCTGGGTGTCCACCCGCTGGTAGAGGATGCCGAGGGGGCGGGTCAGTTTCTGGAGTTCCTGTTGGGTGCCGGTGACCCCAAGAAACGCCGGGTCGAAGTAGGTGACATATTCCGCAAGGCGTGCCGGGGTGTCTCGCTCTGGGTCGATGGAAACGAAAACCACCTGGAATGGGGCGTGCTGCGCCTGAGCGCGGATCCTGTTGCTGACTTCACTCATGATCGAAAGCGTGGTGGGACAGATATCCGGACAATAGGTGTAGCCGAAACTCATGAAGGTCCAGTGGCCCAGCAGCCTCTGGTTGTCGTAGGTCTGGCCCAGTTGATCAGTGAGGGAAAATGCTTTCAAGCGCCGGGGTTCCCCGACAGCACTGGCTTCCGTGTGCAGCGGTTGCTGGGGTTTTCCGACGGCGTTTGGGAAGTAAAAGTATAAAATCGCCAGTAATCCGCCGATCAGTGCAGGCACCGCCAGTAGAAAAGTCCAACCCAGGCGGATGGTTCGGCTGTCAGGCATGCAGGGATACCGCGATTCCACTCCAATTCGAGCGCTTCCCGACATTATAGAGAGAAGTCTCGCTGGCGCACCACCCCGGTTTATCAGCCGCCAGGGAGGGCCACTACGCAGACAGGCGCGGGATCAGTGATCGAGGGAGTAGGCCATGGCGTATCGAACCGGCATCGGGCAGGGTATCTGTGTCGGTACTTCGGGCAGGGGGACGGCGGCCTCGATGGCATCACTGGCAGCCTTGCGCAGGATGCTGTGCGAGCCGTCGACGTTGAGTTCGGAGACCCGGCCGTCACAACTGAGGCTGAAACTGACCTGCACCTTACCCTGGATATTGCGTCGTCGAGCACTGTTGGGATAGTGCTTGTGTTCCTCGATTCTGGCCAGCAGACGGGCCAGATACTGTTCCCGGAGATTCGCCTGGGGTGCGGCTTTGGGGGGGGCGGAACGGGATTTGGTCGCGATCTTTTCCACGGGTTTGGGGTCCGGTTTCGGGGGCGGCTGGGGGAGCGGTTTTTTCACCTGCTTCTTGGGTGTCGGTTTTGGTTTGGGTTTTGGCTTCGGCTTGGGTTTTGGCTTGGGCGGTGGTTCAACGGGTTCCTCGACGACCGGCTTGGGCTGTTGCGCGATTTGCGGGATCACCTCCGGCTCAGGCTCCGGAAAATTCAAATGCACCACCACCGGTTCGATCTTGGGTCGATCCAGTGCGGCTTGTTCGATGCGCTGGTCTGACCATTGCAGGATCATCATGCCATGCACCAGCGCAGAGGTCAGGATGGCAAGCAAGCGCCAGCCGTAAATGCCTTCGATCATGGTTTGTCGGTGAGGATGTCGAGGGATTCGGCACCCGCACTACGTGCCGCATCGATGATCCTGATGCCCGTTCCAAAGTAGGCATTTCGATCACCTTTGAGGCGCACGAAGCGCTTTCCAGGGGCATGCAGTGCACCGCGCAGGGTCTCTTCCAGGTCGTCCATCTCGGTGGCGTTCCCATCGACCATGATCTGCCCGTTTGGCAACAGGGCCACCTCGACAGTATCGTCCTCGACGCTGGGCTGACTGCTCTGCGCCTCGGGCAGTTGAATGTCGATCGCCTGATCCTCGATGAAATGGGCGGTCAGCATGAAGAAAACCAGCAGCAGGAAGACGATGTCGATCAATGGGGTGAGATTCAACACCTGACTGGAGCGCCGCCGAACCTCATACGCCATCGGTGATGTTCTCCCAACGGTGACTGGGGGCTTGCATGGATTCTGATGCCGGTTGCTGACTGCGGCGTTCCAGGAGCAGGGCGATTGCCCGTTCCATTCTGCTGGCCCAGCGTTCCAGGCTGCCCTCCAGGAAGTGCAACAAAAGCAGCAAGGGTATCGCTACCGCCAGTCCTACCCCGGTGGTGATCATGGCTTCCCAGATTCCTCCTGCCAGCGCCTGAGCGTCCACTTTGCCACCGGCTTGTTCGATGACCATGAAGGCCTTGATCATACCGGTGATGGTGCCGAGCAGGCCGAGTAGGGGTGCCGTGTTGCCGAGTATCGACAGGGTGCGCAAGCCAAATTCCATGCGCTGCAGCTCGGAAGCCCGAATGCGGTTTCCCACACCCTTGAGATCCACGACCCCCTGCGATTCTGCCTCGATCATGCCGCGCAGGATATTCGCTTCCGGTCCCTTCAATGTCTCCACCTGCTGCGCTGCGTCCGTTTGTTCGAGCAGGTGGTTGAGCTTCGAAAGCCAGGTTTTCGGGAGTTTGCGCAGACGCAGGAAAAGAAAGTATCGCTCCAGCACGATGGCCAGTCCGATCGAGGAGTAAGCCGCAAGAATCCAGATTACCGGTCCGCCTTTGGTGATCAATTCAGCAACATTCATAATAGGTCCGTTTCGCTACGCTCGGTCAGTGTCATCTCGCGCCCGGCTGTTGAGCGGAAAGCCACCCGGTTCAGACGCACGAGTCCATCCGCTAAGAAAGCAATAACGGGGCCAGCTCATAAGTTGTTGAAATAACGTTCATTGGTGAAAAAAGGCCGATGGCAAAGTGGGTGAAATCGCGTAATCTGTGGCAGAACGCGCAGCCGGTTTGCATCCCAAAGGAATCACGATTTCAAATGAACTATCAATATCAGATCCTCAACCGTGAACCCGTCTTCCGGGGCTTTCTCAAAGTGCATCGTTACGAACTCAAACACGAACTCTTCCAGGGCGGTGAGAGCCAACCCCTGATACGGGAGAGACTCGAGGATATTGGTGCGGTATCGGTGCTGTTGTATGACCCGAAGCGTGACCAGGTGGTCCTGGTGGAACAGTTCCGCATCGGTGCGGTGGGCTACCTGGAATCCCCCTGGCTGCTGGAGACCATCGGTGGTCTTCAGACGGATGGTGAGGGGGAAGAGTCGGTGGCCCGGCGTGAGGCTCTGGAGGAGGCTGATTGCAAGATCGGACGACTGGTCAGGATCTGCGAATTCATGGTCAGCCCCGGAATCTCCGTTGACCGGATCAAGCTCTACTGCGGCGAAGTGGATGCCTCCCGGGCCGGTGGCGTACATGGCCTGGACCATGAGGGGGAGGATATCCGGGTCGTGGTGATGGAGGCGGATGCGGCGATTGCCGAGCTATACGGGGGACGGGCAAACTCGACCAGTATCATCATGGCTCTGCAATGGCTGGCACTGCACCGAACGGAACTGAGGGAGACCTGGGCCTGATTCTGCCCAAGCGTTGCTGCCGGGATTTTACAACTCAAGTTTCGGAACTCAAATCCAGCGCGCGAATACACATGACTTATTGAATGGCATGCACGAGGCTTAAAAAACGTGGTAACCGGGGATCCTCTCACGACCCTTCGCATAAAGAATTGCTTTAACCACGAAGGACACGAAGAGCACGAAGGATCAGGCGAGCAATCATTCAGTCTCATTGCGTAGCGTTTAGATATTGAAATCCATGCCCACGCCGCTTCGTGATCTTCGTGGTAAAAATCAGTGTCGGCTATTGCCCTGTATAAGCACAGTCGTCGCAAGGACCCGTATACCCTGTACCTGGAGCATTAGTGATCGTGTTGTTCACTCGAATGAAATTCGTTCTGAACTCCGAGACTTGAGTTATAAATGCAGGCGGGAGAGTTCCCGGTCCGGTACCGCGTTGGCCCAGATCTCATCGAACAGTTCGGCCATGCGTTTCACCCGGACCCGATCGTTGTAGCAGGCGGTGGCGATCAAGTTGTCCCGCCGAGGTCGGTGCAGGTAGCCGCAGTTATCGACGAAGAGGAAATTTTCCTCCACGTCGATGTGCTCATCCGCAGGCTTGCGAATTTCGATCGCCGAGGTCAGACGCTGTGCCAGATCCACCAGCCGGTGTCCCTGTTGTACGACCCGCCGGTTGTCCTGCAGCAGGATACGGATCTGGCTGTAGCGGGATCTCAGGGCAAGCTGCTTGATGGCGTCCAGGCAGACCGGCTGTTCGTACACCAGCGGGTCGAGGTCCAGACTCAGTACACACAGACTGCGCCGGGCCTGGCGAATCAGCCGGGTGGTATGGATCTGGTGATCTTCGAGGTGCCGGAGACTGAAACGCTCGTTACTCTCACTCAAGGTGGCCAGGCTCAGGTCGTCTCGGGCCCTTTCACCCGCCAGCATGAATTCCATGCTGCGGTGGGGTATCCCCGCTTCTTCATAGACCTCGCCCAGGGGAACGAACCCAAGTCGTTCATAAAACGGGACTGCGTGAACCTGGGCATGCAGAAACAGCCGATCGAGCTGTCGCTGGTCCGCCTCTTCCATGAGCGCCAGTAAAAGTGCGGTGCCGATCCCCCGGTTGCGCCATGCGGGCAGTACTGCCATGCGCCCGATCTGGCCACTGCCCAACAGGCGCGCAGAACCGATGGCCTGCTGCTCATTATCCAGGGCCAGCAGGTGGTAGGCGGTGAGATCATCGTCATCCCACTCCAGTTCGGGGGGTACACCCTGTTCATCGATGAATACCGGCACCCGGACACTTGCCAGCAGTGTCCGCTCCCCCGGCCAGCGCGCCGGACGGATGGTGTAGCCGTTATCGTTCATCGGGGAATTGCAGATGACCGTCGTTATGCAGGCGGCAGAGTAAGGCGCTCACCTCAGGCGTCGTCAGCCACTCCTGCAGGTAACCGAAGTGCAGTTCCCGGTAGTGGGTCAACACCGGCAGAAAGTCCCCCAGGCGTGCCGGCAGGCGGTACTCCTCCCCGTTGGCGTAGAGACTCACGCCGCCGTTCTGTCCAAACCGGCTGAAGGCGAAACGGGTGCAGCTGTTACGCTGCATAAGCGAAAGCTGGCGGAAGCGGGTAAGGAAATCCTGTTCCGACAACGGCTCGGCTTCGGGAAATACCTGCAGGTGCTCCTTGGTTTCGGTGACGAAGCGGCCGAACCAGCCGGGGTCTTCATCCAGTTCCGCCAGGCACTGTTTGAGGTGGGTCTTGAACTGCTCCAGCGCCTCGGGATGGATCTCCGCCGGTGCGCTTTGGGGATGCAGGGGCGGATCCCGATAGCGTTGGTGCGGCAGGCAGCGGCCGAGCCCCGACTCGGTCCAGGCATTCGCCAGATCCTGCCAGGAGGGGGCGCGAAAGCCCACGGAACAGGTCATGGCCTCACCCTCGGCGATCCCCCAATGCGCCACATTGGGTGGCAGATAGAGCATATCCCCAGGCTCAAGCAGCCACTCCTCCTCAGCCTCGAAGTCGGGCATGATGCGCAGGTCGAGTCCCGGGATGTACGCATCATCCGGTACTGGCCGGGTACTGATCTTCCAGCGCCGCTTGCCCTTGGCCTGGAACAGAAACACATCGTAGTCATCGGTGTGCGGGCCGACCGAACCCTGGTCCGCCGCATAGCTGACCATCACGTCATCCAGACGCCAATCGGGTATGAAACGGAAGTATTCGATGAGGCGTGCCACCTCGGGCAGATGTTTGTCCACATCCTGTACCAGGAGTGTCCAGTGTGTGTCCGGAAGGCTGTTGAATGTCGTCTCGTCAAACGGACCGTAACGGGCCTCCCAGGGGGAGGCGCCGTGTTTCTCCAGCACCAGACGGGACTCGATCTCCTCTTCACAGGCCATACCCGCAAGATCGTCCGGTTCCAGCGGGCATTGATAACCGTTCAGCGCCTGGCGAAACAGCAGGGGTTTCTTCTGCCAATAGCGGGCCAGGAACTTTTCCGCATCGAGTCCGCGAGGGAAGTGTAATTCCGGCATCATGAGGGGTTGGAGTCAGATACTCGAGGCCTGTTCCCGGGCATTGCCGAGATAGGTCATGGGCGTCATGCGCTTCAGGGTCTCCTTCGCGGTATCGGGTATCTCAAGACCCTCCACGAAGGCCTCCAGTTGCTCAGGGGTGATGCGCTGACCCCGGGTCAGTTCCTTGAGTTTCTCATAGGGCTTTTCGATGCCATAGCGGCGCATCACCGTTTGAATCGGCTCCGCCAGCACCTCCCAGTTGGCGTCCAGATCCGCCAGCATGGCATCCGGATTGGCCTCCAGCTTGCTCAGTCCGCGCAACAGGGATTGCAGGGCGATACTGCTGTGGGCGAATCCCACGCCCAGGTTGCGCAGCACCGTGGAGTCGGTCAGGTCCCGCTGCCAGCGTGAGATCGGCAGCTTGTTGGCCAGGTGATCGAGCAGCGCATTGGCGATGCCCAGGTTACCCTCGGCATTTTCGAAATCGATCGGGTTGACCTTGTGCGGCATGGTGGAGGATCCCACCTCGCCCGCGATGGTCTTCTGCTTGAAATAGCCCAGGGAGATGTAGCTCCAGACATCGCGGCAGAAATCGATCAGGATGGTGTTGAAGCGGCTCAGCGCGTGGAACAGTTCGGCGATGTAGTCATGGGGTTCGATCTGAATGGTGTAGGGGTTCCACTTGATGCCGAGACTCTCCACGAACTGTTTGGCGAACCCGGCCCAGTCGATGCTCGGATAGGCGGCCAGATGAGCGTTGTAGTTGCCCACCGCGCCGTTGATCTTGCCCAGCAGTTCGGTGGAAGCGATCTGGTCGCGCTGGCGCTGCAGGCGGTAGACCACGTTGGCCATCTCCTTGCCCAGGGTGGTGGGGGAGGCGGGTTGGCCGTGGGTACGGCTGAGCATGGGCTGGTCGGCCAGTGTCAGGGCCAGTTGACGGATCCCGTCGATGACCTCATCGATCTGCGGCAGCAGGACCTGACCGCGCCCCTCGCGCAGCATCAAGGCATGGGAGAGGTTGTTGATGTCCTCGGAGGTGCAGGCGAAATGGATGAATTCGCTGATGCTCTCAAGCTCCTCGTTTCCGGCAATCTTCTCCTTGAGGAAATACTCCACCGCCTTGACGTCGTGATTGGTGGTGCGCTCGATGTTCTTGATGCGTCGGGCGTCCTCCTCACTGAAGTTGTCCACGATTCCGTTGAGAATATTGTGGGCGTGTTCACTCAGCGTCGGAATCTCGAGGATTTCGTGGTGGCCCGCCAGGGCCTGGAGCCAGCGGATCTCCACCGTGACCCGGTGACGGATCAGACCGAATTCACTGAAGATCGGGCGCAGGCTTTCCGATTTGCTGCCGTAGCGGCCGTCGATGGGGGAGACTGCGGTGAGGGTTGAGAGTTGCATGATAATGACTGTCCGAATGATTCTGAGAAAAACAGGGATTATACCCGCTTAATGTCAATGGCACTTACCTAAGCGAAGAATAACTGCGAATACTCGCTAATCACCGCCAGCCCCGAAGCACCAGAGGGTTGTTCCCGGGTTCCGCTTCGCTGCATCCGGACTACGCTGCTCGGGTCTCACGGGAATCTCAAAAGGAGTGAGCATCACCCTGTAGCCCGGGTGAAACGAAGTGGAACCCGGGAGCCGGCAGAATGCGAAGCACTGTGGGATGATATTGTCTCGTTCCCACGCTCTGCGTGGGAATGCATCCCTAAGCAAAAAGTTACCGACTAGATCTGCGTCGTCCGAGGGGCTTGTCTGTGTTCCCACGCAGAGCGTGGGAACACTTCGTTGGAGGGCTTCGTTACTGGACCATCTTGCGCAGCACATAGTGCAGGATGCCGCCGTGTTTGAAGTAGTCCACTTCGTTGGGCGTGTCGATCCTGACCGTGACCTGGAAAGAACGGCTTGACCCGTCGGCGGAATGCGCGGTCACGCTGAGCTGGTGACCGGTCTGATCCCCCGGATTGGGAATGTCGAAGGTCTCCTCACCGGTCAGCCCCAGGGACTCCGCGTTTTCACCTGCCAGGAACTGCAGCGGAAGTATGCCCATGCACACCAGGTTGGTGCGATGGATGCGTTCGTAGCTCTCGGCAATCACCGCGCGGATACCCTGCAGTGCCGGTCCCTTGGCGGCCCAGTCACGGGACGAACCGGAACCGTACTCCTTGCCGGCGATGACGATCGCCGGAACCGATTCGTCCTTGTAGCGCATCGCCGCATCGTAGATGCTCATCGGCTCTCCGGAGGGGAGGTGGCGGGTCACGCCGCCTTCGCTGCCGGGCAGGAGCTTGTTACGCAGGCGGATGTTGGCAAAGGTGCCACGCATCATCACCTCGTGATTGCCGCGCCGTGAACCATAGGAGTTGAAATCCTCCGGTTTGACGCCCTGCTCGGTGAGATAACGGCCCGCCGGGCTGTCCTTCTTGATCGCTCCGGCCGGGGAGATATGGTCCGTGGTGACCGAGTCGCCGAGCCATGCGAGACAGCGGGCGCCGCTGATGTCGGTGACCGGTGCCGGTTCCAGGGACATATTCTCGAAGTAGGGCGGATGGCGGATGTAGGTCGAATCGGGATCCCACTCGAAACGTTCGCCACCGGGTGCCTGCAGGGCCTGCCAGCGCTGATCCCCATCGAACAGGGTGGCGTAGCTCTCCTCGAAGGCCTCGCGGTTGAGATTGGCGGCGATACAATCCGCAATCTCCTTGCTGCTGGGCCAGAGATCCTTCAGATAGACCGGTTCACCGGAGGCACTGGTGCCCAGGGGATCGCTGTAGAGATCGATGTTCATGGTGCCGGCCAGGGCATAGGCGACTACCAGCGGAGGCGAAGCCAGATAGTTCATGCGCACTTCGGCATGCACCCGGCCCTCAAAGTTGCGGTTGCCCGAAAGCACTGATGTAACCGTCAGGTCTCCGTCGCTGATCGCCTTTGAGACTTCGGCGGGCAGCGGGCCGGAGTTACCGATACAGGTGGTGCATCCGTAACCCACCAGGTCGAAGCCGAGGGATTCCAGGGGTTTGTCCAGTCCCGACTTCTGCAGGTACTGCATCACCACCCGGGAGCCCGGGCCGAGTGAAGTCTTGACCCAGGGTTTGACCCCGATACCCAGGTCCACCGCCTTCTGGGCCAGCAGGCCCGCACCGAGCATGACC
The DNA here is from genome assembly GCA_040506775.1 of Candidatus Thiodiazotropha sp. GTDB lineage: Bacteria > Pseudomonadota > Gammaproteobacteria > Chromatiales > Chromatiaceae > Thiodiazotropha. The sequence goes on from JBEVWC010000002.1 coordinate 100,034, forward strand.
GCCGGGTTCGAGGTGTTGGTGCAGGAGGTGATGGCGGCAATCACCACGGCGCCATCGCTGATCTCGACCGGAGTACCGCCAATGCTGGTGGCGGCGCTGTGGGTCTCGCCCTTGTTGAAGGTCTTGACCGCATCGACGAATGAGGATTGGGCCGATTTCAGGGGTACCCGGTCCTGGGGGCGCTTCGGTCCGGCCAGGCTGGGTTCGATCTGGGAGAGATCCACTTCCAGGGATTCGCTGTAGACGGCTTCCGCGGAATCCGCCGTGTGGAACATGCCCTGGGCCTTGGCATAGGCCTCGACGAGTGCGATTTGCTCCTCGCTGCGGTTGGTCAGGCGCAGGTAGTCCAGGGTTTCCTGGTCGATGGGGAAGAGACCGCAGGTCGCGCCATACTCAGGCGCCATGTTGGCGATAGTCGAGCGGTCGCCCATCGGCATGGAAGCGATGGCCGGGCCGTAGAATTCGACGAACTTACCCACCACCCCGTGCTGGCGCAGACGTTCAACGATGGTCAGCACCAGGTCGGTGGCCAGGCAGCCTTCCGGCAGGCTGCCGGTGAGCTTCACACCCACCACCTTGGGGATCAGCATGGAAACCGGCTGACCCAGCATGGAGGCCTCTGCCTCGATGCCGCCCACACCCCAGCCCAGCACGCCAATGCCATTGACCATGGTGGTGTGTGAATCGGTGCCCACCAGGGTATCCGGGAAGGCCTGCAGTGTGCCGTTGCGCTGTTCGGCATAGATGACCCGGGCCAGATATTCCACGTTAACCTGATGCACGATACCGGTGTCCGGCGGAACCACCTTAAGACTTGAGAATGCCCCCTGGCCCCACTTGAGGAATTCGTAACGCTCCTTGTTGCGTTGAAACTCCAGTTTGGCATTCAGTTCGAAGGCATTCTCGTCACCGAAATGATCCACCTGCACAGAGTGGTCGATGACCAGTTCCGCGTCCTGCAGCGGATTGACTTCAGAGGACTTGCCTCCCAGGGTGACCACTGCGTCGCGCATGGCCGCCAGGTCCACCACTGCCGGCACGCCGGTGAAGTCCTGCATCAGCACCCGCGCGGGGCGGTACTGAATCTCTTTGTTGGGCTCAGCCTGGGGATCCCATTCCGCCACCGCGCGGATGTCATCGGCGGTGACCGTCAGGTTGTCTTCGTGCCTCAGCAGATTTTCCAGCAGAATCTTGATCGAGAAGGGCAGGCGATCGGTGTTTTCCAGAGCGTCCAGGCGAAAGATCTGATAGGTATTCTCCTGCACCTTCAGTTCGCTTTCCGCGCCAAAGCTATTACTCATTCGGGTCTCCTGAATTTATTTAATAACAATAAGTTATAATCGTAAGTTAAGGTTATTTGTGCTTTCTGCCCAGAACTGAAGCAAGACGATATGCCCGTTGGAGGGCTTTTTTGTTCAGTGCATCATAAACCGTGACAGGGGGATCACCAAGTGCCAGCCGGTCATTCGTCTCGTCGTTGTCCGGGGAGCCTGAGTTACATGCGGTCGAGTATCAGCTTCAGACTGTCCACGTAGTGCGACCGGCTGAACAACAGCTGTCGCCGACGGCCGCCGGTCTGGCGCCACAGCATGGCGGAGCGGATGCCGGACAGCAGCAGGGCGCGGATCTTGTTCACGTTGTCGTTGTTCTGCAGGTAGATCGTCTCGCCACTGACCATGATGCGGGGTTTCAGTGTACTGATGTTCTCCGCGTAGATATCCGCCAGCGCGGCCAGAATATTGCTGTGGGTTTCGGGAAAATGGGCCAACCGGGCCGTGGTGGTGGTGATGCCTTCCCGGATACGGTTCAGGCGTTCGTGCTGACGGCTGAGTTTGCGTTCCAACTGGATCAGATTGAGCAGGTAACGGGTCAGTTCATCATCCCGGGAAACGGCGCCGCTGAGTTGCTTGTAGGCAAGACGCAGACCCTGGGCGATCCCGTGGATGTCACCGAAAACCCCCGCCACCGATGGGGCTTCGAGCTCGAACAGGCTGTGGATGTTTGCCGCGAAACTGTCATTCTGCGGCATACCCCTGCGTGCAACCTGTTGCACCAGGCTGGCGGCCTGATAGATGCCTGCAAGCGCCATCGCGCGATCACTGTCTTGGTACTTCATGCTTGATGAGGGCCGGTGCTGCTCAAACATACGATCATAACATACCCATTAACCATCCCTGTGGCTGCCGGCAGACCGCTTATATCAGGATTCACAGGGTTTAAGGATTGGGCGCATTGGTGGTCTCGATGATTCCACCGCCCAGACATTCGCGATCCCGGTAGAGTACCAGGGACTGGCCGGGTGTGGCCGCCCGCTGCGGTGTCTCGAAACGGACCTGGCAACGGGACTCCTGCAGACGGATGATCCGGCAGGGTTGCAGAGGCTGACGATGCCGGATGCGCGCCAGACAGGTCGAACCGACTTCGGGCGCCTGACCGGTCACCCAGTGCAGTTGACCACATTCGATCTCGTCGCAAAGCAACAGGGGATGATCGTGTCCCTGTACCGCAATCAAAATATTCCGCGTCAGATCCTTGGCCGCCACGAACCAGGGCGCCTCCGGGGTGTCCTTGCGGCCACCGATGCCAAGGCCCTGGCGTTGTCCCAGGGTGTAGTACATCAGACCCTGGTGCTGTCCCAGTACAACCCCCTGGGGATCCTCGATCAGGCCAGGGGTGGCGGGTAGATAGCGTTGCAGAAACTCCCGGAACTTACGCTCACCAATGAAGCAGATGCCGGTGCTGTCCTTCTTTTTGTGATTGGGAAAACCCGCTTCCTCAGCCAGTTTTCTGACCTCCTGCTTGGTTAGCTGACCCAACGGGAAATGGGTGTGTGACAGGGGTTTCTGATCGAGCATATAGAGGAAGTAGGTCTGGTCCTTGTCCTCGTCACGGGATCGCAGCATGCGATGCACCGAGGATGTGGCCTCCAGCGCCGCGTAGTGGCCGGTGGCGATCGCTTCGGCGCCGAGAAAATCCAGGGCATGGTCGAGAAAAGCCTTGAACTTGATCTCCCGGTTGCACAGGACATCCGGATTGGGCGTGCGACCGGCCTGGTACTCCTCGAGAAAGTAGGCGAACACCCGGTCCCAGTACTCGGCGGAGAAATTCACCGTATGCAGGGGAATCTCCAGCCGGTCGGCGACCGCCTGGGCATCGGTAAGATCCTCTGCGGCGGAGCAGTAGGCGGCATCGTCATCCTCTTCCCAGTTTTTCATGAACAGGCCTTCGACCTCATGACCCTGCTGCTTCAGCAGAAGCGCCGCGACGGAGGAGTCGACGCCCCCTGAAAGGCCCACGATCACCTTATGCTTTTCTGCCATTGCGATGCTTCTTGCCCGAGGCTCTTTTTTCTGGAGCGGGAGAGGATAACACTTTGATCCATTTGCCGGGCTGCAGATGTTTCAAACGGTGTGAACCGATTGCTGCCCGCACCAGGCGCAGGGTGGGGTATCCCACGGATGCGGTCATACGGCGAATCTGGCGGTTTCGGCCCTCCTGCAGACCGATTTCCAGCCACTGGGTGGGTATGTTGATGCGTGTGCGGATGGGGGGATTCCGGGGCCACAACTCCGGGGGAGGATCCAGGCGTCTGACCCGTGCCGGACGGGTGGGACCGTCCTTGAGCGTCACGCCCTGTCGCAGGCTTTCCAGAGCGACCTCATCCGGGATGCCCTCAACCTGCACCCAGTAGGTCTTCCAGGTCTTCTTGTCCGGATGGGTCAGGCGGTGCTGCAGTCGGCCATCGTCGGTCAGCAGGACCAGTCCTTCGCTGTCCCGGTCGAGACGACCCGCCACGTAGACCCCGGGTACCGGAATGTAGTCCGCCAGGGTGGCGCGACCCTCTTCATCGGTGAACTGGCAGAGCACCCCGTAAGGTTTGTTGAACAGCAGTAGCATATGCAGGGTGAGCGGTTACACTGACAGGAGCGGTTTGATCTGGGTTTCACCGTTCGCTTTGTGAACCGGGTAAAGCACGTAAAAAAACCGGTGCATCGGCACCGGTCTTACTATGAGAGATCGAATGAGGGAGCAGTATCAGGATTGATCGCTGCCCGCAACCCGCTGAATGTTGGTTGCGTGCAGGCCTTTCGGACCCTGACTGATCTCGAATTGGACCTTTTGACCTTCTTTCAGGGTTTTATATCCGTCCATCTCAATGGATGAAAAATGGACGAATACATCCTGGTCTCCATCTTCCGGGGTTACAAAACCGTAGCCCTTGGCGTTGTTAAACCACTTTACGACTCCAGTCGCCATAGCTAGTACTCCTCAAACATGTATCGATTGGATCTTGGAAGGCGGAGAGGTTGCAGTTGCTGCCTGTCGGTATATGAAGAGATGATAAAAGTGACGCAATGAGACAAACATTCCCTGTTATCCATGTGCGAAATCGTTCGGAAGAGCCCTAACAATTCGCTTGCGATACATCTACTACCAATTCAAGCAACACCTGCATTGTTATTACAGAGTGGCTTTCAGCAACTCCGTCCACCCATCCAAGGACCGGCCTTTGGAAAATTTCATCAGGCTGTCAAATAACAGCTCAAATTTGTGTTTTGTTCTTCTAATCGGAACCATTCTCAACACTGTAGTCAGAAGTATAGTGTGCAATATTTACTGGTCAACAACTATCTGACTTTTCAGAAAAATAGTCGTGTTTTATAAGTATTTTCCCTAACAGATTTGACCGTTTTGTCGTAGTTTTCCCTTAATGAATCTGCCTCGGTACGGCTTGTTGCACAGACTGGATTCGTGGTAATTAATTTGAACATTATTCACGGAGCCGGTGATCGACTGGGGTACCGGGCCCTGAGTTTTGAATGCTGAAGCTGAGGGTGTCATGTCGGTATGCGGCCGGGCAAAGGCTCGATCCTCAGGTCGGTTTGCATGAACCGCCAACTGTGTCGCATTCATCGACGACTGAAGTGACGTTACGCCAGCGCGGCGGTCTCATACTGTGTGGTGAACGCCTTTGCAGAGTGTCCGGTATAAGTGTTGAAATGCGCACTGAAAACCCGGGCAGATCATCTTGCTGAGAGCGACCAGAGACTTGAAATCTGTCTCGAACCAATCAGCAGCGGCATGGGATTTCAACAAAATAATTGGCTTTTCAGGCCTTGTAAGCCTGCTAGAATCTCCCAATATGAGTGATAGAGAACAGATTCAAGACAACGATGGTCTGGCAGTAGAGGAATCCAAACCGAAGCTCAAACGACCCTCGATGTACAAGGTCATCATCCTGAACGATGACTATACCCCCATGGAATTCGTGGTTCAGGTTTTGGAAACCTTCTTTAATATGGACAGGGAGAAGGCAACCCGGGTGATGTTACATGTACATACCCGTGGTGTGGGAGTCTGCGGTGTCTACACCAAGGACGTTGCCGAAACCAAGGTGTCACAGGTGAATGACTACTCTCGCAGTAATCAGCACCCCTTGATGTGCACCATGGAGGAGACTTAATCCAGTCGACCGGAGTTTCTAAGATGTTGAACAAAGAGCTGGAATTTACGCTCAATCAAGCATTTAAGAGCGCAAAAGAGAAGCAGCATGAGTTCATGACCGTGGACCATCTGCTATTGGCACTACTTGATAACCCCTCCGCTGCCGCTGTGCTCAGGGCCTGTGGCGCAGACATCGAAAAGATGCGTTCCCGGGTACGCACCTTCGTCGATGAAACCACCCCGTTGATTCCGGATGGCGATGATCGGGAGATACAGCCCACCCTGGGTTTTCAAAGGGTTCTGCAGCGGGCCGTGTTCCACGTTCAGTCCTCGGGTAAGAATGAAGTGACCGGGGCCAATGTGCTGGTGGCAATCTTCAACGAACAGGATTCCCAGGCGGTCTACTTTCTCAACGAGCAGAACGTCACCCGGCTCGACGTGGTGAATTACATCTCCCACGGGATCTCCAAGATCAACGAGGTGGGCCAGGAGGAGACTCCGGTCGATCTCTCAACCGAGAACAAGACGGGTGACCAGGCCAGCGCCCTGGAGAGTTACGCGACCAACCTCAACCAGCTCGCCATGCAGGGCAAGATCGACCCCCTGATCGGGCGTCTGCTGGAAGTCGAGCGCACCATTCAAATCCTCTGCCGCAGGCGCAAGAACAATCCGCTGCTGGTCGGTGAGGCCGGTGTCGGCAAGACCGCTATTGCCGAAGGGCTGGCGAAGAAAATCGTCGACAAAGAGGTGCCGGATATCCTCGCTGACGCCACCATCTACGCGCTCGATCTGGGCACCCTGGTGGCGGGCACCAAGTATCGGGGTGACTTCGAAAAGCGCCTCAAGGCCGTACTCGCGGAACTCAAACGCAAAAAAGACGTGGTGCTGTTCATCGATGAGATCCACACGATCATCGGAGCCGGCGCTGCATCAGGCGGCGTCATGGACGCCTCCAACCTGATCAAACCGGTGTTGGCCTCGGGCGAACTGCGCTGCATTGGCTCTACGACCTATCAGGAATTCCGCGGAATCTTCGAAAAAGACCGTGCTCTGGCAAGACGCTTTCAAAAGATCGACGTGGAGGAGCCCTCGGTTGCCGAGACCGTGGAGATTCTCAAGGGCCTCAAAACCCGGTTCGAGGAACACCATCATATCGAGTATACCCAGGAGGCCCTGACCAGCGCGGCAGAACTCTCCGACAAGTACATCAACGATCGGCATCTGCCTGACAAAGCGATCGATGTGATCGATGAGGCGGGCGCCAATGTTCAGCTTCAGCCTGAAGATCGTCGGGTCAAGATCATCGATGTGGACGCCGTGGAGGCGATTGTCGCTAAGATCGCGCGGATTCCGCCGAAGAAGGTCTCCACCTCGGATACCGAGGCACTGCGAAATCTGACCCGGGATCTGAAACTGGTGGTGTTCGGTCAGGACCCGGCCATCGAGGCCCTGACCGCGGCGATTCGCATGAACCGTTCCGGTCTGGTGAAAGAGGGTCGGCCGGTGGGTTCCTTCCTGTTTACCGGTCCGACCGGTGTCGGCAAGACAGAAATCACTCGCCAGCTGGCGCGTATCCTGAGCATGGAACTGATCCGTTTCGACATGTCGGAATACATGGAGCGCCACACGGTGTCCCGCCTGATCGGTGCACCCCCGGGATATGTAGGGTATGACCAGGGCGGATTGTTGACCGAGGAGATTGCCAAGCATCCCCACTGTGTGTTGCTGCTCGATGAGATCGAGAAGGCCCACCCGGATGTGTTCAATCTGTTACTGCAGGTAATGGATCACGGCACGCTTACCGATAACAATGGCCGTAAGGCGGATTTTCGCAACGTGGTGATTGTCATGACCACCAACGCGGGTGCCCATGAAATGAGCCGGTCCTCCATCGGTTTCACCAAGCAGGATCATGCCAGTGACGGGATGGAGGCGATCAAGAAGCTGTTTACCCCGGAATTCCGCAACCGTCTCGATGCGATCATCCAGTTTTCCGGTCTTTCACCGGAAAATATCGCCAAGGTGGTGGACAAATTCATCTTCGAACTCGAAGGTCAGCTGCAGGAAAAACATGTGAATCTGATCGTCGAGCCTGAGGCCCGGGTGTGGCTCGCGGAACGGGGCTATGACCCGTCGATGGGCGCAAGACCCATGGCCCGGCTGATTCAGGATGAGATCAAGAAACCCCTGGCCGAAGAGCTGTTGTTCGGCAAGCTGTCTACCGGCGGCGCGGTCAAGGTGGATGTCTCAGAAGACAAGCTGGTATTCGAGATCGAGGGAGAGCCGGTTGCCGACGCGTCCATGGACGACGGCTGAACCGCTCAGCGGGCGCGGTAGGTGATACGTCCCTTGGTCAGGTCGTAGGGTGTCAGCTGCACGGTAACCTTGTCACCGGTGAGAATGCGGATGTAGTGTTTGCGCATCTTGCCGGAGATATGGGCCGTAACCACGTGACCGTTCTCCAGTTCTACCCGAAACATGGTGTTCGGCAGGGTTTCGACCACCGTGCCTTCCATTTCAATAAAATCTTCTTTCGCCATAGGTTCAAATCTAAATCTTATGAGTTTGTGGCCTCCGGCCGACGGGGGGGTCCTGATATGGGTCCGCCCAGGGTCCAGAGTGGAATGCGCCATTATCTGTATATTTGAGGATATGGCAAGTCACCAAAAGGAATATTCCCGCAATCCGCGGCGAATTCCGCACTGGAACGGCATCATTCAGACTGTATTTCAGTCGCAAGGGCGGATCTGGGGGATGGGCTGGGCAGGTTACCGGGACGGATTGAATGCCTTAACCCTGACTGAGCAGGTTGCGCAGATCAATTACCGCAGCATTTGCTCTGGATACGTAGGAGGCCATCACCAGAGAGTAGTTGGCGAAAATCCCAAATCCCTTACCATTCAGAACCATGGGGCTGCTGATCGGTTGTTGCGTGGCTTCCAGTTCGCGGATGATCTGGCGCAGGCTGACGAGGGCATTTTTCTTTGTCAGGATGTCGTGAAAATCGATTTCAACCGCCTGCAGAAAATGGATCAGCGCCCAGGTTGATCCCCGGGCTTCGTAAAACACATCATCAATTTCCAACCAGGGTGTCTGAACCATGAGGCGATCCGCGGTTGCGGTGGACTGAGCCGCTTCGGGATCTCCCGCCAGATCGGTGTTGATGCGTTCCTGCCCGACACTGGCGCTCAGTCGCTGGGACAGACTTCCAAGGCGTTTTTCCACCACCGCCAGCCAGTCCCGCAGATTATCCGCGCGGGCGTAAAACTGCCCACTCTCCCGGTTTTTCAGTGACAGATCCGTGAGGTAGCGTTTCAGGGCCTCGATTCCCTGACGGTATTCCCCTTCGGTCGAGGGAAATATCCAGGAATCGTTACTGTAATTGAACTGGGGCTCGGCAATGGCCAGGTCCTTGTTTTCCAGGGACTGTGACTGGGATCGGCTCATATCGTTACGCAGGGAACGCGCCAGATCCCGGACCTGGGTCAAGACGCCGAATTCCCAGTTTGGCATGTTGTCGAGGAACAGGCTGGGTGGCATCACATCGTTACTCAGATAGCCGCCGGGTTTTTGCAACAGAGTTTCGATGGTTCTCAACAGGGTGGCAGTGGTGTAGGAACCGGTGACAGGTTCCAGTTCCATGCCGGCGAGGGTTTCCCGGGTATTGGTGCGCACATCGAAGGGCTCGGGGATTCGGCTCCAGTAGAGACCCACGAAGAACAAAACCACCACCAGCGTGACCAGGGCCAGGCCGCTGCCCCAAATCCAGCCCTTCTCCTTGAGCGTCTGAGGATGGTACAGCCGGGCGATCCGGTTGATCAGGGAGAGAGTCTGTCGAACGATGCGGGTGAATAGCTGTTTCACGCAAATGAGTCCATGAGTTGCCGAATTTGCAAAGAATGAGTCAAAGACTAAAACACTGTCTGTAAGATGATCAAGAAGTTATCCGTTTCGAGACTGCATACTGTTCAATGAGCGGCGAGATGAAAAGCTTTCCGTCAGTGGTGATCCTGAATGGTCCCATTAAGAATGTTCCTGACTGTCACGCCATCTGATGTGTTTGAGTTTTGAATTTGAATCGGGTTCCTATGTGAAACTTACTATTAACCCTGCACACTCATAGGCCGTCTTCAGGGCTTCAAGTATGTCGTTGATCAGGGTAATGCACCCAGGGGTGCTTCCATAGGACGTGGCTCGCCGCAAAGAGTTGTGCCCATGGCAAGAGCATTTTGAAGACACAAACATGTTCCTGATTACCCATGATTCTCAGCCATAGAATCTGCTGCCAGGCGCGGCTTTGAGTGTTGGGTCAGGGTGTTCGTTTTGCTCATTGGTATTTCCTCCTCTCCTTAGCCAGGAACCTCGTTCAAATGATGGATTTTAAGAACCCCAGTTACTGGAGAAATGTCAGCATCGTCATGCTGCATTGGTCTCTGCATCAAGGGCGTAGGGAGGTGTCTGGAGGATTTTGTATTATCCCGCAGTGCTTCACATTCTGCCGGATCCCGGGTTCCACTTCGTTTCACCCGGGCTACGGGGTGATGCTCGCCACTCTTGAGATACCCGCTTGAACCGACCAACGTAGCCCGGGTGCAGCGAAGCGGAACCCGGGAACAACCACCGGAATTCCAGCCGTGCCGGTTTTTCTGAGTATCACAGCGCTCCCCGAAGGGGCAGGACAGCAGGGCGCCCTTTCTTTAGGTTACTTTCTCTCGTTCCCACGCTCCGCGTGGGAATGCAGACCCGGGCTTGCACCTGCCAAACAGGTTTGGGTAATGCACTGAGATGTCGATAGGCATTCCCACACAAAACCTGGGAACGAGGAAGTGCTTCACATTCTGCCGGATCCCGGGTTCCACTTCGTTTCACCCGGGCTACGGGGTGATGCCTGCCCCTCTTGAGATTCCAGTCTGTACCGACCAACGTAGCCCGGGTGCAGCAAAGCGGAACCCGGGAACAACCACCGGAATTCAAGCCGCGCCGGTTTTTCTAAGTATCACAGCGCTCCCCGAAGGGGCAGGACAGCAGGGCGCCCTTTCTTTAGGTTACTTTCTCTCGTTCCCACGCTCTGCGTGGGAATGCAGACCCGGGCTTGCACATGCCAAACAGGCTTGGGCAATGCAGCGTGATATCGACCGGAATTACCATGCAGAGCGGGAGAAGGAGAAAAATCTTCAAACCTTCCATCTGTTTGGATGAGCATGGTGGGTAATCAGGAACATTTTATAGTTATTTGACTGACACCCGCTGCGCATGGCCCATGAGGGTGCAGGGTGATCAAACCCTTCGAACATACGGGTGAACTGGGGAGGCTGTCAGCAGGATCCTGAGCGTTGTTGCATTTGGCGTGTCGCTGAGTCCATTTGGCGGACCGGATATTCAATTTGATGATCGCGATACAGACAATGCTGATAGCCTGATCGAGTCGCGATTGGGGAGGAATTAATATCAGGAAAATTCGGAGAAATCTGCCTTGGCCAGGCCAAGGCAGATGAGGGCATTCGAAGAAATTGTCAGGCGTCAGCCACGACTTTCTTCTTGCTGACTCTACGGCGACGACGCACCTTTCGGTCAGCAGCTTTTTCAAGAATCTTGGCCTGCTTTTCAAAATCTTTCATCATTTTTGCCTGGGCAGACTGCATGGCTTTATAGAGCCCTTTGGCCAGGCGTACGGCTTTGCGCTGCTCACTGACCAGTGCAGTACGATCTGCCTTCAGTTCTTTAACTGTGGCTTGCAATTCGCTGACACGTGCTTTCGCCTTTTCCTGTGTGGCGGCGGTTTTCGCATTGCTTGCGGCCGTGCGGGCCTTGTCTACCCGTGCAGAGGCCATTTCCAGTTGTTTATCCTGTTTGGCAAGGGCTTTGTCGGCAGCATTTAATCGATCGAGTGCGCGTTTGTTTGCGGCTGACATGCCTTTGCCAGCGAGCAGCGCCTCAGTGATTGTCTCCATGGAAATCACTGTTCTTTTTGCTCTGCGACGTTTTTTTACCGTTTTCTTTAAAGCCATTGTTGCTCCTAAATAATTGAATAACATTGCATAATATAGTTGTTGTTTTACATAAGAACAACACTTTAGCGAAAATTATGAAATTGGTTTCTGATTTTTTGTGAATTTTTCTGCAATATTGGTCGTTTCATTCGCCCTGAAATTACAAAATTTATATTTCATGCAATCCATGATTACACAATTTGATTCGTGATGTTCTGCCTGTAATTCAAGCGATATAACAATACCAAAGTAAGATGTTTGCATGATTCTGCCTGATAAATATTCACTTCTTTGCTGCAAAACACTCGCTAAAGAAGAGTAAAACTACACGCAGGTTCAATCTGCTAGGCTACACATGGATCGGCGACAATCATCGCTTAACCTGAAATGCCCGGTTGTGACTGGTCACCCTTGCAGGATCGACTAGTCTTATGAGGAAGACCGGTGAAGCCGGTGTCGGTTTGTCTGATCGTGGATCGCATATGCCAGAAACCGGTCTGCCCAATCTGCATGCTTTGGCTGTCATGGTGCTGACACTGGTCGCATTGTGGCTGTTCAGCCGGGAAAAGATTCCCCTGGAGACCTCTGCGCTCAGCGTGTTGACGCTGCTGGCGTTGTTTTTTGAGTTGTTTCCTTATACGACTGAGGAGGGGGTTCTAGGGGCGGGCGATTTTTTTCGCGGTTTCGGACATGAAGCACTGATCACCGTCAGCGCATTGATGGTGGCCGGATATGGTCTCGTGCGTACCGGAGCGCTCGAACCGGTAGGTCGTTATCTCGCTCGCTTCTGGCGTGTCAGTCCTCAGGCCTCGTTTCTCGCGGCACTGTTTGTCGCAGGCCTGATGAGCGCGTTTATCAACAACACGCCGATCGTGGTGTTGTTGCTGCCAATTCTTGTGAGTGTATCGATGCAGACCGGTGCGCAATCCTCATCCATACTCATGCCCGTTGGATTTGCCACACTGATTGGCGGCATGTGCACCTCAATTGGCACATCGACCAATCTGCTGGTCATCGGTGTTGCTACAGATCTGGGTGTCGCGCCCATCGGGATGTTCGATTTTCTGCTCCCCGCACTGTTGGCGAATGGTCTGGGTGTTCTGTATCTATGGCTTGTCGCTCCCAGGATACTGCCGAAGCGAAAACCGGTGATGGTGGATACCTCGCCACGCATTTTTACAGCGCAGTTGCTGCTCAAAGCGGAAAGTTCCATAGTGGGTCAACCCTTGTCCGAGGCCATTGCACTGACCCGTGGCATGATGCAGGTCGAAGGGGTCTGGCGAAGTCAGAATACGCAAATCATGCCACTGCCTGATGCATTGCTTAACCCGGGTGACCGGTTGTTGGTGCGGGATACACCGGCAAATCTCAAGAACTATGAGAAATTATTGGGCGCCACGTTGTACTCGGGTGGGGATATGGTGGATGAAAATCATCCGCTGCATGCCGATCACCAGCAACTGGCGGAAGCCATTGTGTTTCAGGGTTCACCACTGCAGAACCGTACCCTGAATGAGATTCGCTTTGCGGATGCCCAACAATTGTTTGTGTTGGCGATTCACCGCGCGCATGAACAGATCAGAACCATGCCGCAAGGCGTGGGAAATATACGACTCAGAGTGGGTGATGTGTTACTTCTGCAGGGAAAGCAGGAAACGATTCGTGAACTCAAGCAGCAATCCATACTACTGGTACTTGATGCGACCACGGATCTGCCGCATACCCGCAAGGCGCCGTTCGCCTTATTGATCATGCTGGCGGTGATCCTCAGCGCCGCGTTTGGCTATCTGCCCATATCCGTCAGTGCGGTTACCGGTATGTTGCTGATGCTGCTCAGTCGCTGCCTGTCATGGCGGGATATGGGCCGCGCCTTGAATGCCCAGGTCATCCTCATTATCGTCGCCAGTCTGGCGCTCGGCAACGCCTTGTTGCTAACTGGAGGCAGTGAGTTTCTCGCCCAGGGATTTATACGGCTTACACAAGGCATGTCTGCTCCGGCGATGATCAGCAGTCTGATCCTGCTGATGGCGGTGTTGACCAATGTGGTGTCCAACAATGCGGCGGCGGTCATCGGCACTCCGGTGGCAGTGGCGATTGCGCAGACATTGCAATGGCCCGCGGAACCCTTTGTCCTGGCTGTGCTGTTTGGTGCGAATCTGAGTTACGCGACTCCCATGGCTTATCAGACCAATCTGCTGGTGATGAGCGCCGGAAACTACACCTTTGGGGATTTCCTGCGTGTTGGATTGCCACTGATCCTGATCATGTGGCTGGCCCTGAGTTGGTTGCTTCCGAGATTTTTTCTCTAGCGAGGGAACTGTGTATCTGCCTGCCTGCATCAGGCAGATACACATGGCTCGTTTATCGACCGAAACTTTTCATCACCTGCGGTGACACGGGGGCATAGTGATCGAGTTGCATGGTGAATGTTCCCAAACCATGGGTGGCGGACCGCAGGTCGGTGGCATAACCGAACATACCTGATAATGCCACATGATTACGGATCGCTTTACGCCCGCCAGGACGATCCGTCATCCCGAGGATTTCAGCATTGCGGCTGGCCAGTTGGCCCATCACATCACCCAGATGTTCTTCAGGTATCGTGACTTCGCAGGCCACGACCGGTTCCAGGAGTATGGGTTTGCCCGCCTCGAGGGCGTCTCGCAAGGCCATCCCGGCAGCAATCTTGAAAGCCAGGGGATTGGAATCCTTGCTGTGTGCGGAGCCGTCCAGCAGGGTGATACGCAGTCCGGTGACAGGATAGCCGCCGATGACTCCGCTGCGTGATGCCTCCTGCAGGCCGGTCTCAATTGCAGGCAGATACTGTTTGGGAATCGCATCCGACACCAGGCCGTTACTGAACTCGATGCCGTCCACCTCAGGGGCCGGACTGACCGAGATTACGACATGACCATACTGGCCCTGACCACCGGTCTGGCGAATGAATTTGCCTTCCGCGCTGGATACCTCCCGGCTGATGGTCTCCTTGTATGCCACTCTGGGTTTGCCGGTACGTACATTCACGCCCTGTTCGCGCTTCAAACGTTCCAGCAATACTTCGAGGTGAAGTTCACCCATGCCTGCGAGCAGCATCTGTCCGGTTTCACTCTCCATTTCGGTACGAAATGTCGGATCATCGTCCGCCAGGTGCTGCAGAGCATCCGCCAGCCGGTCATTGTCCTGTGCGGTAACGGGAGTCACAGTGATCTTGATCACCGGGTCGGGGAAAACAATGGATTCCAGCAGCATCGGATGATCCGGGGCGCACAGGGTGTCTCCGGTCACGGCCTCTTTCAGTCCGAGTACCGCCGCGATATCCCCGCAGGGAATGTGATCGATATCCTCCCGGTGTTCGGCGTACATGCGCTCCAGCCGGCCGACCTTCTGCGGGCGCCCGAACCTTGGGTTGAGCAGCGGAGCTCCCGCTTTCAATTCACCTGAATAGACCCGGACGTAGCAGAGTCGACCGGCATAGGGATCGGTGACGGTTTTGAAGACCAGGGCACACAGCGGAGCCTGTGGATCAGGCGGGCAGGAAATCGGGGTCTCCCTGTCCGGATGTCTGGCTTCGACCGCAGCGATGTCCGCAGGAGAGGGCAGGTAATCGACCACTGCGTCCATCAGGGGTTGAATGCCCTTGTTCTTGAGCGCGCTGCCACACAGTACCGGGGTGATGCCTTTGCCGACGACCACCCGTCGCAGGGCCTCTCGGATCTGTGTGGGTTCGGCATCGGAATTGTCGAGCCAAAGGCTCAACAGCTGGTCATCCTCGGACGCGATGGTCTCGATCATGGCGCTGCGCGCGATTCGGGCGGCATCGAGGTACTGCGGCGGAATCTCCCCGTAACCGGGTTCCGCGCCCATTGCATCACTCCAGGTAATGGCCTGCATGCCGAGCAGGTCGATGACGCCCGTAAAATCACTCTCAGACCCCATGGGTATCTGAATAACCACAGGACGGGCGTCGAGACGCTCCACCAGGGTTTCAACCGCGTGATCGAAATCCGCCCCGAGTCGATCCATCTTATTGATGAAACAAAGTCGGGGCACCCGGTAGCGATCCGCCTGACGCCATACGGTTTCACTCTGCGGCTCGACACCCTGCGAGGCGTCAAATATGACCACCGCTCCGTCCAGCACCCGCAGGGCGCGTTGAACTTCGGCGGTGAAATCGATATGACCTGGGGTGTCGATGAGGTTGATCTGATGCTCTCTCCAATGGGTCGTGACCGCTGCGTCCACAATGGTGATACCCCGTTCCCGCTCCTGGTCCATCCAGTCGGTAATGGTGGTTCCGTGATCTACGGATCCAATCTGCCGGGTGCGTCCCGTGTAGTAGAGGATGCGTTCAGTGACCGTGGTTTTACCCGCATCGATGTGCGCGATCAGTCCGATGTTTCTGAGTGATGAGATGGGTATGGGCTGAGACATGGGTTGTTATGCTGCTGGTTGCCGGTATTCCGGGTCAGGGGTGGGGTGGACTCCGGGCGGACCCAGACGCGTGCCCCTGTGTCGGTTAATCATAGACGATATTGGGTATCAGGGTAGAGGTCAGGATCCATGTGGTCATGAGACCTGATGTTGCCTCGGCTGGGTTCGGAATAGTCGATGTTTCGACATGGGCCGGGAACAGCAGGTCGTCTGAAAGTGATGAGAATGATAATCAGGAATGGTCCTTATGGCGTTGGAGTGACTGGCTTGTTGAATTGGGTTAACCTCTCGAAGGAAAAGGCCTGCAGAGAGCGTTGGCGGGTTGTTGAAATTGACCCGGTCATATTCCAGACCCGGTGTGCTTCAGCGCATCATTGAAATCGATGTGATCGCACATGCCGAGCTGCCTTTCAACTGCCTGCCAGTCACTGGGGTCCCGGTGTTCCTGGAGCGGTATCACGAGTTCGTCCGCCAGGATGTCGCGGATCTCCCGAACCGTTCCATGCCAGGTGGTCGGTCGGTGCGAGTCGTTTGAATCGCCCTGGCTCGATACTGATCGCGATTTCTTTGGCTTACAACATGGCTCGGTCGACACGTGGACAGCGATCGGGAACGGAGAATGCAAAATGCCTTCCACTCAGGATACGCGGGATCTGGATATACTCGAGAACCTGTCAGAGTTGCTCAAAGAGATAAAGGGTAACTGGCCGGTTCTGCCCTCCGGGCTATGGAACAGTTCCGGTATCCGCATCGTGCTTCGCCTGCTGGATGAGTTGAACAAGAAGTGCAACGCGGCAGGCCTGGTGAACATCCATGCCCTGTCGATTGAAATTGAACGCGTCATCAGCGATGTCCACGAAGAAAATGCACAGCCCGATGAAGAGGATGTGATGAGCTTGCAGCAACTGCTGCATGATCTTGAAAAGGCGATCGGGGCGGCCCGGATGAGCGGTGAGCATCCACCACTCACCCCGGCCCATGTGGATGTACTCTACTGGCACCGCAGCGAGGTAAACGGAGACACGATTGCCACTGCAATCGAACAGAATGGCTGGAAAATCCAGCGGATGACTGAGTATAACGACCTGCTTCCCGCGCTGAAGCGCCAACAGGCTCGGGTGCTGCTGGTCGATACCGCCTTCCTCCCGGTCATCGCTCCATTGACCGATACCCTGCAGAATATGCGGCGCAACAAGATGATCTGTCCGGAGTTGGTTTTCCTTTCCGCGCATTGTGATGTTGAGATTCGTCTCGAGGTCCTCCGGGCCGGTGCAATCCAGTGCCTCTCGGAACCGGTTAATATCAATGAACTGATGACGGTAGTCAAAGAGATCATCGCTCCACGGCTGAAACCCCATTTCCGTGTGCTGATCGTGGAGGACGACGAGGCACAGGCGAAGTTTGCCGCAACTCTGCTGAAGAAGGGTGGGTTGGAAACCCTGCCGATCACTGATCCCTTGAACGTGATGGCCGCGGTACACGAATTTCAGCCCGACCTGATTCTCATGGATCTGTACATGCCAGGCGCAAACGGGATCGAGTTGACGCAGGTGATTCGCGGCAGAAAATCCTTTGCTTTCATTCCGATTGTCTTCCTTTCCGGCGAGGATGACCCGGAGAAAAAGATCCTCGCGCTTCACTCCGGTGCAGACGATTTTCTCACCAAGCCGGTTCGTCCCCAGTTTCTCCTGGCAACAGTGAATTCCCGCATCAAGCGTTCGAAACAGACTTTGGCTGCAGCTGATATCGGGTTAAGCGATGCACCCTCCGGGTTGAAGAACCGGCGCTGGTTGTTGCAGCAACTGGACATGGCAGTGATGCAGTCCGCTCAGGAGCCGGCCGTGTTTGCCTTATTCACATTCGTCATCAACGAACTGGATACCGAGTTTGAGGATTGGGGTGACAACCCACTCCTGTCCCGGGCTGTGGATGTTGCGGATGCGGTGATTGGTAAACGTGATTTGATGGCGCGAACCGGCAAGCAGAGTTTTGCGGTTTTGCTCAACCGATCGGATCAAGCTCAGGTGGAGAAACTGGGGGCCGACCTCTATCAGCGTTTGGCTGAGGCGTTCACAGGCGGGGATCAGGAGGAGACCCCCTGGGGTATCGGTTATGTCCAGCTTCGCCAGGATGCATGCGGAGCCTACATCTGTCTGCAACAGTCAGAAACAGCTGCAATGCAGGCGTTGGAGCAGAAAGCCCCGGGCTGCCTGTTGCATCAGGAGTCTCAGGATGAGTCAGCGCAGGTACAGCCTGAACAGGTGGACCTGTTACAGGAGCAGGTTCGCATCGCGCTGAAGTCCGGTTACGTGACCTTCCGGGAGCAGCGTTTTCAAGCGGCGCGACATGGCGAGTCTGCGGTGATTGTTCAAATACCAGGTTTTCTGCCTAAAGCCGAGATACCGCAAGAGGCGGCGGACATCTACATGAGCGCGGAACGGTTCGGGCTGGGTGACAACCTGAACCGAATCCTGTGCCGTTATGCAATACATCGGGCCGGCGAGCTGCTGCTCGAGGGGATGCGTGACCGTGTCTGTGTACAGCTGCTCTCCAGCGCCATCGAGGATGAGGGTCTGCTGCCTTTCATACAGGCAGAACTCAGAAGACTGCAGGTGGTGGGAACGGCACTGCTTTTGGAGTTCGATCTGCCCGGTCTGGCAAAAAACCTCAAGCAGGCAAAAGCCTTTCTGGGGGAGCTTTCCGCGCTTGGCATTGGTATATCGTTAGGCAACTTCGCCTGCAATGATACCGCTTTCAAGGTGCTTGCCTATCTGAGCGCGAACGCGGTGAGGCCGCACCCCTCGCTGATGCGTACCGAGCATGACCGGATCACGAAAATCGCGGCTCAGCTCAAGGCGATGGATGTGCAGATCATCCTCCCGGAGATGAGTCAGTTTGGCCAGATCAGTCTACATTGGTCAGAGGTGGCGGACTACGTACAGGCGCAATACCTTGGCTGACCGGGCCCCCGCAAAAGGCATTCTGCGATGGCTGCTGGTGATACTCCTGCTGTTCCTGGCCCTGCTGATCTTGCTGGTGGTGCTGCAACTCACAGAATCCGCGCTCAATGTCTGGCAGATGCTGGAACAGATGTCCCCGGGGCTGCTGGTCGTCTACGGACTCGGATTGGTGAGTTTCACGATGCTGCTGATACTCATGAGCAGTTGGCTGTTGCGTCGTGGTAAAGGCAGTCGGAATGCATCGCATCAGACAGAATGGCTGCCCGGGGACCGGGATGCCTTTGCCGAGTCCCTGCGCAAGGCCGATGAGAAAGGCATCGAAACCGCTCCGGCAAAACAGGAACTCGCGGAACTGGATAGCCGGCAGCAGGACCCGGTGTTTTACCTGGTGTTCTTCGGCCCTGTATCCGCAGGCAAGAGCGCACTGATCCGCGCAATCTCCGGGCAATCGGATATCGCGGTGGATCCCCGCGCGGGTACCACCCAGGCCATCAAGCACTACCGTCATAAAGCTGATGAACAGGGTGAATGGGTTTTGACAGATGCACCCGGGATACTCGATCTTGATGAGGCTCGGGTTCAGTTGGCCCGTGAAGAAGCGCGGCGCGCCCACCTGGTGCTTTATGTCAGTGATGGGGAGTTGACCCGGGATCAATATCAGGAACTCGCTGCACTGCAAAGTTTTGGGCGACCGCTGATCCTCGCGTTGAACAAACAGGACCGTTACAGTCCGGAAGAACTCAAAGCGATTGTCGCACGCCTGAGTGCTCAGTTGCCCGGGGTGCGCATCGTACCTGTCCAGGCCGGTGGCAGTGAGGAGGTGATCCGTGTGGATGCGCAGGGGCATGAACAACGGGTGGTGAGACCCAGGCCACCCCAGGTCGATGACCTGTTGCGGGAAATCGGTGCGCTTCTGCACGGGCAGAGGGCTGAACTGGTCCGGCAACGGGATGAGAGTCTGATACGCCTGGGTGCGGAGAAACTGCAGACCGCCACAGTCTCACACAGAAAGCATTCGGCTGAAAAAACGGTCAAACAATACACCGGTAAGGCAATGCTCGGCGCCATGGCGGCCGTGAGTCCGGGGACCGATCTGCTGATACAGGGATATCTGGGGGTACAGATGGTCCGCGCACTCTGCGAAACCTACGAGGTTCGGGTGTCGGATATGGACCTGGACGACCTGGTAAAGCAGGCGAGCCGTAACGTGGGTAAGAAAATGACCCTGCTGCTGGCCCTGACGGGCAATGTGCTCAAGGCCTTCCCCGGTGTGGGAACAGTGACCGGGGGACTCACCCATGCCGTGGCTTATGGCATGATTTTCGAGTCCCTGGGCCAGGCGGTGATGCGAACCCTGGAACAGAACCAATCCCTGAAAACGGCACAGATACTGGATGATTTCGAGGAGAAGCTGAGTGGAAATCTGGAAGCGCGTGCAACAACTCTTGCGCGGATCGCTTTGGAACAACTCGTCCGCAAAGGACGATGAACCCGGTAGCGACGACGACCACCTGCGACTGGCCCGGGAGAATCTCAAAGAACTGTTGCAGGACAAGCGCCTGCCGGAAGGGCTCAGGGATTCTCTCAAGGACGACTTTCAACAGGTGCAACGCATGCTCGAGAAACTCGAGCACGGTCATCTGCACATCGCGGTTTTTGGTCGGGTCAGTGTCGGCAAGTCGGCGCTGCTCAATGCCTTGCTGGGGGAACAGAGATTCTCGGTAAGTGCCCTCCACGGTGAAACCCGGCACAGCGACATGGCAGCCTGGCAAGAGATTCACGAGGCCGGGGTGTATCTCATCGACACTCCGGGAATCAATGAAATCAGCGGGGAAGAGCGTGAACGCATGGCCCGGGAGGTGGCCAGTCGCGCCGATCTGGTGTTGTTCGTCCTGGACGCGGACCTTACGAGTACCGAGATGCAGGCACTGCAACAGCTCAAACAGCTCAACCGACCGTTGCTGGTGGTGCTTAATAAGGCTGACCGTTACACCCGTGATGAGCTGGCGCTGCTGCTCGACAGCCTCGAGGAGAAGTTGGCGGATCTTGTGGGAACGTCCTTTATTGTACCGGTTTCGGCCAGACCGGCTGAGCGTATCTATGTTCAGGTGGACGAGCAGGGGAATGAGCGCGAGGTGCGCAAGCAACCGGATGCGGATGTGAGCCTGCTGACGGAACGCCTGTGGCTGTTGATTGAAAAGGAGGGCATGGCGCTCTCAGCGCTGAATGCGAGTCTGTTTGCAGGGCAGTTGAGCGATGAGGTGGCCGGACGAATCGTCAAGGTTAGGGATGAGGTCGCCGAGCGGGTGATTCGCGGATATTGTCTCGGCAAGGGTATCGCCGTGGCCGTCAATCCCATACCTGTGGCAGACCTGGTCGCGGCCCTCGCGCTGGATGCCACGATGGTCACTCATCTGGCGCGGGTCTACGGCATGTCGGTCAGCCGGGGTGAAGCAGGACAGTTGATCAAAACCATCGGGGCACAGATGGCGCTGCTGATGGCTACGGTTTGGGGGGTGAATATCGCCTCCAGCGCCCTCAAGGCCGGTAGCGGAGGCTTATCGACTCTGCTGACCGCATCAGCTCAGGGGGCCATGGGATATTACACCACCTATATCGTGGGCGAGGCAGCCAAGCGATACTTTGCCCAGGGTCGTTCCTGGGGCAGTGCCGGTCCCAAAACCCTGGTGCGCCAGATCCTGGAGTCCGTGGACAAGGACTCGATCCTGCAACAGGCGGGTCAGGATATTCGTGAACGGCTCAAGCTGTCCGCGTCGAAATAACGGCTCGTCGGGTTACGCTGCGCTAACCCGATCCAGCCGCTGGTTTGGGTAATGCTGCATGATATGGAAAGACATCCCGCCATCAAATGAATCACAACGTCGCCCGGGCGGAGCAAAGCGGAACCCGGGAACAGCACAGGAACCCCGACCTTTAACCTGTATCCCCGGTCTGTACCGCGGAAGAGGGGGTGTTTCTAACCCATGAACGTCGCTCACACCCCATATTTTCGGTGGATGGCATGACGCACCGGGCAGGTGCAGACAACCTGGTTTCCCAGGCGGGAACTGTAGGGGCAGTCACTACCGGTACCGCACACCATTCGGGCATGGTTTTCCGTGGTAATGCGGATGCCGCATAACTGGTAATCCTCGCTGGTCAGGCAGGCATGGTGTTTGTTGCACTTCTTGGCCTCAAGCAGGGTCTCCAGCGGTATATTGAATCGTTTCGGTTTGTGCATTTCAGCTCTTGCTATGGCGTTAATCCTCTACCGTCATCAGATGTTCGTATGAGCCATCATCGACGCCATCCCACTCTTTCTAGCATAGGCCAAAAGACGATGCAGGGAAGAAGTTCCCAAAATTGCTTCGACCTGTAAGGCCCGGTAAATCAATGGAATCCTGGTCCATTAAAACCTTACATTCTGCCGTACTATGCCTGAATGTCAGGTGGGTCAGGGGCACAGTTCGTATTCCTGTAACAGCCAGGTAACCGTGGTTGCGCATGATTGCCGAAACAGGCCGTTGCTGATTCAGCCACAGGACTGTCGAGTTGTTTCAAGCACAAACCATGCGATAATTTCCTTATTTGCGGGCCACACATGCATCTTGATACCTTCCTTTTCTCCGCCTTGCTGCTGCTGCTGGTGACCTCGATCACCGTGGCCCTGTTCAAGCATCTGGGACTGGGATCCGTACTCGGGCTGCTGGTGGCAGGAATCGTTGTCGGACCCCATTCCCCGGGACCCTATGTCACGGAGCACGTTGAGGATGTTCGTCATTTCACGGAACTCGGCGTGGTACTGCTGCTGTTTCTCATCGGTTTGGAGATGCAGCCACGTCGACTCTGGGGTATGCGCCGTGAGGTGTTCGGCCTCGGTAGCCTGCAGATACTGCTGACCGGCATAGTCATTGCCCTCTACCTGCGTCAGTACGAGTCCTCCTGGTCATTGGCGCTGTTGATCGGATTGACCTTCGCACTCTCATCCACAGCGTTCGTCATGCAGATGCTGCATGAGCGGGACGAGACCGCCAGTCAGCACGGCACCACCGCCTTTTCGATTCTGCTGATGCAGGATCTCGCCATCGTGCCGCTGTTGGCGGCCGTGCCGATTCTCTCCGATGCAGGTCGCCTCTCCGCGGAAGTACCCCTCTGGCAACAGTTCTCGATCGTTGTCGGTATGATCCTGGTATTGCTGGGGTTCGGACGTTACGTACTTCCGCCGGTGCTCAATCATCTCGCTCGCCAGGCCAACCGGGAAGGGTTTCTGCTGGTGGTGATGCTGGCGGTTTTCCTGGCCGCCTGGGCAATGTTCCGGGCCGGCCTTTCGATGGCCCTGGGGGCCTTCGTCATGGGTATGCTGCTTTCCGGGTCGGACTACCGGTTGCAGATTCAGGCCTCCATCGAACCCTACAAGGGGTTGCTGATGAGCCTGTTCTTTGTCGCTGTGGGCATGTCCATCAATTTCTCATCCCTGCATGATCAACTGCCGATCTTTACCCAACACATCCTGGTGATCGTACTGATCAAACTCGTGGTGTTGTTTCTGCTGGCGCTGGCGTTTGGTTTTTCCCGCTTGGTTGCGATGCGGATCAGCGTCTTTCTTGCCCAGGGCGGTGAGTTTGGCTTCGTGCTGTTTGGCTCGGCCAAGGCCCTGCAACTGATTGATGATCAGACTTTCGTCACCGCCGTCGGGGTGATTTCGGTGAGCATGCTGATCACCCCTGTACTGGTGAACATCAGTGATCGACTGGCCAGGCGTTTCCAAACTGACACTCAGGACACGGATCACCTGCGGTATCCGGCGGACCAGGGTGATCAGCATCGAAAGGTTGTGATTGGTGGTTACGGCCGAGTCGGTCATACCGTGGCCGTAATGCTCCATTCCAGCGGGATTCCCCTGGTTATCTTCGATACCTCTCCGGATCGCGTCGCCCAGGGCAAGCGGGATGGTTTGCCCGTCTACTATGGCGATATCAGTGATGCGGATCTGCAGGAGGCGGCGGACCTGGAGAGCGCCACCCTTGTGGTACTCACCATCAACAGTGGTCCCACCGCGCTGAAGACCATTGCACGGCTGAGAAACCGTTTCCCCAACCTGCCGATCATATCCCGGGCCCGGGATCTGGAAGCCTGTGGACACCAGGTCAGCGCCGGGGCCACCCGGGCCTTTCCCGAGGCCTTGGAAAGCAGCCTCCGGCTGGGCGCCGTGGCCCTGGAGATGATCGACATGCCGAAAGAGAATGTGGATCTGCTGCTGCAGGGTGTGCGCCAGGACAACTATACCCTGGTGGTTTCCGAAGAGGATGTGCTGCGCAAAAAACAGTAATACAGAGCGTCCCCTAAAAAGCACAAACTATACAATGTTAATTTAATTACCAAGTATACTGCTTGGGTATTTTAATCGGCACTCGATTGGACTAGAGTTGGATCAGGGAGAAATGCGGCACCGCTCTGAATTCATCTGAACAGGGTCTTCGCCGCGAGCGTCTCGAAAGGATAACAATAATGATGCGGCCGCCACACCGCGTATCGAGGACGATCAGATGCCGAAACTCACAAGCGGTTTGACCCGCAAAGAACGTCTCAAGGTTTTACAATCCATCGACAGCGTTCTTAAAAGCCACAATCTCAATGAACAGAGGGTATTACGGGCCTATCGAAAGCGTATCGCCGAGGAATGCCTTCAGGAATCCGCAAGCGAATACGGCTGGGCGGTCAACGCCTGACCGTTGACCTGGCGGCTGTCCGGCCCCATCAGGTAGAGGTAGCTGCCCATCAGGGTCTCGGGTAACGGGTGGGTGAGAGGGTTCTCACCCGGGTAGGCCCAGGCCCTGAGAGATGTTCGGGTCGGGCAGGGCGCAATACTGTTGACCCGTATCGGGCTGTTTTCCAGCTCGTCCGCCAGAATCTGCATCAGGCCTTCAATGCCAAATTTGGACACGCCATAGGCCCCCCAGTAGGCCTTGCCTTTGCGTCCCCGCTCATCCGAAGTGAACAGGATCGAAGCGTCAGTCGATTTACGCAGCAATGGAAGACAGGCCTGGGTCAACAAAAACGGCGCGTTGAGATTAACCTGCAGGACCTTCTGCCAGGTCTCATAGTCGTAATCGTCGATGCGGCTCAGCAAAGCGAGTTGCGCTGCGTTATGCAGTAATCCGTCGAGCCGGCCAAAGGTCTCCATCAGGGTGACACCCAGGGCGTAGTAGTCCTCAGGCGGTGACTTGTTGAGATCGAAACTGATCAGAGCGGGTGTGGGGCCTCCTGCTTCCTCGATCGCATCATAGGTCTCTTTGAGTCGGGTTTCGTTGCGACCCAGCAGCACGACCGTGGCGCCATGCGCGCCAAACGCCTTCGCCGCGGCCTGTCCGATGCCACTGCCCGCGCCCGTAACCAGAATGACACGGTCTTCGAGCAGATTGTTGCCGGGTTTGTAGTCGTGCATGGTCTCACCTTGGATTACGAGGCCGGGATTATAGCGGCTCTGCTTGTTGAACGGCATTGATAATATTGGATGCTTCGCGTCCCCCGGTTCTGCGTGGAGCAGTAGATCGGGGCGATGCGATGGTAAACCTGATATTGCAGGGCTTCACAGCCAGTCGAGGATCTCCAGAGGGTGATCGATCAGCCCATCCGCCTGCCACTCCTGGGGATTGTCATCCTCAGCGAGATAACCGAAACGGGCTGCCAGGGTGCGTGTGCCCGCCCTGCGCCCCGCTTCGATGTCCCGAACCGCATCGCCCACATACAGGGTCTGGGCGGGATCGACACCGGATACCCGGCAGGCATGCAGAATCGGTTCCGGGTGGGGTTTCGCGTAGGGGGTGGTGTCCCCGCTGACGATGATGCAGGCGCGCTGCTCCAGGCCCAGTTCCCGCATCAGTGGATCGGTCAGACGGGAGGGCTTGTTGGTGACGATCCCCCACAGTACGCCCCGTTGCTCGAGCGTCTCCAATAACTCGGGCATACCTTCAAACAAGCGCGTCAGTACCGCGATGCGTTCGAGGTAGTAGTCCAGGAATTCTGTCTGCAGACCCGGGAATTCAGGATCTTCAGGTTCGATGCCAAAACCGGTTTTCAACATCGCCTTGCTGCCATGAGACACGGAGGGCCGCAGGGTTTCGAAGTCGATATCCGGTTTGCCATGCCGTGCCAGCACCCGGTTCAATGCCTGATGCAGATCCCGGGCGGTATCGGCAAAGGTGCCGTCCAGATCGAATAGGACACAGGTCGTGGACGGGTCGGAGGCTGGTGCGTCAGGCGTCATCGGGGATGCGTGATTCACTCTTCCCGAATCGCGGTGACCATGTAGTTGACATCCACATCATCACCCAGACTGTAAGCCTGGGTGAGGGGGTTGTAACTCAGTCCGGTGATGTCCAGGTTTTGCAGACCTGCGGCCCGTATCCAGTTGTCGAGTTCCGAGGGGCGGATGAATTTTGCGTAGTCATGGGTGCCCCTGGGGAGCAGCCGCAACAGGTACTCGGCACCCAGGATGGCGAACAGGTAGGCCTTCGGATTGCGGTTGATGGTGGAAAAGATCACCTTGCCACCGGGTTTTACCAGTTGGGCGCAGGCATGTACCACCGAGGACGGATCCGGTACATGCTCAAGCATCTCCATGCAGGTTACCAGGTCGAAGTGGCCGGGGCGTTCGGCGGCGAGACGCTCCACCGGAATACGTTCATAGTTGACCTGAAGATTCGACTCCAGCAAATGCAGTCGAGCGACCTGAAGAGGTGCCTCGCCCATGTCGATTCCGGTCACCTCGGCACCACAGGCGGCCATGCTTTCGGACAGGATGCCTCCGCCGCAACCCACGTCAAGCACCTGCTTGCCATCCAGTGGCAGGTGTCCCCGGATGTAGTCGAGTCGCAGGGGATTGATCTCATGCAGCGGTTTGAACTCACTGTGTGGATCCCACCAGCGCGAGGCCAGTTCCTCGAATTTGCTGACTTCAGCGTGATCGACGTTGATCTGTTCCTGTTTCATGTCATCCAGCCCGCATGTGTTGTCAGGTGTTTGCGTCTCAAAAATGATGGCGTACAGGATCCCGTGATCAGGTCCGAACTGCATCATCACCGGGCCATAGGGTACACACGGCGCGGGGGTTTTTCGAGTGGCGCACCGCGATGCCCGGATAAGACACGCGATCGCACAGCTTTAACGGTTCGTTTCACTTCCGTCAATGCGACTGCGCCAGCGCTCGGCACTGCGCAGCAGGTTGGCCTCATCGAGCGTTGTGAGGTGTCCCTGGCTGACCAGGTGTTGGCCGGCCACCCAGACGTGGCGCACCTGTTCCCGGCCGCTGGCATAGACCAGTTGTGAGACCGGATTATAGAGTGGCTGGGTGGGAATCCGACCCAGGTCCACAGCGACCATATCCGCGGATTTGCCCACTTCCAGTGATCCCGTGATCTCCTGCAGACCCAGCGCCCGGGCCCCGTTGATGGTGGCCATGGCGAGTGCCTGAGCGGCGGGCAGCGCCCGGGCGTTGCCGGAAACCCCTTTGGCCAGCAGGGCTGCGGTGCGCATTTCACCGAACATGTCCAGGTCATTGTTGCTTGCGGCGCCGTCGGTCCCCAGGGCCAGGTTTACCCCGGCCTCGAGCAGGGGCACCACCGGGCAGAATCCGCTGGCCAGTTTCAGGTTCGATTCGGGACAGTGCACCGCATGTGCGCCACTCGCGGCAAAGGTCTCGATTTCGTCGGCCTCGAGCTGGGTCATGTGTACCGCGGTGAGACCGGGTGAGAGCAGTCCCAGCTCCTGCAGGCGCTGCATCGGCCGGTTGCCGTGCTGCTGCATACCCTGGACGATCTCATCACGGGTCTCGTGAACGTGCATGTGAATCGGGATCTCCAGTTCGTCAGCCAGTACCTGGACGCGTTTCAGGATCGGATCCCCCACCGAATAGGGAGCATGGGGTGCAAAAGCAGTGTGGATCCGGGGATGGGCGCGAAACTGGTCGTGCACTGCGAGTCCTTTGCGCAGGTACTCATCGCCGTCCGCCGCCCAGGCCGAGGGAAAGTCGATCGCGATCAACCCGAGCACCGCGCGAATCCCGGCATGATCCGCCACCCGCCCGGTGATGTCGGGAAAGAAGTACATGTCGTTGAAGCAGGTGGTGCCGCTGAGCAGCATCTCGGCAATCGCCAGCTGGCTGCCATCATGGATGAACTCTTCACTGATCCATTTCGCTTCCGCCGGCCAGATGTGCTCATTCAACCAGGTCATCAGCGGCAGGTCGTCTGCCAGGCCCCGCAGCAGCGACATGGCCGCGTGGGTGTGGGCGTTGATCAGACCCGGAATCAGGGCGTGGCCGGACAGGTCATGCCGCTGTTCCGCCTGGTAGTGCTGTTCAGCCTCTTGCGAGGGCAGCAGCGCCAGGATTTTTCCCCCATGCACGGCCAGTGCGTACCCCTGCAGCACCTGGTTTTCCGGTATCACGGGGACGATCCATTCGGCATGGATCAGTAAATCGATGGTTTGCGGCATGGCGGATCATCTTTGGCTGAAGTGCGCGGGCAGGAGCGAATGGCCGCTCCGATCGATTTCACAGCATGGCATGTTCGCCTGAATCGATGCAATCCCGTTATCATGGGCCTTTTTCAACCCAACCCTGTGGTTACCTATGAACCTGATCCCTTCTGTCAAAAACGTCACCCCGGACCACGCCATCCTCTGGCATGAAGACCGCCTTCACCTGCTGGATCAGCGCAAATTGCCGCATCAGGTCGAATTTGTGGTGCTGAACAGTGCTGCCGAAACGGCCCAGGCAATTACCGAGATGGTGGTGCGCGGGGCCCCGGCCATTGGTGTGACTGCGGCATACGGTGTGGTGCTCGCGGTACGGGACGCCTGGCGTAGCGCGGGGAATCAGTGGCGTGGGCATCTCACAGCGGATCTGGAAAGCCTGCGTCGCTCACGTCCCACGGCCGTCAACCTGTTCTGGGCGCTTGAGCGGATGCAGACGATGATTGACCGGTTGGCGGCGGACCAGGATCCGGTCGCGAGCCTGTTGCACGAGGCGCGGGCAATTCATGCGGAGGATGTGGCTGCGAACAGGACCATGGGGGAATACGGCGCCGGGCTGATTGACGCGGGTTCCGGTGTGATCACTCATTGCAATGCCGGCGCTCTGGCCACCGGAGGTTTCGGCACCGCTCTGGGGGTGATCCGCGCTGCGCATGCCGCGGGCAAACTGACCACCGTGTATGCCGATGAGACCCGGCCCTGGCTGCAGGGCGCACGCCTCACCGCCTGGGAACTCCTGCAGGACGGCATTCCGGTGACCCTGCTGGCGGACGGAGCCGCGGCGAGCCGCATGGCCCAGGGCGGCGTTGACTGGGTGATCGTGGGTTCCGACCGGATCGCCGCCAACGGCGATGTGGCCAACAAGATCGGCACCTATCAGCTGGCCGTGGCCGCCCGGCATCATGGGGTTCGGGTGATGGTGGTGGCGCCGACCTCCACCATCGATATGAACCTGGCTTCCGGGGCGCAGATCCCCATCGAGGTCAGGGATTCCGCCGAACTGCTCGCCTGCGGGGGTACCCCGGTGGCGGCCCCGGGGGCGTCGGTATGGAATCCGGTATTCGACGTAACACCCGCCGGACTGGTGGATGCCATCGTCACAGAAAAGGGGATTGTCCGTTCGCCAGACGCAAAAAAGATGCAAAATCTGATGGAGAGTTGACCTGAGAGCGCCTTAAATCGGTTATCAGGCGTTTTTTATACAACATAGTGTCGGGGGCTATGGTAAACTTGTCATTTTTGTGACGCCCCGCAGAACTCGTGAGAATCACCGGTCCCGTGGTGGCGGACAGCCCCCCGGGGCAATATAAGGAAGATAACAACTCACTATGTCTGAATTCGCGAAAGAAGTCCTTCCCGTCAATCTCGAAGATGAGATGCAGCAGTCCTACCTGGCCTACGCCATGAGCGTCATCGTCGGGCGGGCCCTCCCGGATGTGCGTGATGGCCTCAAACCGGTTCATCGCCGGGTGCTCTACGCCATGAGCGAACTGGGCAATGACTGGAACAAGGCCTATAAGAAGTCAGCCCGTATCGTGGGTGATGTCATCGGTAAGTATCACCCCCACGGTGACACAGCGGTGTATGACACCATCGTGCGTATGGCACAGCCCTTCTCCATGCGCTACATGCTGGTCGACGGGCAGGGTAACTTCGGCTCGGTGGATGGCGACTCTCCGGCAGCCATGCGATACACCGAGGTGCGCATGTCGCGCATCGCCCACACCATGTTGGACGACCTGGACAAGGAGACCGTCGATTTCGTCAGCAACTATGACGAAACCGAACGGGAACCCTCGGTCCTGCCGGCACGCATTCCCAATCTTCTGGTCAACGGCTCCGCCGGTATCGCGGTGGGTATGGCCACCAATGTTCCGCCGCACAATCTGCGGGAGGTGATTGACGCCTGCGTGGCGCTGATCGACGAACCCCAGGTCAGTATCGACCGGTTGATGGATCTCCTGCCGGGACCCGATTTCCCCACCGCCGGCCTGATCAACGGGGCCAGCGGCATTCACGAGGCCTACCACACCGGACGGGGACGCATCTACATGCGCGCCCGCTCCCAGGTGGAGACCGATGAAAGCAATGGCAAGCAGACCATCATCGTCAACGAGCTGCCTTACCAAGTCAACAAGGCGCGGCTGATCGAGAAGATCGCCGAGCTGGTCAAAGAGA
The DNA here is from genome assembly GCA_040506775.1 of Candidatus Thiodiazotropha sp. Classification (GTDB taxonomy): domain Bacteria; phylum Pseudomonadota; class Gammaproteobacteria; order Chromatiales; family Chromatiaceae; genus Thiodiazotropha. Next base: position 130,572 of record JBEVWC010000002.1, read on the forward strand.
AGAAGATCGAGGGCATCACCGAACTGCGCGACGAGTCCGACAAGGACGGCATGCGCATCGTCATCGAACTGCGCCGGGGCGAGGTGGCCGAGGTGGTGCTGAACAATCTCTACCAGCAAACCGCCATGCAGAGCGTGTTCGGTATCAACATGGTGGCCCTGGTGGACGGCCGGCCGAGGCTGCTGAATCTCAAGCAGCTGCTGGAATTCTTCATCCGCCACCGTCGCGAGGTGGTGACCCGGCGTACCCTCTACGAACTGCGTAAGGCCCGGGACCGCGCCCATGTGCTGGAAGGCCAGGCAGTGGCCCTGGCCAACATCGACGAGGTCATCCAGCTGATCAAGCAGGCGGCCAACCCGGCCGAGGCCAAGAAAGGCCTGATGGAGCGCGCCTGGCAGTCGGGCACCGTTGAATCGATGCTGCAGCGTGCCGGGGCCTCCGGCACCCGCCCGGAAGAGCTGACCGATGAGTACGGACTGACCGCGGACGGATATCGACTGACCGATGTCCAGGCGCAGGCGATTCTCGACCTGAGACTGCACCGTCTGACCGGACTGGAGCAGGACAAGATCATCAACGAGTACGAAGAGCTGCTCGACAAGATCGCCTTCCTGCTGGAAATCCTCGCCAGCTCCGAGCGCCTCATGCAGGTGATTCGCGAAGAACTGCTCGAGATCAAAGAGCAGTACGGCGACGAACGCCGCACCGAGATCATCCACACCCGACTGGACCTGACCCTCGAGGACCTGATCACCGAAGAGGACGTGGTGGTCACCCTGTCCCACGCGGGGTACGCCAAGGCCCAACCGGTCAGCACTTATCAGGCCCAGCGTCGTGGCGGCAAGGGCAAGATGGCCACCGCCACCAAGGATGAGGATTTCGTCGACAAGTTGTTTGTCGCCAGCACCCATGACACCATCCTGTGCTTCTCCAACATGGGCAAGGTGTACTGGCTGAAGGTCTATGAACTGCCCCAGGCGGGCCGCAATGCCCGGGGCAAACCGATCGTCAACCTGCTGCCCCTTGAAAAGGATGAGCAGATCAACGCCATACTGCCGGTTCGGGAGTATCAGGAAGACCGTTACGTGTTCATGGCGACCAGCTCCGGCACGGTGAAGAAGACCTCGTTGGAGTCCTTCTCGCGTCCCCGGGCGAATGGCATCATTGCGGTGGACCTGCGGGATGGGGACAAGCTGGTCGGGGTCGATATCACCGACGGCGAGCAGGATATCCTGCTGTTCAGCAGCAGCGGCAAGGCGGTGCGCTTCGCGGAAGCCAACGTGCGTCCCATGGGCCGTACCGCCTGTGGCGTGCGCGGTATTCGTCTGGAGTCCGGCCATCAGGTGGTTTCCCTGATCGTCGCCTCTGAGGGTGATGTACTGACCGTGACGGAAAACGGTTACGGCAAACGCACCCCGATCGATCAATATCCGGTCCACGGCCGGGGCGGGCAGGGTGTGATCTCGATTCAGACCTCGGATCGCAACGGTTCCGTGGTCGGCGCGGTTCAGGTCACCGAGGAAGACGAGGTGATGATGATTTCCGACGGCGGTACCCTGGTGCGCAACCGGGTGACCGAGATCTCCCAGATGGGCCGTAACACCCAGGGTGTGATCATGATCCGCCTGCATAAGCAGGAACGGTTGATCGGCATCGAACGGGTTGAAAGCCTGGATGGGGAAGGTGAGGAGGATGAAGGCGAATCCGAAACGGATCCTTCAGGCGAAGAAAGTTGACGACCGGACGGTCGCCCAGGACCGCCGCATCACATTGAAATCACGCCATTCAGGCGAAATCTGAAACACACTGAATGAGGACCAAGATGTCACGAGTCTTTAATTTTAGCGCCGGTCCGGCGATGTTGCCGGAAGAGGTTCTGTCACAGGCCAAAGAGGAGATGCTGGACTGGCAGGGCTCTGGCATGTCGGTGATGGAGATGAGTCACCGGGGTAAGGAATTCATGTCCATTGCCGCACAGGCGGAGACTGACCTGCGCAGCCTGATGGCCATTCCGGATAATTATAAGGTGCTGTTCCTGCAGGGCGGGGCATCCAGCCAGTTCGGCATGATCCCGATGAATCTGACCCGCGCCAATCGCAAGGTGGACTACATCAATACCGGCTCCTGGTCGAAAAAGGCCATCGGTGAGGCGAAGCGCTTCGCGGATGTGCAGATTGCCGCCACCACCGAGGCCTCCAAGTTCACCGGTACCCCGGCTCAATCGGAGCTGCAACTCAGCGGCGACGCCGCTTATGTGCACTACACCCCGAATGAAACCATCGAAGGTGTGGAGTTCCCGTATGTGCCCGATACCGGTGCGGTGCCCCTGGTGGCGGACTTCTCCTCTACCATTCTCTCCCGTCCGGTGGACGTGAGCCGCTACGGCCTGATCTATGCCGGTGCACAGAAAAACATCGGACCCGCCGGTCTTACCCTGGTGATCATCCGCGAGGATCTGATCGGTGAGGCCATCGACGGAACCCCGACGATGTTCAAGTACGCCACCCACAGTGACAGCGGTTCCATGTATAACACCCCACCCACCTATGGCTGGTATCTGGCGGGGCTGGTGTTCAAGTGGCTGCAGGACAAGGGTGGCCTCGAGGGTATGGCAGAGATCAACCGTCGCAAGGCGGAATCCCTCTACCGCGCCATCGACGCCTCGGATTTCTATAACAACCCGGTGGACCCCGATAGCCGTTCCTGGATGAACGTGCCCTTCACCCTGGCCGATGCGGCACTGGATGCCAAGTTCCTCGAAGGCGCCGGCGCGGCTGGTTTGAAGACCCTTAAGGGGCATCGTTCCGTGGGTGGCATGCGTGCGAGTATTTATAACGCCATGCCGGAAGCGGGCGTGCAGGCCCTGATCGACTTCATGGCCGAGTTCGAGCGCGTAAATGGCTAGATCCGTGGTACCGGTCGACGCGCCCGCGTCGACCGGTACCACGGACGGATTCAATAACAACGGCGGACGTCATGTGTGGTGCTGCACCCGGCGCTTGCTAACCAGCAGAGAAGCAAGATGTACAAGATACTGACCCTGAATAATATTTCCGTGGCTGGACTGGATCGGCTGCCCCGTGATCGATACGAAGTCGCATCCGAACTCAGTCAACCGGACGCGATCCTGCTGCGTTCCTTCAAGATGCATGACATGGAGGTACCCAAATCGGTTCGTGCAATTGGCCGGGCCGGTGCAGGTGTCAACAACATCCCGGTGCAGCAGATGACCGCCAAGGGGATCCCGGTGTTCAACGCCCCCGGGGCCAACGCAAACGCGGTCAAGGAGCTGGTTCTTGCCGGCGCCCTGATGGCAGCGCGCAACCTGGGACAGGCGTGGCATTTCGCCACCGGTCTGCAAGGCCAGGATGCGGAGATCTCCAAACAGGTGGAGTCGGGTAAAAAGGCGTTTGTCGGCTTTGAACTGCCGGGTCGCACCATGGGCGTCATCGGTCTGGGCGCCATCGGGGTCAAGGTGGCGAACGCCTGCCGGGCACTGGGGATGAAGGTCATCGGTTACGATCCGACCATCACCGTACAGAGCGCCTGGAAGCTGGCATCCGAGGTGCAGCAGGCACTCAGTGTGGACGACCTGTTGTCAAAGTCCGATTTCGTGACCTTCCATGTGCCGTTGACTGACGCCACCAGCAACATGATCAACGCGGATCGTCTGAAACTCATGAAACCCGGTTCCGTGCTGTTGAACTTTGCCCGCAACGGTATCATCGACGACGAGGCCGCAGTCGCGTCCCTGGAGAGTGGTCATCTCTATGCCTACGTGTGTGACTTTCCCAGCAACCTGCTCAAGGATCATCCACGGGTAATCACCCTGCCGCATCTGGGTGCCTCCACCAAAGAGGCGGAAGACAACTGCGCCATCATGGTCTCGGAGCAGATCCGCGATTACCTGGAGAATGGCAACATCACCAATTCGGTGAATTTTCCAACCATCAATCTGCCGCGTAACGGTGGTTTTCGTATTGCGGTCGTGAATAACAACGTGCCCAACATGGTGGGCCAGATCTCCACCGATCTGGCTGCTGAGGGCCTGAATATACTGGACATGTTGAACAAGTCCCGGGACAACGTGGCGGTGACCCTGCTGGATGTGGATCAGATGCCCAGCCAGAAGCTGCTCGACACCCTGGCGTCCATAGATGGGGTTCTGTCGGTGCGCACCCTGTCGGAAAGTGCATGATTCGAATCGCCGGTCGTGCATGGGCATGTGGTGTTTATCCTCGGGGTGACCAAGGGTCCAGAGTCCAATCATGAATGATGACGACAAGCTGAAAAGCATTCGCGAAAGTATCGACCGGATCGATGCGCAACTGCAGACCCTGCTCAACGAGCGGGCCCAGGCGGCACAGGAGGTGGCACGCATCAAACTCAAGGCCAATCCGGAGGCGGAGTTCTATCGGCCGGAACGGGAGGCCGAGGTGTTACGGCGGGTCAAGGCGCGTAACCAGGGTCCCCTGGACGGGGAGGAGATCGCACGCCTGTTTCGCGAGATCATGTCCGCTTGCCTGGCGCTGGAACAACCCCTGAAAGTGGCATTTCTCGGTCCGGATGGCACCTTTACCCAGGCCGCCGCGCTGAAGCATTTCGGACATTCGGTACTGACCCAGTCGATGAACTCCATCGGGGACATCTTTCGAGATGTGGAAGCCGGTGCCTGCCAATATGGCGTGGTGCCGGTGGAGAATTCCACGGAAGGTGTCATCAGCCATACCCTGGACAGCTTTATCAACTCCCCCCTGAAGATTTGCGGTGAGGTGTCATTGCGCATCAATCACCAGTTGCTGAGCCGTGAGGCGCGGCTCGATCAGGTGCTGAAGGTCTACTCCCACGCCCAGTCTCTGGCTCAGTGCCGGGGTTGGCTCGATCGTCATCTGCCTCACGCCGAGCGGGTGCCGGTGGGCAGCAACGCGGAGGCGGCCCGGCTGGCCGCGGAGGAGACGGGCGTCGCAGCCATCGCCGGAGAGGCGGCCGGTGAGATCTATCAACTCCAGCGTTTGGCCTCGAACATCGAGGATGAGCCGGGGAACACCACCCGTTTCCTGGTCATCGGCAAGCAGGATGTGCCACCGAGCGGTTCGGACAAGACCAGTCTGCTGTTTTCCACGCATAATCAGTCGGGCGGTTTGCATGCCATGTTGACGCCCTTTGCCGAGTACGGAATCAGCATGACTAGGATTGAGTCGCGGCCTTCGCGGCGTGGTCGCTGGGACTATGTCTTCTTCGTCGACGTGGAAGGCCACCGGGAGGATTCCGAACTCTCCCAGGCGCTGCGCAAGATCGAACAGGCGGCGACCCAGTTCAAAGTGCTCGGCTCCTATCCCAAAGCGGTGCTCTGATGAGTCACTCCGAGTTTCCCTTTCTCGAACATGCCTTGCCGGGCATCAAGGCGCTGCAGCCCTATGTGCCGGGTAAACCGATTGAGGAACTTGAACGTGAACTGGGTATACGCGACTCCATAAAGCTGGCTTCGAACGAGAACCCATTGGGCGTGAGCCCGAAAGTCATCCAGGTACTCGAAGACGGCGCCCGGGGTGTGGCACGCTATCCGGATGGCAGCGGCTTCCGGCTGCGCCACCGTCTCGCGGAAACGCATGGCACCGGTGCGGATGCCATCACTCTGGGTAATGGCTCAAACGATGTACTGGACATGCTGGCCCGGGTATTTCTCCGCCCGGGTGACGAATCCCTGTTTTCCGAGTATGCGTTTGCGGTTTATCCATTGAGCAGTCAGGCGGTTGGGGCAAACCTGGTCAAGGCCCCTGCGCGCGACTACGGACATGATCTCGAGGCTCTGCAGGCACGCATCACAGCGCAAACCCGGGTGATCTGGATCGCCAACCCGAACAACCCCACCGGTACCTGGCTACCCCGGGAACCCCTGCATGATTTTCTCAGCCGGGTTCCCACGGATGTCATTGTGGTGATCGATGAGGCCTATTTCGAATATGTCGAAGAGGCCGATTATCCTGATGCCTCCCTTTGGCTGAGAGAATTTCCCAACCTGGTCGTAACCCGGACCTTTTCCAAGGCCTATGGACTGGCCGGTCTGCGGGTCGGTTATTCCCTGTCACATCCGGTTGTCGCCGATCTGCTCAACCGGGTGCGCCAGCCCTTCAATGTGAATCTGCTGGCGCAAAGCGCTGCGCTGGCGGCCCTCGATGATCCGCAGTTCCTGGAGCGTTGCGTGGCGGTTAACCGCGCCGGCATGCAGCAACTTGGGGAAGGGCTCAAGGCGCTGGAGGTGGAGTTCATTCCCTCGGTAGGCAATTTTCTCACCCTGAACCTGCAGCGCAACGCCATCGAAGTGGACCGGGCATTGCTGCAGAGGGGCGTCATCACCCGGCCGATTGCGGGCTATGGTCTGCCAAATCATCTGCGGGTTTCCATCGGACTCGAAACGGAAAATGCCCGCTTCCTGACGGCCCTGCGGGAGGTGCTTGGACGATGATCGAGAAACTCGCGGTCATTGGCGTTGGCCTGATCGGTGGTTCCGTGGCCATGGCGCTCCGCGAGGAGGGCATGGTGCGGGAGGTGGTGGGCTGCGGACGCGGCGAGGCCAATCTGCAAAAGGCCCAGCAACTCGGGGTCATCGATCACTACACCCATGATGCCGCGCAGGCGGTGCGCGGTGCGGACATGGTGTTGCTGGCAGTGCCCTTAGGCGCCATGCGTGCGACCCTCGAATCCATTCATGCGCATCTGGCGCCCAATGCGGTGGTCACGGATGCGGGCAGCGTCAAGGGCAGTGTGCTCCGGGATGTGCGCGCCGTGTTTGGCCAGGTTCCGGATTTTTTCGTACCGGGACACCCGATTGCAGGAACCGAGCGCAGTGGCGTGGAAGCGGCGTTTGCCACCCTCTACCGGAATCGCAGGGTGATCCTGACCCCCACCGAAGAAACAGATCCGCAGGCCCTGCAACGTGTCGAAGCGCTGTGGAAACAGTGTGGGGCTGAAGTTGCCTGCATGAGTGTGGAGCACCACGACGAGGTGCTCGCGGCCACCAGTCATCTGCCTCACATGTTGGCTTACAGTCTGGTGGACAGCCTCTCGCGCATGAAGGAAAACGATGAGATCTTCCGCTTCGCCGCGGGCGGGTTCCGGGATTTTACCCGGATTGCCTCGAGTAACCCGGTGATGTGGCGGGACATCTGTCTCGCCAACCAGGAGGCGCTGGGCAGTATGTTGACCCGTTTTGCGGATGATCTGCATGAGCTTGCCCGGCTGCTGGAACAGGGTGACAGTGAAGGTCTGCTGAAGTTGTTCAGCTCGGCCAAGCAGGCCCGGGATCGATACATTGACGGGATCCGCGAACCGGGTTGATCCCGCGCGGTAACCGTGACAGCTAAAACAACCAGAGATCACGATTTTGCAGCATCCATCGAAACGTTACTACCGGGTTCAACCGGGAGGAAAACTTACTGGCCGGATCCGGGTGCCGGGAGATAAATCGATTTCCCACCGATCCATCATGCTCGGTTCCCTGGCACAGGGTGAGACCCGGGTGAACGGGTTTCTTGAGGGTGAGGACAGTCTCGCGACGCTGAATGCGTTTCGCAGCATGGGTGTGAGCATCGAGGGCCCGACTTCAGGACAGGTCAGGATCCAGGGGGTCGGCATGCACGGTCTGCGCGCCCCCGCTCAAGCGCTGGATCTGGGCAACTCCGGAACCTCCATGCGTCTGCTCAGTGGCCTGCTCGCAGGCAGCGGTATCGCGGTCAGCCTGACCGGTGATGCCTCCCTCTCATCCCGGCCCATGGGACGGGTCATCGACCCCTTGAGTCAGATGGGTGCAGTGATCGATTCCCGGGAGGGCGGTCGGGCGCCGCTGACGATTGCTCCGGGGCACACGCTGCAAGGCATTCACTACACCCTGCCGATGGCCAGCGCACAGGTCAAATCCGCAATTCTTCTGGCCGGTTTGTATGCCCAGGGCGAAACCTGTGTCACCGAACCGGCACCCACCCGTGACCATACGGAAAGGATGTTGCAGGGTTTCGGTTACGAGGTGCAGCGCCAGGGGGACACCATCTGTCTCAAAGGTGGCGGCACCCTGCAGGGTTGCGCGATCGACGTCCCCGCGGACATCTCCTCGGCAACCTTTTTTCTGATTGGGGCCTGCATTTCAGAGGGTTCCGAACTATTGCTCGAGCATGTTGGGATCAATCCTACACGGGACGGTGTAATCACCATCCTGAAACTCATGGGCGCGGACATCAACCTGCTGAACCAGCGGGTCGTGGGCGGAGAGCCTGTGGCCGACATCCAGGTCCGTTCAAGTCGTCTGCATGGCATTGAAATCCCCGGGGAACTGGTTCCCCTGGCGATCGATGAGTTTCCCGCCCTGTTCGTCGCGGCAGCCTGCGCCGAAGGTGAAACCCGGCTGCGCGGGGCCGAAGAGTTGCGGGTCAAGGAGAGTGACCGGATACAGGTGATGGCGGATGGCCTGACCGCCCTGGGTATTGAGGCTGAGCCGACCCAGGACGGAATCACGATCCAGGGTGGTGCCATCGGTGCGGGTTCGGTCGAGAGCCATGGCGATCATCGTATTGCCATGTCATTCGCCATGGCTGCGCTGCGGGCAAACGGTGAGATCAGCATCGCTGACGTGGCTAATGTGAATACCTCTTTCCCCGGGTTTGTCGATCTGGCGACCGAGACAGGACTGGGTATCGAGGAGGTCAGTGCCTAATGAGCCAGGTACCGGTAATCACCATCGACGGTCCCTCCGGCTCGGGTAAGGGGACTTTGGCGGAACGGGTGGCGGAAACCCTCGGTTGGCGCCTGCTGGACAGTGGCGCGATCTACCGGGTGCTGGGACATGCCGTGCATCGTGGGGGTATTGGGCTCGAAGATGTCGACAAAATCGTCGAAACAGCTCTAAATCTCCCGGTCGTGTTTGAGCAGGGCAAGGTCTATCTGGACGGAGAGGACATCAGTCTCGATATCCGTACAGAAACTGCGGGAAATCGCGCCTCCCAGGTGGCGGCAATTCCCCAGGTTCGCCGGGCGCTGCTTGACTGGCAAAGGGATTATGCCCGGATGCCGGGGCTTGTGGCGGATGGACGGGACATGGGGACCGTCGTTTTTCCTCGTGCGGAGGTCAAGATTTTTTTGACCGCAAGTGCGGAAGAGCGCGCTTTGAGGCGCTATAAACAGTTGAAAGAAAAGGGGTTGAGTGTTAATCTCGCCGATCTTACTGAAGAGATCAGGGCGCGTGATGAGCGTGACAGCAACCGGGCTGCGGCACCTCTTGTGGCGGCTGAATCAGCCATGCAGTTGGACTCGACCGGAATCGATGCTGAAGAAGTCTATCGGCAGGTGATGGAAAAGATCCACACCACGCTGTCGGATGTGCCGCACTGACGCATCCTGTTCCCCAGATGTAAGAAACGTTGATTGGCGGCCGGGACATTCCCGGCTTTGTTTTTAACCCTTAACAATCTGGTGGCGCAATCACCTCCGATCTGTCCCACCTGTGCAACCGAGTGTTGCAGGAAATCCATTCCCATGACCGAAAGTTTTGCAGAATTATTTGAAGAGAGCCTCTCTAACACCCAGCTTCGCAATGGCGCGATTATCATTGGTACCGTTCTGGATATCACGCCTGAAGCCGTTATTGTCAATGCGGGCCTGAAATCCGAAGGCGTCATTCCACGCGTGCAGTTCCTCAACCAAAACGGTGAAATCGAGGTTGAGGTAGGCGATCAGGTGGAAGTCGCACTGGATGCCGTCGAAGACGGTTTTGGCGCCACCCGGCTCTCTCGTGAAAAGGCCAAGCGTGACCAGGCCTGGAAAGTGCTGGAGAAGGCACACGAAGCCGAAGAGACCGTCATCGGTCGCATCAATGGCAAGGTCAAAGGCGGTTTTACCGTCGAACTCAATGATATCCGTGCGTTCCTGCCGGGTTCCCTGGTGGATGTGCGTCCGGTACGCGACACCGCCTACCTGGAAGGCAAGGATCTCGAATTCAAGGTGATCAAACTCGATCGTCGCCGCAACAACGTGGTGGTTTCCCGCCGCGCCGTGGTGGAGCAGGAGTACAGCGAAGAGCGCGAGAAGCTGCTGGAGAACCTGCAGGAAGGCCAGGAAGTTACCGGTGTGGTCAAGAATCTCACCGACTACGGCGCCTTCGTCGATCTGGGCGGCATCGATGGTCTGCTGCACATCACCGACATGGCCTGGAAACGCGTCAAGCATCCTTCCGAAGTGGTTGAGATCGGCGATGAGATTCAGGTCAAGATCCTCAAGTTCGACCGTGATCGCAACCGCGTGTCCCTCGGTCTGAAACAGATGGGTGACGATCCCTGGGTTGCATTGGCACGTCGCTATCCGGAAGGCACCCGCCTGTTCGGCAAGGTGACCAACATTGCCGATTATGGCTGCTTCGTGGAAATCGAAGAGGGCGTCGAAGGTCTGGTTCACGTATCCGAAATGGATTGGACCAACAAGAACGTTCACCCCTCCAAGGTGGTTTCCCTGGGTGATGAGGTCGAAGTCATGGTGCTGGATATCGATGAGGAGCGTCGTCGCGTCTCTCTCGGTATCAAGCAGTGCAAAGCCAATCCCTGGGAAGAGTTCTCGACCACCCACAAGAAAGGCGATCACGTCAGCGGTAACATCAAGTCAATCACCGACTTCGGTATCTTTATCGGTCTGGATGGCGGCATTGACGGTCTGATCCACCTCTCTGACATCTCCTGGGATGACGAGGGTGAAGATGCGATCCGCAACTTCAAGAAAGGTGATGAGGTCGAAACCGTTGTCCTGTCTGTGGATCCCGAGCGTGAGCGTATCTCCCTCGGTATCAAACAGCTGGCCCAGGACCCGTTCTCCCTGTTCGTGGCCGCCAATGAGAAAGGCAGCTTCGTCAAGGGTACGGTTGCCGAGGTTGATGCCAAGGGTGCTGTTGTGGCCCTGGCCGATGGAGTGGAAGGTTATCTGCGCGCTTCCGAACTGTCCCGTGATCGGGTGGAAGACGCACGCAGCATGCTCAAGGAAGGCGATGAGATCGAAGCCAAATTTGTTGGTGTCGATCGCAAGAACCGCACCATCTCCCTTTCAATCAAGGCCAAGGATGCCGATGAGGAAGCCGCTGCCATCAAAGGTTATGCTCGGGATGCCGCCACCAGTGCGCCGACCCTGGGTGATCTTTTGAAAGAGCAGATGGACAATCAAGGCGACTGATGTCCTGGGTTACTCACGGGTAACCTAATATCGGAACGAGGGGCTGCACGTTTTGTGCAACCCTCGGTTAACCGCATGGACAGACCACGGTCTGTCCATGCCGGTTATCAAAGGAACTGATTGATCAGGCAGCCGGGCCATAGCAACGGCGAATTGGAGAGCTGACAAGAATGACAAAATCTGAATTGATTGAGATTATTGCCAAGGAGCAGAGCCATCTTGCCTATCGCGATGTGGAACTGGCCGTCAAATGTATGATTGAACACATGAGTCAATCGTTGGCTTCCGGTGAACGGATTGAGATTCGTGGTTTCGGCAGTTTTTCCCTGCATTACCGTCCGCCGAGAATGGGCCGTAATCCCAAAACCGGTAAGACCGTGGCTTTGTCTGGAAAATATGTACCGCACTTTAAACCGGGCAAGGAATTGCGCGATCGGGTCAACATGGGCTTTGACGATTTACCGGAAGAGGCTCAGGAAGAGGCCACCGACGAAGTTTGAAGTCAGGTATCACGCAGTCTTATCCAGAATCAGTTCTTCGGGGAAGATGCAGGTAAACTCACTGCCTTCTCCCGCTTGACTGACGATCTGCAACTCACCGTCGTGACGGCTGATAATATGCTTCACGATGGCCAGTCCCAAACCTGTCCCGCCCGATTGCCGGGAACGGGCCTTGTCCACACGATAAAACCGCTCTGTGAGTCGGGGGATATGTTTCTCTTCGATCCCGGGACCGTTGTCCGCCACAGTGAGGCGTGCACGTCCTTCCTCCATTCGCCAGTCCACACGGATTCGGGTACTCGGAGGGGTGTGTACGATGGCATTGAAAATCAGGTTGGAAAAAGCACTCGTCAACTCGTTTTCCTCACCCAGTAGCCACAAATTGTCGTCCGCATGCAGTTCCAGACTGTAGCCGCCTTTCTGGTCGGCCAGCAGACGTGCCTGGTCGAATATCCGGCGTAACAGGTCGGGTACGGCGACTGGCTTCTCCGCGGAAGGTGCGTCTCCCATTTCCAGCCGGGAAAGCGCCAGCAGATCATTGATGATGCTGTTCATGCGCTCGGCCTGTTGAATCATCAGTTCAAAAGGCCGCTTCTGGAAGGGTAGGGTTTCGTTCTCCCCGAGGTTCTCCAGGAAACCCGTGATCACGGTCAGCGGGGTGCGTAGCTCATGGGACACATTGGAGACGAAATCACGCCGGGTCTGGTTGAATTTGTAAACGTCCGTGATATCCCGGATTACCACCAGACGCTGCGCCTTCTTGCCGCCGAATCGCATCACCCGCAGGGACAGAATGATTGCCTTGTTGCTGGGTGAGGGAAAGTCCAGGGGCTGGTTGTAGTCCGGTGTTTTTAGATACTCCGTGAGTTCTGCATGCGGGATGCGATCTGACAAACGGATATGTTCATCCCTCGGCCAGCTGATGTTGAGGAGTTTATTAGCGGCCGGATTGGCCCATTCCACGCCCCCGGATTTATCCAGCAGGATCAGACCATCCGGTATCGATGTGGTGACCTTGCGAAAACGCGAAGCAAAGCGGTTCAGGGTCCGCTTGCGTTTCCGACTGCGGGAGCGGTGATGTGACAGTTCCCGGTAGATGATGCCCCAGACATCCACAGGATAGGGAGGCGTTATGGGGGAACCTTGCTGAATGATGCGCGCCAGTCTGACAAGATAATAGGCATGCTTGGTCAGGTAGGCGGTGAACGCCAGCATCATCATCAGGGAGATCTGACCCATCAGATAACCAACGGGTGCAAAGATCAGCAGTGCACCGGTCAATTGGCTGAGTTCGATGGTCAGATAGTGTTTCACGGGTGGCTGCGATGTCTATCGATTAGGCAATGGAGAAAAGCGGTATCCTGTGCCGCGAACGGTCTGGATGAGTTGGTCATGTCCGCTCGGTGTGAGGATTTTTCTCAGACGACGGATGTGCACATCCACGGTGCGTTCATCCACGTACACATCCCGACCCCAGACTTGATCGAGGATCTGCGATCGGTTGTATGCACGTTCCGGATGAGTCATGAAAAAATGCAGCAACCGGTACTCCGCAGGTGACAGGGAAACGGTTGTCTCTCCAATCAATACCCGATGTTTTGCATGGTCCAGCATCAGCCCCTGACACTCAAGTATCTGTTGTGTCTCCTCATCCGAGGAACGCCGGATGACCGCATTGATACGTGCAACCAGCTCCTTGGGTGAAAATGGCTTGGTGATGTAATCATCCGCACCACTGTCCAGGCCTTGCACCTTGTCCGCCTCATCAGACTTTGCCGTGAGCAGGATGATCGGGGTGGAGCGGGGTGCATTATGTTTCAATTCCCGGGTCAAATCGAGTCCTGAACGACCTGGTAACATCCAATCCATCAGGATCAGGTCGTAGTTATGCTGACCCAGCAGTTTGCGCGCGTCCAATGCGTTATCCGCTTCATCGATGGTAAAACCTTTCGGCTGCAGGACAAATCGAATCATCTCGCGAATCTCCGCTTCGTCTTCAACGATGAGAATTCGGGTTCGCATCTCGTATCCTGTCTAGACAATGAAGGTGAGCCAGTGCCGGGCCGTGTTGTGAAACGCTGTCTGCCTGGTGCTGACCGTTACGTAAGGAGCGTATTTTGGATATCGCCCTTGCTCCAACAGAGGTGATGAAAGTCATGCTTCTACAAGGTTGAAATCGTTACCTAAGCCCTACTGGATTGCAGGGTATTTTAGGGAATCGGTTGCTAAAAGACTAATGCTTGCTGATGTGTCAACCGGGTTCATCGATGCTGTTGTCCGATGACCAGGACTGGGACGGACACCGGTTATTGGGTTCGATTAGATCGTTTTGTGACATGAGCCGGAGTGAGCGATCAGAATGCTGTTCATCTCCTGATACCATGACCGATTCTTGGTGTGCGCCGCAACTTACTGATATAAAAAGAGTAGTTCCGGTTTTGAGCGGCTTTTTATTTGCCGGTATGAGTTTCGGCAGGCGCAGAAAATTCACTGGATTGCTTGTGATTATCAGCCCCAATGGCGATAATCACAACTGGGCCATTACCGGCGATATATTCAATATTTTTCGTGGAAAGTTATCTTATTTTGATAGTACTTCTGGTACTGTCAGGCGTTTTTTCCGGCTCGGAGACTGCCCTGGTCTCGCTCTCAATGGCGCGAGCGGAATCGCTGTACAAGGAAGGAAGAAGCGGTGCCCATGCGTTGTATCTCCTGAAGAAAGATCCCAGTCGCATGCTGATCACCATCCTGATCGGCAATAACGTGGTGAATATCGCGGCTTCCGCCATGGCTACGGTCATTGCTACCGAACACTTCGGCCATAGCGGGCCGGGTATCGCGGTGGGTGTTCTGACGATCCTGATTCTTGTGTTTGGCGAAATCACCCCGAAAAGCCTGGCAACCCGTTTCTCGGAGCGCATATCTCTGGCCATGTCCCCTGTGATCTATGGTTTCATGCGCACCATCTATCCTCTGGTCTGGGTTTTTTTACAGATCACCAACTGGGTTCAGTCCTCCACCAAGGCCATGGACGATCCTCTGGTGACGGAATCCGAGGTGATCACGCTGATCGAGCATGGAGAGGAAGAGGGTGTCATCGATACCCGTGAGCGCGAAATGATTGAGCGCATCTTCAACTTCAACGATCTCAAAGCTGAGGATGTGATGACACCCAGGCGACAGGTTTTCCGCCTGGACGGTCGACGCCTGTTGCGTGAGGCACTGCCAGATATCCTCACTGAAGGTTATTCGCGCATACCGGTCTACAGCGAGGACCCGGATGAGATCCACGGAGTGGTGATCCTCAGGGACCTGATTGGCATCATTGCCAAGGGACAGTTGGACAAGACGATTGCTGAACTGGCCCAGGAGCCACTCTTCACCTCATCCAATACCCCTATTGATGAACTCATCAGGACCCTCAAAAACAAGAGCATTCATCTCGCCGTTGTGGTTGATGAGCACGGTGCCATGGTGGGGGTCATCACCCTCGAGGACATGCTCGAGGAACTGGTGGGCGAGATCTATGACGAAAGCGATGAGAAGCCGGACGAACTGATGGTTCTGGGCAATGGCCAGATCCTGGTGGACGGTACTGCGGAATTGCGCATCGTTGAGGAGTATTTCGATATCGATATTCCCGGTAAGCCAACCGATACCATCAATCGCTGGCTGCTGGAACACACCGAGCGGATACCGGCCAAGGATGAGCGCTTCGAGCTCGACGGACTTCAGGTTCGGGTTGAGGACGCCTCCAGCCGACGAATCCACCAGGTCATCCTGTGCCGCACTGAGTCGGATGAGGAGAATCAGTCCGGCGATTTACTGGCCGATTAGAACCCGCGAGTCTTGGTCCCGCCCTTCAGCGTGGGAACACATGTCTGAGTCAGCAGGTATTTGATCTGATTCGGTGTAATCGTCAAGCCGAGGGTTGCATACCCATGCCGCGGATCGAAAATTTACACCGGCACGTTCCTATTCCGGATTACAACTAAGCCCTTCAGGCTGTCCATGGGTCCTGCGGAACCCATGGACAGCAATCCACACAGCTATTGGTTTTGCGGCTGATTACGTACGCGGTGTCTGAAGTGGGTCATGAGTTTCTCACGCATGCGTTTTTCGCGATGTTTTTTCGCGGCCTCCAGACGCCTCTCCGCGACACCGATCAGGGTCTCCTGACAGTTCATCGATTTATCGTCTTCCTGAGGTACTCTGCGGATGTAAGTGCCATCCGATTGCATATCCCAGGCGTTGAGCTTGTCGCTGAGTTGTACATCGAGTATCAGGCGCAGTTCCTGACGCAGGGCAGGGGACTCCACAGGCACCAGCACCTCGACCCGGTGCATGAGGTTTCTCTGCATCAGGTCTGCGGATCCAATAAAATATTCCTCATCCCCAGCGTTGTGGAAATACGTGATGCGGGCATGTTCAAGAAAACGCCCGACGATGCTCACGACACTGCCGGTTTCACTGAGACCCTTGATTCCGGGGCGAAAACGGCAGGTGTCCCGTACGATGAGATCGACTTTGACTCCGGCCTGGGTTGCCTTGTAGAGACCCTTGACGATATCCGAATCCTCCAGAGCGTTCATCTTCAACTGGATATGTCCGGGTGAACCATCCTGATGCAGTTTGATCTCCCGCTCGATTTTATTCAGCAGGGACTGCTTCAGGGTATAGGGCGCCGCGAGAATCTTGCGATAGCTCGGGGGCGGTGAATAACCGGTCAGGTAGTTGAACAGTTCGGTCAGGTCCTTGCCGATCTCCTCTTCACAGCCAAGCACTCCCAGGTCGGTATACAGGCGGGCCGTACCGGCGTGGTAGTTGCCGGTACCGATGTGGTAGTAACGGCGCAGCTGGGAGTAGTCCTTACGGATCACCATGATCAGTTTGCTGTGGGTCTTCAGACCGACCACCCCGTAGGTCACGTGGATACCTGCCTGTTCAAGCCGTCGGGCCCAGCGGATATTGGCCGCTTCATCGAAACGGGCTTTCAGTTCCACCAGTACCGCGACCTGCTTGCCGTTGCGTGCGGCCTTGATCAGGGAGTCGAGTATGTTGCCGTCCGCCGAGGTGCGGTAGAGGGTCATCTTGATGGCCAGCACCTTGGGGTCTTCCGCGGCAGTGCGCAGGAACCGCTCCACGGTGGTGCTGAAAGACTCATAGGGGTGCTGCAACAGCAGAGCGCCGTGGTCCCGCAGGATGTGAAAGATGTTGCGCCGGTCGTGGGCCAGTTGCGGATGATCCACGGGATGATGCGGTGGATCCTTCAATTCCGGAAAATTCAGCCGGGTCAGTTCGAATAAGTCGCGCATCGCCATCATGCTTTCCACGCTGTAGACGTCCTGCTCTTCATCCAGGCCGAGTTCAGCGGCCAGCATGCCCCGGTGGACGGGATTCATGCCATTGGAGATTTCCAGGCGCACAATCGGTGCAAAGTGGCGCTCCCTGAGTTCGGACTCGATCTTCTCGAGGAGATCATTGGCGGTTTCCTGATCCAGTTCCACATTCGCATTCCGGGTGACCCGGAACAGGTCGCAGGATTCGATCTCCATGCCGGGGAACAACATGTCCAGATTGTTGGCGACCAGGTCATCAAGAGTCACAAAAGTCTGGGTATCACCGACCTGTATCAGGCGGCTGGAAACTTCCTGACTGACCGGTACCTTGACACGCGCCATGTGCAGGTCGTGACCGCCCGGAAATCTTAAGGTAACCAGGAGATTCAGGGTCTGGTTCGAGATAAACGGGAAGGGATGACTGGGATCCATTGCCAACGGTGTCAGCATGGGGAAGATGTTTTCCTGGAAATGCTCCCTCAGTGCGGACTGCTGGTCTGCATCCAGGGAACGGAATTCGGTGATCATAATCCCCTGTTCGGCCAGTTCCAGCATCAGCTCAGCGTAGATCTGGTGCTGTATCTGGATCATCTCGCGGGTGGCCTCCTGGCACTCGCTGAGCTGCTGCGTGGGCGTGCGCCCGTCAACGGTGGAGGTGTGGATGCCTGCGGCGACCTGCTGTTTCAGACCGCCAATCCGCTTCATGAAAAACTCATCCATGTTGCTGCTGACGATGGCAAGGAACTTTACCCGCTCCAGGAGAGGGTTTTCCGCTCGTTCGGCTTCGCCCAGTACGCGGCGATTGAACGCGAGCCAGGTGAGTTCCCGGTTCAGATAGAGGGCCGGATCGTTTAAATCGAACTCAGGAATCTCCTGTTCCATATCCAGGGATTCGTCATTCGCGGATAGCTGTTCGGGTATGCTCATAATCATCCGTTCACTGGGTTGTTGAGTCGCCGGCGCGCGGAGCGCCCGGTAGCGGTTCGGAACTGCTGGGTGGTGGCAACCAGTCGCAGAATAGAACCGGCTATTCAACATAGTATATGCCGGTTTTCCGATCAGTTGTATGAGGGCCTGATATCAGACCCTGGATTGTCCAGTGTTTGATTCAATCCAACACTCACGGATTGCCTGGATGATTTGGCCGTTGTTCACGACAATGCGTTTGGACGCTCTCTGCGAAGATGCGTGGATGGTCCGATGATGATTCGAGCGCTACCCGTTTCTGGGCATCAAAACATGAAGTTGCGGTCCCGGGAACGGTAATTCTCGAGACTGTTCATCTGATCGAGCAGGGTAAGGAGCAATTCACGACTGCCAATGCGGCCCAGGCCACCGGATACGCATGACTGTTCCGAATAACTTTCACAACGGTCAACCCGACCATAGGGATTGTAGATCAGGCTGGGAACCGGGTCCCCGGTATGACGTCCGGTATTGCTGTCAGTGGAGTGATCCGCAGTAATGGCTATGACCCGGTCATCATTGATCAGAGGTGCGATGGCGTCGTCGATGCGCATCAGCATTTCCCGTTTACCGGCGGGATCGAGATCATGGGAAAAAAGATCGGTGGCCTTGATATGCAGGAACACCAGATCGTGTTCGGCCAGGGCCTGTTCCGTGACCTTGATCTTGGTGCTCAGATCAGTTGACTTGTCGGCCCGGAAAGCGGGGTTGTCGTAGACGCTGTAGCCCATGAGCTTACCCAGTCCCAGCACAGTGCGCTCCCCGGAAACGACTGCCGCTTTCAGCTTGAGATATTGCAGCAGGGGTTTGATCTTCGGCAACCTGCCGGGACTCCGGCAGAGGATGCCATTGGCGGGCGGCAGTCCTTGCTCCCGTCGCTGACGATTGATCTCGTGTCCATCAAGCCGTTCATAGACCTGATCGATGAGCCGATTTATCGCAGCCGCGGTGCGTGCTGCTTTACGGTTGTGAGGATCGTCAGGCAGACAGGGCAACAATCCCAGAGTGTGGTAGTGGTTGCCTGGATCGGTGTTTCTGATTTTAGCTGACAATCCCTTGCCCTGGAGTTGCAACACCACCCGGTGCTGGGTGGCGGGGTGGAGGCTGGCGACGATACCATCCCCCAGATCGATCCGCCCGATCGCAGCCGCAAGCAGTTCGGTCCCGTGGTCGATACGACCGGCTCGCCGATCGATAATCCTGTAATCGCCGTCGCTTTTTTCCAAGGTCGCAAAATTACAGCGAAAATAGAGGGCGTCTCGATCCGATGTCAAGCCAACGCCACAGGCCTCCACAGGGCCCCGGGCCAGTTTCAGTGTCTGTTTTCGGGTAAGCCCGAACAGGAGTGCAATGCCCGTGTGGGTGCCAACCGGCAGTCCGGGCAGCAAGGGGTCGACCAGGCCGCATTGGCCCGCTTGCGCCAGTCGGTCCATGTTCGGCGTGTCGGCCACTTCAAGGGGGGTCTTGCCACCGAAGGCGGGGATACCCCGATCACCCAATCCATCCAGAATGATCATCAGGCCTTTGTAGGTTTTAAACACGTAAGCGGTTCCTAGTCGGGGCGAAAGACATCATCGAGCTGGCCATGAAAACGTTTTCCAAGTACCTCTATGATCGAACGCATCACACTGTCCGTTGCGACGTCCTTCAAGTCATTGGAGATGATCGGAACCGAGTGGTCATCGGCTACTGAGAGCAAATGGGTCTGCAGCAGCCATATGGAATCAAAGTGGGACATGTAGTGACTCTGACTGCTGCGCGCAGGTGCGGAGATGCCTCGGTCTTTCAGGTGGTGTTTGAGCTTGTCCTGCTTGAGCACCGCGAGCATGATAGGCACGATGACTGCGTCGTCCGATTGGCTGAACCGCTGAAACAGGGCCGGTGAAACATGCACGCCTTCCAGGATCAGGGACACCCGCTCTTTGAGGGCACGCTGCACCACCGCTTCACAGGGTACGGAAACCAGTTCTGTCTGATACAGGTAACCCTGAATCATCAACTCCTCTTTGGGTACATTGGTCAGCTTCTGCCCGGGGATTTTGCTCCAGGCATTGAATGAGGAGGTGTGCAGGCCAGGCAGCAGACGCTCGGGAATCATCATTCGCATCACTTCCCGCAACATGTCGGTGGACTGGGTGCGAATAATGCTCAAACGATGCGCGACCTCTGTGGCGATGGTGCTCTTGCCGCAGCCGGTGGTTCCGCCAATCAGCAGGATCAGTGGCCGTTTCGAATGTTTATGGTCGATCCAGACCAGGTAGTTGCGGGCCGCCTCCTTGCCGTATCGTTGTTTGAGTTTTTCGTAGGTCAGCCTGCCGATCCGGTGTGTTGTCACTCCTTCCTTACGGGACTCCAGCAGTTCCAGAAAAACCGACTGGGAGATGAGTGCCGCTTTGTCACTGCTCAGTCCGGTGGACTCAAGCGTTTGTCGATGCTCCACAAGCGAGAAGGGTGAAGTGCCACCCTTGCGGCCCGTCACCTGAATCTCGATGGTTGAAGGGGTGTGGCTTTCATAGTTGGCGGCCACTTCATGCTGAGACATCTGCCCCAGGCGCTTGGTCACCAGACTACGCAGTTCCGTGGTGGTGACCTCCTCCTTGCCGCCGATCTGTTGACGAATCTCGGATGAGAGTTGGTAGGCGGTTTCAAAGGAAAGGCCGGCATCGGTCAGGGATCGCGTAAGTATGCCTCTCAGGAAAGGCGTACGAGTTTTATCCGTCTTGTCGATGATGAGTGTTTTGGCCATCTTTCCCTGGGAGTGGAGTCAGGTGAATGGGGTAGTTACGGAAACGCTTTGCAGGCCGATATGGGTGTAGCCTGAGTGCGTTTCACGACAAACGAAAGGGTATCAGATCCTACCCTGATAGGGGAGAGGCGCCTGAGTGAATTACAGTGCCGTTATTTTGGATTTTTCCATACGTAAAGCACTTCCACCTTGTTGCCGGGATCATGGAAGCGTAGCTGTTTGCTGAGGGACTCCACCAGTAACAGTCCTCTGCCGCTGTAGAGCTGTTCATCGGCCAGGTCACGTTTGATATTCTGATAATCGAATCCCTGACCGCTGTCTTCAACAGTGATCAGTATGAACCCCCCATCAGACTGACTGTGAATACCCAGTTTGAGATGGATCCTTCCCTGGGTCAGGTCATTCAGTCGCTGTTCACGTTGTTGAAAATAGTTGGTGAAGCCGTCCTCTCCCTGTTTCAGGTCCGAATCGAGCCGCAGTACACCGTGATCCAGGGCATTGATGTAGAGTTCCGTGAGAATTGTGAACAGGGGCCGTCTGTGTTCATGCAGTCCGGCCGTTTCCTGGATTGAGTTGATCAGCACAGGAATCGGGTCTGCCTGTCTGAGTTGGGAGCCGTACAGTGTGTATTGAAACTCGATACAGTTCCGGTGTTCCAGTACCCGGTAGGAATCGGGGAGATCCTGGGGTATTTCACCCGGCAGGGTATGTCGGCCCCAGGCCGGAAACAGCTCGCGTACCAACGGAACTTCGACCACGCTGATGTCATCGTCCTGGGGGGCCTGTTTACAGAAGGATTCCAGTTCCACGGAGAGTCGGTCGATTATGTAATGGTCGTCGAGGGCCTGCTGGATGATGTCGAGATAACGCGGCTGACCAAACAGTTCACCCTGGGCATTGCGTGCTTCGGTGACCCCGTCGGTCGCGAGTATGACCCGGTCGCCCTCATCGATCCGCAGATGATAGAACTCATCCTTGAACTCAAGATCCGGTGCGATACCCAGCGGTAGCGAGCGAGACTTGATCCGCTCCTTGATCACCCCGGTCTGCTGCTCCACCAGATAGCAGTCCGGCATACCGCAGTTGATAATGGTGATATGGTCGAGTTGATGATCCACCTTGACGAACTGAACGGCGAGAAACATGCCTGAGGGCAGCAGACTGTGCAGTTTATTGTTGATGGCGTAGAGGATCTGTTGCGGAGCAAAACCCTTTGCCGTCATCGAACGAAACGCCTCGGATGTGGGCAGGGCGCCGAGAGCTGCGGCCAACCCGTGTCCGGTGAAGTCGCCCAGCAGCACGTACAGATCGTGAGACGGGGCGAATGCGGTAAGCATCAGGTCGCCGCTGAACACGCTGGCGGGTTTCAACAGGGTGTGGATATGCTCCAGGGCCACGTTCCCGGCAACCACGGCGCCACTGAATACCTGCTCCGCAATCTCTTCATCTCTCTGCATGCGGCTGTAGAGCGCGCGGGTATCCTGGTGCAGGGTGCGGATTCGTTCCATCGCCTGCATCTTGGCGGACAGTATGGTTTGACTGTAGGGCTTGGATAGAAAATCATCGCCGCCGGCTTCGATACAGCGGGCCACGGCCCGCTCATCCGACATGGCGGTGAGGAATATCACCGGGATGAAGTGATCTCCGGCCAGTTCCTTGATCTTTTCCGTGGCCAGATAGCCGTCCATCACCGGCATCATCACATCCATGAAGATGATATCCGGTTCATGTTCCTGGAACACCGCAACCGCCTCCGCGCCGTTCTCAGCCTCAATGACCTGATAACCCCGTTTTTTCAGCAGGGCCTTGAGGATCATTCTGTTGGTGATCTCATCCTCGACGATCAGTGCGAGACCATGGGGTTTGATGCTGCTGGGGTTGTTCATCGATGGGCAATCCAAAAGTTCACAGGGTCGTTGCGAATATCATGCACAAGTGTAGAACCCTACACTAAAGCCAATTCGGCTCGATCTCACAACGCAACAGGACTGCCACGAGTGAGTATTGCCGTGTCCCCGGGAGTCCTGTCCTGGTGTGACACAAGCTGCCTACATCACCCGGCTTGGAGTACTCCGTCGCCAGGTGCGGATAAAATTGATACCTGTTCCGGTTGAGTAATCCTGTGCCTGGAGGGAATGACAGGGATCCCTGGTTCACAGTGCTTGTGCAGGAGGGACCGTAACACGTGCA
The DNA here is from genome assembly GCA_040506775.1 of Candidatus Thiodiazotropha sp. Classification (GTDB taxonomy): domain Bacteria; phylum Pseudomonadota; class Gammaproteobacteria; order Chromatiales; family Chromatiaceae; genus Thiodiazotropha. The sequence goes on from JBEVWC010000002.1 coordinate 153,515, forward strand.
TTATGATTGCTGGGTCCGCCTTGAAACCATTCCAATTAAGGCAGAATTACTCGACCGTATATCGAGTATTGGCGGACTGCTGTGCATTTCCTTGAGTGTTATGGGGAAGTTCCCGGGTGGAAAACTGACTTTGTGGGGTATGGGTTGTTATCATGTTGCTGAATCGGGTCGCCATGAGCGGCACCCTTTGGCACGGATGGGAGCTTACTTGAGCGTTCAGGAGCACAGATTTGCCAGATGAATCGCTGAAAATCTCCAACCCTTCCGGGGATTGGGTCGTTTTGTGCTTTTTCGGCGACTGGACGTTGGGTTCTCCTGTGTATCCCTGGCCGTCGTTGCAACGGGACCTGGCCGGCCGCAGCGGACTGAAGCGCGTGAGTATCGATACCCAGGGATTGCAGCACTGGGACAGCCGGCTGCTGATCATGCTGAAACAGATTCAAGCCTTCTGCGAACAACAGGGCCTTGTCCTGGAACTCAATCAGGTTCCGGAGGGTATGCAACGCCTGCTGGGTCTGGAGCGCGCGGTCACGGATCGCGATCTGACCCACACTGATCCGCCGGCTCCCGGGATTCTGCATCGTATCGGTACCGGGGTGCTGATCGCCTGGAAGGAGTCTGTCGATTTCACCGAGTTTGCCGGGGAGCTGGTGTTGGCCATGGGCCGTCTGCTCAAAGGCAGAAGCCGCTTCCGCTGGGTCGATTTTTTTCATGCGCTGCAGGCCGCGGGCCCCGAAGCCCTGCCGATCGTGAGCCTCATCGCGATACTCGTTGGGGCGGTGCTGGCATTTGTTGGGGCCATCCAGTTGCAGATGTTCGGCGCCGAGATCTATGTGGCAAATCTCGTGGCGCTGGGGGCGTTCCGTGAAATGGGCGCGATGATGACCGCAATCATCATGGCCGGGCGCACCGGGTCGGCATACGCCGCACAGATCGGAACCATGCAGGTCAACGATGAGTTGGATGCACTCAAGACCTTCGGCATTCCGGTCATCGATTTCCTGGTGCTGCCGAGGGTTCTGGCAATGGTGATCATGATGCCTCTGCTGACGATCTGGGCCAATCTCCTGGGCATCCTTGGCGGGCTGCTGGTGGGTGTTCTGGTGCTGAACCTCTCTCTGCTGGAGTACCTGACCCAGACCCACAATGCGATCGGCTGGGACGATCTGGCGGTGGGTCTTGTGAAAAGCGTGCTGTTCGGCATCGTCATTGCCATGTCAGGCTGCCTGAGGGGTCTGCAGTGTGGGCGTGACTCCTCCGCAGTGGGTCGGGCCACCACCTCTGCGATGGTGACCGCGATCCTGCTGATTGTCATCTGGGACGCCATCACCACCATACTGTTCAACCGTTTGGGCATCTGATGAACCTGAATCCGCAACAGGCCCCGTCGTGCATCAGCGACACCCATATCGAGGTGCGGGGGTTGACCATGGCGTACGGTTCCCGTGTCATCCAGCGGGATCTGAACTTCCGCATCCGCCGCGGAGATGTCTTCATCATCATGGGGGGCAGCGGGTGTGGCAAGAGTACCCTGTTGCGCCACCTGATCGGCCTGAGGCGCCCGGCCCAGGGAAGCGTTATTTACGAGGGTGAGTCGTTTTGGGAACTGGACAGTGCCGGGCGGCAACGGATCATGCGTCGTATGGGCGTGCTCTACCAGAGTGGGGCGCTATGGACTCACATGACCCTGGCGGAAAATGTGGCCTTGCCGCTGCAGACCTACACCCGGCTGCCGGCATCCGAGATCCAGGAACTCGTCTCCTTCAAGCTCAGCCTGGTGGGACTGAAGGGATTCGAACGTTACTATCCGTCGGAAATCAGTGGGGGCATGCAGAAGCGTGCGGGACTGGCCCGGGCCATGGCCCTGGATCCGGAACTGCTGTTCTTCGACGAACCCTCCGCCGGGCTTGATCCGGTGAGTGCGAAACGTCTTGACGACCTGATCCTCGAATTGAGCGAAAGCCTGGGCACGACCATCGTCGTGGTGACCCATGAATTGGCAAGTATCTTCGCCATAGGGCATGATGCCATTTTCCTGGATCCAGAGACGAAAACCCTGATTGCACAGGGAAATCCACGGGAGTTGCGGGATAGTTCCCGGGATCCCAAGGTGCGGGAATTTCTCTCCCGCGGTGAAGAGGGAGGATAAGGTCAGTATGCCATCCAAGGTCAGTCCAACACTCATAGGATCTTTCGTGCTGGCGAGTCTGGTGCTGGGTCTGGGGGTGATATTCCTGTTTTCCGGCAGCAAACTCTCCCATGAGGCGACCCGTTTCATCGTCTATTTCGAGGGTGATGTGAAAGGCCTCCAGGTGGGGTCGCCGGTCAACTTTCGAGGCGTCAAAGTCGGCCAGGTTGAACGCATGTCGATCACCTACTCGAGGGATACCCAGACCTTCCGCATTCCGGTCATTATCGGCATCGAGGATGAACGGGTTAAGGTCGACGGTGTGATGACCGACGAAGTGGGCAAGCTGGACCTGAAAGACCTGATCCAGCAGGGTTTGCGCGCCCGCCTCAACCTGCAGAGCCTGGTGACGGGTAAACTGGAGATCGAACTCGATTTTCAGCCCAATACCCCGATTCGCCTGGTGGACACCAACGAAGCCTATCCGGAGATTCCCACGGTTCAGTCGGGAATGGAGAAAATAGCAACCGCGATTGAGCAGTTACCCATCGAACGCATCACCCGTCGCCTCTCGGAAATGCTCGATAACATCGATCAATTGGCGGAGCAGGGGGATTTCAAACGCTTTATCGGCGCCATGATCCGCATTGCCGATCGCCTCGACAGCGTGACCGAAGTGCTGAATCAGCAGGCTCCGCAGATTCTCGAGAACAGCAGCCTGACTCTGAAACAAGCGCAGCAGAGCCTGGACGAAATCCGCCAGACCGCCGTGCAGACCCAGTCTTTGATCTCCGGGATGGAGAAGGATCTCGCCAGGGCTTTTGATAACTGGGATAAGACCCTGGCCAGCGGTGACCGGACCTTCCGTCAGGTGGGTGATGTTGCGAATTCCGCGAATCTGTTGCTCAAAGAGGATTCCGAAGTGGTGCAACAGATGAAAGCGGCACTGCAGGAACTAGGCGCCGCGGCGCGCTCCATCCGGATCATGTCCGAGTATCTGGAACGCCATCCCGAAGCACTGATCAGGGGTAAACAGTAACCGATGAAACCATCTCAACACATCCACGGGCCTGCCCTGTTACTGCTTGTGATTTTCCTGGCAGGCTGTGCCAGTCCCTCCCAACCCACCCGGTTTTACCGCATGGACAACGCGGTATCCGGCGTGCAGTCCCAGGATCTGCTGCCTGAGTCGAACCGGCTCATCATCGGTGTGGATCAGGTCTCTGTCGCGGCCTATCTGGATCGTCCGCAGATTGTCCAGCGTCTCACTGAACACCGCTTGAAACTTCACGAGTTCGACCAGTGGGCGGGATCGTTTCAGGATAATCTGAAAGTCACTTTGGGCGAGTCATTGCAGCAGGCCCTGCCTGATCGGCAGGTCATTACCGCCCCCTGGCCCGGCAACCTGCAGCCCGACTATCGGCTCAGTTTGATGATCCAGCAGTTTGACTGGGTGGAAGACCGGATCATCGTGCGAGGTACCTGGAGCATGATCCGTGAGACAACCCGCCGCCTGGTGATACTGCAGCGGGTCAGTTTCGAGGAGCCGCTGCAGGGTTCGGATATCGATGCGGTCGTCAGCGCCGCCAAGCGCAGTGTTGATCGTTGGGCTGGGATGGTTGCGCAACGCATTCAAGGTGAAATCGCCCCGTTATAGGAGACTCCACCGGGTTGCCCGCAATACGGGTTTACCCCGCTGAGCGTGAATGGACCGCCTCGTCAATTGGGTGACGGAATGTTCTCCTGGGGAGGCACTTCAGGTGCGGGATCGACGGCGGCGGGGACCGGCTCGATGACCGGTATCTCATAGCGTTCGGCCACTGCGATGATGCCCAGAACCGGGTGGTCGAGATAGTTCAGCTGGCCGCTGCGCATCCGGCGCGTCTCCTGCATCCGGTAGCCCTGGTATGCCGGAGGGTAGCTCAGACCCTGCTGAGCGCCCGCCTCATACTCGGCAGGCAGACGCAACAGAATATCCGCCTCCATGTGCAGGTATCTTTTCAGTCCGAAACTCACCCGGCCTTCCAACTTGGGCAGTCCACTGCCGTCATCCGATGCCAGACTGAAATAGACCGGTTCGGCCTGCTCCGGGGCGTGGACCGGTTGGCGCCAGGCCATTAGATAGAGCGGCCGGTAGTCCCTGGACCTGCGCAGGGTTTGCCAGGTATCTGCAAGCTGTTGATCCTCTGCCGGCAGTTGAACGAAGGGAATTGCCTGGTCGTTGACCACCGCGGATCCCCTGGACAGGTAGACTGCCCCGTCCTGCGATGGCTCGCCAGGATCCATGGGCCAGTGTTCAGTGGATCCCGCACCCGCTGCGATGCGCTGAAAAACCAGAACCTCGAACTGGTACCAGGGTGTATCCCCCGCATCGTCCTGCGCTGCGGCCAGGCCAGGCAGGATGAAAATTAACCACAAGAGGAGTCGAGTTCGTGTCATTGCGCTACCTGCTTCTCAAGACCGTGATCAGTCGGGTTGCCAATCGCTCCGCGCAGGGTATGGCTTGTGACGCCACTGAATGCGCGCACAGGCGTGGTGTAGTCCTGTGGCTGCCCGACTTCTAAATAGCGGTTTCCTAGCCCGATGGGTTGCCATGCAGTCAACCTGGAAAATGGGCGATTCCGCGTAAACATCCATTCAGTCTACCAGGATGTCGAGCAGTTCATGAATCTTTTTCACCCTTGCCTCAGGGGCCTCCATTGCGACCAGATAGCGGAGTTTGTCGCCCCCTTCGAGGCGATATTTTTGCGGTTGTTGCTGAATCAGCATGATCAGCCGGGTCGGGTCCAGTTTCGGGGTTTCATCGAACAGCAGCCGGCCGCCTTTCGGTCCCGCTTCGATTTTCCGGATGCCCAGAGGATGTGCCCGTAGCTTCAGCTCGGTGATCGCAAACAGATTCTTTGCGGGTTCCGGCAGCAAACCGAAGCGGTCGATCATCTCCACCTGCAGGTCGCGCAGTTCACCGCTGTCCCTGGCACTCGCGATACGTTTGTAGAGCACCAGACGGCTGTGCACATCCGGCAGATAATCCTCGGGCAGCAGGGCAGGAATATTGAGTTCGATCTCCGTGCCGTGGTCCAGGGGACGGTCCAGTTCCGGCTGGCGTCCCGACTTCAAAGCGCTGACCGCACGCTCCAGAAGTTCGGTGTACAGGGAGAACCCTATTTCGTGGATCTGTCCACTCTGTTCCTCGCCCAGCAGTTCGCCGGCGCCTCGGATCTCCAGATCATGGGTGGCCAGGGTGAAACCGGCACCCAGGTCTTCCAGGGATTCGATGGCCTCCAGACGTTTCTTGGCATCAGAGGTCATACTCCCGGGAGGAGGCGCGAGCAGATAGGCATAGGCCCGGTGGTGCGAACGGCCCACCCGGCCGCGGATCTGGTGCAGTTGGGCCAGTCCCAGTTTGTCGGCGCGATTGATGATGATGGTGTTGGCGGTGGGTACGTCGATACCGCTCTCCACAATCGTGGTGCACACCAGCAGGCTGAAACGCTGATGATAGAAATCGCGCATGATGCCTTCGAGCTGACGCTCCCGCATCTGGCCATGAGCGATCTGCAGGCGCATTCCTGGCATCAGGGTCTCCAGACGCTGCGCCATGTTTTCGATGGTGTTGACCTCGTTGTGCAGGAAATAGATCTGTCCGCCGCGCTTGAGTTCACGCTGGATCGCCTCGCGGATCAGGTTGTCGTTCCACTGGCTGACGAAGGTCTTGACCGGGTGGCGCAGGGCAGGGGGGGTGGCAATGATGGAGAGGTCGCGCATCCCCGACATGGCCATGTTGAGGGTGCGGGGTATCGGTGTCGCGGTCAGGGTCAACAGATCGACCTCGCTGCGCAGCGCCTTCAAGCGCTCCTTGTGCCGCACACCGAAGCGATGTTCCTCATCGATGATAACCAGCCCGAGATTATGGAACTTCACCCCCTCCGAGAGGAGTTTGTGGGTACCGACCACGATGTCGATCTTGCCCGCGGCCAGGCCATCGAGCACCTGTTGCTGCTGTTTGCCGGTACGAAACCTGGACAGGCTCTCTACCCGGATCGGCCAGTCGGCAAACCGATCCGCAAAATTCTGGTAGTGCTGCTGGGCCAGCAGGGTGGTGGGTACCAGCACCACGACCTGGCGATTCCCCTGGGTGGCGACGAATGCGGCACGCATTGCGACCTCGGTCTTGCCGAATCCCACATCGCCGCAGACCACCCGGTCCATCGGTTGGGGCGAGGTCATGTCCTGCAGTACCGCTTCGATGGTCTGCTGCTGATCCGGGGTTTCCTCAAATTCGAAAGAGGCGGCGAATGCCTGGTATTCCGCATCCGGTGATGGAAAGGCGACACCCTGTCGAGCTGCACGACGGGCGTAGATCTCCAGCAGTTCGGCAGCGACATCACGGATCTGCTTGGCCGCCTTGCGCTTGATCTTTTCCCACTGATCCCCGCCCAGGCGATGCAGAGGCGCCTGCTCTGGCGAGGCCCCGGCATAGCGGCTGATCAGATGCAGGGAGGAGACCGGTACGTAGAGTTTGTCCCCCTTGGCATACTCGAGGGTGAGAAATTCCGTGGTTTGTCCTCCCACTTCCAGGGTCTGCAACCCCAGATAACGTCCGACGCCATGATCCTCATGCACCACAGGCGCACCAATGTGCAGTTCGGTGAGATTGCGGACAATCTGGTCGGGATCCTGGCTGACCTTGCGGCGACGGCGTTCCTGACGCACCCGCTCACCATAGAGCTGGGTCTCCGTGATCAGGGCGATGCCCGGATCCTCAAGCCACAGGCCCTGCTCCAGGGGGGCGACACACAGGGCGAGAGGTTGATCGCCGTGCAGAAAATCCTCCCAGGTGCTGGCTGCTTTCACCCCAATGCCCAGGTCTCTCAGCGCGCTTTGCAGTAACTCGCGACGTCCTGCGCCTTCTGCGATGAACAGGATCCGCTTGTGATCCGGAGGGCCATCGATGAAGCTTTTCAGTGCCTGGGCAGGGGTTTTACTGCGCGCCTGAAAGGCCACCGGCGGTGGCACCCGGGTGGCGTAATTCACCGGCTCGGCATAGCCCTTGGCCCGGGAGGCCACCGAAGTGGTGCTGATCGTGACCAGATTGCGCTCCTTGATCCGGGCGACCAGTTCATCCTCGCTCAGATAGAGGCTCTGCGGTGGGAGTATGGGACGCTCGATGTCGTAACGACGTTCCTCGTAGCGCTGCTTCACATCCTCCAGAAAACGACCTGACTGTTCCCGGGTCTCCTCGAACTGAATCAGCATGTGCTGATCCGGCAGGTAGTCGAACAGGGTCATGGTCTGCTCGAAAAACAGGGGCAGGTAGTATTCCAGGCCACTGGGCACCCGGCCGTCTGAGACGTCCTGGTAGATCAGGCTTTTCTGCAGATCCCCCTCGAATCGGATGCGGTAATTGCGTCGGAATTGTCCGATACCGGCTTCATCCAGGGGGAATTCCCGGGCCGGCAGGAGTTCGATCCTTGGGATTTTTTCATCCGAGCGCTGAGACTCCGGATCAAAGGTGCGGATGGTATCGACTTCATCGTCGAACAGGTCGATGCGAAAGGGTTGCTGGCTACCCATGGGGAATATGTCCAGCAGAGATCCGCGTACTGCAAATTCACCATGGGAGAAGACTTGCGATACGCATTGGTAGCCGCCCTGTTCCAGACGCAGACGAACCTCACCGATATTCAATCGTTGCCCGGTTTCAACGATCAGGCAGTGGGCATCCAGAAACTCCCTGGGCGCCAGGCGCTGCATCAGGGTGGAGACCGGTGCGACCAGCAGGCCGCGGGTCATCCGGGGTAGCCGGTTGAGGGTCAGCAGGCGTTGTGAAATCAACTCGGGAAGCGGGGAGAAGAGATCGTACGGCAGGGTCTCCCAGTCCGGGAAATTGACTACGGGAATCTTCGGATCGTTGAGAAAAAAGGCCAATTCCCGTTCCAGGCGTGATGCGGACTGCATATCTGGCGTCACAACCAGGATCAGCCCCGGGTAGTTGCGCGCGGCATTGGCGATGGCCAGCGAGGCACTGCATCCGTGCAGGCCACCCCATTGCAGACGTTCCCCTGATGTATGTGGCAGTGTGGGTGAAAGAGGTGACTGGGTGGCGTCAGCTGAATGATTCATGGGAAATAATCAGGTACATCACAAAGCCCCGATTCTCTCACATCTGTCGCATTCGGTCAGGTGCCAGGATCATGCTGTTGCAGTCCCATGATCTCAGCAGTCTGCTCACTGGATAGGTATCGTCAAAATCCACTCAAGTCGTGTAGGATGTGTCAATACTGGATGGGTAAATTACACTTAATAGTCCCTCAGAATGAAAGATAAACTTGAAAAAATCGGTTGGCGAGAATGGGTCAGCCTGCCGGAACTGGGCATTCACCACATCAAAGCCAAGATCGATACCGGTGCGCGTACCTCGGCCTTGCACGCCTTCGCCCTGGAGACCTACACAGAAGGTGGAAAATCCCTGATACGATTTGGTATTCATCCGTTGCAGAAAAATACCGAGTTCGAGCTTTGGTGTACGGCTGAAGTCATCGATGAGCGCGTGGTCTCGGATTCTGGTGGGCACCAGGAAAAGCGCTATGTGATCAAGACCTTTGCCCAGTTGGGAAAAGTACACTGGCCGATCGAGATGACTTTGACCAACCGGGATTCCATGAAATTCCGCATGCTACTGGGGCGTACCGCCATGGCGGGACGTTTCATGGTGGATCCGGCGTCGTCGTATCTGTGTGGAAAACCTGCCAAATCCCTTCGGAAATAGAACAACGTCAGGAGGCGTCATGAAGATAGCCATACTCTCCAGAAACACAAAACTCTACTCTACCCAGCGTCTGGTGGAAGCCTGCAAGCAACGCGGACATGAGCCAAGAGTCATCGATACCCTGCGCTGTTACATGAATACCAGCGCGATGAAGCCTGAGGTTCATTATCGAGGTGAGAAACTTCTTGATTTCGATGCGGTGATCCCGCGAATCGGTGCTTCGATCACCTTCTACGGCACGGCCGTGCTGCGTCAATTCGAGATGATGGGGGTGTTCCCGGCGAACGAGTCCGTGGCGATCACCCGCGCACGGGACAAGCTGCGCTCTCTGCAACTCCTGTCACGGGATGGAGTAGGGATGCCGGTTACCGGCTACGCCCATTCACCGGACGATATTCAGGATCTGATCAAGATGGTGGGCGGCGCGCCCCTGGTGATCAAGTTGCTGGAGGGGACCCAGGGTATCGGGGTGGTACTCGCAGAAACCAAGAAGGCAGCCGAGTCCGTGATCGAGGCATTCATGGGGCTCAAAGCCAATATCCTCATTCAGGAGTACATCAAAGAAGCCGGTGGTGCGGATATCAGATGTTTTGTCATCGATGGAAAGGTGGTGGCTGCGATGAAACGTCAGGCACCGGAAGGCGAGTTCCGATCCAATCTGCATCGGGGCGGGCGTGCTGAACTGGTCAAAATCACCCCGAAGGAGCGTGCCACGGCGGTGCGTGCCGCCAAGGTGATGGGTTTGAATGTGGCCGGCGTTGACATTCTCAGGTCCGAACGCGGCCCGCTGGTCATGGAGGTCAATTCGACCCCGGGTCTCGAAGGCATCGAGTCCGCCACGCAGAAGGACGTGGCGGCTATGATCATCGAATTCATTGAACGCAATGCCCAACCCCATCGTACCCGAACCAAGGGTAAAGGTTGATAATGACGACAATCAGAATCGGCGGCGTTGATATACCTCCAGGGGGACGCGTCAACCTGGATCTGCCGATTGCCAAGTCCCCGACACACACCCCGCTGAGCATGCCGATTCAGGTGTTGCGTGGGAAGAAACCCGGCCCAAGGCTGTTTGTCAGTGCTGCGATTCATGGTGATGAACTCAATGGCGTTGAAATCATTCGTCGAATTCTGAAACACAAGTCCCTCTCCAGGCTGCACGGAACATTGATTACCATCCCCATCGTGAATGTATATGGGGTGATTCAGCATTCCCGTTATCTGCCTGATCGTCGTGACCTGAATCGAAACTTTCCCGGCCATGAAGGGGGCTCCGTTGCGAGTCGTCTGGCGAATCTGTTCATGCGGGAAATCGTCGCCAATTCGACCCACGGTATTGATCTGCATACCGGTGCGCTGCATCGTTCCAATCTGCCTCATGTGCGCGCCAATATGGATCACGAAGAGACCAGCCGCCTGGCGCATGCGTTTGGCGTGCCTCTGCTTTTGAACTCACAACTGCGCGACGGCTCGCTCAGAGAGGCTGCCGCCGAATACGGCATCCCCATGCTGCTTTATGAAGCGGGTGAGGCATTGCGATTCGATGAGGTGGCAATTCGGGCGGGTGTGAAGGGAATACTTAACATCATGAGAACCCTGGGCATGCTGCCGGTTTCAAGACAAAAAGCCAGGAAGCCGCTTGAATCAATGGTGGCCAGCAGCACCTCATGGATTCGCGCTCCGGAGAGTGGCATCTTCCGATCACTGGTACCCTTGGGCAGTCGGGTCAAGCGGGGGCAGTTGCTGGGGATCGTCGCATCACCCTTCGGTGATCAGGAGGTTATGGTTAATTCTTCATTTTCCGGCATCGTAATCGGGCGTTCCAATCTTCCTTTAATGAACGAAGGCGATGCATTGTTTCACATTGCGCGTTTTCAGGGAGTCCGGGCGGCGGAAGAACGTGTCGAAACCTTCACGGAAGAACTCCTGCCGGATGGTTCATTGGATATACCGGATGATGAGCCACCGATCATTTGATCGTTTGACCTCTCCCGCTGACGGAGTATGGATGTTCTGTGAATTGGGCGCATTCGTCATACAGGTCCATTCGTTAGAACAACACCTAATGAAACAGCGCAGAATTATACGATCCGATATCGTTTTGATTCGTTCATGGAACTTTCATCAGTCAAACCCCTGACTGTGTATATGACGAAATCTTCATAGAGACTGGCGTTGAGATTCCAGTGATGTATCATTAGCAAGAGAGCCCAGTCGTCATCACGAGAGCCAGGAACGCGATAACCATCGATTCATGCTTCAAGGAGGCCACGCATGCTCGTGCTCACCCGCCATCTCAATCAATCATTACAGGTCGGAGAATCGGTCACATTGAAGATATTGAGTATCGTCAATGGCCATGTCCGATTCGGTATCGAAGCGCCATCAGATGTCTTGATCCTGCGACAGGAATTGGCCCATCGTACGGATACCACGCCAATACGATCTCCTGCACGCAATCTGGAAAAAAAACAAAACGAACCGCTGGTGATCTATAAACGCCGGCGTAAAAATATTGTCATGGAATAGTAATAATTATTTCAGAACTCTTGAGGTGACCCGCGAGCCGGCCTGGATGCGTCAAGTCAGGTGAGGAATGTAAGCGCGGCAACCCGCCTCTTTGCAAGGCATCCGCTTTCAGGTATCAACGGGATGAGAACTCGACCCACTGTTGACCACTCCATGCCTGAAAAGGTCTGAAACGGGATTTGTAGTTCATTTTCTGACAGGATTCGATCCAGAAACCCGGGTAAACCCACCTGAGTCCCAGATCCCGGGTGTATTCGATCTGCCACATCAAGGCGAAAACCCCCAGTCCTTCCTGGCGCATCTCGGGATCAAAGAAGGTATAGACCGATGAGGTGCCGTGGGGCAGAAGATCGCTGACCGCCACCGCCACCAGTCGGCCGGATTTACGAAATTCGATGAAGCGCGTTTCTGCCCAGTCGCAGGTGAGAAATTGCGAATATTGACCAGGGCTGTTACATACCATGGCCCCATCCGGATGACGGTTTCCCAGATAACGTTTATACAGTTGGAAGTGCTCTTCCCGGTAATGGCCTGAGGTGGGAATCACCTGAATGGAATCACTGTTCTGTTTCCAATTACGGCGCTGACTGCGGGATGGTTTGTAGTCATCGACGGGTATTCGCAGGGACACGCAACTGTTGCAATTCGGGCATGCGGGTTGGTACAGATAACAGCCGCTGCGACGAAAGCCCTGATCGATCAGTTGCTGATAGAGCTGTGGCGTGACCTTGGCCATCGGGTCCAGAAACAGATTGCGCGCTTCCTGACCCGGCAGGTAGGAACAGTCATGCAACTGGCTCATGTAGCATGCATAGGCGGTTTCCTGGTCGAAATCGGAATGGTTCATCATGATTCGAACCCGGGGACGGTCCCTGCCCAACTGCCAATGTGACCCGGCACGCGGGTCCAGTGCTGCAGTTCCTTACAAAATTGATTGCGCGGGATCTGTTCGGCACCCAGACTGGCGAGGTGCCGGGTGTAGACCTGACAGTCGATCAGTCTGAACCCCCACTCCTGAAGTTGCCGGCTGAGAGTGACCAGTGCGACCTTCGAACTGTCGCTGACCCGGCTGAACATGGATTCGCCGAAGAATACCTTGCCGATGGCCATGCCATACAAGCCGCCGACCAATGCCCGGTCTTTCCACACCTCGACAGAGTGGGCCAGCCCAAGGCGAAATTGCATGCGGTAAGCTTCGATCATTTCAGGGACCAGCCAGGTTCCTGGGTTGTCTCCCCTTGGCGCTGCACAGGCATGTATAACCGCGTCGAAATCCCGGTCAAAGGTGACATTAAAGACCTTTTTGCGCAGCGTTTTTCCAAGACTGCGACTGACATTGACCCGTTCGGGATACAGCACTGTGCGAGGGTCCGGCGACCACCAGAGTATCGGTTCGCCTTCGGAATACCAGGGGAAGATACCCAGTTGGTAAGCCTGGATGAGTCTCTGCGGGGTAAGGTCCCCGCCAACAGCGAGCAGTCCATCCGGATCACGCTCCGCTTCGGAGACATCCGGAAAAGGCATGTTCGGATTTTCGTCGAGGAGATAGATCATGGCGAGTACTGGTTTCAGCTACCATATAATCATAACAAGCACTTGTGCAAACACTAAAAAATTCGCATTATTCACCGGTTGTTATTGTGTGAACTTGGAGTGATGTCTTGACCGATTCTGTCAAATACTTGCAAATAGGCGATGTACTGCAGTTGCAGTTTGCCCCGCCGAGTGAGAATCAGGATCGTTTTTCCGCAACACTCATCGGATTTTTACCCAATCAAAGCCTGGTGATCACCACGCCGCGTAAGTCCGGTAACCCGATTATCGTGCGTGAAGGCCAAAGCTTCACCGTACGTATGCTTCAGGGGAGCAATATTTTCGGCTTCGTGTCCCGAGTCCTGCAGGTATCATCCAAACCCTATCCCCATCTGCATCTGGCCTATCCCGGAGAGGTCGAAAGTGCCGTGGTGCGCAATGCACCCCGGGTGCCGACTGAACTGCAGGCTACACTGATTCGCCCGGGTGGCGCGAACCAGGAAGAGCACTATCCGGTGATCATCAGTGACATCAGCAGTACCGGAGCCCGGGTCATCGATCGGAAAAAGCTCGGTGAAGTCGGTTCGGTGATTCAGATCAGTCAGACCCTGGCCGTGTGTGGCGGGGAGGACATTCTCAAGGTTTTGGCAGTGATCCGGAATATCCGTGAAATCCCGGATGCGTCAGGTAACCTGCGCTACCTGCATGGGGTGGAGTTTCGGGGGCTGAACCGTTTCCAACAACTGATACTCTGCTCCTACGTGCTGGGCAGCATTGCCCGGGAGCGGGGTTAAGCAACTAAATCTAAACCCGATCCAGGGCACCAATCGGTGCCCTGGGTCAGATTTCCGTATGGATGCTGGCCTGGACCCGTGATCTTTGGAAAGTACCAGGATCAGGAGTTTTTGGCGCTCAGTGCGTCGAGGAAACGTTCAGCGTCCAGGGCCGCCTGGCAACCGGTTCCAGCGGATGTAATGGCCTGGCGATAGACATGATCCATCACATCACCGGCCGCGAACACTCCGGGAATCGAGGTTTCCGTGGCGTTGCCTTCAAGCCCGCCGCGTACTTTCAGATAGCCGTTGTGCATTTCCAGCTGACCTTCGAAAAGACCGGTGTTCGGACTGTGGCCGATGGCGATGAACACGCCCTGCAGGTCGATATCGCGGGTGGCGCCGTCCTTGACGTTCTTGATGCGCATTCCGGTCACCCCTGAGGAATCCCCGAGTACCTCGTCCAGCACATGAGCCCATTCTATGGTCACATTGCCGTCTTCAGCCTTCTGCTTCAGTTGATCGGCCAGGATCTTCTCGGATCGGAACTGGTCACGCCGATGCACCACCACCACTTCCGAGGCGATGTTGGCGAGGTAGAGGGCTTCCTCGACCGCGGTGTTGCCGCCGCCGATTACGGCAACTTTCTGGTTTCTATAGAAAAAGCCATCACAGGTGGCGCAGGCGGAGACCCCTTTGCCACGAAATGCCTGTTCGGACTCCAGGCCCAGGTATTTGGCTGAGGCCCCGGTGCAGATGATCAGCGCATCACAGGTGTATACCGCCTGATCACCGGTCAGTCGGAAAGGACGCTGGTCGAGTTCCGCCTTGTTGATATGGTCGAAAATGATCTCGGTGTTGAAACGCTCCGCATGCAGGCGCATACGCTCCATCAGCTCCGGACCCTGAACGCCGTTGTTGTCACCCGGCCAGTTGTCCACCTCGGTGGTGGTCATCAGCTGGCCACCCTGTTCCATACCGGTGACCAGAACCGGCTCCAGGTTGGCGCGTGCCGCGTATACCGCGGCCGTGTAGCCCGCAGGACCCGATCCGAGAATCAAGAGGCGGCAATGCTTGGTTTCGCTCATGTATACTAACTCCCTTCGAGGGCTGCCCGTTTGGTCGGGGCATACCACGAATGATAGTGGGTTGGGTCAGGCGGGTCCGGGATTCGGTGACCCGCATCCAAGACTCGAAAAATGAATGCGGGAATACTACGGAATCCTCCCTTCGGGGTAAAGAATCACCACGGGCAGCAAGTTATGAAAATCGGCATACCCACAGAAATCAAACCCCTGGAAGGTCGGGTCGGGCTGGTGCCCGACGCCTGCGCGGAACTGATCAAACACGGTCATCAGGTGCTGTTGCAGGAGGGCGCCGGATTGAACAGCGGTTACCCTGACCCGCGCTACTCCGAGCTGGGGGTTCAATTGCTCCCGGATGCCCCATCGCTGTATGCCGAATCGGATCTGGTGGTCAAGGTGAAGGAGCCTTACGGGGGTGAGCCGGACATGTTGCGCGAGGGGCAGCTGCTGTTCTGTTTTCTGCATCTTGCGGCTGATGAGACACTCACCCGCCGCCTGCTGGCGTCCGGGGTCACCGGTATCGCCTTCGAAACCGTGGAAGAGGGTGGGGCTTTGCCCATCCTGGCACCCATGAGTGATATCGCCGGGCGGCTTGCGGTACAGAATGGGGCCACCCTGTTACACCGCCCAAGAGGCGGCAAGGGTTTGCTGCTGGGTGGACTGCCCGCTGCGGAGCGGGGTCATGTGGTGATTCTGGGGGGCGGTCAGGCCGGGGGCAATGCCGCAGCGCTGGCCGCTGCGATGGGAGCCCGGGTCACGGTATTTGAACGGCTCAGGGAGCGGATGGGGCACTTGCGGGAGTTGGGCGACAACGTCACCGCGTTGTATCCCTACCGGGAGGCTGTGAGCCAGGCTGTGGCCGATGCGGACCTTCTTATCGGGGCGGTATTGATTCCGGGTGCCCGGGCGCCTCACGTGGTTTCCCGGGAGCAGATCGCGAGCATGGCGCCGGGAGGTGTGGTGGTGGATATATCGGTGGATCAGGGCGGATGTATCGAAACCACCCGTCCAACCACCTACGAGGACCCGGTCTACGAGGTGTCGGGTATCAGCCATTTCTGTGTCACCAACATGCCCGGCGCGGTGCCGCGCAGCGCCAGTCAGGCCCTGTCTGCGGCGATGATGCCCTACCTGCTGTCCCTGGTCTCCCCGGACTGGCGATCCAATGAAGTGTTGAGTCGGGCCGTGAATCTCTCCGCGGGTGAACTGGTGCATCCGGTGTTGCGTGAACAGTACCTCTGAAATTAGAATAAATAACAGGTATAACTTAATAATTTGAAAAGATTTTGTGAATTTAATATCGCCCTTGGGAATTGTACGGTGATGAAACCCCAGGCGTGGAGCCAAGATGTCAACACAGGCTAAAAGCCAACAAACCACGGAACAGAGTGCGTTCCATACCCATGTCAGTCGCGCCTTGCGCGAGGGTGTGATGTGGAGTCTGTTCTGTCTCAGCGGCTACCTGCTGTTGTCCCTGTTCAGTTATTCCCCCCAGGACCCGGGTTGGTCATACACCGGACCGGCGCACAATGTTCATAATTCCGGTGGACCCGCCGGCGCCTGGTTCGCGGACGTGTTTCTCTACCTGTTCGGGGTGTTCGCCTACCTGTTCCCGGTGATGCTCAGCTGGAGTGCGGTGCTGGTGTTCCGACGTCGCAATCCGGATGACACGGTGAATATCAACCTGGTACTGGTACGCTGGCTGGGTTTCTTTGTCACCCTGGCATCGGGATGTGCCCTGGCAACCCTGCATATCGGCCATCTGGGCAGCGCTTTGCCTACCGGCACCGGGGGCGCGCTGGGCTCGACCCTGGCGCAGTACTTCGAGGCCAATTTCAGTTCATCCGGCAGCACGCTGCTGATGCTGGCCCTGTTTCTCAGCGGTTTCACTCTGTTCACCGGTGTGTCCTGGTTCACCGTCATGGACCTGCTCGGTGGCTGGGTCATCTGGCTGGGTCAGGGCGTACAGCGCCTGTTTGCCGGTTGGCGGGACCGCTCAGCCGCCAAACAGGCCCGTCGTGAGCGGGTGGAACTGGTGAAGAAGGAGAAAAAGAAGGCCGAAACCCGCAAACAACCCCGCATCGAACCGGTGATCAATGCCCCCAAGCCCAGTGAGCGGGTGGAAAAGGAGCGTCAGGTGCCCCTGTTCGAAGCCGATCCGAACAGTGAGTTGCCTCCGCTGGCACTGCTGGATCCGGCCAAGCAGACCGTTCAGGCCTATTCGCAGGAGGCCCTGCAGGCGATGTCCCGGCAGGTGGAGATGAAGTTTGCGGATTTCGATATCGAGGTTCAGGTGGTGGCGGTGCATCCCGGACCGGTGGTCACACTGTATGAGCTGCAACTCGCCGCAGGCACCAAGGTCAGCAAGATCAGCGGCCTGTCCAAGGATCTGGCGCGCGCCTTGTCCACCGTCGCGGTGCGGGTGGTCGAGGTGATACCCGGCAAATCGGTGATTGGTCTCGAGATTCCCAACGAATACCGGGAAATGGTATTTCTCAGCGAGGTGCTGCAATCTGAGACCTACGAGGCCTCCAAGTCACCTCTGACCCTGGCATTGGGCAAGGATATCGCGGGTAATCCGATGTGCGCCGACCTGGCGAAGATGCCCCATGCGCTGATCGCAGGTACCACCGGATCGGGTAAATCGGTCGCCATCAACGCGATGATCCTGAGTCTGCTGTACAAGGCCAAGCCGTCTGAAGTGCGTATGATCATGGTCGATCCCAAGATGCTCGAGCTATCGGTTTACGAGGGCATACCGCATCTGCTCACCCCGGTGGTGACCGACATGCAGGAGGCCGCCAATGCGCTGCGCTGGTGTGTGGGAGAGATGGAACGCCGCTACCGCCTGATGGCGGGTCTCGGGGTGCGTAACATCCAAGGCTACAACCGCAAGGTCAAGGAGGCGATCAAGAAAGGCGAGCCGATTCCTGATCCCCTGTTTCAGCCGCAACCCGATGAAATCATCGAGGCCATGGCCCATCCCACCCTGGAACCTCTGCCTTACATCGTGGTCATTATCGACGAACTCGCTGACATGATGATGATGGCGAGGAAAAAGGTCGAGGAGTTGATTGCCCGTCTGGCACAAAAGGCCCGAGCCTCCGGTATCCACCTGATCCTGGCCACCCAGCGGCCCTCCGTGGATGTGATCACCGGTCTGATCAAGGCGAATATACCCACACGTATCGCCTTCCAGGTGTCATCACGGGTGGATTCCCGGACCATTCTTGACCAGATGGGCGCGGAGCACCTGCTGGGGCATGGTGACATGCTGTATATGGGAACCGGCAGCAATATCCCGCAACGTCTGCATGGCGCCTTCGTCGACGACAACGAGGTGCATCGCGTAGTCAACCATCTGAAGGCTTCCGGAGAACCGGACTACCTGGAGGAGATTCTCCAGGAGGCCACCGAAGCGGTGCCCGGATTCCCGGTTGAGGGTGGGGATACCGAGGACAACGATCCCCTCTATGACGAGGCGGTACGGATCGTCACCGAGACCCGCAGGGCCTCCATCTCCGGGGTCCAGCGCCGTCTCAAGATCGGCTACAACCGGGCTGCGCGGATGATCGAGGAGATGGAGCGTACCGGCGTGGTCGGTCCGGCCGAGACGAATGGCAGTCGAGCCGTACTGGCCCCGCCACCCGTCGATTGACATCAGGAATCGCAACGTTATGTACAAACCGGTGGGTCGTTTCATTCAGGCAGTCCTGCTGTTCCTGCTATCCCTGTCGTCCGCGCTGGCGGCCACGGGAAGCCAACAGCTCGACGCCTTCCTCCAGGGGCTGCACACCCTCAAGGCCGATTTCCGTCAAACCCTGGAGCAACCGGATAACGAACAGTACTTTGCCAGCAACGGGGTGTTCTATCTGAAACGCCCGGGCCTGTTGCGCTGGGAGTACGAGGCTCCCGCCAAGCAGTTGATCGTTGCGGACGGGAACCGTATCTGGCTCTATGACATGGAACTCGAACAGGTGTCCCATCAGGGTCAGGAATCGGCGCTCAAAGGCACACCGGCTCAGCTGCTCAGCACGACCCAACCGGTGAGTGATTTTTTCGAAGTCAATGACCTGGGTGAACAGGATGGTCTGGCCTGGGTGGAGCTGATTCCCCGAGATCCGGAGGGTCAGTTCCGGCGTCTGCTGCTGGCATTTGCGGATAACAACCTCCTGCGCATGGAGATGTACGATAACTTCGGTCAGATCACCCGTTTCTTTTTTGACGAGATACAGCGCAATCCCGAACTGGACGAGCGTCTGTTTCATTTCGAGCCTCCCCCCCTCGTGGATCTGATCGGCGACTGATGAAAGAGGCGGACCTGTTTCAGGATTCCGGTGAGGCGTTTCGTCCTCTCGCGGACCGGATGCGGCCCCGCAGTCTGCAGGAGTTTGTCGGCCAGTCACATATCCTTGCGGAGCAGAAGCCCCTGCGGCTGGCCATCGAAACCGATCGACTCCATTCAATGATCTTCTGGGGGCCGCCGGGTACCGGTAAGACCACCCTGGCCGGATTGATCGCACAGCATTCCGGGGCTCAGTTCCTGAATCTCTCTGCAGTATTGTCCGGGGTCAAGGAGATTCGCGCAGCTGTGGAACAGGCGCGTATCTGCAAGCAGCAGGAACACCGCCCTACGGTACTGTTTATCGACGAAGTGCACCGGTTCAACAAATCCCAGCAGGATGCCTTTCTGCCCCACGTGGAAAACGGCACCGTGGTATTTATCGGAGCCACCACGGAAAATCCCTCGTTTGAACTGAACAACGCGCTGCTCTCCCGGGCACGCACCTATGTACTCAAGGCGCTCTCCCCGGACGAGGTGGAGTCCATCATCAGCCAGGCCCTGTCTGATCCCCAGCGGGGACTGGGTGCGCGCAATCTGAGTATCGACGAACAGGCAAAAACCCTGCTCGCCGAAGCCGCGGACGGGGATGCACGGCGCGCCCTGAACCTGCTTGAAATCGCCGCTGACCTGAGTGAAGAGGGGCAAATCAAACAATCGGTCATCGAGGAAGTGGCCAGTGGCACCCTGAGACGATTCGATAAAGGCGGTGAGGCCTTCTACGACCAGATCTCCGCTCTGCACAAGTCGGTGAGGGGGTCCGCGCCGGATGCAGCCCTGTACTGGCTGGCGAGGATGTTCGACGGAGGCTGCGATCCCCTCTACGTGGCGCGCCGGGTGGTGCGCATGGCTTCCGAGGATATTGGCAACGCCGATCCCCGGGCCCTCACCCTGGCGCTCGATGCCTGGGATGTGCAGCAGCGGCTGGGCAGTCCCGAGGGGGAACTGGCGATTGCCCAGGCGGTGGCCTACCTGGCGTGCGCGCCGAAGAGCAACGCCGTCTACATGGCCTGGAAGGCGGCCCTGGCGGATGCGAAAAATTCCGGTTCCCTGGAGGTGCCCCTGGCGCTGCGCAACGCACCGACCCGGCTGATGAAATCACTGGACTATGGCAAGGCGTACCGATACGCCCACGACGAACCCCATGCCTACGCGGCCGGGGAAAACTATCTGCCGGAGGCATTGGCCGGACACCGCTACTACTTTCCCGTGGACCGGGGCATGGAGATCAAAATCCGCGAAAAGCTGGAATTTCTGCGTCAGTTGGACGAGGCTGCGGAGAAGGATTGAAGCGCGCGGCTCACGCAGCGACTTCCTCATTTGGAGTAACATTCCAGATGCCTCGGGCGGCGATGCGGCGCGCATATTGGGTGAAATCGGCCGGCTCACGACCCAATGCGCGCTTGACGCCATCACACACCTGGGCATTGCGACCGTCGAGGACCGTTTCAAACAGGTAGTTCAACAACCAGGCGATATCATCCGGCGCACCAGAGTCGGCAACCGCTTCGGCGAATGCCTGTTTAGGGATCTGAACATACTGCACCTCGCGACCGGTGGCTTGAGAAATTTCCCGTGCCAGTTCGCTGAATGTGAGCAGACGGGGACCTGTCACTTCATAGATTTCACCGGCGTGTCCTTCTTCGGTCAGTGCTGCAACCGCAACATCCGCGATGTCATTGATGTCGATAAAGGGCTCGGGCACATCCATGGCAGGCAGCGTTATGGCGCCTGCCAAAACCATGTCGAGAAATTCCCCCTCGGAGAAGTTCTGCATGAACCAGCTGGCGCGTACCACCGTCCACTCGACACCGGCTTGCTGGATGATTCGTTCGCAGGCCTGGGCCTCCTCTTCACCCCGTCCCGATAACAACACAAGCCGCTTGACGCCCTGGGACACGCCTTTGTCAACGAAACGGCGTATTGCGTCAGTGGCCCCTGGTATCGCAAGATCCGGTGCATAGGTAATGTAGGCAGCCTTCACCCCATCAAGGGCAGCGCTCCAGGTGTTCGGGTCGTTCCAGTCGAATGAAGGCTCAGTGGATCGGGATGCCGCGCGGGTAGTCACGCCAAGTGCCTGCAGACGCTCTGCAACACGACGACCGGTTTTTCCGCTGCCTCCCAGGACAAGGGTAATGTCCTCGGATGCCTGATTGATGTTTGTCTCGTTATTCAAAGTGTCCTCCTCAATGTTGCAGGTCTCTGTCTCAGGGTTCATTGGAATGATGCCAAGCTGCTGGTGCAGGGATAACTGGTCAACAAGCTCCCACTCTTCGATGATTTTGCCGTTTTCAAAATGACTGATAATCATGCCGTGTACCTTCACCTGCCTGCCGGTTGCCGCCATTCCCATGAGATGCCCCTGGTGGGTGCCACGAAGGGTGAAGGCGATGACGGTCTTCTGATCATTGCTGACCATCTCATCGATGCGGATATGCAGATCGGGAAAAGCGCATCGGTAGGCCTTCAACAGATCCTTCAGTGGCTCCGC
This sequence comes from Candidatus Thiodiazotropha sp., assembly GCA_040506775.1. Lineage (GTDB taxonomy): Bacteria > Pseudomonadota > Gammaproteobacteria > Chromatiales > Chromatiaceae > Thiodiazotropha. The sequence goes on from JBEVWC010000002.1 coordinate 175,165, forward strand.
TCCATACAACACCTGATCGGGACTGCGATAGACGTAGTCCGGATGAATGACCTCGTTGATTACCGGGAAATTTCCCGCGTTGATGACCTGCTCAATAAACCGCCGCATTGTTCTTTCATTGTTCATGACCATGTCTGTCTCTCCTGTATGGGTTGAGTTATATCGGGCTTTTGCCGTCTGGCTGTTACCCTTAAAGGTATGAAACAAGGACATAAGACGCCATTTCCGGAAAGCTCGGATTCATACGTGTTCGTCTATAATTGGCCGCATGGATAATCTGGGTGGATTACTGGATGCGCCGCGTGCGCGCGGTGCCTTTGCTTTGCGGGCGGTCATGAGCCCGCCCTGGTCACTGAGGGACCTGGCCGGCTCACCACTGACCCTGATCGCCGGCGTGAAAGGTGTGCTGTGGCTGACGGCCGATGATGCTGATCCGCTGAGGATCGGCCCAGGTGACATCGCGGTCATCCGCACGCCGGTGCAGTACAATCTCGCCGATGCTCCAGCCTCACCCCCGCAGGTGATCATCCATCCGGGCCAACGCTGTTGTGACCTGAATGGCAACCCGCTGCATGATGTGATGATGCACGGTGTGAGAACCTGGGGTAACGATGCGGAGGGTTCCAGTGTCTTTCTCGTCGGTGCCTATGAGCATCTGAGCGATATCAGCGATCGTCTGTTGCGGGCATTGCCGCCCGTACTTTCCCTGAGCCATGCGGACTGGGAGTCTCCCCTTGTTGCGCTGCTCTGTGATGAGGTGATCAAGGATGAGCCGGGGCAGGCTGCAGTGCTGGACCGCCTGCTCGATCTGCTGCTCACCGCTGTGCTCAAGGCCTGGTTTGCCCGTCACGATAAAAACAGGCCCGAGTGGTGGCGTTATCAGGGTGATCGGATTATCGAGCGAGCCCTGCGTATCATGCATGACAAACCGGCCAGGCCCTGGACGATGCAGGCATTGGCGATGGAGGTGGGTGCGTCGCGGGCGCTGCTCGCACGCCGCTTTCAGGAACGGGTGGGTGAATCACCGATGACCTTTCTGCGAAATTGGCGCATGGCCCTGGCAGCGGATCTCCTGTGTCTGCCCGACGAGACCGTGAGCAGTGTGGCCGGGAAGGTGGGTTATGCCACGCCCTTCGCTTTCAGTGCCGCATTCAAGCGTGTCAGGGGCGTGAGTCCGCAGGCGCATCGTGCGGCTGTGCTCTCGTCTGTATGAACAGTAACCCGCTCAACACGCGCAGATGGTGTGTTTTAGTGGCGTTTCCTTTTCACTGATACTGCTTGTTCAGCGCATCAGATCGAGCAGACCCCCGCTGCCTTTGTTCGCCTCGATGTATTCGGCAACCTGATCATGATTGGCACGCCGGGCAAGATCCGCCGCGCTTTCACGACGTTGATTCAAGTGGTGGGCATCCGCATTCAGTTCGATCAGACGTTTGACGATCTCCAGGTTGCCCTCTTCAGCCGCCATCATCAAGGCACTGTTACCGGCATGATTGTGGTGGTCCAGATCCTGTTCATAACGCAACAGCAGGTTGAGGGATTCCAGTGAGCCATTGCGCGCTGCAAGCAACAGGGCGGTATTGCCATTGTCACTTTCCCTGGTGACATCCTGATCGATTTTCAGCAGCGCCTCGACCAGTTCCGTGTGACCCAGGGCCGCTGCGTGCATCAGTGGCGTCATGCCGCCCTGGGCCTGAAGATTGACCCGTGCACCCGCGTTCAGCAGTTGATCGAAGATCCTGCGATTGCCGGTGTCGATGGCATGATATAGGGGTGTACGACCCTTGGTGTCGGCTTCATCGGCGTTGGCTCCCTGGGCGAGCAGTTCGCTGACGATTTCCGGTTGCTCCCTGATCACGGCCAGAGCCAGAGGTGTCAAACCATCCTCCCGGGTCTTGGTCTGCTGACTTCCGAGAGACAGCAGTTGCTTCACAACTGCCAGGTTCTCCTGTTCGATGGCCAGGTGGAGCGGGGTGAAACCGTCCGCCGTGGCAATGTTCACATCGGCACCATGACGAATGAGGGGCTCCACCAGTGCTGTCTGGTTCTCCCGGCACGCCAGCAGCAGGGGGGTCATGCCTCCAGAACCACTGAGGTTGGTGTCTGCGCCCGCTTCCAGCAATTTACCCACCACGTCTTCGTGTCCCTGCCACACTGCTCGGCTCAGAGCGGTGAGGCCCTGTGGATCGAGGCGGTTAATCTCGGCACCCTCCTTCAGCAGGGCATCAACCAGAGGTGATTGACCCCGCCAGGCGGCAAGATGCAGGGGACTCCATCCGCCAAAAGGGTTGTCCGGATCCACACCCGCATCCGTACTCGCCGCGACTGATGAGCGTATCCGCGCCAGGTCGGGAAATTCCGAAGTGCGGTTGCGGGTCAAAGTGGCCCGACCCCCCGCTGCTTTCAGACGTCGGGCAACCTGGTTGTATTTTCTCAGCAATGCAAGGTCGAGAGGGGTTTGCTGCTTGGGGTTTTTTGCGTTGACTTCAGCGCCATTTGCAAGGAGCAGGGCGACCACGTCGGCATGATTGCGCCCCGTAGCCACCAGCAGAGGCGTGCTCATGTTGGCATCCTTGGTCTCCAGCTTTGCGCCGGCCTTCAACAGACTGTCGACGATACGGGCGTATCCAAGCCCCGCTGCGGTATGCAGGGGGGTATCCCCCAGACTGTCGCTGGTATTGGGGTTGGCGCCGGCTGCGAGCAGCAGATCCACCGCATCCGGGCGGTTGTTGATACAGGCTTCATGCAGCGCACTGCGGCTGAAGTCATCCCGGGTGTCCGGGGAGACTCCGGTTGCCAGGATACGTTTCAGGGTTTCCGTTTTACCTGCTGCTGCAGCCCGATTGAGCAGCTCGGATACCTGCTTGTCATCCAATCCCTCGACTGGAGAGACGTTGGCCAGAACCTCGAGCTTCTTTTTCGCCAGTCTGTGGCCCTTTAGTGCGGCCCTCTCATACCAGTCCCGGGCCATATCCAGGTCAGCGGCTGTACCCCAGCCGTTTTCGAACATTGTGCCGAGGGTGTACAAGGCCTCGGTGTGGTCCTGTTTCGCTGCCGCCTGGTACCAATGCAAGGCCTGGACATAGTCCTTGTCGACCCCCCGGCCTGCGCGGTACAGACCACCCAGGGCAAATTGCGCCTCGGCGTCGCCGGATTCCGCCAGGGTCTGGTAAATCGCCGCAGCGGTGTCAAAGTCCCGTATGCGTATGGCCGCCTGGGCCTCCGCGTGGTCTGCAGCCGGTGCCGGCCATGGACTCAACAGCAATAGAACGACCACGCCATACAGCCAATGCCTGATAAGGTGCAGGAGTGTGCTGGCCTGATCAGGCCGTGCCATGCTTGGTTTCCATATCGATGCCGGTCTCCTTGAGGAATCCAGTGGGTAACACACCGCCCGCGCAGATGATGGCCGCGTCATTGGGCAGTTCAATCTGTTCGTCACCCGCGTTGATGATGACCCGCTCCCGGGTGAACGATGAGATATTGGAATTCATCAGCAGGCGTACTTTGCCGGTTTCCACGGCCCTATCGATCTTTTCCCGGTTTTTGCGTTTCGCACGGCTGAATGCGCCACTGCGATAGGAGAGGGTCACGGAACTGGCGTTATTCTCCGCGATGCTGGTGGCGGCCTCCAGCGCGCTGTCGCCACCACCCACGATCAGGACATGCTGCCCCTGATACTGTTCGGGATCGATCAGACGGTAGGTGATCTTGCTCAAATCCTCCCCCGGCACACCGAGTTTGCGGGGTGTGCCCCTGCGTCCAATCGCCAGCAGGATGGTCCGGGTGTGGTATTCGTCCCGGTTGGTTTTGACCCGGTAGCCACCTTCATCCAGGGGAGTGATGGTCTCGACCCTTTCGTGGTAATTGATTTTGACTCCGGTCTTCTCGGCGACCTGTTCCCAGAATGTGAGCAGGGCCTCCTTTGTGGTTTCGATGAATTTCACCTCGCCCACCAGGGGGAGTGTTACCGGTGCGGTCATCACCAGTTTGCCCCGGGGAAACTGAAACACGGTGCCACCCAGGGATTCCTGTTCGATGGTCTTGTAATTGAGGTTCTTCTCCATGGCCCGCAGTGACGCGCTGAAACCTGCGGGACCGGCACCGACAATCAACACATCGATGGGAGCCGGCGGTCGGCTTCCGAGTCCTTCGGCAATATGATCAAGGGCCTTGTATCCCTGCTGGATTGCGTTGCGGATCAGTCCCATGCCCCCAAGCTCGCCGGCGATGTAGATTCCGGACATGCTGGTTTCAAAGTTGGGTTTGAGCAGGGGTATGTCCACACCCCGGCGTTCTGTGCCGAAAACCAGGGTAATCGCATCGAAGGGGCAGGCGGTTTTACAGGCACCATGGCCGATGCAGTTGGTCGGCGCGATCAGCTCGGCTTTGCCGTTGATGAGTCCCAGCACCGGGTGGTTGGCCTGCTCGGGGCAGGCTTTAACGCAGGTGCCACAGCCCATGCATTTCCCGGGGTCGATCAACGGGTGGAGCGAAGCGGGTTCTGTGAGTCCCGCCTCGAATTCCTCTGTTTTGAGCGCAAGATTCCGCCGGCTCTTGGTTTTGCCGTGAAGTATGTACATTGCCCACATTATGAGTATGGGTAATGCGTAAATCAGGTAGAAATCAGTCGTATACTTCATTGGAAGAGAAGCTTGCGCTAATTGAGAATTGTCAACTGGTTCAAGTTTGTGGGAAAAACCGCCTAAATTCTAGCACTCCATTCTCAATTACCCTTAATCTGTGCCGATCAAGGTAGTGTGGATCGTTGGATTTGTGATCCTTTTCATAAATGGGAAAATCGTCCCAACGTTAAAGGGAATCTAGAGATAGAATACAAGGAACATAAACGCTGTCGAATTGTTTTCGAATCAGCGTAATAATCATAAATTATTGAATTATATACCAAAAAGGTGATCATGATGGAAACAGCGGCCATTTCACCCAGTGTAAACGAATCGACAATGGATATTGTGGTATCCGGCTGGCAGAAGCGTGCCGGCCTGATTACGACGATTGCATTCACCCTGTTTTCCATGTTGCTCCTGTACATGGCCTGGCTCAATCACTACCAGCGGGTGTGGACGGCTGAGTCCGGCTGGGGGTATTGGCTGGGGATTGTGGGTGGCAGCATGATGCTCGCACTGCTGATCTATCCCATGCGCAAACGGCTGGGATTCATGTCCAACTGGCTGACTGTGAAGTTCTGGTTCCGACTGCACATGATCTTTGGTGTTCTGGGGCCGGTGCTGATCATGATGCACTCCAGCTACAGGCTGGGTTCCATGAACGGACGGGTCGCCCTGTTCAGCATGCTGATCGTTGCGATCAGTGGACTGTTTGGCCGCTACTTCTACACCCGGATCCACTATGGTCTATACGGCAAGAAGGCAACCTTTGCCTCGTTGCACGCGGATTCCGAGGAGCTCAAAAGAAGGCTGGGCCCATTGTTCGATCTGCAACCGAAAGCCCGTGACATACTCAAAAACTACGAACAGCTGGTCCTGAACACACCCTCAAATCCCTTGCACAGTGCCTGGCACTGGATTCGTATGCGCTACATGGCGGCACGACTCTATCCCACGGTGATGCGTTCATTGAACAAAAAACTGCTGGCGGCGGGTTATCGCAAGGGCTGGGACAAGAGCAAGGTCAGACGCCGGCAACTGCGTATCCGCTCCATGCTGCTGGCGCATCGGCGGGTCCTCAAACAGATCCTGGAACTGCACTTTTACGAGCGTCTGTTTGCCATTTGGCATCTGCTGCACATGCCGCTGTTCATCATGATGGTGATTACCGGCTTTGTGCATGTATACGCGGTCCACGCGTACTGATCACCCGCCTGTATTCGTATCCTCAGGCTCATGATGCGCGGCGCGTTTGCCATTGCCCTGGTAATGCTGATGATTGCATCCGTACCAGCCAGCCATGCCGGCAAACTCGATCTTCTGCTCATGCCCGGGCCCGTGATCAGCGGGCATGAGCCGTTTGAGGAAAAATGCGAAAGCTGCCATGAGACCCTGAAGAAGGCAGATCAGGTCGAGCGCTGTCTCGCCTGTCACGATCACAGTGATGTCGCCAGGGACATCGATAGCGGAACCGGATTTCACGGACGGCTGGGTAAAGATCAGGTTGCGAACTGCAAGCGCTGCCACACAGAACATCAGGGTCGTGATAAGGATATCGTAAATCTGGATACCGAATCTTTCGATCACAGCCTGACGGATTTCGCCCTGCGTGGCCGCCACCAGAAACTTACCTGCAATCTTTGTCATACCCAGGATTATAAAAAATACAGTCAGGCCCCTTCAGTCTGTTTCGACTGTCATGAATCCGATGACACCCACCACGGTAAGCTGGGAGAGGACTGCGCAAAGTGTCATAACGAGAAGGGATGGAAACAACAGGACTTCGATCATGATCTGGACACGGACTATCCTTTGACTGGCAAGCATCGCGACTTGGACTGCAAGTTGTGCCATGCAGATGAACACTATGACAACACACCCAACAAGTGCGTTGAATGTCATCTCATCAACGATGCCCATAATGGCCGTTATGGGAACGTTTGCGCCAAGTGCCATGGTACCCAGGAGTGGAAGGAACTGGTGTTCAACCACCGCCTGGATACCCGGTTTCCCCTGGAGGGGCGGCACAAGGACGTTCCCTGCGATACCTGCCACGTGCGCGGTCCTTACGAGAAAAAACTGCCCAAGAACTGCTTTGCCTGTCATGAGAAGGATGATGAGCATAAAGGCCGCAACGGCGAGAAATGTGAGGATTGCCATCGCGCGAAAAGCTGGAAGGACACTGCATTCGATCATGAGAAGGACGCCAATTTCGCTCTCAAGGGCAAACACCACGACCTGAGCTGCCACGCCTGTCACCGCAGTGCGGCCATGGATGACCTGAAGGATGCGACCTGTATCACCTGTCACCGGGCAATCGATATGCACAAAGGGGATCTGGGCGAGGATTGTGGCTACTGTCACAACGAGACCGGGTGGAACAGAAAACTGTTTTTCGAACATGACATCACCCGGTTTCCGCTGATCGGCATACACAGTGTGACCTCATGCGAATCCTGTCATATCAACGCGGAATATAAACAGACCGAGCGTGAGTGCGCTGCCTGTCATACAAAAGATGACATCCACCACAAGCGCATGGGTGAACGTTGCGGAATGTGTCATAACCCCAATGACTGGATGCTGTGGACCTTCGATCACGATGAACAGACTCAGTTTCCACTGGATGGCAAACACAAGGAAATCTTCTGTCACGCCTGTCACCGGGCCGAATTGGACGAACACAAGCACTCCGCCAATCACTGTTACGGCTGCCATCGTGGCGATGATATCCACCATGGTGGTTTTGGACGCAACTGCGATCGTTGCCACAGCACGGAAAGCTTCAAGGACCCTGTTATACGTTGACGATTATCGGATGATGAGATGATGAAACTGACCTCAACAACGTCGAGAGTATTCCACCAGGTGATGTTCCTATTGCTCCTGGTGATGGGAACGTTTGTGAGTCAGCCGCTGCTTGCTGAAGGCGAGAAATTCGATCACTTTTCAACCGGATTTCCGCTTACCGGCGAACATCGGGATGTGGAGTGCGATCAGTGTCATGACAAGGGGCAGTTTGTCGGCACCCCGGTGTTGTGTGAGGGTTGTCATAACGACACGGATGCGCCGGGAAAGTCCGCTAATCATATCCGCAGCGATAATCAATGCGACGACTGTCACACCACCACCGGCTGGCACGTGGCCCGCTTCGACCATGGGCTGATCACCGATGGTTGCTCCTCCTGTCACAACGGGGATACGGCACAGGGTAAGGGCACAGACCATATTCGCTCCGCCAACACCTGTGAGTTCTGCCATTCCACGTTCAGTTGGGGACGCGTGAGCCGTGTCGATCACACTGCGGTAACCGGAACCTGCGAAAGCTGCCACAACGGTAACATCGCCACGGGACAGCACCCGCAGCATATTGCCACGACGGAAGGCTGCGATACCTGTCATATCACGAGCAGCTGGCTGCTGGTTTTCTTCGATCACGCGAATGTGGAGCAGGGCAGTTGCGAAACCTGCCATAACGGTGTCAGTGCGACGGGCAAGTCGGCGAACCACATTCTCACCAGTGAGGCTTGCGACCTGTGCCACTCCACCCAGTCCTGGCGCGTGGATCACTTTTCCCATATCGGAATCCGCGGAGACTGTGAGACCTGCCACAATGGCGTCAGCGCCACCGGCAAGAACGTCGGACATCTGGTCACCGGCGAGTCCTGCGAGGTCTGCCACACCTCCACCAATTCCTGGAGCATTGTCACCTTTGTTCATGGTGAAGAGGTGTTCGGACGCTGTTCAAGCTGCCATGACGGCGTGACTCAGCCCGGAAAACCGGCTGACCATATCACCACCAGCGCGGAATGCGACACCTGCCACACATCGACGAACGAGTGGGAGCAGGTGGGATTCGATCATAGCGGGGTGGTGGCGGGAACCTGTGCGAGTTGTCACAACGGGGTTCAGGCACCCGGCAAACCAGCTGACCATATCGTCACCGACGAATCCTGCGATCTCTGTCACGCGACCACCGCCAACTGGAATGTCATCCGCTTCAGTCATGCGAACATCCAGGCCGAGGGGGTCTGTTCCAGCTGCCATGATGGCGTTCGCGCTACCGGTAAACACGCCCGCCACATACAAACCAACGCCCAGTGTGATACCTGTCATCTGTCCACCGACAACTGGTCCAACACTCACTTCGACCACAGCGGCGTTACCACACAGGGTGTTTGCTCAAGTTGTCATGACGGTGTCTCTGCCACCGGCAAGCATGCAAACCATATCGTGACGGATGAACAGTGCGATGTCTGCCATGGTTCGACCACCTCCTGGGCCAACGTGAATTTCGATCACGGTGCTACACAGACCGAAGGGATTTGCTCAACCTGCCACAATGGCGTGCGCGCCACCGGTAAAAATGCCAACCATCTGCCCACCGACAGCGAATGCGATACCTGTCATACGATCGGCGCCTGGAATGCCAACTTCTCCCATGAAGGCATCAATGGCAACTGTGAATCCTGTCATAACGGCTTGATTGCCACCGGTAAGCATGGCAATCACATTTCCACGTCCTCGCCCTGTGAGGCGTGCCACTCTCCCGGGAACTGGGGTTTGACCGGATTTACCCACGAAGGGGTCGCCGGGACCTGTGAATCCTGTCATAACGGCAACATTGCGACGGGTAAGCATCAGAATCACATTCCCACCACGGCCTCCTGCGATAACTGCCACAATACCAACGGCTGGGCCATGAATGCCTTCAATCACGAAGGTGTTACCGGCAGTTGCCAGTCCTGTCACGATGGCACACGTGCCACAGGCAAGTCAGGCAATCATGTTGCGACCAACGCTTCCTGTGAGGGTTGCCATACCTCGACGACCGACTGGACCGAGGTGCTCTTCGACCACGCCATTGTGATCGGGACCTGTGCCAGCTGCCACGATGGTACGACCGCGACCGGTAAACCCTCCGATCACGTCGTTACAGACGCAGCCTGTGACAATTGCCATACCTCCAACGAGTCCTGGCTGAATGTGCGTTTCGATCACACCGGAATCACCTCCGGCTGCGAGTCCTGCCACAACAATGTGGATGCCATCGGTAAACCCGATACCCATTTGCCGACCACCGAACCCTGTGAAAACTGTCATAACACCATCACCTGGAGTACCGGACGGTTTGACCATGCCGGTGTCTCAGGCGCCTGTTCCAGTTGTCATGACGGGGTGATTTCCACCGGCAAGTCGGCAACACATATTCCAACCACCGCTCAATGCGACAGTTGTCATACATCCACGACCGACTGGACCTCCGTGACCTTCAATCATGATCACGTACAGGCGAGTGGGGCATGTTCCACCTGTCATGATGGCAATCGGGCAACCGGCAAATCCGCATCGCATATCCAGACCACGGCTCAATGCGACACCTGTCACCTGTCAACGATTCTGTGGACCGATACCAGCTTCGATCACAGCGGAGTGAATGCAGCCGGTAACTGTGCCTCCTGCCACGATGGGACCACCGCGACCGGCAAGAACAGTACCCACATCACGACCAACGAGCAGTGCGATGTGTGTCACTCATCGACCACCTCCTGGACAAGGGTGGCTTTCGATCACAGTTCGGTACCCACTGCAGGCGTCTGCTCCAGTTGCCATAATGGCGTACGCGCCACCGGCAAACATGCCACTCACCTGCAAACCAATGCCGAGTGCGATACCTGCCATACCATAGGCAGCTGGACCATTTCGAACTTCTCCCACGATGGGATTACCGGAAATTGCGAATCCTGCCACAACGGCACCAATGCCACGGGCAAGCCGGCCAGCCACATTCCCACCACACAGGCCTGTGAGGACTGTCATAACACCACCAACTGGCTGGTCACCACGTTCAATCACCAGAACGTCACCACCGCATGTGAGGCCTGCCACAACGGCAACATCGCCACCGGTAAGTACCCGTCCCATGTGCTGACCACGGCCTCCTGCGACACCTGTCATACCACCAGCAGCTGGGCGATCACCAACTTCAATCATGACGGGGTGACCGGTAGCTGCCAGTCCTGCCATGACGGAGTGCGCGCGACCGGCAAGCATCCCACCCATGTCGCGACCACCGCGTCCTGTGAGGCCTGCCATACCTCGACCACCACCTGGACTCAGGTGCGCTTTGATCACTCCGTGGTCACGGGTACCTGCGAGAGCTGCCACAATGGCACCACCGCGACCGGCAAGCCCGCCAATCACGTGCAGACCACCGCAGCCTGTGACAACTGCCATATCTCCAACACGACCTGGACCAGTATCCGTTTCGATCACACCGGGATCACCAGCGGTTGTGCGAACTGCCATAACAACGTGGACGCCATTGGCAAGCCCAATAACCATATCCCGACCGCGGAACCCTGTGAGAACTGCCACACCACCGTGACCTGGGCGACGGGCACCTTCAACCATGTGGGGGTCGCCGGGACCTGCTCAAGCTGCCATAACGGCGTAACCGCCACTGGTAAGAGTGCGTCCCATATCGCCACCACCGGCCAGTGCGACAGCTGTCATATCTCGACCAGCGTCTGGACCAGCATCCGCTTCGACCACAGTACGGTTACCGGTACCTGTCTGAGCTGTCACAACGGGGTGACCGCAACCGGCAAGCCGGCCAACCATGTCACGACCCAGGCCAATTGCGATGCCTGCCATACCTCGCAGACCAACTGGGCCGCGATCAGCTTTGATCACGCAGCGGTCAGCGGCAGCTGTTCAAGCTGTCACAATGGCACCACTGCGACTGGCAAACCCACCGGACATGTGCCCACTACCTCGGAATGCGATGCCTGCCATACCTCGCAAACCAACTGGCTCTCGGTACGCTTCGATCACACCAACGCGGCTGGGAACTGTTCCAACTGCCATGATGGTGTGACCGCCACCGGCAAGGATCCGGGCCATATACCCACCACCGCCCAGTGCGATGAGTGTCATCTTTCAACCAGTAACTGGCTGAATGTGCGGTTCAATCATGTGAACGTGGCGGGCACCTGTTCGACCTGTCACAACGGGGTGACCGCGACGGGTAAACCGACCAACCACATTCAGACCTCGGCCCAGTGCGACAGCTGTCATGTATCGACAACCGATTGGACCAACGTACAGTTCAGTCACCAGGGCATCACCGGTGGCTGCTCGAGCTGTCACAATGGGGTACTGGCCACAGGCAAGCCCACCAATCACATACCGACTACGGCGGAGTGCAACACCTGTCACACCTCGACCAGCAACTGGCTGAGTGTGCGCTTCAGTCACACCAATGTCGCGGGGACCTGTGCAAGCTGTCACAACGGTATTTACGCCACGGGTAAATCAGCAAATCATGTCACCACCAATGCGCAATGCGATGCCTGTCATACATCCACCACCAGCTGGACCAGCATCTCGTTCGATCACTCCGTGGTAACCGGCAGTTGCAGTTCCTGCCATAACGGCACCACGGCAACAGGTACGCCTCCGGGTCACTTCCTGACCACACAGCAATGCGATGGGTGCCACAGCACAAACGGTTGGCTTCCCGTCAGCACTTATCGACATGTGTCCGCCTATTATCCCGGTGATCACGGTGTCAGACTGACCTGCAATTCCTGTCATACCAGTAACAGCGAGGTCGTACCCTGGCCGTCACCCACCTATGCCAGAACCTGTGCGGGTTGTCATGCCAGTGACTACCGTGCCGGCGTGGATCGTCACAATGGCCTGAGCAACGATGCGGATTGCGGCCGTTGTCACCGGGTATCCTCGCGAGAATGGTGATCCATGATTTCTTTCGTATTCGGGAATCCTGGCTGATGCAATCGGAAAACCGCGACAGGTACGTCGGTACACGCTTAGATTTGTCCAGAATCCTCGCCAGCTTGTGGTTGGGATTACTGATGCTTGTCTCCGGTCAGGTCCATGCGGCGACACGGGCGTTGGATCATATTGAGATCTCAACCGAAGACGCCAATCAGGTGGTTTCGATCTATTTCAATGTGCCGGTGAGGTATGTCTCGCACATCGTCAATGACACCAACACGGAAGTCGGAATTCAGATCAAGGTGGGCCAAACCACGGATGCGGATCCGGCCACTACCGGTAGTGACAATGATCTGATGCCGGAAGACCAGTTGACCTGGAGTCCGTCCGCGGCTCTGCCTCTTAACAAGGTGGTGTTTCAGGGTAACCGCATCGGCACCTCATCATTGCTGGTCTCTTTCGTCACACCGGTCAGCGACTTCAGGATTCGTCAGGGCCGGAATGTCTACGTCATGGATATCATCATTCCGGAACAGACGGGAACCCGGGTCGAGACCAAGGCCGAACCTGATCTGGCTGAACTGGAGATGCGCGCCCCCCTGAGTGTCAAGTCGCTGCCTCTGGTGATCTATGTCATCAATCTGAGCACGCAAAACGAACCCATCGATTTCGACAGGATTCCACCGGTATCAATCGGTGAGAACCAGATCCTCTATACCAACAAGGTGCAACTGGAAGAGGCGGCCAGCTACCGTTTGCGCCTGGGATTCTTCCGCACCCGTCAGGAGGCCAATCAGCAGTTGCAGGCGATTCGGCACTTCTATCCCGATGCCTGGGTCGATACCGCGGATGTGGAGGAACGACGCCGGGTCTTCTTTGAGCGGGGACTTGAACCAAAACTCGAAGGCGAACAGATGGAGGAGCCCCAGCTGGCGAATGTGGATCCCCGTCTGACCGACATGATGGGGGTCATACGCCGGACCATTACCGCCGGTGAGTATGCCAAGGCCGTGCGCTTGCTCGAGGCATTGCTCGAGGAACCGGATAACATCTATACCCAGGAGGCCCTGGAACTGCTGGGACTCTCCCGTGAACGCAACGGGCAGATCGCCCACGCCAAGGCGGAATACCGCCGTTACCTGGAGAAATATCCGGAAGGGGAGGATGCGGCGCGAGTCTGGCAGAGACTGCTGGGTTTGGAGACCGCGCCCCAGAAACCCAAGGAGCCGCTTCGCGAAAAGGTGATAGGCCCCTCGGGTGAGTTGATTGCCGTGGAAGAGCAGGGTTTTCAGGCGGAATGGGAGACCTACGGGAGTATTTCCCAGAGTTATCGCCGGGACGAGATCGACAGCCCGTTCGTAGAGGATGAGGATGCGGTATCCCGTTCGGAAATCGAGACCTTCGTCGATTTCAACAGTCGCCGCAAAGGTGAAACCTACGACCTGCGTATGAAGGTGACCGGCAGCTACATTTACGACCTGCTGAAAGATGGCGAGAACGATACCGCTTTGAGTGACGCCTATCTCGATGCGGAGCATCGCGACTCCGGCACCAGCATGCGATTCGGCCGTCAGCGCTTGCGTTCCAGCGGTATCCTGAACCGCTTTGACGGTCTTGTTCTGAATTATGGTTTGACCCCTGATGTGAATCTTCGCTTCAGTGCCGGATTGCCCGTCGAGCGATCACGCGATACCTATCTCCACGAACACAAGCAGTTCGCCGGTGTCAGCGGGGATTTTCTGAGCATTTTCGACAGTTGGGATCTCAGCCTGTTTCTGGTGGAACAGCGTGTCGATGGTCTGGTGGACCGTCGGGGTGTGGGTGGCGAAGTACGCTACTACGACCCGGTCAAGTCGCTATACAGTCTGGTGGATTACGACATGTTCCATCAGGACCTGAGCATCTTCATGCTGCAGGGCAATTGGCGATTCGAGAACGATACCAGTGTCTACATGAATATCGACTATCGAAACAGCCCGATCCTCGCCACCTCCAATGCGCTGATCGGTCAGATCGATCCGGACACCCTGTTGCCGATCACCACGATCGATGATTTGAAATCATTCTACTCCGATGACGAGATCTATGATCTGGCGATCGATCGCACCGCCCGGGTCAAGACCTTTTCGTTCGGCATCTCGCACCCTTATACCCCATCACTGCAGTTGAGTGGCGATATCACGCTGACCCAGACCGACGGCACGCCGGAATCGGGGGGGGTTCCGGAAACCGACAGCACTGGCACCGAGACTTTCTACACCTTTCAGGTGATCAAGAACGATCTCCTCAAGCAGGGGGATATCGGTGTGTTCAGTCTCCGTTACTCGAATACCGATACCTCGGACACCTATCGTGTCGGTGTCAGCAGCCGCTATCCCGTGAACTCAGCCTGGCGCATCAATCCCCGCCTGGATGTCTCCTACCGGCAAAATGACGATAATGACGGTACCCGCCTGTCCGTGAATCCCAACCTGCGTATGGAGTACCGGCTGCGTAAAAGCTTCACCCTGGAGCTTGAGGGAGGCCTGAACTGGTATGAAGAAGATGACACTGAAGAGGTCATCAACTACACAGACTATTTCTTCTACGCCGGATATCGCTGGGACTTCTAGTGTAGTGTCTCAAATAGATTGCTGAAATCAGAGGCCTGAGCAGGCCTCCCTTCGGGCGCGGCGCCTAGCGGCCATTCGCGTTGTTGTGCTCCTTGGAAAGGGCGCGCCATTCCCTGCGGCCCACTGGGACCTTTTGGATTGGCGTAGTCAGACCCTGGCGCCCACAGATTCCCGCTCCCGGCAGTCTGGCCACCCGGTTGCGGGTATATACGCTGGTTTTTCCCCTTCACGTCCCCTAAGAGATTGCCTGTGATGCGTTCAGGTTAATATAATCCCAACCTTTGCACGCGCCACGGGAAACGGGTTTGAATCAGCTGCTAGCCATAGCCTCGGGAGGTGCCCTCGGGGCCCTGATGCGATACTGGGTCTCCGGTGGTGTCTATGCCTTGCTGGGACGGGGCTTTCCGTACGGTACACTGGCAGTAAACCTGCTGGGATCCCTGGTGATGGGTTTTCTGTATGCCTTGATGCTCGAACGGGTGGTGGCGAGTCCCGAGTGGCGGGGGGCGTTACTGGTT
Source organism: Candidatus Thiodiazotropha sp. (assembly GCA_040506775.1). Lineage (GTDB taxonomy): Bacteria > Pseudomonadota > Gammaproteobacteria > Chromatiales > Chromatiaceae > Thiodiazotropha. The sequence continues at coordinate 190,666 of JBEVWC010000002.1, forward strand.
GGGTTTCTAGGCGCCTTCACTACGTTTTCCACTTTTTCCATCGAGACCCTCAACCTGCTGGAGCAGGCTGAATTATTCAAGGCCGGCCTCAATATCATCGCCAGCGTCACTGCCTGTCTGCTGGCCTGCTGGATCGGTCTGGTGCTGGGGAGACAGCTATGAAACACACAGAGGTCACTTTTGTCAGGGTTTACCTCACCGAGGGAGACCATCAGCTGAGAACCCTGCTGGATTTTCTGCACCAGGACGAACAGGTCAGAGGCGTGACCGCCTTTCGCGGTATCGCCGGCTTTGGACGCTCGGGCAAGGCCCATGAGGCCTCACTCCTGGATATTTCCATGGACCTGCCGCTGGTCATCGAGTTCTTCGATGTGCCGGAGCGGGTGGAGAAGGTGCTGCGGGATTTGAATCAATGGGTAGAACCGGGTCATGTGGTGAGCTGGCCCGCACATGTCAATACAGGTGAATGATCAATGTTGGATCCACGATTGCTGAGAAACAACCTGGAAGAGGTGGCGCAACAACTGTTGCGCAGGGGTTATGTGCTCGATACGCAGCGCATCTCCGAGTTGGAAGAACAACGCAAGAGCCTGCAGGTTGAAGCTCAGGATCTGCAAAACGAACGCAACAACCGCTCCAAGTCGATCGGCAAGGCCAAGGCCGCCGGTGAGGATATCCAGCCCCTGCTCGCGGAGGTGGCAGACCTGGGCGACCGGCTCAAGTCCCGCCAGGATGCCTTGACTCAGGTGCAGGACGAGCTTGCAGAGATCACGCTGGGGATTCCCAACCTGCCGGATGCCTCTGTCCCGGATGGCAAAGATGAGTCGGACAACCGCGAAGAGCGCCGCTGGGGTGAGCCGGGTGTCTACGATTTCGAGCCCAGGGATCACGTTGATCTGGGAGATATGAGCGGCCTGCTCGACTTTGAGGCTGCCGCCCGTATCACCGGTTCCCGATTTGCGGTAATGGCGGGTCCCTTGGCGCGAATGCACCGGGCGTTGATCCAGTTCATGCTGGACACCCACACCCGCGAGCACGGTTATACCGAGGTTTATGTGCCCTACATGGTCAATGCGGACAGTCTGCGGGGCACCGGCCAGTTGCCGAAGTTCGAGGAAGATCTGTTCAAGCTCTGCGGAGAATCGGGTTACTACCTGATTCCCACCGCGGAAGTCCCGGTAACCAATTTGACCCGGGACCAGATTATCGAAGCGGATTACATGCCCCGTAAATGGGTGGCGCACACCCCCTGTTTTCGTTCCGAGGCCGGATCTTACGGAAAGGATACCCGCGGCATGATCCGACAGCATCAGTTTGAAAAAGTGGAACTGGTGCAGGCCGTCCCCGCAAGTCAGTCGTTCCAGGCGCTGGAGGAACTCACGGGTCATGCAGAAGCGATTTTGCAGAAACTGGAACTGCCATACCGGGTCGTCACCCTGTGTACCGGGGATATCGGTTTTTCATCAACCAAGACCTATGATCTGGAAGTTTGGCTGCCGGGTCAGCAGAAGTACCGCGAGATCTCCTCCTGCTCCAATTTCGTCGACTTTCAGGCTCGACGCCTGCAAGCCCGTTGGCGCAATCCGGAGACCGGTAAACCCGAACTCGTCCATACCCTGAACGGTTCCGGACTGGCGGTAGGCCGGACATTGGTGGCGGTAATGGAAAACTATCAGCTAAAGGACGGTACGATCCGTGTGCCGCAGGCACTGCAACCCTACATGGGGGGTATCGAGGTAATCGGCTGAGCTGATGTGCAACTCTGATTTTCTGACAATCAGACCAGCATGATCAGGATTGCCACAAACCCAACGACCAGCGCCAGGGGAATCACTGCGGCCATCCAGTCACCTTCCTGGGCTTTTGGGCTGTTTTTCAACCAGTACTTCGCTCTGGGCCAGAGAAAAATGAGCCAACCCACAATCAGAATGGCCGAGAAAATCTTCACCCATTCCATAAAAACTCCTTAGTGTATAAAAAAACCCCGGCACTGCCGGGGCTTTTTGATTCCCGAGTCAAACAACCTCACTCGTCGCCCAGAGCGCCCAACAGGTGCAGCAGGCTGGTGAAGATATTCAGGATCGACAGATAAAGGCTCACGGTGGCCATGATGTAATTGGTCTGAGCACCATTCACCATCTGGCTGGTTTCGAACAGGATGAAACCGGACATCAGCAGGATGACCGCTGCCGAGATGGCCAGGTGCAGCCCAGGAATATCCAGGAACAGGCCGGCCAGAGAGGCAAGCATCACAACCATCATTCCGGCAAAGATGAAACCGCCCATGAAGCTGAAATCACGCTTGGTGGACAGGGCGTAGCCGGAAAGGCCCAGGAAGATGATCCCCGTGCCACCAAATGCGGTGGCGATAATCTGGGAGCCGTTGGACAGTGCGATGTAGTAGTTCAGGGTGGGGCCCAAGCCGAATCCCAACAGTCCTGTTACGGCAAACACCACCCAAAGACCTGAGGCTGAATTGGCGGTGCGTGGCAGCACGAACCACAGCAGCACCAGAGCTCCCAGTGAGGTACCCAGTGAAATCATCGGGGAGGGCGCCATGGCCATTGAAACCATTGCCAGCAGGGCACTCCAGATGAGCGTGCCAGACAACAGCATGTAGGTGTTCTTTATTAGTTTGTTGGTCGAAAGAGCAGACTCTATGGACCGTGTGGCAGTGAAATCGATGCGATTCATTGTGATGTTCTCTCCAGATTTATTCCCTAAAATCAAACTCTTCTAGTAAGACAATCGGTATAGGAAAATGTTCATGACAGGATACCGACCTGACCTGAAAGGTCAATACGGGATTTCCAGGGAATTCCTCCTCACTGGCAGGGTTTCTCGCTTCGCTGTCTGATCACTGGTATTTTCCCGGAGGCTTCTGTATTCTAGCGCTCCTTCGGAGAGGTGGCAGAGCGGTTGAATGCGGCGGTCTTGAAAACCGTTGAGGGTTAGTAGCCCTCCCAGGGTTCGAATCCCTGCTTCTCCGCCAAATAAAAAGGGGGCCAACCAGGCCCCCTTTTTATTTGGCGGAGAAGCAGGATTTGGTTCGAACCCTATGTTCGACAAGGAGCGTAGCGACGCAGGACGCCGCAGCGCAGCGCAGGCGCCCCGAAGGGGTGAGCGCAGCGAATCAATCCCTGCCCATCCGCAGGCAACCAAACCTCGCGTGACTCCAACCAGGCCCCCTTTTTATTTGGCGGAGCAGCAGGATTTGGTTCGAACCCTCAGTTCGACAAGGAGCGTAGCGAAGCGCAGGCGCCCCGAAGGGGTGAGCGCAGCGAATCAATCCCTGCCCATCCGCAGGCAACCAAACCTCGCGTGACCCCAACCAGGCCCCTTTTTATTTGGCGGTGGAGCAGGACATCCCTCGTTCCCACGCTCTGCGTGGGAATGCATACCGGGTTCGGCGAACTCCAGAGAATCAGGCGCAATCTGACTGGGTTTGGTCAGGGTTCCCACGCAAAGCATGTGAACGAGGTAATCTTCGGGTTCGACAAAGAGTGAAGCGATGCCGGAAGCCGCAGCGCAATCCTGTACACAGCGAATCCATCCCGGCGCATGAGAGGGGTCAGCCTCTGACCGCATAGTCGCGGCGGTTACTGGTATGGATGCTCCATTCACCCGGTAGAGCGTTAAATCGTGCAGGTTTACGGAGTATCGCATTTGTCCTCGTTCCCACGCTCCGCGTGGGAATGCATACCGGGTTCGCCGAATTCCAGAGTATAGGGGACGATCTGACTTGGTATGGTCTGGGTTCCCACGCAAAGCGTGTGTTCAATCTAATCTCTGGATTCGACAATGGCCGAAGGGATGCTCGAAACCGCAGAGTAAACCTGAACACAGCGAATCCATCCCGGCACATGAGAGAGGTTTTCCTCTGGCCGCGTAGTCGAGACGGTACGGGTATGGATGCTCCATTCTCCCAGTAGAGAGTTAAATTGTGCTGGTTTCAGGGGTATCTCATTTTGTAAAAAATCTGCAATAACCCAGATGGTCTGGATATCCTCCAATACAGCCAAACTCAATCAGACCAGTCCGTTCAGGGAACTTAGATTGATTTGCCGCCTCTATGCCCTCATATTCCCCCCAGGGATCAAACATAGGAAAACCGCGACATGATGAGAATCGGCCTTTTTCTGGCGACCAACCTGGCCATTATGATGCTGATCAGCATGACCTTCCGGTTGCTTGGGATCGATGGACTGCTGATGGCAAACGGGGTCGATCTGAATCTGAATGCCCTCCTGGTCTACTCTGCGATCATTGGATTTTCGGGGTCGTTGATCAGTCTGTTTATCTCCAAGTGGTCCGCCAAACGCAGCATGGGTGTTCGTGTGATCGAGCAACCCAGCAATGAAGTTGAACAGTGGTTGGTTAAAGTGGTGGAGAGACAGACTCGGGAGCGAGGCATCGGCATGCCTGAAGTGGGTATATTCGATCATCCCTCACCAAATGCCTTTGCCACCGGTTGGAATCGGAATGATGCCCTGGTGGCGGTCAGCACAGGGTTACTCCGGCAGATGAATCGGGATGAAGTTGAGGCTGTCCTGGCTCACGAGGTCAGTCATGTGGCTAACGGTGATATGGTGACCCTGCTGTTGATTCAGGGTGTCGTAAACACCTTTGTAGTCTTTCTTTCACGGGTGATTGGCCACACGGTCGACCGGGTGGTGTTTAAGACGGAACGGGGCAATGGCCCGGCTTACTTCATTGTTTCGATCCTTGCGGAATTCATTCTCGGTATTCTGGCTATGATGATCGTTATGTGGTTCTCTCGGTGGCGTGAATTCCGTGCAGACAAGGGTGGGGCGGATCTGGCGGGACGTTCGAAAATGATTGCGGCATTACAACGCCTGCAGCAGGCTCAACAGCCTGAAGGACTACCGGATGAGATGGCTGCATTCGCCATCAATGCGGGCAAGGTTCAGAAGTTGTTCGCCAGTCATCCACCGCTGGAAGCCCGCATACAGGCGCTCAGGTCGGGAGGTTGATTGGGAAACAGGAAATTCGCAGGTAGCCTGAGTAAGGCATACCGAGTGGAATGAGAAAACGGTCGACCTGATTACAGGTCGGCCGTTCTTCATTTTAAGCGTGCGGCGCTGAAATCAGAAGCGGCCGGAACTGCGCTTGGGCTTTTCTTGGGCTTCGTTGATTCTCAGGTCCCGTCCCTGAAACTGTTTGCCATTGAGCTGGGAAATGGCCTTATCGGCGTCAGAGTCGCTCATTTCCACAAAGGCAAAACCCCGAGAACGACGGGTTTCACGGTCCAGGATCAGGTTGGCTGAGAACACTTCACCGATTTCGGAAAAAAGGGTCTTCACGTCGTCTTCTGTAGCAGTCCAGGGCAGATTGCCAACATACAATTTAGTCATCGATATACGTTCCTAACAAAGAGAGAGTCTTGTTCAGGGTCTGACGGTCCCAATAACAAACCTGCCAGACAGACCTCGAACACGGAAAGCGATGGTGCGATACCATGCCAATGGGCTTGGAAACCTGAGGATGCCGATTCACGACTGAAAGATAACTCAAATGGGAAGCGGATTATGGGCCTGTTTCGTAGCGTAAACCCGATAATACTACCGAAAAAAATCCCTGACAATGGCTTTTGGAACACATTCGGGGTCCACCTGGCAAGGTCATATTCCTGTCATGTGACATTATCTGCGGGAGGCTTTCGAGCCAGTTAGACAGGTTGGTCGGTTTTGACCCATTTTAGGGCGTAAATCCTTGTACGTGGTAATAAAGCTGTATTCAGGATGTCATACCCTGCGAAAGGGCGATAATGGTGAAGCTGCAAAAGAATCAGCGGTTAGAGTATTTCACTCAAAGGGGTCGTTATGCTGCATTGCACGATGGAAGGAACCTGTATTTATTTGTGGAAGTTTAGATGACAAAACTCAGTCCTATAATAAAGGTCATCTTGCTATTGGGTTTGATGATTGGAGCGTCCTCGGCTCGAAGTGGGATTCCTGAATGGGTCAATATTAGCGAACGCTGGGCGGAAATCCGTTACAACTACCCCTCCGATACGCAGATACAAGCCCTGCAGACACTCAGCCGGGACACCGAGGCACTTGTGATGGCTCATCCCGGGCAGGCTGAGGCTCTGGTTTGGAATGCTGTCGTGCTATCCACTTTGGGCCGCCTACAGGGTGGAAGCGAGGGCCTGGGTCTGGCCAAGCAAGCAATGAAACTACTCGATCAGGCAGAGAAGATTCAACCAGAAGTGCTGGATGGGCTAGTGTATACCCTGAAGGGAAGCCTGTATTTCAAAGTGCCGGGCTGGCCCATCGGCTTCGGTGATCCTGGTTTAGCGAAAACTCATCTGGAGAAGGCACTCACAATTGATCCCCAGAATATCGACGCGAATTATTTCTATGCTGAGTACCTGTTACATGAGCGTGATTTCAACGGAGCAATCGCAGCGTATGAGAAGGTTCTGGCCGCCAAACCTCGTCCCGGGCAAACGCTCGCGGATGAGGGGAGAAAGCGGGAGGCCCGTGCTGCGATTGTCAGGGCCGAAGCTTTAAGGCAACAACAGCAAGCGGATATCAAGCGTGTGCTGCAGTGAAGATATCCCGGTTTCATTTGCGGAAAATTAAGAATGCGAATATTACTCGTAGAAGATGACTGTCATTTGGGCGAAGGTATCTGCCTGGGGTTGAAGGAGTTGGGACACACGGTGGATTGGGTGCAGGATGGGACGGCCGCCGCTCAGGCACTGCAGACTGAGAATCTGGATGCCTTGCTGCTGGACCTCGGGCTTCCTAAAAAGGATGGTCTTAATCTCCTCCGGGAGTTACGTCAGGATAAGGTTGATCTGCCGGTGCTCATCCTGACTGCCCGGGACACGATTGAAGATCGTATTCAGGGATTGGATATGGGGGCGGATGATTATGTCGTAAAACCCTTTGACCTGTTGGAAGTGAATGCCCGTTTGCGCGCGATCACCCGCAGACGGGAAGGACGTTCGGAGCCTTTGATCAACTTTGCAGATCTTGTCCTGGATCCTGCGGCAAGACGCCTGACCAAGGGAGGAGAGGAGGTTTCCCTGGGGGCTAACGAATTTGCGGTGCTCGAATCCCTTTTGACTCATCAAGGCAGGATACTGTCCCGACGCTTTCTGGAAGAGTCACTCTACGGTTGGAACGGCGGTGTGGAGAGCAATGCGGTGGAGGTTTATATTCACCATTTACGTAAAAAGCTTGGTCAGGATTTGATCAAGACAGTCCGAGGCGTCGGCTACATCATACAGAAACAAGCCTAGATCGAGGGGGCAATTCATATGGGCGGTTCTTCAATTCGCAGAAGGCTTTTGCTCAGTCTCATATCGACTGTTCTCATCCTCTGGCTGATCGCGGCATTATTTGTCTACCGGGCCGCCACCCATGAGGTCGAGGAAATCTATGATGCGACACTCGCCCAGGAATCGCGCATTCTGGCAACCCTGATCGCCCACGAAATCGATGAAGACAAAGAGGTTGAAAAAAAACTCCAGTCACTGGTTGATGAGTTAGGTGACGGGATTGTTGCCCAATCAAACCTGTTGAGAAGTTTGCTGCTGAAGTATTCCTCGAATCAGGAGGCTAAGGATTATCTGACCCTGATCCCAAGGGATATCATGAACGGCCATCGCTATGAAGCCAAAATTGCTTTTCTGATAAAAGGGGACAATGGCAGAACCTATTTACGCTCCAATCTACCCGCTGAGTTCAATGAATTTCAGGAGGGCTATCATAATGTGATCATCGAAGAAAAGGAATGGCGCATGTTTGGCATGAAAGAGGGAAAGAGCGCTTTCAATGTCCAGGTCGGAGAACTCCTATCGCTCCGTCAGGAGACGGTCTCCGAGATCGTTTTCAACAGTCTCTGGCCCATCATTTTCTCACTGCCGATCATGGGTCTGTTGATATGGCTTATGGTGGGTGGAGGACTCAAACCACTGAAAATCATTGCCCGAAAAGTGGAAAACAGGGAAGCCAATGCACTGGATCCGATCGCGATCGACAATGTGCCCACTGAGGTAGTGCCTATGGTTGAGTCTCTGAACAGTCTGTTTCACAGAGTTCAGGCAGCGTTGGATAATGAACGGCGTTTCACAGCAGATGCCGCGCATGAGCTTCGAACCCCTCTTGCCGCGCTCAAGACACTCGCTCAAGCAAAATCCCTGGCGGGTAATCTGGAGCATAGGGATTTCCTTGATCAGATTATCCGCGGCGTGGACCGACTTACACACCTGTTGGAGCAACTGCTGACCCTGGCGCGGATGGACAGCCAGTCCATGGGAGATGCCCATGTTGAGCCGGTTGATTTACAGCAGGAGACCATCACGATTCTGTCCACCATAGCGGCTTCTGCATTGGAGAAGGATATCGAGATCTCCTATGACGGGCCAAATGATCCTGTGGTCGTGACCGGTTATGCGCCAGCGATTCAGATCCTGCTCCGCAATATCATCGACAATGCCATCCGATACACACCGGAGCGAGGGGAAGTCAGTGTCAGGCTGGAAAGGCACGACAATCAGGTCGCTCTCGAGGTGATCGATACAGGTCCCGGAGTACCGGAAGATCAGCAGCAGGGACTCTATCAAAGGTTTCGTCGGGGAGAGACGGCCCAGGCGCAAGGCAGTGGTCTGGGGCTTGCCATCGTAAAGCGTATCGTCGACCTGCACAGGGCGGTGATCAAGATGCAGAATCGGTCAGATCGCAGTGGCTTGAAAATGAGCGTGCTGTTTCCTGCAGGCTCGTGAGACACAAGTATAGGATACTGCAACAGGGATCAGGTACAGGATTCCTTCACCCGGCCCAGTAAGTCTTCAAGATAATTCAAGCGGCGTATCGAAATGTTGACCTTGTCAGCCAGTTCCGAATCATCTTCATCATCCTCGATGAGATGGAAGGTGTCTTCGAAAAAAAACACGAAAAAACTGTCCAGGAAGTAGATTTCCCGATTGGTATCCATGATTAAATTGTCGAGGCCGAAAAGGTCGATGACTCTCGGGTTGTCAGACTTGCGCCAGGCCTGTGCTGCATTCACGAATCGGGATAGTTGAATACGTGCCTTGGGATTGGCGCACAGCAACTGTATGGCTTCCTCCTCGTTTTGCTGGTTGGCGATGTTAAACCAGACATTGATTGCCCGTGCGAGTACGACCAGGCTGGGACGACCATTGATCCGGGTGATCACGAACAACGCGTTGGGGATGATCTCATCCAGCGTTTCTTTAAGTTGACGGTAGTGACGGGCCAGTAGCTTGGTTTCCGTTTCGGAGTATTCAGACAAGGGCCATTTGATGACAAATTCCGTGTAGCTGGTTTCGGTTTCGCCGTCTACAAGTTCCTCATGGCGTTTACTGCTTCGCCAGACCTCGCAATGGCTGCCGATAGTTGAGATCAGTGTGGCTCTGAAACGATCATGATCGAGACAGGCAATATCCACAACGATTTGATCTGTCTCTTTTCCGCTTTTTGGCATTATCAGTCACTACCGGGAGAATCTGCTGCACAAACAGGCTGTTGAAATTCGCTCAGACGAGTTCGAGATAAGGTGAAAACCGCCGAGTGAGCGCAGTTTACTGGACTCAATGAGCTTTTCAGGCCGTTTTCAATGCAGGATCGTACCGTCTGAGTAGCATTTCAACAGCCTGCCGGTTCGTGGGTGTCACGTCACTCCCGTAACTGGGTGTGTTTGGCGGGAGACTGACTCTGCAATCCTCCGGTATGTCCGTCTATGCGTCAAGGGGTTATGAGGTAGCAAAATTGCAGGTACATACCGGGACGGATAAACCGCGCAGCTCCCGGGAAATTCCAATACCCTGGTGGGGGGCGGTTAGAGGTTGGCGGATTCCGGTAAGGATATTATGATGGGACTCTGGAACCTCGATACTGAATTGAGCGAGACGGATTCATGTGGGTGTTTATCAAAGGAATAGCCAACGGATATTCGGCCCGTAATCTGCAACGACTGGTTTGCCGACAGATGGGCACGAAATGGTCCCTGATGCGATGCAAACCCGATGGGGTATCACGCAGCAGGATTCTCAAAATCAAATACAGCAACTCCCGGGTATGGGAATACCATGGGTTGGTGTATGTGCATAATTCTGAGTCGGTGCATCACCTGATCGGACGCTTGAACACCACGATTATCAAAGGCGCCCGTTTACATGCCCATCCCTACATTCAGCGCACCTCATCCAGAGATCGACGCAAACTTCATCTAGATCCCAGCACGGATTTTCCAGGCAATCGCCGAAAATCGGATCGCCGACGGGGTAGTCTGGCAAGTCTTGTCGTGGACAGTGTAAACTGACGAATGAATAACCAATAAATATATTAAAAACATAGAGTTGTGAGTTTCTTTTGATTGAAAATATAGAATTGGCAACAGAAAAATCCAAGCGTTGTATGTGTGATTGAACCCTCTCAACGTCATGTAAGGACACATAGAAGTGATGCCAGGGAGTGCTCTGTCAGAAGGGTTGCATCATGTAACTTGTCCCACCTGTAACAGAGAGACTGAGTGATGACCAAACTAGTAGAGATCGAGGGAATTGGTGAAACCTATGCAGCCAAGCTGAAGGGGGCCGATATCAATAGTCTTGAGGCCTTGCTGAAAAAAGGGAGTACAAAAAAAGGTCGTAAGGAAATCGAGGATGCCACCGGTATCAGCGGCAAACTGGTATTACGTTGGGTGAATATGGCGGATCTCTTCCGTATCAAGGGCATCGGAGAGCAATATTCCGACTTGCTCGAGGCTGCAGGTGTGGACACTGTTCCGGAGCTGGCGCAGCGCAAACCCGAAAATCTGCATGCGAAAATGGTGGAGGTCAACGAGGCCAAGAATCTGGTCAGAGCCACCCCCAGTGTTTCCGCTGTTGAGAAGTGGGTTGCAGAGGCAAAAGAGCTGCCCCGCGTCGTCACCTACTGACATGATGGGCGCCATATCCATGATAATAGAATGGTTATGGCGCCATTTACTGGAAGCGTGTTGCAGACCACTGGGCGTGACAGGCTCAGCGGTTGTAAGCCCTGGGTTTCTGTACTCGGAATTCGTCTGTGATCTTAACAGGGCGTCATGAAGACTGCTGGTATCGCGACATTCCGATCGATGGCTGAATATTTCGGGTTGTTATTGCGATTTTCGGCCCCAGCCTTGCCAGACTGAATTTCAATGATTCTCCCATTAGCAGAAGCGATTCCGGCACCAATCAATTTATGACCAATTCCGAAATGCAGGAGTTATCTGGCTCAGCATCAGAACAAGTTTTTGGATTGTTTACTGCCGTTGACCCGATACTGTAGATTTTCCACATTGTTGTACAAGCAAGCCTGATTCACTGATTGAATCTGCCCTGAAAGTGGAACAGGGTGTATATTGAATCGCTGCTTGCTAGGGCCTGTTAACACCTTTCCAATGCCTGCTGTTGGCGTTAATCAGCCTCAACAGGGTAAATCGGTTGAGTGTTAGCAGTCTCAAAAACCTCGCATGTCACTATAGGGGATGATGACAGAAATGACTCTTTTGAAATTTAAAAGACATCTGCTGGTTAGTCTTGCGATCTTCTGGCTTCCGATACAATTGTGGGCGGAGACCGCTCCGGTAACACCAACTGTTGCGGAGGAAATGGCGCAGGATACGCTTCAGAGCGAAGCGGGTGATTCTACATCCGGACCTATGGATTCAACGACGCAAGCAAAATCGGCAGGTGTCGAAGAGTCTCCTGTGCCTGATGCCTACGTGGCACGAGCAGTTTTTACCACCGACGTGATTGATCGGGAGCCCGTTGATCAGATTGTCAGTGTGGATCAAAACGCGACCCAGGTGATGTTTTTCACAGACCTGAGGAATCTCCAGGGGCGTACGGTGACCCATCGTTGGGAGTTCGAAGGGTCAGTAATCAGCGAGGTGGAAATCTCTGTAAAGGGTCCTCGTTGGCGTGCCTATTCCGTCAAAAGCCTGAATCCTGGCGAGGTCGGCAAGTGGACCGTGTTTGTGATTGATGAATCAGGCTGGCCTCTGCATGCCAGCATTCTGCAACAGCGGATCAGCGAGGAATGACCGGGGCGGGCTCTTCAGGCAGGATGAGGAGGTCTGAAGGCTGATGGGTCTCTGCTGAACCCGGTTGAATCTGTTCTGACATGTCCTGGGCAGTTTGAGTTGAGTCCACTCCGTTGTTCTCAGCGTCGCTCGTTTCAGTTGGTACATTCCATGGTATGCCGGCGTTGTTGATATCATCAGAAGCGGATGATTGTGACCGATTGAGTCGTCTTTGAAACTCTTCTTCGGCCATCTGTCTCAGCGTCAGCTCTTTTTCCAATCGGGACTCTTCTGAAACGGGAAATGCAATCTCTGTGCGTGCAACCGGGGGAGTGGCTGTGGCAAGCCGACTGGGCTCGACAGACTCAAGACGCGGGTTCTGAATCGGGGGATTTCGCGTTGCGGTCGGCTGTACCTGATGAGGCTCAGTTTGAGACTGAACTAAAGCCTGAGGTGTTGACGGCGATGCGGTGGTTGGGGCTTTGGCGTTCGGTTCGGCGACAGATGTAGTCGCTTGAGGAGCAGGAACCGGGGAATCTTTCAGATAGAAATAAACGGATATGCCTGCCGCCAGCAGCAGCAATGTCAGGATCACACTGGCAATGGTGAATGCGGAAGGGTTGATTCCGTTCTTGAACAGAAACGGCTCCTTCTCGATGCGGAACGGAGGAGGATTTTGCGACGAGGATTGTTTGGTGGGTTTCTCCTCGGCATTTGCTACTGCCGGTTTGGCTTGTACTGCCTCATTCACTGGGGTGGCTGGGGCTTGCTGGGAGGGCTGGCCACTGATCGCTTTCAGATTGGGTGTGGCGGTTAAGCTCAGCTCGGACTCATAAATTTCATTCAGAAGTATTGAGTCGGAGGACTGCGGTTTCGTTGCCCGGGCCGATTGTGTGGGTTTGGGGTCTGCAGTTACTGGAGGGGGAGCAGACTGCCGTGCAGCTTTGAGTTCGTCGATCTCCTGCTGAGCCTGGTCCAGTTGCATGCGCAAAAGCTGTCCGTTTTCCCGCAGACTGCTGACAAGTTGGTTTAACTTGAGACTCTCCAGCTCTGCCTTTTCAGCCCGATTACGCAGATCTTTTGCGTGGTCTTCCAGACGCTTGTTCTCTTCCTCTGTAAAGCCATGGGCCTGTCTGAGTGATGAGGTTCTGTGGTCCTCTTCTTCAACAAGTCTGCGGTTTTCCTGGGTCAGAAAGGTGTATCGCTGGTCAAGTAGCTGGTAGTTGTCCTGAAGCTCATTGAATTTCAACTTTACTTGTTGACGTTCGCTCTCTATCTCAAACAACTGGCGCCGCAGATTGTCGGCTTCCGCTGAGTGTTTTTTCCATTGTTCCACATCCTCAAGCAGTTGCCGGTTCTCTGCGGTCAGGCTTTCCACAGTCTGCTGATATTGCAGCAGCTGTGTTTCAACAGACTCCTGACTGGGGCTGTATTTAGCCTTGATTTCAGCAACCTGTTCAACCGCAAGTCTCTGAATCTCTGTGGATAGATGACTCGAGGGATGATTATGCTCGGTCGGCGGTGCGGTGGAGATCTCTGACAGATCCGGGGTGATGCTTACAGGCGTCAGGTTTTCATTACCTTTGTCGACAACTTTTCCGCCACCGCTTTCCAGTGCGGCTTTGAGGCGTCCTTCGGCAAGGCTCATCAGGTCAGAGAGGCGAAATCCTGGTTTGATGTCAGGTGCGGAGATTCCAATGCTGGCACTCACATTGCGATCTGATTCACCCAGGTAGAAACTCTTGGCGGCGATGTCTTCCAGAATTCTGCGTCCCAGATAACGTGTACCGATGGCATTCGATGCGGGACGAAGAATCGCGAATCGTCCGCTGCCAAGATAAGCCAGCGTGTCATCCGGATGGATATGCTGCTCTACGATGTCGTGTATGGCCAGAAGTATGTGTTCGATGGCACCATCACTGTAATGATCCAGAATTCCATCGAATTGATCGATTCGCAATAACGCCAGGGCCAGTTCGTTCTTATTGCGAATCGCAAATGAGAGTTCCCGGCTGGCGATCTCCATGAATTTCGAACGGTCGGGAATATGATCCAGAAAATCGGTCTGTGGCGATGAGTCCTGCCAGTCCGAAGCGGTTTCTTCCGGCAGCTGGTCGGCAGAGTGATTCAGATAGGAGGTGATCAGCTCCGCATCGAAAGGTTTGCTTACCATGCCACTGGCCCCGAGCTGCTGCATCTCCCGGGCAATCTCTGGCGTCGCTTCATTTCCGGTTACAACCACGAAAGGGAGTCGCGACAAGTGCTCCGTTTCGGATTGACGCATCTTGGCCAACAGACCCCTACCGTCAAGATTAGGCATCGAGAGGTCACTGAATACCAGATCTATGGCGGGATTCTGTGACAGTTCGTTCCACGCCTGCTGCCCGTCTTCCACTTCGATCAGGTCGCAATGATCCTTGAGAATGTTCCGCAGTGAGACCCGCACCACGCGCGAGTCATCGGCGATAAGTACGAGCGGCTTATCACCGGGATGCTGAGAGTAGGGATGGAGTGCCTGTTCTGCCATGCCGCCGACGAATCCAGTGTTCTTGATTTGAGGTATCGATGCGTGATCTACCTGTAGATTCGACGTAAAGCAGGAAATCTTTAATGATCACAGAATCAATCGCAACTCGAGATATCAATCATAAGTATATGAATCTAAATATAAAGAGTCCTTTTGATCAATTCCTGGCCAGGTGTTCAAAACTGAGAGATTCATCACTTTTGCAATGATTCACAATTGCCATGCCGGTGTAGGCTATTGATAAACCTACTCAATATTTATGTGTATCAGCCATCAATTTGGCAATGGATCGTTCCTCATAAAACTCATAATACAAATTAACTAAATGATATAAATAACTGTAATAAATAATAAAAAAATAAGTTAAATAACATCGTCTTACTGTTAAATAGGTCTGCGCATTCAGATCTTGTGAAGCTGTATCACTCACCCTGGCATGATCCTGGCCTTGCGGATTTGTGATCCTTTACGCACCGTTTAGACTCAACTAGTCTGGGGATTGTGAAAGCACATGAAAAAATCTGAGCAACTGCCGCTAAAACTCCTGATCTCCATGGACGGTACGACATAGGCATGGATTGACGGTCGTTAATCAGGGCCGTTGAGGCGAATTTGGGCGGGAATCCCCCGATGCCATGGCAATCTCTTAGCGGTTCGAATCACCAGGAGATCAGCATTTGGCAGAATTAGCAGTAAATTCACATCTGGCGATGAGGCAGGCCAAGTATCGATGACAAAATCAGTCTTCATTCTCTCCGATGGCAAACCCGCGGACGACCAGAAAGAACAGGATCGTGAACAGAAGCAGTTGGAGGCTGTTACGACCAAGGCGTTCGTCGAATCGGTAAAAGAAGACCTGCTGGCCAATAAAATATATCTGCCGACGCTCCCCGCTTTGGCATTGGAAGCCCTGATCGTGATCAACGATGTGGACAGCTCGGCGGCAGATCTGGAGAAGGTCATCTCCCGGGATGCTGCACTAACCGCCCGACTCATCCGTTATGCAAACAGCCCCCTCTATCGGGGCATGAATACGATTGCCTCAATCAGACCTGCGATCACCCGCATCGGATTTCAGCGAGTCAAAAACGCAGTCTATGCAGTTTCCATGAAAGAGGTGTTTCGTACCGCCGTCAAAGACATCGAACGACGCATGGATCATTTGTGGAGTCACTCAGTCAAAGTGGGTGCCCATGCCGCAATGCTGGCCAAACAGCATAAGGGATTGGATTCCGATGTGGCCCTGGTTGCCGGATTGGTCCACGACATCGGACATATTCCACTGCTGATCAAGGCGTGCGATTACCCAGAGCTCATTGAGAACCCGGAGTTTCTGGATCGGGTGTTACACAAATTACATCCCCAGTTGGGTGGCAGCATACTCAAACTATGGAAATTCGATCCCCATGTCATCAATGTCGCCTCGCAACATGAAGATCTGTTGCGGGATCCGGGGGATGCACCGGTGGATTATGTGGATGTCGTACAGGTGGCCAATATTCTCTCCCATGAAGGTACCAACCACATGCTGGCATCCGTGGATCGCAGCATGGTCAAGGCTTTTGCCAGGCTTGAGCAGGGAGGTGCCGCCACAGGGCTCGATGAAGATACACGGAAAGTAGAGGACGCACTGTTCTGACAGGCCCGGGGAGGGAGGTATGTCCGGGGCGCTGGACTATACCGCCAGGATATCCAACCCTTCACAGCGCAACATTTCGATCAGGCGTATCAGCGGCAACCCGATCAGGGTATTGGGGTCATCACCCTCCAGTCGCTCGAACAGACATATCCCCAAGCCTTCGGATTTAAATGATCCGGCACATTGATAAGGCTGCTCTTTGCGCAGGTAGTGCTCGATTTCGTAGGCCTGCAGATTTCTGAAATGTACGTGAAAGTGCTCACAACGGGACTGGAGTTCACCTGTTCGGCTGTTGTACACACACAATCCGGTGCTGAAGGTAACTCGATGTCCGGACGCTGATTTCAACTGCTCGACCGCCCGCTCGTGGTTCCCCGGTTTTCCCAGAATCCGACCTTGCAGGGTGGCTACCTGGTCAGAGCCGATGATCAGTGCATCCGGGTGGGATTCGGCCACTGTTTTGGCCTTTTCCACGGCTAATCGCACCACCAGTTCATCCGCATGCTCCTGTTCCTTCCGGGTCTCGTCGATGTCGGGGGAGGTGGTGCTGAATTCTACTCCCAGACGGCTTAACAACTCCCGTCGATAGGGCGAACTCGAGGCTAAAACGAGGGGTGGATGGGTTGCTGCTGAGGGGTTTGGCATGATCTGTTGCGCTGTTGATTTCGTCGCGGAACATTAATAGGAATCGTCGACGCCTTCAAGCGGGTCGTTATTCAAGGTGCGCCGAGGACGGCAATGGAGTGAATCAGATGGGACTGTTCAGGCGAGTTGAGGCCTGTGAGTCAAGCTGATTTCCGGGTTCAGCAAACTCACATCTGTAATATGACTGGAAATGCGAGTTGGCGGCTAAGCCGCTTCATGTCACTATCATGGGGTATGATGAGAGCGTGATAGCCCTGCCCTATACTGAGTATCAATAATATAAATGAAAGGGCTTATTATTGAATATAAACAATATGTTACATAGTTTTTCTAAAGTCGATAATGCTTGACAGGGTCGGTATGACCGACGTAGAAAGGCAAATTCACTTTTAGGGGATGTGAAAACTGATGCCAATCGAAGACTTGTTATTGTCCGGTATCAATCTAATGCTTATCGGAATGGGAATTGTATTTGTTTTCCTGTTTGTGCTGGTTCTAACGATGAAAGGCATGTCCAGGCTGGCACTCGTTGTGACCGAACGACAGGGGGTTGCCGAGACGTTATCATCCCATGCTTCCGTATCAGGTCAGGGACAGACTGGAATGCGCGGCGACTTGGTTGCAGTCATTTCAGCGGCCATCAAACAATACCGCTCAATCCATCATTGAGTTCGGATCCCAATTTACATAACACCTGTTTCCAGGCTGTTTCATCAACAAACGGCGGTTAGCTCATGAGCGAAAAGAAACCACTCGGAATTACGGATGTCGTGCTGAGAGACGCGCATCAATCCCTGTTCGCAACCCGCATGCGCATCGAAGACATGCTTCCCATCGCGGAAAAACTGGACAAGGTCGGCTTCTGGTCGCTGGAAACCTGGGGTGGTGCCACATTCGATGCCTGCATCCGCTTTCTGGGCGAGGACCCATGGGAGCGCATCCGCACCCTGAAAGCGGCGATGCCCAATACGCCCATGCAGATGCTGTTCCGTGGCCAGAACATCCTTGGGTATCGGCACTACGCCGATGATGTGGTGGAAAAATTCGTAGAGCGCGCGGCTGTGAACGGTGTGGACGTGTTCCGTATTTTCGATGCCATGAATGATCTGCGAAATCTGGAGACTGCGGTCAAGGCCACGCTGAAGGTTGGTAAGCATGCCCAGGGCACCATGTCATACACCGTGAGCCCGGTGCACAACCTGGAATACTGGATCGATATGGGCAAGCGTCTGCAGGACATGGGTTGTCACTCGATCTGTATCAAGGACATGGCGGGCCTTTTGAATCCCTATGTCTGCTACGAGCTGGTCACCCGTCTCAAGGAAAATGTCTCCATTCCGATCGCCATGCAGAGCCATGCCACCACCGGTATGAGCACCACCACCAATATCAAGGCTGCCGAAGCCGGGATTGACATGGTGGACACCTCCATCTCTTCCATGAGCATGACCTACGGCCATTCGGCAACTGAGTCTGTGGTTGCCATCCTGCAAGGCACGGAACGGGAAACGGGGCTGGACCTCAACCTGCTCGAAGAGATCGCCGCCTATTTTCGCGAGGTGCGCAAGAAATACGCAAAGTTCGAGGGGTCGCTGAAAGGTGTCGACTCACGCATCCTGGTTGCCCAGGTGCCTGGCGGCATGCTGACCAACATGGAGAATCAGTTACGGGAGCAGGGCGCGAGTGACCGGTTGGACGAGGTTCTGGAGGAGATTCCCCGGGTGCGTGAGGACCTGGGCTTTATTCCGCTGGTGACACCGACATCACAGATTGTGGGTACCCAGGCGGTCATCAATGTGCTCATGGGCGAGCGCTACAAGACGATTGCCAAAGAGACAGAAGGTGTGCTGAAAGGGGAATACGGCTCAACACCGGCCCCCGTCAATGCCGAATTACAGGCCCGTGTTCTCAAAGATGGGCAGGAGCCGGTTACCTGCCGTCCCGCGGATCTGCTGGATGCGGAAATGGATAAGCTGACCGCGGAATTCCGTGGACTGGTGTCCGAGCAGGGAATCAAGGTGGCTGACAACGAGGTCGATGACGTCCTCATCTATGCCCTGTTTCCCCAGGTAGGTCTGAAATTCCTCAAAAACCGGGATAATCCGGATGCCTTCGAACCTGCCCCCGGACTTGAACCCGCAGCGACGGCACCCGCCGCAGTCGCACCCCCGGTGAAGGCCGAGGCGGGCCCGGAAGCCTACCAGGTCGAGGTCAATGGAGTGACGTACAACGTCAAGGTTTCACCCGCAGGCGCGGTGACTTCGGTTTCAGAGACACGTACTGTGGTTCAGGAAGCGGCACCGGCTGCCGCTCCGTCAGCCGGTGCTTCGAATATTACGGCACCCCTGTCGGGGACTATTCACACCATCAAGGTGTCGGTCGGTCAGCAAGTGGCGTCGGGGGATGTGATCATGATCCTCGAGGCCATGAAGATGGAAACGGAGGTGCGTGCGACAGCCTCGGGAACGGTTGCGCAGATATTGGTTAAAGAAGGCGAGGCCGTCCAGGTTGGAACCCCGCTGGTGAGTCTCTCCTGACATGTTAGAACTAGGATTTGAACCGCTTTGGCAGTCCACCGGGCTGGCCAACTTCATGTGGGGGCAGGCGCTCATGATGGGCGTCGGTGCCTTGTTGATCTACCTTGCGATCGTCAAGAAGTTCGAACCCCTGTTACTGCTGCCCATCGGATTTGGCGCCATTCTCAGTAACATACCCTTGGCGGGTATCGGTGGTAGCGAGGGCCTGTTGGGGCATATCTACCACGTGGGTATTGAGACCGGGGTGTTCCCCCTGCTGATCTTCATGGGGGTTGGCGCGTTAACCGACTTTGCGGCATTGATCGCCATGCCTTGGACGCTTCTACTGGGCGCCGCGGCTCAATTCGGTATCTTCGTGACCCTGATTGGCGCACTGGCCCTCAATTTCATCCCTGGCTTCGATTTTACCCTGGCCGATGCTTCAGCCATCGCGATCATTGGCGGTGCTGACGGGCCAACCGCAATCTTCCTGGCCTCCAAGCTGGCACCTGATCTGCTGGGTGCAATTGCGGTTGCGGCGTACTCATACATGGCATTGGTGCCGATCATTCAGCCGCCTATCATGCGCTTGCTGACTACGGATGCGGAGCGCCGGGTTGAAATGCAGCAACTGCGGCACGTGTCGAAACTGGAAAAAATCCTGTTTCCCTTCGCGGTATTGCTGTTGTGTGTGATTTTCCTGCCATCGGCGGCACCCCTGATTGGCATGTTGACCTTTGGTAACCTGCTGAGGGAGAGCGGTGTGGTGGAACGGCTCAGTCATGCCGCTCAGAATGAAATCATCAACATCGTCACGATCTTTCTTGGCCTGGCCGTAGGCTCCAAGCTATCCGCGGATAAATTCCTGACACTTGATACTCTCGGCATCCTCGCCCTGGGAGCATTCGCCTTCTGCATCGGTACCGCAGCAGGTGTCATGATGGGCAAGATCATGCATCGCGTCACCGGTGGCAAGGTCAATCCCCTCATCGGTGCTGCCGGGGTTTCTGCTGTCCCCATGGCAGCCCGGGTGGTCAACAAGGTCGGGTTGGAAACCAACCATCACAACTTCCTGCTTATGCATGCCATGGGACCCAATGTGGCCGGTGTGATCGGCTCTGCAGTCGCAGCGGGTGTACTGTTGGCTCTGGTGGGCGGGCAATAAATCTTCAACAATCGGCCACCTCCGCCTGGGGGTGGCTCAAATCCACCACTTACGGGTTTGTGAGGGGGCGATGGCGGTTGATACGTCATTTTGACAGGACGGGCCCTCTCATAATATGATTGCGCGCTTATGTCGAAGCGCTTTCCCGATCGTTTGGATCCGTGGCGTTTCGCTGATCTCGGCCGAGAGGTCAGCGGAAATCTGCCTCTTGAGGAGTTCTCCCGTCTTCGGGAATGTCTGCTCGAAACCGGTGGTGATGTCAGCTTTGATTTGCGATTCAGCCGCGATGAGCAACGGCGGGCACGGCTGGATGGAACCATCTGCGCGCAACTGTCGCTCGAGTGTCAGCGTTGCCTTGGAGAATTGGTGTTCCCGGTGGAATCCCATCTCTCGGTGGTTTTCGTTCAGGGTTTGGATGAAGCGGAACGGCTGTCTGAGGCGCTCGACCCGTATATGGTCGAAGAGGGCACAGTTGATCTCATGGAATTGATCGAGGATGAGTTGCTGCTCGCCTTGCCTCAGGTGTCGATGCACGATAGGGATGTTTGCCAGTTGCCCGCTGATAGCGGTTCCGATGACCCGGTTCCGGAGCCCGAATCCGGGACGCAGGAAAAAGACAATCCGTTTTCAGTTCTGGCTGGACTGAAACGGGATGAACAGTAAACACAGATAATTTTTCAGGAGACCAGCCATGGCTGTTCAACAAAACAGAAAGACCCCTTCCAAACGCGGCATGCGCAGATCCCATGACGCCTTGTCTGCAGAAACCCTGTCGATCGACTCCACCTCGGGCGAGACTCATCTGCGTCACCACGTTTCTGCGGACGGTTTCTACAAAGGCCGCAAGGTCGTCAATACCAAGGGCGAGTAAGCGCTCCCCGTCGGTAGATCGACCATTTCCCGGAACCCGTACAGGGCATGCCCTTTTGCGGGTTCTTTAGTTTTGGGTGAAGCCAATTTCGAATGAGTAAACCTGTCACGATCTCTTTGGATGCCATGGGTGGTGATATCGGGGCCGACATTGTGGTACCCGCCGCGCTTGAGTATCTGAAAAAGGACAAACAGACCACATTGATCCTGGTCGGTCGCGAAGAGGTTATACGCGAAAAGCTGGGCAATCATCCCTTTGGTGATCGGTTGCGTGTGCAGCATGCTTCTGAAGAGATCGCCATGGACGAACTGCCTTCCAAGGCGCTGCGGAATAAGAAAGACTCCTCCATGCGCGTGGCCATCAACCTGGTGAAATCCGGTGAAGCGGATGCCTGTGTGAGTGCGGGTAACACCGGAGCCTTGATGGCCATTTCGCGCTTTGTGCTGAAAATGTTGCCCAATGTGGATCGTCCAGCGATTATCACGGCACTTCCCTCGATTACTGGTCAGACCTTCATGCTGGATCTGGGCGCGAATGTGGATTGCAGTGCCGGGCATCTGTTTCAGTTTGCCGTCATGGGTAGCGAGACGGTTTCAGCAGTCACGGATAATGAACGGCCTACCATTGGTCTCCTGAATATCGGTCAGGAGGAGATCAAGGGCAATGAGCAGGTCAAGGAGGCTCATGATCTGCTGCTCAACAGTTCGCTCAATTACGTGGGTTATGTGGAAGGTGACAATATCTTCCAGGGTGGCACGGATGTGATCGTTTCCGATGGCTTTGTCGGCAACATAGCACTGAAGAGCAGTGAAGGCGTTGCCAAGATGATCCGCCATTTCATGAAGCTCGAATTCAAGAAAAACATCTTCACCCAATTGGCCGGTCTGGTCGCACTTCCAGTGCTGCGTGCTCTGGGTAAACGCATCGATCATCGACGTTACAATGGGGCCAGCTTGATCGGCCTGCGCGGGATTGTGATCAAGAGTCACGGTGGTGCCGATAAACTGGCTTTTGCCAATGCCATCAGCATCGCCCGTAAAGAGGTTGCGAGTGATGTGCCGCGTCGTATCGCGGAGCAGGTCAAGGCCCATCTGGATAAAAGGGAGACTGCGTGATCTATTCGCGAATCACCGGCACTGGCGGTTATCTGCCTGAAAAGATACTGACCAATTCCGATCTGGAAAAGATGGTCGACACCACCGATCAATGGATTGTGGAACGGACCGGTATTCGCAAGCGGCATGTTGCCGCAGAGGGTGAGTACACCTGTGATCTGGCTGAGAAAGCCGCTCGCAACGCCATCGAAATGGCGGGTCTCGACCCCCAGGAGATTGACCTGATCGTTGTCGCAACCACCACAGCTGACCAGGTTTTCCCCAGCACCGCCTGTCTGTTACAGGCTCGACTGGGTATCCAGGGGCCTGCTGCTTTTGATGTGCAGGCCGTCTGTACCGGGTTCATTTATGCGCTGGGTGTTGCTGACAAGTTCATTCGCACCGGTTCGGCACGTAAGGCTCTGGTGGTTGGTGCCGAGACCATTTCCCGAATTCTCGACTGGAGTGATCGAAACACCTGTGTGCTGTTTGGTGACGGTGCCGGAGCTGTGGTGATCGAGGCCAGTGATGAACCCGGCATCATTTCCACCCATCTGCATGCCGACGGGGCTTATGAAAGCCTGTTGCGGGTGCCGGCGGGCATCTCCCGTGGCTATGATATCCTGCAGGATGGCAAGGCCTACATGGAGATGAAGGGCAACGAGGTGTTCAAAATGGCGGTGACGACCCTGGGGCGTATCGTCGACGAAACCCTGGCTGCCAATCATATGAAAAAATCGGATGTGGATTGGCTGATACCGCATCAAGCTAATATCCGCATCATCAATGCCACCGCAAGAAAGCTGCAAACTCCGATGGAGCGGGTGGTGGTCACCGTACATGATCATGGCAACACCTCGGCCGCTTCCGTGCCCCTGGCACTGGATGTGGCGGTTCGGGACGGGCGTATCAAACGCGGTGAAACAATACTCATGGAAGCCTTTGGGGGGGGATTTACCTGGGGTTCTGTGCTGGCGAAATTTTAGGAGCAACCCGACGGGGTGGGGTTGTTTTCATTCCTGCGGCGAAATCCTTCGCATCTGTTGTCCTGTTGTATCTCGCCTGCGCTGCCTCATTGTGTGATCAAGCCTTCCAGTAATAAAGCCGATTGAATTCGGGTTATCAGACTTAAATAAAAAGATATTCGATAATGAGTGACAGTATGTTCAGTATGATATTCCCCGGGCAGGGTTCCCAGTCGATCGGTATGTCGAACGAACTGGCAGGCACCTATCCCATCGTCCAACAAACCTACCAGGCCGCATCCGATGCTCTGGGATTTGACCTCTGGTCCCTGGTCAAGGATGGTCCGGTAGAGAACCTCAATCAGACCGAAATCACCCAGCCGGCCATGCTGACTGCAGGTGTAGCCGTATGGCGCGTCTGGCAGCAGGAACAGGGCCCGCTTCCCGCCTGTATGGCGGGTCACAGTCTGGGTGAATATACCGCCCTGGTGTGTGCGGGTGCGCTGGCTTTCGAGGATGCGGTAAGGCTGGTATCGGAACGGGGAAAATACATGCAGAGCGCGGTACCGGAGGGCACCGGCAGCATGGCTGCGATATTGGGCCTGGAAGATGATGCTGTGAGAGAGGCCTGCCGCTCAGCTGCCTCGGGCCAGGTGGTTGAAGCAGTCAATTTCAATTCACCCGGGCAAGTGGTAATTGCGGGTGACAAGGCAGCGGTGGATCGTGCCTGTGAACTGGCCAAGGCGGCGGGTGCCAAACGTGCATTGCCACTGCCGGTGAGCGTTCCTTCCCATTGTGCTTTGATGAAACCGGCGGCGGAGCGTCTGGCTGAACGGTTGTCGGATATCGAGATCAGCCGTCCATCGATCCCGGTCATTCATAATGTCAACGTGGCAGAAGCTCAGGATGTCAATGAAATCCGCGAACTTTTGGCAGCCCAGTTGTACAGTCCTGTACGTTGGGTGGAAACGGTGCAGAAAATGGCTGTCACGGGATCCGCAACACTGGTGGAAGCAGGGCCTGGCAAGGTGCTGGCCGGATTGACCAAACGCATCGATCGGAACCTAACCGGTATGGCAGTTTTTGACACCAACAGCCTGACTCAGGCCCTGGAGACACTGAAATGAAGTTGGAAAAGGAAATTGCCCTGGTAACCGGGGCCAGCAGGGGTATCGGTGCAGCCATCGCAGATTCTCTGGCTGACGCTGGAGCGATCGTGGTCGGCACGGCAACCTCAGAATCCGGCGCCTCCGCGATTAGCAGCCGTTTTGGATCGTCAGAGCGTCAGGGTGCGGGGATGGTTCTGGATGTCTCCGACCCTGCCTCCGTGGAAGCCTGCATCAAGCAGATCTCTGAAACTTACGGTGCGCCAACGATACTGGTCAATAATGCAGGCATTACCCAGGATAATCTCCTCATGCGCATGAAGGACGAGGAGTGGGAACGGGTGATTCACACCAATCTGAGTTCTGTGTACCGTCTCAGTAAAAGTGTGCTGCGTGGTATGATGAAGGCGCGAAAAGGGCGCATTATCAGCATTTCGTCTGTGGTAGGTTCCATGGGCAATGCCGGACAGACCAATTATGCGGCTTCAAAGGCTGGCATTGAGGGCTTTACCCGCTCCCTGGCCCGTGAAGTCGGTTCCCGCGGCATCACTGTTAATGCCGTGGCGCCGGGGTTCATCGAGACTGACATGACCAATCAACTGCCCGAGGCTCAGCGTAAAAGTCTCGAAGAGAATATACCGCTGCAAAAACTGGGGCAGCCGGACGATATCGCTCAGGCAGTATTGTTTCTCGCCTCGGAATCGGGCCGCTACATCACCGGCGAGACCCTGCATGTGAATGGCGGAATGTACATGTGTTAATCCGATGTTACGATTCGATTAACCATAGACCAAATTAATTATCGGTTATAACTCAATGAAATAAAAAGAGAAGTAATCGACAAAGCTGAGTTGTGCGTATCTGCGGATTACGCTTTTCTCAAGTGTTTTTTGTTACTACAATACCGCATCGGCCCTATTCGAGGTCGTCGGATAATCCAGAGGAAATTAATAAGATGAGCGATGTCGTAGAACGAGTTCGTAAAATTGTCGTAGAACAACTGGGCGTGAAAGATGAGGAAGTGACCCTTGAGGCCTCTTTCGTTGATGATCTTGGCGCTGACTCTCTCGACACTGTGGAACTGGTGATGGCCCTCGAAGAGGAATTCGAAACCGAAATTCCCGATGAAGAGGCTGAAAAGATTACTACCGTTCAACTGGCGGTCGATTACATCAACGCACACAGTTGACCGTTTGAGTTGAGCTTTTCTCGCAGGCCGTGTTGCTCCGCGTAATCGGGAGCGCGGCCTTTTGCTTTTCTAGCACGCGCATTGATATTCGGGGGTAGTCATACATGACTCCAAGAAGGGTTGTCGTTACTGGGCTTGGCTTGCTGGCGCCAGTGGGTTTGGATGTTGCTTCTGCATGGGACAATATTCTCGCCGGTAAAAGCGGTATCCAGCCAATCACCCACTTTGATGTGACAGCCTTTTCCACTCAGTTCGGTGGACCGATCTACGATTTCGAAGTCACAGACTACATTCCGAAAAAAGAAGCCAAAAAGATGGATAAGTTCATCCATTACGGGGTGGCTGCAGGTCTTCAGGCTATCAAGGATTCCGGGCTCGAGGTCACGGATGAAAATGCAGACCGGATTGGCGTGCTGATTGGCTCGGGTATCGGCGGTATCACAGGAATCGAGAACAGTTATCAGGCTTACCTCGATGGGGGGCCCCGCAAGATCTCGCCCTTTTTCGTGCCCTCCAGCATCATCAACATGGTGTCCGGGAATCTCTCGATCATGTGTGGTCTCAAGGGACCCAACTACTCGATTGTCTCAGCCTGCAGCAGCGGTGCCCATAGCATCGCCGAGGCGGCGATGATGATCCGCTACGGACGCACCGACGTGATGATCGCCGGGGGTGCCGAGATGGCTACTTCCCCGGTCGGTTTGGGTGGCTTTGCCGCCGCACGAGCCTTGTCCCGTAGGAATGATGATCCTCAGGGTGCCAGTCGACCCTGGGATCGGGATCGTGATGGTTTCGTACTGAGTGACGGTGCCGGAGTGGTGGTCCTCGAAGAGTACGAGCAGGCCAAGAAGCGCGGAGCAAAGATCTATGCAGAGCTTGTCGGCATGGGCATGAACTCGGATGCCTATCACATGACGGCTCCCTCCACGGATGGTTCCGGTGCCGCTGCCTGCATGGAACTGGCGCTCAAGGATGCAGGCCTGAACATGGATCAGGTCGACTATATCAACGCCCACGGCACCTCCACACCTGCCGGTGATGTGGCTGAAACCCGGGCTGTCAAACGGGCGTTTGGCGATCACGCCCACAAGCTCTGCGTCAGTTCCACCAAGTCCATGACCGGACACATGCTGGGTGCCGCCGGTGGTGCGGAGGCTGTATTCACCATTCTCGCCCTTTATCACCAGGTGATACCACCTACCATCAATCTCGAGAATCAGGATCCGGATTGTGATCTGGACTATGTGCCGAACACGGCACGTGAGAAGAAACTGGACCTGGTCATCTCCAACTCCTTCGGATTCGGCGGCACAAACGGCACCCTGGCTTTCCGTCGAATCAGCTGAACCCTTCGCCTTGTTGATCGACGGACTGCCCAGTGAGCAGATTCCGGTTTCGGATCGCGGGCTGCAATACGGTGATGGCCTGTTTGAGACGATCGCCGTTCTAAAAGGGCGTATGCCGCTATGGTCACGACACATGGCGCGTCTCCAGCGAGGTGAGGAGAAACTGGGGTTTCCCCTGACCGATAAACACCTGCTTGAGCAGGAAGCCGGACTACTCTGTGAGGGTGTCGGACAGGGAATCGTGAAGATAATCCTTACCCGGGGAAGCGGTGGACGGGGATACCGGCCACCTTCCGATCCACGACCGCGCAGAATCATTACGCGACATCCCTGGCCTGATTACCCGGAAGCCTGGTATCGGGACGGGGTTCGGATTCGACTCTGTGAAACCCGCTTCTCCAGGCAGCCCCGCCTGGCAGGTATCAAGCATTTGAACCGGCTGGAACAGGTATTGGCTCGGAGAGAATGGGACGATCCCGGACTCGCCGAGGGCCTGATGTGCGATGATCTCGGTAACCTGATTTCAGGTACCCAATCCAACCTGTTTCTGCTCAAGGGCAGGACCCTGGTGACTCCGGAACTGAATGATTGTGGTGTGGCTGGGGTTATGAGAGAGCTTGTGATGGCATCTGCAGACGGTCTGGGATTGGAGCTGCGAGTGGGCCGGATTCGGCCTGAAGATCTCGAGCGGGCCGATGGAATGTTTCTTACCAATGCGATATGGGGCGTCTGCCCGGTATCGGAGGCCTCTGGGGTTGTCTACGATCTGACTCGATTGTCCGGTATACCCGTCTCTCACAGACTCATCACGGAAACGCTTTTCGAGTAGAATCTCAGACAATGAATCGACTCATCGGCATAACTGTTTTCGTCGTCAGTATCCTTCTGGCCTGGGGCTGGATGGAATATGACGGGTTCATCGGCACTCCCCTGACTTTACCGGACGAAGGGGTTGATTATGTACTGGCCCCGGGTACCAGCGTGCGTGCCCTGGCTGAGGATCTCTCGCAGAAAGGGATTTTGCAGAAACCCATCCTGTTCGAAATTCTGGTGCGCTGGAGTGGTCAGGCGAGTGGTCTCAAGGCGGGTGAGTATCACGTGCCGAAGGGTACTACGCCACCGGAATTGATGCAGATATTCACTTCTACAAAGGTGGTGCAGCATGCCCTGACTTTGATCGAAGGCTGGACCTTCAAACAGATGATGCAGTCCATCAGGGAAAACCCGGTGCTGCAGCACACCCTGAATGAGGGGGATCCGGCATCGATCATGCAGCAGCTCGGTTTGCAGGAAACCCATCCGGAAGGACTGTTCTATCCGGATACCTACCATTTTCCCAAAGGCACCAGCGACAGGGATTATTTGTTGCGCGCCTATCAGCGAATGCAGGAGGTTCTGCAACGCGCCTGGGCCGGCCGGGAGGAGGGATTGCCCCTGGAAACCCCCTACGAAGCCCTGATCCTTGCATCCATAGTGGAACGGGAGACCGGCTTACCCGAGGAACGGGGCAAGATCGCGGGTGTGTTCGTACGTCGATTGCAAAAAGGCATGCTGCTCCAGACCGATCCAACCGTAATCTACGGCATGGGGGATGCCTATAACGGCAATATCCGCAAACGGGATCTTCGCCAGGACACGCCCTACAATACCTATGTGAGAAAAGGGTTACCACCGACACCCATCGCAATGCCGAGTGGGGCGGCGATTGAAGCCGTGATGCATCCTGAGAAGGGCAATGCTCTGTTTTTCGTCGCAACCGGCGATGGTGGGCATGTTTTTTCCGATACCCTGGACGCGCATAACAAGGCTGTCAGGAAGTACCAACTCAAACAGTAAATCGACAGATTTACGCCTGCGACGAAGCGATACGGATCGACTCAGATCCGGACTCGGGAATCTCTTACCATCTGCCGCACTTAGTCATTGGACATAATGTTCCAAGAGTCTGACTTGGGCTGGTTGTTGTGAGAGTGACCCTCCGAGCAGAGTCCATAAGAATAATTTATGAAATATTGCCGGTCAGAACCCTGAATCCAGGGCCAGAATATTAATATTAAAGAATAGTCTAATATAGCCGATAAAATCAGTAAGGGATTTGCTGTACTGGTTTGAACTCAGGTCTTATCGGTGCAGTGAAGCAGGTGTAAAAAACACTGATATATGGTATATTATTATATACTAAAGTAGTAGTGAGGTTGATCATGGCAATATTGAACTGTAAACGGTTGCGCAAGGTGGTCATGCTGGCCGGTATGTTCCTGATTGCCGGCATGATTCTGGAAGTTTTCGCTCATGTGATGTCGCTTTCGGCGAACCTGGTGCTTCTGCAACCATTGGCATTGGGTATGGTGCTGGCAAGTCCGGCCATTATCCTGGTGACTGTTGTGTTGTCCTTCGTACCTGGGGTTTCACTCCGGGACTGCACGCACTGATCGAAACATTCGATTCGGTCTTCTGTCGGCGCAAAGGGGATCTTTGCGCCTTAGATTCCCATCACTACTGTTCTAACATTCGTTCAGCACTACCTGCCTCCAGTCCATATTCCTGTTCAACCATTTGATTCCACGCCGCCCGTTTGAAGGTGTGTTCGTCCGGCACATGCCGGTGAACCAGATTGATGTGGCAATCTATGCAAGTCTTGTCTTCTGTTTCTTCGAGGTGAATGGCCAGGGTATTGGACCGTTTACCCTGAATGGCCGTGATTTCATGGCATCGTTTACAGGTTGCAGAGTCTGTTTCTCGAAACCATTGTCGGGCACGGAATGCGGCATCAGGCAGATGCAGCGCGTTGATCACGGGATCATCATAGTCAGGACCGATCATTTGAGCCATCAGGTCCTTGCCTCCTTTGATATGATCCCAGGTGGCCGCGAACACACCCTCCGAAACATGGCAGTCTCCACAACTGGCGCGAACGCCCGAAACAGGCAGATAGTGGGTGGATTCCCGATAGGGAAGGGCTGCCAGTTCCATGGAATGGCAGGAGGTACAGAACTGTTCCGTGCTGGTCAACTCATCGAATTCGATGAGGAAGAGGATCAGGCTGATGCCTGCCATGCCACCGATCACCAGAGCGTAAAAGACTTCTCGGGATATGACTATCGGCAGTCTGAACTTACTCATGATCGCTACCGTATTGCTCAAACCCGAGTATGGGGCTGCCGACCCGTGGCTGCTTCATCCACTCGTGCTCTGGCAGATTGAGCACATGGAGTTCAAGCAAAGCTTGGGCACGATCTTCTCCTGCGACTGACTTCAATTGGGGTATGAATCGGGCGTAGAAGTTTCGACCTACCAGATACATACCTTCCCACCAGGTGTGATTCGCACTGGCCATGGCCGCTCCGTGTCGTGCCCGTGCCCCCTCGTCATGCCACAACTCCCAATAGGTAAACTCGATAGGTTCGTCGAAGGGTGTCGGTGTAAGCAGACCCTCCTCATACAGTGCCTGCATGATTGCCTGGGCAGGTCGAGCGAATTTTTCATTGAACAGCTCGACTACCGAGTCAAATTGACGCATGAAATTGGTGGTGAAAGGCTTCGCGTGACATTCGAGACAAACCAGACTCATGGCCTGACGACGGCGCTCGGGTGAGGCAACAGTACGTACCGTGCCCTCGCTGCCATCCGCTTTGACTATCGGGCTGCCGCGTTTGGGTGTCGCCTGGCTTTCGGGCAATTCCAATTTGTCACCATCTTCCAAGACCACCAGCTGTTGCCTGACTGATATCGGGGTGTTCAGACTCCACATATTACGCATGCCCACGTCATGGGTTGGCTTGAGTTTTCCTGCAGCACCCATATGGCAGGTTACGCAGGTTGGCGCCGCCACATAGTCCTTACCCGCCACCCATTCGCTGCTGTGAGTGGCCATCTGGGCGCGTTGGGCATCAAACAACATACCGTGTTTCGAAGCCTCATAGATGGCTTTATCGGGCGAATCGGGGCCGGAGTGGCAACGCACGCAGGCACTGGGTTCACGAGCCTGCGCCTTGGAAAATCCGTGCCGACCGTGACAGGCGGAGCAGGATCCTTTCGAACCATCCGGGTTGATTCTTCCGATGCCTGAATTGGGCCAGGTGGTCGCATCCAGGGTTCCATCCCCACGTACTATGATCCGGGAGCCATGGCACTGATCGCATCCTGCGGCCACGATAGCATCCCCTCCGACATGGCCCGCCAATGCCGGCAGTCGATCCTCTATGAGGGAGAAGGCTTCTGAATGAACGGAACCTCTCTGTTGCGTGTACTCAGCGTTATGACAGCGTCCGCAATCTTTCGGTGAGACTATGGTGGCAATTACAGCCCCCTCATGGGTGATCGCGTCATTGTCATCGATATCAGCCTTGTGACAGTCAAGACAGTTGACGTTCGCCTCGGCATGCGGGCTGCGCCGCCACTGTTCGGTTAATCCTGAGGAAGACTTTGCATGACAACTGATGCACTCCTTACCCGCGGGATCACCCCACTCGGCGGGATCCAGGGTGACTTTTTCAGCCATTGGGGATGCAAACGGAAAAAGCAGGATAAGAAACAGGAGGGAAGTCCTGCAAAACGGCGTGTACATACTCGCTACTCCTTGCCTGGCTGCACACAGGAAGTGATTCCATGATGCGTGGAGCCTATGAGGTTTTTTATTGACTGGCGTTGGAGCCTGCTTAGATACAGCAGAATGTAGGCTCGCATGAGATTCAATACCTGGTTAGTCAGGTATTTTTGAAACTCGTGCAACCCCGAGAATATCAATCATCCAAAGCCATTCCAAGTATCACTGCTCGTATCTCAGGATGCCCCGGTTGTGGTTCTGAAAGGTCGTGGTCGTTGTGGGAAGATCAACCGGCTGGATTGGAAGGCCTTCAATATAAGTAGTTGCTAACCCTGTGATAAAGGTTCGATTGATGTTCTGTTTTCTTCACAAGGTCTGCTCACCTATGCAATACTCGCCTGTGCTGGACATAAGAAGTACAAGAATCACTCTGACTGTTTTATTAAGGGGGTATATCATGGAAGTCATGTTTGCTCAGAGTTATTGTCGTACCTGTTCGTTGTTTTTTTCTTTTCTCATCCTGCTGTCTGCAACTTCATTTGCATTCGCTGAAACCGCCACACCCACACACCTGATATCTTCCGAAGTCTGTAAGAACTGCCACAAGGAGATCTATGCGCAATGGAAGGAATCGATGCACGCGCAAAGCACGGCACTGGATGACCCGATACATGCCACTTTCTACAAACAGGTGGCCGGAGACCCCACTCAGGAGGGCGTCAAGCACAAAGCATCAGGAAAGTATCCCGTATGCCTGCAATGTCACGCTCCTAACGCCGCTGTTGATCAAAAAACAAAACTCGACGCCCAGGCCGCATATTCTGAGGGGGTCAATTGTGTGGCCTGCCACACCCTGGCCGCCTTCAAGGGTACTTCCGGTAAAGACGGTAAGATGCTGCTTGGGTTGAAAGCCTATGAACGATCAGAAACCCTTCAAGGTCCCCAGGGATTTACTCAGGAACTCGGTAAGCTGAAGGCACAGGATGATCTGTTCGGCGGGGGCGCTGCAGATGACGACAGTAAACCCAATCCGCATACCCAAGGCGCCCTGGAGCTTGATGGTAAGCCAATACCGGCACTGCCGATGGCCAGCAACCCGGAACTGATGAGGACCAATGCTGCCTGTATGGGCTGTCATGACAAGCGCAACAATCCTCATGGTGTGCCCTTATGCCAGACCGGTAATGAGTACGCAGGCAGCAATGTGAATTGCCAGTCCTGTCACATGCCGGTTGCAGGCGGAATCATCGATCATGGTATGAACGGTGGCCATGGGGATGGCATGCTGAAACGCAGTGTGGTCTTCGCCATCGACCTGCAGAACGGGGGCGATGTGCTGAAAACCACGGTCAAGCTGAAAAACATGCAACCTCACAGTCTGCCCACCGGCGCACCCTTCCGTAACATCTACATGAAACTGGCCGCTTACGACGGTAGTGGCAATGTGGTGTGGGAGAATGCCGCCGGTCATCCGGGGGAAAGTGATGACAAGGCCTATCTGGCATACCGGCTTGCCGACGATAAGGGGGATCCCGCGATGCCACCGGTCGCCACGCAACTGGGATTGGACTCACGTCTGAAGCCCCATGAGGAACGCCTGCTCTCGTATGACATCCCGGCCAAGGACGTGGTGCTTGTGCGCGGTGAGCTCTACTACAATCTGCTGTGGCCTGTACTCGTGGAGAAGTTCAAACACTTACCGGAGGATTTGACCTCACCCAAATTGATTGCGGTGAGCGAGGTTAAACCGTAACACCGGTATCCATGGAAGCGCTGAGTGCCAGGGAAGGCACGTGGAAAATTTGCATCATTGCAAGTCGATGAGACGGGTAGTGATTGGTCATGGTCAGGTCCAACAGCGCGGCTTGGATTCGAGTGAACAGGCCTTGGTGCAAATGCGGAAATCCGCAATCAGCACTTTCCTCGACGCGCTGTGATAACATCCCGGTGAAATTTCCTGTCCTGATTGGCAGGCGGTCCCGGATCTGAATTCCGTGCGGCCATGTCTTCAGGCTGGATTGAGTATTCACCCAGATCATTCCGTCATTATGCCAATCCAGAGTCAATCCCATAGCGGACGTTTTATCACCGTTGAAGGTGGTGAAGGCGCCGGCAAGAGCAGTAACCTTTCCTATATTCGTGATTTCCTGGAAAAGGCCGGTAAATCCGTAGTGTTCACCCGTGAGCCGGGGGGTACGGAGCTGGGTGAGTCGATACGGGAACTGTTGCTTGGGCATCAGCACACCGGCATGAGCAGCGATTGCGAACTGCTGTTGATGTTCGCCGCCCGGGCCGAACATCTGCAGGCCAAGATATTACCGGCCCTGAATCAGGGTCAGTGGGTGCTGTGTGATCGCTTCACTGATGCCAGCTATGCCTATCAAGGGGCCGGGCGAGGGCTGCCTGAGGAGCGCATCGCGGCGCTGGAGACCTTCGTACAGGGCGCATTGCGTCCCGATCTGACCCTGCTGCTGGACTTGCCGGTGGAAGTCGGACTGGAGCGGGCGGGGAAACGTTCTGCACCCGATCGATTCGAAAGTGAGGCGAAAAGCTTCTTTGAGAAGGTGCGGCAGGGTTATCTGGAGATTGCACATCGGGATCCGGAGCGTGTGCGGATCATTGATGCCTCTGTGCCGCTGGTTGAGGTGCAGCATCAGATTAGCGAAGTCTTGAACTGGTTTCTGGATGACGTTGATGGGTGAGGGGCCATACCACCCGTTACCCTGGCAACAGGCGCCCTGGCGGCAGTTGTGGCAGGCATTCAAGCAGCAGCGTCTGCCACATGCCCTGTTATTGAGTGGCGCCGCGGGACTCGGAAAAGGGGTCTTTGCGCGAGCCTTTACCCAGTCCTGTTTGTGTGACCAGCCTGATGAGAACGGGCTGGCCTGTGGTCGCTGTCGACATTGCCAGTTGATCATGAGTTCACATCATCCGGATTTTCAATGGATCCGGCCTGACGAGGAGAGCAAAAGCGGCGAAATCAAGATCGATGCGATCCGCGAACTCACGGATAGCGCCACTTTGACCGCTCATTCCGCGAAGTACAAGGTGATTGCCATCGAGCCGGCGCACCGGATGAACCATGCGGCGGCCAACAGTCTCCTCAAAACCCTGGAAGAGCCGACATCGGGGACGATCATTCTGCTGCTCACGGATCAGCCGGCGCGCCTGTTAGCGACTATCCGCAGCCGCTGCCAGGCTGTGGCGTTTCATCCACCAGTCCGCGAGGAGGCCCAGTCCTGGCTGGCGGGAAGGGTCCATCATGCAACGCCGGAGCTGCTGCTGGCATTGGCCAATGGCGCTCCGCTCAAGGCTCTGGCCCTGGACGATCCGGAACTGCTGAAGCTCCGGGAGGTGATGCTGAGTGGTTTTCTGGCTCTGGGCGAGGGCCGCCAGGACCCGGTGAAGCTGGCCGGTCAATGGGTGGGCCTCGACCCTAAACTGGTCCTGGAATGGCTGCTTGGTTGGGTGATCGACCTTCAATACCTGAAAACCGTCGATTCCCCGCAACTGCTGTTCAACCCGGATAGCGCTCAAGCTTTGCAGAAAACAGCCGACAAGTTAAACTCAAGGGCATTGCAGGGTTATCTGCAGTCGCTCTACCAGGCCAGTGGCCTGATCGATCGCAATATCAACCTGCAACTTGCATTGGAACGATTACTCATTGAATGGCAGGCCTGTGCACGGGCTGCCCGGTAACAATTCAGGTATCACATGGCTGGCGGACCCAAACAAGGCATACTGTCTCTCACCATCAAGGATAAGAACGCGCTGTATGCAGCCTACATGCAGTTCGTGAAGTTTGGCGGGTTGTTCATACCGACCACCAAGCAGTATCGCCTGGGTGATGAGGTATTTATGCTGCTGACCCTCATGGATGAGACTGAGCGTCTGCCTGTGGCGGGAAAGATCATCTGGATCACCCCGGTAGGCGCAGAAGGCAACCGGGCTGCCGGTATCGGGGTGCAGTTCAGTGATCAGGACGGCGGCGCGGCGCGCAACAAGATCGAGACCTATCTGGCCGGTGCGCTGAAATCGGATCGACCCACCCACACCATGTAACCATCCATTCGTGAACCCGCATCTCCCCGCCAGATGACCCGGGGGTCAGTATCCATGTCAGAGCAGACTCAACCTACACAATCCCAGCTATCGGATGCTAATGCGCTTGTCACAGGGTTGGTGGACTCCCACTGTCACCTCGATCGCGTTGATCTCGGTCACTATCATGAGGACTTCCGCACCTTTGTCGAAGCGACCCAGGCAAGCGGGGTCGAGCGCATGCTGTGTGTTTCCATCGATCTGGAATCCTGGCCTGAGATGATGGCACTGGTGGCCGACTATCCCCATATATCCGCTTCTGTGGGGGTTCATCCCAATGACCGGGATCGTCGTGACCCCAGCGTGGAGGAACTGGTCTCATTGTCGCGTAATCCCAAGGTGGTAGCGATTGGCGAGACCGGACTGGACTATTTTCACGGCAATGGTGAACTGGACTGGCAACGTCACCGTTTTCGTCAGCATATCCGTGCCGCGAAGCAGGCCGGAATGCCGTTGATCATTCATACCCGCCAGGCCCGTGAGGACACTATCCAGATTATGCAGGAGGAGGGTGCCGAGGACGCCGGGGGAGTGATGCATTGCTTTACCGAAGACTGGTCCATGGCCCAGGCGGCGCTGGGTCTGGGTTTCTACATCTCCTTCTCGGGGATCATTACCTTTAAAAACGCGGAAGATCTTCGTACAGTCGTCAAACAGGTTCCCATGAACCGCTTGCTGATTGAAACCGATTCACCCTATCTGGCGCCGGTGCCGTTTCGCGGTAAACCCAACCAGCCTCGCTATGTCCGACAGGTGGCGGAGTGTGTGGCTGAGATCAAGGGCTTGCCTTTGAGCGACGTGATTACCCAGACCCGGGACAACTTTTTGCGCTGCTTCCCGGCGATCCCCCAATAGTTTCCCGGCAGGCTGTTGAATTCGCTCCGACGCGTGCGAGAAAGGGGTGATAACCGCCTGTCAGTGGCCCAGGTATAGGTTGTTGAGGTCCTTTTGGTGCTGCTCGAGAATCCGGTTGCGACGCAGTTTCAGGGTTGGCGTGACGAGACCGTTCTCGACGCTCCAGGGTTGTGAGGCCAGGCTTACGCGTACGATCTTTGCGTAACCGGGAAAGTTGTCCAATTGTGCATTGATTCGGTTCAGCAGTGCCTGTTCCCGGGATTTGTCCAGTTGCGATGGATCAAATGTCCGCGCATCCTCGTGCTCCGTATTCAGGCTCACCAGGGCACTGAGATAGGGCTTGCCTTCTCCGACCACCAGGACCTGTTCGAACAGGCTGTCCATGGTGATGCACATCTCCATGTCCGCGGGCGGTACCTTTTCTCCGTTGGCAAGAACTATGATGTCCTTGAGTCGCCCGGTGATGAAGATATGACCGTGTTCGATCTTGATTTTGTCCCCGGTATGAAACCAGCCCTCCGCATCGATGGCTTCCGCGGTGGCTTCCCGGTTGTTCCAGTACCCCAGCATCACACTGGGTGCCCGGCATAACAGTTCATCCTGCTCACCGATCTTGATCTCGATTCCAGGAAACGGGACACCGACACTCGAGGGAATATTATTCTCGTGGGTATTGGCCGAGATGATCGGACTGGTTTCGGTCAGACCATAGCCCTGCAGGATCGGTACGCCGAGGCCGATGAAGGTCTGGGCGATGTCCGCTGAGAGTGGGGCACCCCCGGACACCGCGATACGCAGACGGCCACCCAGTTTGTCACGGATCTTTTGTCCTACCAACTGATCGAGCAGGGGCCAAAGGAGCTGTGAGGCAGACCACTGGCCACGACCTTGCTGGCGTTCGAAATGGGTCCAGCCAATTTTCACCGCCCGGGTGAACAAACCTCGGGCAATGGCTGAGTCGCTGGCCAGTTTATCCTGGATTTTGGCGTACACGCGTTCGAAGATGCGGGGTACCGAAATCAGAATGGTAGGCTTGACGATCTGCAGATCCTCGGCCAACTGGGGGATGGAGCGGGCATAGCTCGTGGTGGCACCGGCGATCATGGCGAGATAGTAACCGACCGTGCGCTCCAGTGTGTGGGAGAGGGGCAAAAAGGAGAGGAAGTGATCGGTCGGGTAGATGTCGATGATCTTGAGCCCGCTCTCCATGTCCCAGAGGATGTTTCGGTGACTGAGCATGACGCCCTTTGATCGACCTGTGGTTCCCGAGGTGTAGACGATGGTGGCGAGACTTTCACTGGGTACCTCGCAGACCTGCATTTCAGCGTCGTAGTGATCGGGAAGCCAGTCCGTGAGAGGGACCAGGCGGGGCTGCAGGCCCAGGGGTTTGACCCGTTCCAATGTGACAATCCGGTTCAGACCGGCGAGTTGGTTGCGGATCTGCTGCAGGTTCTGCCATTGCTCTGCATTATCCAACAGCAGCAACCGGACCCCGGCATCCTGGAGGATGTAGCCGATATTCTCGGCCCGGTCGTTGGTGTACAGGGGGACAACCACCAGGCCCAGTCCCTGGGCTGCCATATCAAAGGTCACCCATTCCCGACAGTTTTTCATCAGGATGGCGACCCGGTCACCCGGCTTAAGCTGTTCCTGACGTAACGCCTCCTGCCATCGGGCAACCTGCTGCGCCATCTCCCGCCAACTGCTCTCAACCCAGCGCTCAAGGTCGGTGTCGTACTGCACGTAGGCTGTCTTGTCGGGACTGCGTCGGACCCGCTCCTGGAATACTCCAGGGAGGGTATCGGCCACGGACAGGCCGATGTAGTCGGTCTTGGGTTTGTTCATATTCTGATTATTCTTTGAAACATTGTGCTGTGTGCCATCCATGGGGCTGTTTCCGTGATCCAGTGACGTCGTTGGCAAGAATAGCATCATACCGAGCCGAAGTTCGCCCATCCGTCATCCGGATGGAACTGATTGCCATGACGTTTCTCGAGCAGTTCGAGCTGGTGGCGCTGACGGTCCCAGCCACCGGATTGAATGGTATGCATCGGTCCGCCGCGGAAGGGGGCGTACCCGGTACCGAAGATCACTCCGGCATCCAGCAGGTCGGAATCGCTGACCACCCCCTCACGTAAACAGGCGACAGATTCATTGAAAAGCTGAAAGATCATACGTTCCGTGAGATCTTCCGGTGTGGTGTAGTCCCTCGGGATGGCCGGCTTGATCGTCCTGCCCTTTTCATACATGTAAAAACCCCGATTCGTTTTCTTGCCCAGGTGACCTTCCGCTACACGCTGCTTGAGCGGCTCTGGGAGGGTCAGGTCAAACAGGGGGGCAAGTTTTTCGGCGACTGCCAGGCAGATGTCCAGGCCCACCGCATCCGCCAGTTCAACCGGGCCCATGGGCATGCCGAAGCTCAAGGCAGCCTGATCAATGACGGGTGCGGGGACACCCTCGTCGATCAATCGCATGGCCTCCAGAAGATAGGGCATGAGGATCCGGTTGACGAGAAATCCCGGACTGCTCCTGACCGGTAGTGGTAAACGATCGATGCTGCGGACAAAGGCCGCGCCCTGGTGAATCAGGGTTTCGGGAGTGTCGCTCCGATGCACGACTTCGACCAGCTGCATCTTGGCAACCGGGTTGAAGAAGTGCAGACCGATGAGTCTGTTCGGCGTCTGCAACGCCTCGCCGATGGTTTCCAGGGGTATGCTGGAGGTGTTGGTCGCCAGCAGTGCATCGGGCCGGGTGTTGGCCTCCAGTTCACGGAACAGCTGCTGTTTCGCGGCGACATCCTCGAAGATCGCCTCGATCGCCACATCCGCCCGTTTCACCCCATACCCATTGGGATCCGGCATCAGGCGGTCCATGGCATCCCGGATCAGCCTCGGTTGTTTGAGTTTCCGGCTGAACAGTTGGTGTGCGCGGGCTACCGCTCGGGTCAGGAATTTTGCTTCCCGGTCCTGCAGGGTTACTTTCAGGCCCTTGAGGGCGCACCAGGCGGCGATGTCACCACCCATGATGCCGCCGCCGACAACATGTACCCGCTCAGGAGTGAAATTCTGCTGAGCGCCCAGGGCCTTCAGGCGCTCCTGGAGAAAAAAAACCCGAATCAGGTTTTGCGCGGTTTCTCCGACCAGCAGGCGGCTTACGGTTTCTGCTTCACTGCGGTAGAGGGCATGACTGCTGCCACCATGCTTCCGCCAATGATCGATCAGCGCGAAGGGGGCCGGGTAGTGATCTGCGCGCACGTGACGGGTGGTTTTGCGGGTCAGCATCGGTGCGATCAGGGCCCGGCCTGGGCCGGTATCGGCGAGGCTCTGCAGCCAACCCGGCGTGAACAGGGGTCTCGGATGTTCGATCATCGCAACCGCGGTGGCGAGGAGTTGCCGTTGCGGTGCGGTTTGATCGACCAGTCCCAGTTTTTTCGCCTGACGAGCATCGATGCTGCGGCCGCTTAGCATCAGCTTCATCGCGGGCAGGGCGCCAATCCGCTGAATCGACCGAACCGTACCACCATAGCCGGGAAAGATACCCAACCTAACCTCGGGAAAACCCAGGCGGGTCGAGTCATCGTCCCGGGCCAGGCGGTAGCGACAACTCAGTGCGAGTTCCAGACCGCCACCCAGACAGTACCCATGGATCAGGGCCAGGGTGGGAAAAGGCAACTGCTCGATGCGTGCGAACAGTTCATGAACCTGCAGGATATGTTGCTCGGCGCCGCTCTGTCCCATGCCTTCGCGAAATCGGTTGACGTCAGCGCCAGCGATGAATCCGGCTTTTTTGTCAGAAAGCAGTATCAGGCCCCTGGGCCTTTCGGTTTCGAGTTCGGCCACCTTTTCCTCGAGTTGCGTGAGTGCTGAAACCGAAAGAATGTTGAGCGAACTATCCGCATGGTCGAAATGCAGCCAGGCGATTCCCAGGTGATCGGTGTGCATGCGCCAGTGTTTGTTCATTTCACCACCTCCAGCAGCATGGCGCCGCCCTGGCCACCACCGATACACAGACTCGCGATACCTTTATGTGCATTGCCTTGCCTGAGTACATGAAGCAGGTGCAGCACCAATCGGGCTCCGGTGGCGCCGACCGGATGCCCGATGCTGATTGCGCCACCATCCACGTTAAGGCGTTCTTCAGGTATCGGTGAAAACGCCCGGTCAAGCCCGACTTCACTCTGCATGTAATCCACATCCTGCCAGGCACTGAGACAGGCGAGTACCTGGGCGGCGAAGGCTTCGTTGATCTCCCAGTAGTCGATATCCTCGGTGGAGAGGTTCCAGCGTTCCATCAGTTGACCCATGGCATGAACCGGACCCAGTCCCATCTGAGAGGGATCCAGGGCGGACCACTGGGTATCCACGAGACGCCCCAACAGGGGCAAATCGTATTCCTCCACCGCCTGCTCTGAGGCGAGCAGCAGCAGGGCGGCACCATCGGTGATCTGGGCGCTGTTTCCCGCCGTGACCTGTCCCACGGGGCGGTCAAACACGGGTTTGAGTTGCGCGAGTTTATCAATACGGCTGTCGGGGCGTACCCCGTCGTCCGCCTCGAAAAGCTGTCCGTCCGAACTGTAGAGGGGTTCAATCTCTCCGAGTCTGGATGCGCCTTGGGCCTCTGCCAAACGCTGATGGCTGATCACCGCAAACCGGTCCATCTCATCGCGGGAGATGGCAAAGCGCCAGGCCAGCTTTTCCGCGGTCTGACCCATGCTCAGGCCGACCAGCGGATCCGTAAGTCCCCTCAGCAGGGCAAACACCAGATTCAGGTGACGGGCGCGCAGACGGGTCAACTGACGACCGCGGGCGCCCCAGTTTCTCGCCTGATTCCACTCGGCGAGCCAGGCTACCATGGTTTCGTTCAACATCACCGGGTGATGACTCATTGCTTCCGTGCCCCCTGCCAGAACCAGGTTTGCGCGACCACTGGCGATATCCAGGGCAGCGCTGTCCAGGGCCTGCATGCCCGACGCGCAGTTGCGTTGCACCGTCCAGGCGGGTACCCGCTCTCCACAACCCAGTCGCAGGGCCAGGATCCGGCCAATGTTGGTCTCATCCGGTCCGGGACCGATGCAACCCAGAATCACTTCATCCAGGGCATCCGCAGGAAACGGCTGTCTTGCCAACAGTGGCCGACCCGCCGCGACCGCCAGATCGGAGGCGTGGAAAGGTCCCGGTGTACCCCGGGCTTTGAGAAACGGTGTGCGGCTTCCATCCACGATGTAGACCGGCTTTGATGACGATTCGCGGGTTTGCATGTTCGCCTCTCGCTGGGTTTCAGTATCAGGTCAGTGCTCGTGTGGCGTCGGGTCAGGCGGCACCTAAGGTGTTCAGCTGGGAAATCGGGTCAATCCGGGCATCGCTCACAGGGGCAGTCTTGAGATGCTCGAAGGCATTCACCTGGATCACCCGGTTGCGCCACAGCTCTGCTTCTTCCAGCACTTCGCAATCACGGGCGCTCAATAT
This sequence comes from Candidatus Thiodiazotropha sp., assembly GCA_040506775.1. Classification (GTDB taxonomy): domain Bacteria; phylum Pseudomonadota; class Gammaproteobacteria; order Chromatiales; family Chromatiaceae; genus Thiodiazotropha. The sequence continues at coordinate 232,744 of JBEVWC010000002.1, forward strand.
ACCCAGACGGGCTGCTTCGATAACGCTTGATGACCGGTCAGGGGAATGCAACTGTCCAGCCCGGCGAGCCCGTGCGAGGGTTTTTTCCAGGGGTGCCGCCAGAGTCACCGCCTTCAGGGCGGCCTCCAGCTGACCGGTTCGATGCTGGGCATCCCCGGGCAGGGCGATGCCTTGAGTCAGGCGGTCACGGCACTCACCCGGCTGTAACAAAGACTCGGCCACCCGGTGATCGAGCCGGTCAGTGGTTTTGTGAAACGGCAGTCCGGTAGGGAAGATCAATCCTCGCAACAACCAGGCTGCCGGCCGGATTGGCATGTTGCGCAGCAGGCTGCGCAGCGCATGTTGGATACGATAAAGTGAATCATCCAATGCCCATTCCAACAGGGGCAGATCCTCGGGTTTTTCGCCTTCATCCACATAACGCTTCAGGCAGGCACTGGCGATGTACAGGTTGCTGAGTATGTCACCGAGCCTTGCGGAAAGACGTTCTTTGCGTTTCAACGCCCCACCCAGAGTCATCAGGGCCACATCCGTGGTGAGGGCGAATGCGGCACTCATCCAGTTGAGACGCTGAAAGTAGCGACGCGTCGAACCCTTGAAAGGACTCGCAGAGAGTCGGCCATGGGTGAGGCCGAGCCAGCTGGTGCGGGCCAGGTTGGTCATCAGAAATCCCGCGTGAGCGAAAATCGCTTCGTCAAACTGCGAGAGCGCGGCCTGTCGGTCCGGATTTTGCGCGGCCTCGAACTCCTTGAGCACATAGGGATGGGCGCGGATCGCACCCTGGCCGAAAATGATCATGCTGCGGGTCAGGATGTTGGCCCCTTCGACCGTGATGGCAATGGGTATCGCTTCATAACTGCGGCCGATCAGGTTGTCCGGTCCGAGACAGATCCCGCTGCCGCCCTGGATATCCATGGCATCGTTGATCACCTGGCGATATCGTTCGGTCAGGTGGTATTTCACGATTGCTGAGATCACCGATGGGGATTCTCCCTGATCCAGCGCCGTGAGCGTCAGTTTGCGTGCTGCATCCATCTGGTAGGTGAGTCCGCCGATCCGCGCCAGGGCTTCCTCGATACCTTCGAAACGTCCGATCGACTGGTTGAATTGCTGGCGGACCGCTGCATAGGCTCCGGTGTAGCGACTGGCGAGTTTTCCCGCACCGGTGGCCAGTGCCGGCAACGAGATACCCCGGCCTTCGGAGAGGCAGTCCATCAGCATCCGCCATCCCTGTCCGACGCCCGTACGACCGCCGATTACCCAATCCAGGGGAATGAAGACGTTGTGTCCGCTCAACGGGCCATTCTGAAAGGGGATATCGAGGGGCATGTGCCGTTTGCCGATCGAGATCCCCGGGGTGTTGCGGGGAATCAATGCCAGGGTAATGCCCGGATGGGGATCATCGCTCAGCAGCCGGTCAGGGTCCTCCAGCTTGAACGCCAGACCGATCAGGGTGGCGATGGGTGCCAGGGTGATATAGCGCTTGTCGAAATTGAGGCGTATACCGAGGAGCTCCTTGCCCTGGTATTCCCCGCGGCAGACGATACCAAGGTCCGGTATGGCGCCGGCGTCGCTGCCCGCCTTTGGACTGGTCAGGGCGAAGCAGGGGATCTCATCCCCGTGGGCAAGGCGACTCAGGTACTGCGCCTTCTGCGTCTCACTGCCGTAGTGCAGCAGCAGCTTCGCAGGACCCAGAGAGTTGGGCACCATCACTGTAACGGCGGCGGTGATACTGCGACTGGCAATTTTCATCACGACCTGAGAGTGGGCATAGGCGGAAAATCCAAGACCACCGTAAGCTTGCGGGATGATCATGCCGAACATGCCGCTTGTTTTCATGAAGTCCCACACGGCCTGAGGCAGGTCTTTGTCTTCGTGGGTGATCTGCCAGTCGTCGAGCATTTGACACAACTGTTCAACCGGTCCGTCGATGAATGCCCGTTCCCGATCGGACAGTTCGCAGGGCGGATATTCGAGCAATTCCCTCCAATCCGGTTGCCCACTGAACAGGGCCCGATCCCACCAGACTGTGCCGGCCTGCAGGGCCTCCTGTTCGGTCTTCGACATTCCGGGCATGACCTGGCGGAAGGCATTCAGTAAAGGGCGGGAAATCCAGTCCCGGCGATGTTCCGGCATCAGGTGAAAATACAGGACCAGCGCATAGACCATCCCGACCAGCAGGGTGCCGGAGGGGGGCATCAGGCCTGCAAGGTAGAGGCATGTGAGCAGTACCGGAGGAACGACGATCCACACCATGGCACGAGCCGAAGCGTAGGCCAGTGCCCATACGGTGATCAGCAACAAGGCGAGTCCCATGATCATCATCGGTTAACCTCCCTGAGTGTTTGACCGCAAGGTGTCCGCCGCTTCGTCCTGCGGCGTTGCTGTACGGGTTTTACGCCGTCTCAGCCGAATCAGTGAAAGCTTCCCCGGTGTGCCGGTCGGGGCTTCTCCATGAGCCGCCGCGGCGAAAGCCCGCGCGTCGTCGTTGTAGAGCATGTCCTCGTCACCCCAGGGCAATCGGCGATAGACCGCAAGATCATCCAAACCGAGAAATGGGTACTTGATGATGTCGAAATAGGGGGAGTAGTCGAAATCCTTGGGTGTGATCAGACGCGGATTGCGTTTAATGAAGCGCAGGCTTCCGTCATCATCCCGGTCGATGAAGGGCAGAATCGGGAAGTTGACGTCATTGAAGGCAGACGCCAGCATTGACGAGCACACCGTGCGGGTGGGGGAGCCCGCATTGTGTTCGAAGAGACTGGAGCGCCAGCGTCTGGGCAGTATGGTCCAGGGTAGGAAAAAGCGGGCCAGATCGAGCAGATGGCGCATGTCGTAGTCGAAGCCCAGATGTTGGATGGCATGGGTCACTACCTTTTGCGCATCTTCGGGTTCGAGCCCGCTTGGACGGCAGATCCGCAGGTGATCCCGGCGGTATTTGGAAATCGGCACAATGACCGTGCCCACGCCCAGCAACGCTTCCACCAGCAGCTGTTCGGAAGTATCGCCACGGTAACTCATGCGCACCCGTTGCTGCAGTTTCGGGTCCCTGATGTCGTAGATGCGTCCAATGTACAGGGCAGAGTGGGTCCATGTGCTCTGGGTAATGGTTTTGATGACGTTGCTGACCCGACTGCGTCCCTCCAGCAGAAGGACATCTCCCGGGCGCAGTTCGTAGCTCAGTCGGTTGAAATCGCACAAGGGGGAGGTGGCTGGCGGCCCCTCTTTGGTCAGCCAGTCCGCGATCCATTGCATGATTCGTTGACCCAGTCTGCGCATGCGAAATACCGAGTAAATTACTAAGGCATTGATGTGAGTATAGACCGAAATCGCACGCTCTGAGTTTCATTGCGTCTCAGCGACTTACAAAGTCATGCAGGGATTCTGTTCGGCGAAGAGGGGTGTTGCAGCATGCGGATCTTTCATCCGGCATGAAAAGCCTGGTTGTGTTGGTAGAGATTCGTAGCGAATAAAATCTATAAATAACAGTTAGAAAAACCAATATCCTCAGAGTGCTCTGAGAAAGGTATTTACGAGATCAAGCGGTGAATGAGTACGGATCCGGATGGGTGGCCCAGAACTCAGGCCCGATCGGGTGAATTTAATTTGGCGAGCATCTCGTCATAAACTTCCCAGGCAGAGGCGGCTTCTTCCGGGGCGACCTTTTCAATCGCATAACCCAGGTGGATCACCACGAAATCCCCCGCCTGCAGGGTTTCGTGTTGCAGCATGAACAGACTCACATCCCGCTCGATGCCTTTTGCCTCACAGGTGGCAGTGTATCCATCGATACGTTTAATTTGCATGGGTATGCCGAGACACATGATATAACTGTCACTCAGGTCAGATGGGACCATTCTCTCAGCCACTCCATCGGCTGTTCAAGAGAAAGCTGTAATCACCACGAATGTATCAATCACAATGACACAAAACATACTGATTCTCGGCATAGGCAACACCCTGCTCAGCGACGAGGGGGCGGGGGTCCACCTGATCAGCCGGATGCAGGCCGCAACCGGGGAGATTCCCGGTGTCGAGTACCTCGATGGGGGAACCCTGAGTTTCACCCTGGCTGAACCGATTGCTCAAGCGAGCGGATTGATCGTGGTTGATGCCGCGCGTATGAAGCAGGCGCCGGGAACCGTCCGCATCTACCGGGATGAGGAGATGGATGAGTATCTCAAGGGCAACCGGGCGAGTGTCCATGAGGTGAGCCTGAGTGACCTGCTGGACATCGCCCGGTTGTCCGAGACCCTTCCCCCAAGACGCTGCCTGGTCGGTATCGAACCCCAGGAACTTGATTGGGGTGAGTCACCCAGTCCGGTGGTGTCGGAAGCGATCGATCGTGCCATCGGACAGATCCAGGCACTCCTCAGGGAGTGGCAGACCGATCCACTGACGGAAGCCTGAGTGCGCTCCCAACCGGCGGGAAATTGTCCGGATTGTATCTTTCTTTACAAGAAGCAGAGTGAGAACCGAGCATGAAAAACACCTTCATCCATGACCTTCCAGACGAAAAGGGCTTTTTCGGAGAGTACGGCGGCAGTTTCATTCCCGAGCCCCTGCAGGCGATTATGGATGAGATCACCACAGCCTATCTCGCGATTCGTCAGGACCCGGAATTTGTCGAGGAGCTGAGTGACCTGTACCGCCACTATGTGGGCAGACCCAGTCCCATATTTCATGCCGCAAACCTGTCACGGAAATTCGGCGCAAGGTTCTATCTAAAGCGCGAAGATCTGAATCATACGGGTGCCCACAAGATCAATCACTGTCTGGGCGAAGCCCTGCTCGCCAAGAAGATGGGCAAGAAGAAACTGATTGCCGAGACCGGGGCGGGGCAGCACGGTGTGGCCCTGGCCACCGCAGCGGCATTGGTGGGACTCGAATGTGACATCTACATGGGCGAAGTGGATATCCGCAAGGAACACCCGAATGTGGTACGCATGCAGATCCTCGGTGCCCAGGTGATACCCGCCACCCATGGCCGCAAGACCCTGAAAGAAGCGGTGGATGCGGCGTTCGAGGGATACGTCAAGGATCCGGTGAACCAGTTCTACGCAATTGGCTCGGTGGTGGGGCCGCATCCCTTTCCCATGATCGTGCGCGATTTTCAGTCTGTGGTCGGTAACGAGGCCAGGATACAGTTTCAGGAGATGACCGGTGGGCTGCCCGATCATGTGGTGGCCTGTGTCGGGGGCGGTTCCAACGCGATGGGGATTTTCACCGCCTTTCTCAAGGACGAACAGGTCAATCTGCATGGTGTGGAGCCCTCTGGACGCAGTCTGGAAGATGGCGAACACGCCGCCTCCATCACCAAGGGATCTCCCGGCATCATGCACGGTTTCAAGTCCTACATGCTGCAGGACAAGGCAGGCGAACCAATGGAGGTCTATTCGGTCGCCAGCGGCCTCGACTACCCTTCGGTAGGGCCTCAGCACAGCTATCTCAAGGACATTGGACGGGTGGCCTACAGCCACATCAACGACCGGGAGGCCATGGACGCCTTTTTCGAACTCTCCCGCACGGAAGGCATCATTCCCGCAATCGAATCCGCTCACGCGGTGGCCCATGCCCTGCGCATGGCGAGTCAGGGCGAGCAGGGCAGTATCCTGATCAATCTCTCGGGACGCGGAGACAAGGATATCGATTTCGTGGTTGAAAACTACGGTGCCCAGTATGGAGTGACCTCCGAACTCTGAATCCAGTATCTCCCTTTACACACGGGATTCCGCTCAATGAGCACGCATATCCCTGATCAAGATAGTCGGGAGACTGCCTCATGGAAGGGTTTTCTCCCGGCATCCGTCTGGCTCGTAAAACAAAGTAAAACACCCGGTTAATGAGCCTGCGAAGACTCGTCCCGATGGTTCATGTCGAGCCGTGAAAATGTGTCTATACTTTCCACAAATGAGGTGTCTGTACTGAAGTTGTCTGCCTGCCGGCACGGGATTCCCGAATCCTCTTTCAAACACGGATTTTCGATGATCATGATGACTCAGGTCAGCACATAAATCAGGAATCAGTGATATTCTTATCTACAAGCTTCTTTCGGGAGTTTTTTGAATGCAACGTCTTCAGGACATCGCGGTGACGGTCGCGTCCTCTGACGATTCCCCAATCAACCACGCCAATGCCATTCCTATTCTGCACGAAGTATTCCACGCGCTGAATCGTTACGCTCAGGAAGGTGTCAGCACCACAATCGATCTTCGCGCTATCCCGTTCGGACCGGGTGATGAACAGGCCTTACTGGACTTTTTAGGACGGGGAGAGGTTGAAGTGACCCTGCGATCACTGGGCGATAGTGCCATCTGGGAGTGTGCCTATCCTGGGGTGTGGATTGTCGATCACCGTAATTCGGAAAACGAGCGTGTCGCGCTGCAGCTCGAGATCGGCCGCATTCCGGAAATCGTCCAATCACAGTCTGAAGACATACTGGATGCCCTCGACCGGTTACAGAGCCGGCTGGAGGTGCTCGACTAGCCTGCCGAATCGGATCTGACCGGGTGACCTGTATCGGATCTCCCCGCCAGTGTCGATTCTCGGGTGTTTGTCAAAACAGCAACTACCCTTCGGGGTGTGATGGACCCACAACAATTCGGTGGCGATTTCGGAACGATCGTCTAAGCCTGATGAAAGTCACTCGTGACGAGTGGAGTGATAGGAGCGGAGATGACTGATCAAAAAAATCCATTCTCGAAAACGCTCGGTGAAAGCCTGCGGGAGTTTGGGGTGACCCGACGGGGATTCCTCAAATTTTGTGCTGCCACCGCGTCCCTGATGGCCCTGCCTCCGTCGATGGTGCCGGCCATAGCACAAGCACTGGAACGGGCCAGGCGGCCTTCGGTGATCTGGTTGTCCTTCCAGGAATGCACCGGTTGCACCGAGTCTTTGACCCGCAGCCATTCGCCCAGTGTCGAAAACCTGATTTTCGACTACATCTCCCTCGATTATCACCACACCCTGCAGGCGGCGGCCGGACATGCGGCTGAGGCGGCCCGCGAGGCGGCAATGCACGAGAACGAGGGTCAGTATATCGTGGTGGTGGACGGCTCGATCCCATTGGGCAATCCAGGGTACTCGGCCATCGCCGGCATCAGTAACAAACAGATGCTGGAAGAGACCGTGGCAGGTGCCGCGGCGGTGATCGCAGTCGGCAGTTGTGCCGCGTTTGGCGGTCTGCCACACGCAAATCCGAATCCCACGGGTGCGGTGTCGGTGGGTGATCTTGTTAAAGACAAGCCAGTGGTCAATGTATCGGGGTGTCCCCCGATTCCCACGGTCATTACCGGCGTGCTGGCCCATTTTCTGACCTTCGGTGCGCTGCCCGAACTCGACGAACTGGGCCGCCCGGTGGTGTTTTACGGACAGAGCATCCATGACCGCTGCTACCGTCGCCCGTTCTATGACAAGGGCCTGTTCGCCGAGACCTTCGACGATGAAGGTGCTCGTAAAGGCTGGTGCCTGTTCCGTCTGGGTTGCAAAGGTCCCATGACCAAGAACGCCTGCGCGACCGCCAAGTGGAACCAGGGTACCAGTTGGCCTGTGGAGTCCGGCCATGGTTGCCTGGGTTGCTCCGAACCCAATTTCTGGGATGCAGGCGGTTTCTACAAGGCCCTGTCCATTCCGGACAGCGATCTGACCCGTAATCTGGGTTACGTGGCAGGCGCCGGTGTGGCGTTGGGTGCTGTTGCCGGAGCCCTGAATCGCAGTACCAAGGCCAAGGCGAAACAACAGCATGAAACCGTAACCATTGACGATCTGGATAAGAAATCATGAGTGAATCAATCGATTTTTTACTGTGGGTTCGTGGGCCAGGCTTCGACATCGCTCTGGTGATCTTTGTGGTCGGTGTACTGATCCGTCTCCTCGAGATTCTGGTGATTGGCCGTAAACCCGACTACTCCGAGCCGCGAGGCGCGGAACTGGGCGCGGGTCTGCTGACCGTGGTCACCCGCACAGCGCCAGAACCGGGTGTTTTCAAGCGCTCGCCGTTCACTGTTGTCGGCGGATACATCTGGCACATCGGGTTCCTGATCAGCCTGTTTCTGTTCGTGCCTCATATAGAGCTGATCCATGCGACGCTGGGAGTGAGATGGCCCGGCATCGCCAGCAACCTTGTGGATGCAGTGGCTGCAGTGACGATCGTGACGCTCATAGCGATGCTGTTCAGTCGACTGAATCACCCGGTGAAGCGGTTTTTGAGCGGCCCGGAAGACTACCTGACATGGCTGGTCACCTTTCTGCCGATGTTGACCGGGTACGTTGCCTATCACCGGATGATCGACCCCTACACCCTGGTACTGGGATTGCACATACTGAGTGTTGAGTTACTCATGGTGGTGTTTCCATTCACCAAACTGATGCATGCATTCACCTTCGCCCTGGCCCGTTGGTATAACGGTGCCATGGCCGGACGCAGAGGAGTTCAGTCATGAGCGAGGCAACCCTTGAAAGAGGCATGAATGCCTTTCGTGAGCAGATGAGCGCACCGGTCGCCGCGTTCTTTTCCAGCTGTGTGAATTGCGGTATGTGTGCCGAAGCCTGTCTGTTCTATACCGAGACCGGTGATCCCAAATACACCCCGATTCACAAGCTTGAACCATTGCGCCGGGTGTGGGAGCAGGAATATACCCTGTGGGGACGGATCAAATCGAAACTCGGCCTGACCGAACCGGTCACTGACGCCCTGTTGGAAGAGTGGGAGATGTTGATCTATGACGGCTGCACCATGTGCGGTCGCTGCTCCATGGTCTGTCCGGTGGGCAATGATATCAGCCATATGATCCGCCTGGCCCGTGAAGGTATGGTGGCGGCGGGATACGCACCGGAAGGCGTCAAGGGGGCCAGCCGTCGCGCGGTCACCCTGGGCAGCCCGATGGGTGTCAAATATCCTGCCCTGGCAGCGCAGATCAAGCATGTGGAAGCCGACACCGGTCTGAGCATTCCGGTGGATCAGGAAGGGGTCGACTACATGGCCTTGCTCTCTTCCATGGAGATCATCAATTTCCCTGAATACCTGGAAGCCCTGGCACGCATTTTCAAGCAGGCCGGCGTCACCTGGACCCTGAGCTCTGAAGCCTTTGAAGCGACCAATTCCGGTATTCAGATCGGCTCTTCCGATATCGCGAGGGAACTGGTGAACCGGGTGGTGGTGGCGGCTGAAAAACTCAAGGTCAAATATGTGATCAGTCCTGAGTGCGGCCATGCCTACACCGCGATCCGCTGGGAAGGCCCCAACCTGATCGGCCGTCCCTACAACTTCAAGGTGGTGCATATCCTTGAACTGCTCGATGAGCTGAGGTCCAGTGGACGGATGAAGACAGAAGGCATGGAGGATGCCCGTCTGACCTTTCACGATCCCTGTCAGATCGTGCGTAAGGGCGGTGTGCTCGAGCCGCCGCGCAATCTGTTGAACATGGTGGCGAGCAACTTTGTTGACATGAACGACAGCCGTGAAATGAACTGGTGTTGCGGTGGCGGCGGTGGCGTGAGTGCCAATGAACGTGCTGAGGAGCTGCGCTTGAAGGCTTTCAAGCGCAAGAAAACCCAGTTGGATGAACTCAACGTGGAAACCCTCGTCACGGCCTGCGCCAACTGCAGACTGGTGATTGAAGAAGGCTTGGAGGCTTACCACATGGAGATTCCCGTGGTTGGGTTGACCGAAATGATCGCCGACCATCTGGTGGAAGACAAAGAGTGAATAGCACCAGCCTCATCGTACCGATAGGAGACGAGAGAAGATGACTGACCGTATCGTCGTTGATCCGATAACAAGAATCGAGGGACATCTGCGCATCGAGGCACAGATGCAGGGTGACCAGATCGCCAGTGCCTATTCCTCAGGAACCATGGTGCGCGGTATTGAGATCATCCTCAAAGGGCGGGACCCGAGGGATGCCTGGGCCTTCGCACAACGCATCTGCGGGGTATGCACCCTGGTGCATGGCATTGCATCGGTGCGAGCCGTTGAGGACGCCCTCGATTACAAGATTCCGCACAATGCACAGCTGATCCGCAACCTGATGATCGGGGCTCAGTATATCCACGATCATGTGATGCATTTCTATCATCTGCACGCCCTGGATTGGGTCGATGTGGTCTCCGCATTGTCTGCCGATCCGGGTCAGACCGCTGCCCTGGCCCAGTCGCTCAGCAACTGGCCCAAGGCCTCCCCAGGCTACTTTTCCGATGTGAAGAAGAAGCTCAAGGGATTTGTCGATGCCGGTCAGCTGGGTATCTTCGCCAAGGCGTACTGGGGACATCCGAGCTACAAGCTGCCCCCGGAGGCCAACCTGATGGCGGTGGCTCACTACCTCGAGGCTCTCAGCTGGCAGCGGGATGTGGTTAAGCTGCACGCCATTTTTGGTGGCAAGAACCCCCATCCGAATTTCCTCGTGGGTGGTGTTGCCTCAGCGATTGATCTCAATTCCGATTCGGCGATCAACTCCAAAAAGCTGGCTCAGGTCCAGGATGTGATCAACAAGATGCGCGAGTTCACCGACCAGGTCTATGTGCCGGATACTCTCGCGGTGGCCGGATTCTACAAGGATTGGGGTGAGCGGGGTGAAGGTCTGGGTAATTTCATGTGCTACGGGGATTTGCCCGCCACATCCATGGATGACCCGGACAGCTTCTTCTTCCCAAGTGGCGTGATACTCAACCGTGATCTCTCCACCGTACATCCCCTGGATCTGAACAGCGCGGACGAGATACAGGAGCACATCAGTCACTCCTGGTATGAATACAGCGGTGGCAAGGATCAGGGCCTGCATCCCTACGATGGCGAGACCACCCTGAACTACACCGGACCAGAGCCGCCATATGAACACCTGAACGTGGAAGAGGCCTACTCATGGCTCAAGGCACCCCGCTGGAAAGGCGTCCCCGTGGAAGTCGGGCCGCTGGCGCGGGTTCTGACCCTGTTTGCCAAGGGACACGAGCAGACCCAGGATCTGGTGAAAATGACCCTCAGCACCCTGGACCTGCCGACCCGGGCCCTGTTCTCGACACTTGGCCGGACTGCTGCGAGGACCCTTGAGACCAAACTGCTCGCCGATGCCATGCAGGGTTGGTACGACCAGCTTGTCGCGAACATCAAGGCCGGGGATATCAGGACCTTCAACGAAGCCCTTTGGGAGCCCTCCAGTTGGCCAAGCCAGTGCCGGGGTGTCGGTTTCATGGAAGCCCCGCGCGGGGCCCTGGGTCACTGGATTGTGATCGAGGACGGAAAGATCGCAAACTATCAGGCCGTGGTGCCCAGCACCTGGAATGCGGGACCCCGTGATCCCTCGGGTAAGCCCGGTGCCTATGAAGCGGCGCTGCAGGACAACCATCAGCTGTATGATCCAAAACAGCCGGTTGAAATCCTGCGCACCATTCATAGTTTCGATCCCTGTATCGCCTGCGCCGTGCATCTCTCAGATGAGGAAGGTGAAGAGATGCTGCAGTTGAAGGTGACCTGAACAATCTACTCTGCATATCCTGAGATCAGGAAACTTCAGCCCGGGTCGTGCAACCGGGCTGAAGTTTGTAAACGTTTCATTTCCCGTTATCACTCCATGCCACGTCGGCTTTTCAGCGGCAATGCACCTGTCGCTTGGAGCCTGACACTCCCGAGTCAAGCATCAGCACACGGCTTCCTGGTAATGGTTGTCTCAACAGCCTCTCATTGAGCGTCCCCGGACAATTCCGCTGAATCCTCTGCTCTAAATCCTCCACACCTGTAATCCGGCTTTTTCAGTTTGGATTCATTTTGGCCTGTCATGCTTGTCGGTAACTCGATCATCACAGGACACAACCCATGAAGTCACATACAGAGATCAAGGTCTGGGATCCACTGGTGCGGATTTTTCACTGGACCCTGGTGAGCGCATTCATCGTTGCCTGGCTGACCGAAGATGAGTTGATGTCCGTGCACGCCTATGCAGGATACCTCATCGCCGGATTACTGGCCGTGCGATTGGTCTGGGGTCTGATCGGAACCCGTCACGCCCGTTTTTCGGATTTCGTCAAACCCCCCACTGTAGTGATCGCCTACCTCAAAGACCTCGTGCGACTCAAGGCTAAGCGCACCCTGGGGCACAACCCGGCGGGCGGGGCGATGATCATGGCCTTGATTGTCATGTTGACACTCACTGTGGTGAGCGGGTTGCTGGCCTATGGTGCCGAAGGGATGGGTCCGCTAGTGGAGTTTTATCGCCACCAGGCGAGCTATGGCAGTGAGTTCTTCGAGGAAGTGCACGAGTTTTGTGCCCACGTCACGCTGATCCTGGTGTTTGTGCATCTGGGGGGAGTGGCGCTGGGTTCCCTGCTGCACCGGGAGAATCTGGTGCGGTCGATGTTCACAGGCCGCAAAGCCGGCTGAGAGAGATAACAAGATGAAAAAAGAGATTCTGCTGCTGGGACTGTGTCTGTGTTTACCAATGCTGGGCCATGCAGATAGCGTGACCGATCGTCTGGCGGCTTATGAAACGGAGGGTGCCCGGAACTTTGATGCGCAAAGCGGTGCTCTGGCCTGGGCGCGCAAGGTCACGGTGGAACAGGGTGTCGCGCAGCGATCCTGTCAGGACTGCCATGGCGAGCAGCTGACTCAACCCGGAAAGCACATCAAGACCGGTCGCTCAATCGATCCGATGGCACCTTCAGTCAATCCCAAGCGTCTGGCTGATGCTCGAAAAATCGAGAAGTGGTTCAAGCGTAATTGCGAATGGACCTGGGGCCGCGCCTGCACGGCTCAGGAGAAAGGCGACATCCTGCGCTTTCTTCAGCAACAGTAAACGAGGAGATCATCATGCAAGTTTCGAAATCCATAATAGTTCTGCTGGTCTCAGCGCCCCTTGTCCTGGGTATTGGAGTCGCCCTGGCGGACCGTGACGGGGATGAACATGAAGGCTACTGGTCCCGCTGGTTCGGTTCACCGGTCGCACCGGTTGAAACCCGGGAAAGCGCCCTTTATCAGGAAGAGTGCGGCAGCTGCCATTTTCCCTATCAACCCGGCTTTCTGCCGTCAGCCTCCTGGATCGGTGTCATGAACCGTCTGGACGATCATTTTGGTGACAATGCGCAGATGGACGAAGCGTCACAACGCTCAATTCTCGCCTACCTGACTGCCAATGCAGCCGATGCCATGAACCGGGAAATACCCAACAAAGTCATGTGGTCGCTACGCTATGCACCGAAGCCGGAAAGGGTGACGGAAACTGCGTTCTTTCGCCATGAACATGATGGGATTGCCGCCTATATTCAACGCCACCCCAATCCTGATATCTCCTTCAGCAACTGCGACACCTGCCACACCCGGGCGATGCAGGGGTTTTATGATGAGCGTGATATACGAGTTCCCGGGGTGGGACGTTGGGATGACTGAACCGGTATACTAGGGCCTGTTAACACTCATCCAATACGACCTGTTGGACCTGAAAAAACGCCCATCAAGGCGCGAGGAGAGAAGTTTGGTTATTCCAAATGAGCGACGAGCAACGGGTCGTGGCGCTTTTTCAGGTCCAATCCCTTTTTTGAAATTTCTTAGGGGGGCTGAGGCTGATTTTGCGTCCAGCGACCTTACCATTCGCTCATGTAGCTGGGCTACACCACGCTCATTCTGCCTTGCTGGACGCAAAATCAGCCTCAGCAGGGCGTATTGGATGAGTGTTAACAGGCCCTAGCTGTCATGAATGATTGGCGAATCGGGATTCTGTTTCTGATGATCGTTCAGGTGCAGTGGGTCATTGCGGGTGAAGATGCCCATGATGAGGCGCGACGCCTGACTGAGCAGGGCGTTATCCTGCCCCTGCCGGAGATACTCTCCCAGGTCGGTAAACTGCAAAAAGGTCGGGTACTTGAATTGGAATTCGAGGAAAAACATGGCCGCTATGTCTACGAGATCGAACTGCTGGACGATCAGGGACGGGTCTGGGAGTTCAAGGTGGATGCACACGACGGTCGTGTACTTAACCAGGACAGAGAGGACTGAAACATGCGCCTGTTACTGGTTGAAGACGATCAGCTGCTCAGTGATTCCCTGAAACAGGATCTGGAGCAGGAGGGATTTGCGGTTGACCATGCAAGCCAGGGCGTGGAAGCCGAATTCATGGGGGATGAGATGAACTACGATCTCATCATCCTTGATCTGGGATTGCCCCAGCGTTCCGGTCTGGAGGTGCTGGAGAACTGGCGGCGGAAGGGAATCCAGACCCCGGTATTGATCCTGACGGCCCGGGATGCCTGGCATGAACGGGTGGCCGGGTTCAAGGCGGGTGCGGACGACTATCTGGGCAAACCCTTCCATACCGAGGAACTGGTGCTGCGCGTCCGGGCGCTGATCCGGCGCAGTCACGATATGCTCGGTAATCGCCTCAAGGCGGGGGGGCTCGAACTCGACGAGGAACGTCAACAGGTGATCCTGCCGACACAGCAACGCATCGAACTGACCGGCACAGAGTTTCGACTGCTACGCTGCTTTCTTTTGAATCAGGGTAAAATCATCTCCAAGACCCGCTTGACCGAACATGTCTACGAACAGGACTTCGATCGTGACAGTAATCTGATCGAGGTCTATATCCGACGCTTGCGGGATAAACTGGGCAAACAGACCATAGAGACCCGGCGTGGCCAGGGGTATGTCTTTGTCGGACTCGAAGCGGGTTAATTCTCTGGAATTTCGCCTCCAGGCGGGGCTTACCATCAGTCTCATACTGCTGATCATTCTCCTTTGGCTGTTTGGTGCAGGATCGGTTGAACGCCTGACCGAAGATTTCATCGCATCCCGCCTGGAACACGATGCGGAGGCCATTCTGGGGGCTACGGATCTGGGTCAGGGTGTGAGTGTGGCTTCGGCCAAGATCAATCAGATCTACCATAGACCCTATTCCGGTCACTACTACCTGATGCTCGGTGCCGACGGCGAGGAGGTGGCCTCCCGCTCCCTCTGGGATTTCAAGCTGCAGGTGCCGCGAATGCCTGCGGGTGAAGCCCAGCGTTATCATTTGCCCGGCCCGGACGGTCAAAATCTACTGGTCTGGACCCGGGGTTACCGTAAACAGGGAGCGGATCTGACACTTGCGGTGGCGGAGGATCTGCAACCACTCAAGGAGCAGCGAGACCGTTTTCTGAAGCATTTTGCCCTGCTCGCCCTGGCAGGTCTGATGTTGCTGTTGATTCTGCAGGGTATGGTGGTGAGGGGAGCTTTCCGCCGTCTCAGGCCGTTGCGGCAGGATGTCCAGAATCTGACTTCTGGTCAGGAACAGCTGTTGCGTGAGGATGTTCCCACGGAATTCATGCCATTGGTCAATGAGGTGAATCATCTGTTGCGTCTGTTATCGAGCCGCAATCAGCGTTCGCGCAATGCGCTGGGCAATCTCGCGCATGCGCTCAAGGGACCCTTGAATCTGCTGACCCGGCATATTGATCAGGCGGCGAGCCAGGACCCGGGTTTGCGTCAGGCACATGAGCAGGTTGAACGCATCCGGGTATTAATGGATCGGGAGCTGCGGCGGGCGCGTCTTGCGGGAGGTAAAACACTCAGCGAACGGTTCGATGCCAGACAGGATCTGCCGGATCTGCTACATGCCCTCAGACAGATCTATCGGGATCGTCAACTGAAGATTGACTGCAGCATCGAAGGTGAGCCGAACCCTTTCGGTGACCGGGAGGATATCCTGGAACTTTTGGGAAACCTGCTCGACAACGCCTGCAAATGGGCACACAGCCAGGTGCATTGTCATGTATCGGGTACCCGGGGATTACGGATCATGGTTGAAGACGATGGCGAAGGACTTGCGGATGATGCCATTGAACTTCTGACCCAGAGGGGGCGCAGGCTGGACGAATCTGTTGACGGACACGGCCTGGGGTTGGCGATTGTCAACGATGTGGTACAACTCTATGAAGGGACCATAAACTTCGAGCGCTCCACGAAACTTCACGGTCTGCTGGTGCGTATTGAATTAAACCCGCTGAGCTATGATGAAGGGCGGGGGAGTTGAAGCGGGGACAGTGAGTTTTTCCATTTCCACACTCCCTGACAGCGGCGATCTATAAACCCGATTTTCAGTTCTGTGTCGCAAGGAGGCGATACCCATGAGCAATAATCTTCCCCCTCTGAGCATTGCGCCAGAATTCTCCCGACTGCAAGCAGGTTGGTGGTCAGCGCTCTATCTGGGTTCTGCCGTAGCGATATTCAGTGCCGGATTTTCCAGGCTTACGGAACTGGCGATACTGGCATTGCTGTTATTCAGCGGTGTGTTCAGCTATCGACGATCCAAGATGGTTTCACCGCATCGGGTTGTCCGGGTGACCCTGACGGCCAGTGGCTGGTGCAGACTTGTCATGGAAAATGGTCGACAGCGTAAGGCACGCCTGCGGGGAGACAGTTTTGTCAGCCCCTGGGTGATTGTTTTACGGTTTGACTTGCCACAACGCCGGGGGCGACCCGGCCTGGTGGTGTTCCGGGATGCGCTACCCGGGGATCAGCTGCGTCGCCTGCGAATAATTCTGGGAACCCTTCGCTTTACCAAGCAAGCCTCCAGTCAGGAGCCTTGAGCCCGATAGGGGCGTGATTCGGGCGGGGCGCTCAGAAGGGGGAGTAGGACTCCGGAATGAGGATCGTGGGTGCTTTCTGTACCCGGTCGTCGGGGTAGGGAAAGTCTATGGTGAAATGCAGTCCGCGACTCTCCCGACGACACTGGGCCGAGCGGATGATCATATCCGCCACATCGACCAGGTTTCTCAGTTCAAGCAGGTCCATGCTGACCCGGAAATTGCTGTAGTACTCGACGATTTCCCGTTGTAAAAGGTCCACTCTCCGGCGTGCCCGCACCAACCGTTTGTTGCTGCGGACAATGCCCACGTAGTCCCACATGAAGTGACGCAGTTCATCCCAGTTGTGGGATACCACCACTTCTTCGTCCGGTTCGGTGACCCGGCTCTCGTCCCAGGGGGGAATGGTTGGAGGTTCGGGAGTGTCTTCTGCCAGGGTGTGGATGTCCTTGGCGGCCAGATCCGCAAATACCAGACACTCGAGCAGGGAATTACTTGCCATGCGGTTTGCGCCGTGCAGCCCGGTATAGGCGCATTCGCCGATCGCGTACAGGCCCGCCACATCGGTGCGTGCCTGGTGATCGGCCATGATGCCCCCGCAGGTGTAGTGGGCGGCCGGCACCACCGGGATCGGCTGACGCGTCATGTCGAAGCCGAATTCGAGGCAGCGCTGGTAGATGGTGGGAAAGTGCTCCTGGATGAATGCCGCGGGTTTATGGCTGATATCGAGATACAGGCAATCGGCGCCGATGCGCTTCATTTCATGGTCGATGGCCCGGGCAACGATATCCCGGGGCGCCAGTTCCTGGCGCGGGTCGAAGCGTTCCATGAAACGGCTGCCATCAGGCAGGATCAGATGGCCGCCTTCCCCCCGCACTGCCTCGGAGATAAGAAAACTTTTCGCCTCGGGATGGTACAGGCAGGTCGGGTGAAACTGAATGAATTCCATGTTGGCCACCCGGCAGCCCGCCCGCCAGGCCATAGCGATTCCGTCTCCGGTGGAGACGTCCGGATTGCTGGTGTAGAGGTAGACCTTGCTTGCCCCACCGGTTGCCAGCACCACAAAACGGGCCTTGAAGGTCGCGACCTGATTGCTCTTGTGGTCAAGTATGTAGGCGCCGTAGCACTGCTTTTGCGCCTTGTCGCTGGTCCGTTCGCTGGTGATCAGGTCAACCGCGATATGGTGTTCATAGATGTCAATGTTGGGTCGGGACATTACCTGGGTATGGAGCGTCGTCTCGACCTCCCGCCCTGTGGCATCCGCCGCGTGTATGACCCGTCGATGGGAGTGGCCGCCTTCACGGGTCAGGTGATAGCCGCCACTGCTGGCGGAACTGTCATCCCGGGTGAAATTCACGCCACCCTTGAGCAGCCATTCGATGTTCTGGCGCCCGTTCTCCACCACCAGTTGCACGGTTTCCTCATCGCACAGACCGGCACCTGCGATCAGGGTGTCCTTGACGTGAGATGCGATACTGTCTGCCTCATCCAGAACCACCGAAATGCCACCCTGGGCGTAGTAAGTGTTGGATTCCTCCAGCTCTTTCTTGGAAATTACGGCTATTTTCAGGCGCTCATCCAGGCGCAGCGCGAGGCTCAGGCCGGCGGCACCGCTGCCGATAATCAGAACGTCGTGGAGGTATTCAGTAGTCATATTGCGGGGTTAGGTCGTTTATGGCGATAATGTCCTTTGAACTGAAACAACGCCGAGGCGTGTAAAGTACACCTGCATCCTAGCGGAAATTGGAATCTGGTTGAACCAATGAAGCCGGTAAATGATATGTATCAATGGATGTGGGATTTGCGAGAACTATTCCAAACCTAGACTGTCAATGGGACTGTGCACTGGATGTGCCCGTCGCGAGGAGGTATCGGCCCGGATGGGCGAGCGGTTAATCGATCAGGAACTCGTAGCCCGAGTCCAACAAGGTGATAAGAAGGCGTTTGACCTGCTGGTGTTGAAATATCAGCAGAAGATCACCAATCTGATCTCCCGCTACATTCGTGATCCTCACGAGGTGCTGGACGTCACCCAGGAGGCCTTCATCAAGGCTTATCGGGCGATACCCAAGTTCCGTGGTGACAGTGCTTTCTACACCTGGCTGTACCGCATTGCCATCAACACCGCAAAGAACTACCTCGTGGCGCAGGGGCGTCGTCCGCCGTCGGATGACGTCGAGGCGGAAATGGCTGAACAAATGGACGTCGGCATCCGTCTAAAGGAGACAGGAACTCCTGAGAATCTCGTACTGACGGAAGAGATTTCACAGACGGTTCAAAAGGCGATTGACGATCTGCCCGAAGATCTGAGAACCGCCATTGTGTTGAGGGAGCTCGAGGGAATGAGCTATGAAGAGATCGCCAATGCCATGGAGTGCCCCGTGGGTACCGTGCGATCCCGAATCTTCCGGGCTCGGGAAGCGATTGACAAGAAACTGAGCCCATTACTGAAACCCTAACATCAGGCATCTGAAAATGACTGAGCAAGAGCTTGAAAGACTTTCCGCACTCGTGGATGATGAGATTCCATTGAACGAAATACCAATGGAAATCAAGAAGTTGTCAATTAATGCGTCGAGCCGTGAACAGTGGTCCCACTACCATCTGATCGGCGATGTCATGCGCGGTGAAACCGGCGGGCAGATCGCCCCGGGTCTGGCTCAGGCGATCAGTGAACGTATCCAGGACGAACCCGTTGTGATCGCCCCGGCCGCGCTCCGGCGTCACACGGCGAAGCGCAAACACACCTACACCGGGGTGGCTGTCGCTGCATCTTTGGCTGCCGCTGCGGTGGTGATGGTGCCGCAGATGATCAATCCCGAAGGTTCCGACATGCCCCAGCAGAATGTGGCGGCCACCCAGACAGCGAGTCCCCAGACCCTGTATGTAGCGGACAACGGTACCCGCTGGGAGCTGCTCAAACAGCCAAAAGTGGAATCACGACTCAATGCCTACCTGGTGAATCACCAGGAGTTGTCACCAACGAACAATATGAAGGGCATCATGCCGTTTGCCAATTTCGTCAGTTACGATGAAAACAAGCAGTAGTGGATAGTTCGCGGATGAGTCTACTGTCTACGCCCGGGGTTTTTGGCCGTCTCCTGCTCAGCAGTCTGATGTTACTGACCGTCGTGCCCCAGTTGCATGCCGATGAGGAACGCACCGCCAAGCAGTGGTTGGAACGCATGATGGAGGCGGTGCAGAAACTCAATTACCAGGGTACCTTCGTGTTCCTTCATGACAACCAGCTGGAGATCATGAAGATTGCCCATGCGGTCGATGGCGACCGGGTTCGCGAGAGTCTGGTATCCCTCAACGGCACACCCCGCGAGGTGATCCGGGATGATGAAACGGTGACCTGTGTCATGCCGGAGGCGAATGAAGTCTCCATTGACCGCCGTTCGCCGAGCTCCAAATTTCTCAATATCCTGCCCGAGGATCTGCAGCAGCTTGAGGATCACTACACCTTTCGCAAGGCCGGACAGACCCGCATGACCGACCGGCCGGCCCAGGTAGTGATGATCATGCCTAATGACCGTCTGCGATATGGCTACCGGTTCTATCTGGATATCGCAAGCGGATTACCCCTGAAATCGGATCTGATGAACGAAAAGGCGGAACCGGTGGAGCAGACCCTGTTCACCGATCTGCAGATCGGGGTGGCCGAAATCGGTGACATCCACAAACGGGAGTCACTCTACACCTACCGTCTGAAAAGCCACGAGGGGGAGAGCGTCGACATCTCCGAGGCGTCAGGCAGCCGTTGGCATTTTACCCGGTTGCCCCCGGGATTTCGCCTGAGCATGCAGCATCTGCTGCACGATGCCGGGCACGAAACTCCGATCGAACAGTATGTATTCAGTGATGGTTTGGGTTCCCTGTCTGTATTCGTAGAGCCGGAATCCCGTGATGAGGCGTTCAGCGGGGTCTCCCGCCTTGGTGCGGTCAACGCCTGGGGCGGTCAGGTACAGGGTTATCAGGTAACCGCAGTGGGAGAGGTGCCCGCCGTCACCATTCTTGGCATCGTCCAGGGTATGCAGCTCAATCCCACCCATGATTGAGGAGAATGCCCGGGTCCTCCGCGTCGAGGGTGGTTTTGCTGTGGTTGAGACCCAGCAACGCGCTGCCTGCGGCTCCTGTCAGAGCTCCGGCAGTTGCAGCACCTCAGTGCTGGCGGGACTGTTCAAGCGCAATGACAACCAGTTGCGTGTCCTCAACACCCTGGATGTGCGTCCTGGTGAGCAGGTGATCATCGGGGTGCAGGAACAGGCTCTGGTAAAACTCTCCCTGCTGGCCTATCTGATGCCGATCCTGGGTATGATCGCTGGTGCGATTATCGTTGATTTTTGGGCTCGTGATTACCTTTCCACAGACGGTGAACTGCCCCAGATCATCGGTGGGCTGTTCGGCCTCGCAGCTGGATTCTGGTTACTCCAGCGGTTTTCCCGAAACAGGCAGAACGATCCGGATTATCAGGCAGTGATCCTTCGTCGGGAAGGTCAGACCAAGGTGGGCTTTGTCTGAATCGGTTCTTGTTCATCCTTTCCCGCATTATGCCCTGCAACAGCTATCCCGGGCTGTGCACACCCCAATCCCATCGGGAGTCATTTCATGAAACATCTGAATAAGCTTTCCAACAATGTTGTACTGATCTGCCTGGGCTGGCTGATGGCGATATCGGCGCATGCGCTGGAGTTACCGGACTTTGCCGATCTGGCGGAGCAGAATGCACCCGCCGTTGTGAATATCAGCACCAAACATACTGTCAGCGGAAGGGGCATGATGCCTTTCAATGTACCGGATTTGCAGGATCTGCCCGAAGACAGCCCATTGAGTGACCTGATGCGGCGTTTCTTTGGTAACCACGGCTTCCGGATGCCGGAAGAGGAGGCGGAAAAGCAGTCGCTGGGCTCCGGCTTCATCATATCGGAGGATGGCTATATCCTGACCAACAACCACGTGGTGGACGATGCCGATGAGATCCTGGTGCGTATGAACGACCGGCGTGAGTTCGTGGCCGATGTCGTGGGGCGGGATGATCGCAGCGATATCGCGCTGATAAAGATCGATGCCAGTGATCTTCCAGTGGTCACGATTGGCGATTCCGAAGCCCTCAGGGTCGGTGAATGGGTGCTGGCGATCGGGTCTCCGTTTGGCTTCGATCATTCGGTGACCGCGGGTATCGTGAGTGCCAAAGGACGCAGTCTGCCGAGTGAAAATTATGTGCCCTTCATTCAGACGGACGTGGCGATCAATCCCGGTAACTCCGGGGGACCCCTGTTCAACATGCAGGGTGAAGTGGTTGGAGTGAACTCCCAGATCTACAGCCGTTCGGGAGGATTCATGGGACTCTCCTTCGCCATACCCATCGAAATGGCCATGAATGTGGCGAACCAGTTGAAAACCCGGGGTCATGTCACCCGGGGCTGGCTGGGTGTGTTGATTCAGGATGTAACCAGCGATCTGGCGGAGAGCTTCGGTATGGATCAGCCCCGAGGTGCGCTGATCGCCCGGGTGTTGCCTGACAGCCCATCCGAGGCGGCCGGCGTAAAGGTGGGTGATGTGATTCTCGGATTCAACGGCGTGCCGATCAGAACCTCATCGGAACTGCCTCCCCTGGTCGGAAGAAGTGACGTCAACAAGGCCAGTGAACTGGAGATTCTGCGTAACGGAAAAATCATCAAGATCCGGGTCAATATCGGAGAACTGCCGGATCAGGAACAAATCGCGATGACACCCAAACCCGCGCCCAGGGTTTCGGAGAACCGTCTCGGAATGATGGTCTCTGAAATTCCTGACCCGTTGAGGGAGCAGCTCAGTCTGCCCGCCGGGAAAGGCGTTCTGGTGGATTCGGTGACCGGACCGGCGGCCCGTGAGGCGGGGGTTCAGCCCGGTGATGTGATTACCATGGTGAACAACACGAATGTCGAAAACGTGGAGCAGTTCAATAAGCTGATCAAGAAACTGCCTGCGGACAAAACCGTGGCCTTGCTGGTTTACCGGGAAACAGGACCGATCTTCCTGGCGCTGCGGGTGCCTGCCGGGTAACCCTGAAGCGCGTGGATTCGCGGAATGTCGTGATAAACAGGGACCTCAAACTCACCCTCTACCATAGGGATGGCTGCCACCTGTGTGAGGACATGCGGGATGCCCTGGGCGAGTATCTGGAGTCGTTTGAGTTACAGTTGATCGAGGTCGATATCGACCGGGATGTGGCGCTCAAGGCTCGATACGGCCACCGTATACCCCTGCTGCTGGATGGGCAGGGGCATTGTTTGAGCGAGTATTACCTTGATCCAAAACGGCTTCTGAGCTATTTGCAGGGCAGATGATTTGGTATGATTCCACCGATGTGTCGCGTCTCGAGTCGCGGACAGGATATTCCGGGACGACCCGCAAGCCGGATCCTCAACTGAAATCCGACATTTGTGGCATCAAAGAATCGTTGAAACGCCCCAGCCCGGGGCGTTTCTCTTTTTTCGGGTAGAATCAAGAGCGCTATGGCTGACCTGCAACATATTCGAAATTTTTCCATCATCGCGCATATCGATCATGGCAAATCCACCATTGCGGACCGCTTTATCCAGACCTGCGGTGGGTTGAGTGATCGGGAGATGGCTGATCAGGTCTGCGATTCGATGGATCTCGAACGTGAGCGGGGCATTACCATCAAGGCCCAGAGTGTGACCCTCGACTATCATGCCCAGGACGGACAGACCTACCAGCTCAACTTCATCGACACACCCGGGCATGTGGACTTTTCCTACGAGGTTTCCCGCTCCCTGGCCGCTTGTGAGGGCGCCCTGCTGGTGGTGGATGCGGCCCAGGGCGTGGAAGCGCAGAGTGTGGCCAACTGCTACACCGCCATCGAACAGGGGTTGGAGGTGCTGCCGGTCCTCAACAAGATCGATTTGCCTTCTGCCGAGCCGGAGCGGGTAATCCAGGAGATCGAAGAGATCATCGGTCTGGATGCCTCTCACGCCATCCGGGTGAGTGCCAAAACGGGTTTGGGTATCGGCGAACTCCTGGAACAGCTGGTGGCTACGATACCGCCACCGGCCGGGGACTCCGAGGCACCGCTTCAAGCGCTGATCATCGACTCCTGGTTCGACTCCTACGTCGGGGTGATCTCGCTGATCCGGGTGATGAACGGGACCATCAAGCCCAAAGACAAGATGCGGGTCATGTCCACGGGGCGGGTATTCCAGGTTGAAAAAGTAGGGGTGTTCACCCCCAAGCAATTCGACAAATCCCAGTTGCGGGCCGGAGAGGTCGGTTACGTGATCGCGGGTATCAAGGAGATCGACGGCGCCCCGGTGGGGGATACCATCACCCTGGAAAATCGTCAGGCTGAGAAGGCGCTGCCAGGGTTCAAGGAGATGCATCCGCGGGTGTTTTCGGGGCTCTATCCTGTCACCTCCGATGATTATGAAGACCTCCGTGACGCTTTGCAGAAACTTCGCCTGAACGACGCAGCGCTGCATTATGAGCCGGAGGTCTCCCAGGCGCTGGGCTTCGGTTTTCGTTGCGGCTTCCTGGGAATGCTGCACATGGAGATCGTGCAGGAACGCCTGGAACGGGAATACGATCTCGATCTGATCACCACCGCACCCTCGGTGGTTTATGAGATCGTGAAGACCGACGGGGAGGTCACTCATATCGAGAACCCGGCGGCACTCCCTGATCCTGCCAAGCTGCTGGAGGTGCGTGAGCCGATCATCGTGGCCACCATCCTGGTGCCCCAGGACTATCTGGGGAACGTGATCAACCTGTGCATCGAAAAGCGCGGCACGCAGAAGAATCTGCAGTATCTGGCCGGGCAGGTCCAGCTCAGTTACGAGCTGCCCATGAACGAGGTGGTGCTGGACTTTTTTGATCGCCTGAAATCGGTCAGCCGGGGATACGCCTCGTTTGAATATGAATTCACCCATTTTCAGGCTGCCCCCCTGGTAAAGCTGGATATTCTCATCAACGGGGAGCGGGTCGATGCATTGTCGCTGATCGTACATCGTGACCAGGCCCAGTTCCGCGGTCGGGACCTGACCTCGAAGATGAAAGAACTCATTCCCAGGCAAATGTTCGAAGTAGCCATACAGGCGGCGATCGGCAGCAAGATCATTGCCCGCACCACGGTCAAGGCGTTGCGCAAGAACGTCACCGCCAAATGCTACGGGGGCGACATCACCCGCAAGCGTAAACTGCTCGAGAAGCAGAAGGCGGGTAAAAAACGCATGAAACAGGTCGGCAAGGTCGAGATTCCACAGGATGCGTTCCTTGCCGTACTTCAGGTCGGTAAGGATAATTAGCAGGCTGTGTGGATGTGGAATGGAGCTTCGGATGGTCTGTTGGGTGGGTTTCCGGAGATCAGGTTATTGCTGATTTCGGCTCCCCGGATTCGGGATGCTTCCGGAGCAGGGGTCTCCACGAGTCGGGGATGGATAGACATTCGCAATCACAACAATACGCAAGCATCAGAGGAAGCGGGTAAGCCATGAATTTCGATTTTCCAACATTTCTCGTCATTGCCAGTGCCCTTACAGGCGGCATCTGGCTGCTTGACAGTGTTTTCTTCGCCAACAAGCGCAAAGCGCGAATACCCGATGACGCCGAAGGCCTGGAAATCGGAGAGGAGGGCGTTAAGGAACCGTTGATCGTCGAGTATTCGAAATCGTTTTTTCCGGTGATCTTCATCGTGCTCGTTTTGAGATCCTTCCTGGTTGAGCCGTTCCGCATTCCCTCCGGTTCGATGATGCCGACCCTGCTGGTGGGTGACTTCATCCTGGTCAACAAGTTCAGTTATGGCATTCGCTTGCCGGTGCTCAACAGCAAGGTCATAGAACTGGGTGAGCCTCAACGAGGGGATCCCGTGGTTTTCCGTTATCCAAAACAGCCTGGGGTCGATTACATCAAGCGGGTCATCGGACTGCCGGGTGATACCATTTTCTACCATAACAAGACCGTGTTCGTGAACGGGGAGCCCATGCCCCAGACCCCGGTCGGCCAGTACACGGGTATCGGAACCAGTGCGCAGATGAACGGCGCCATGGTGGCCATCGAAAACCTGGATGGCGTGGAGCACAGCATTCTGATCAACCCCTATGCGCCGGACCTGCCCCTGGGTTGCCAGGTGCTGCGCCAGGGACCGGTAAAGGTCCCCGAAGGTCAGTATTTTGTCATGGGTGACAATCGGGATAACAGCAACGACAGCCGCTGTTGGGGTTTCGTACCGGAAGGCAATCTGGTCGGCAAGGCGTTCGGCATCTGGATGAACTGGGATTCCAATATCGAGAGTTTTCCTCCAATCGCCTGGGAGCGGATTGGCAAGGGAATCGATTAACGGGTGGTTGTTACCTGCTCAAAGGCTGCGAACTGCCATGAAATGTGCTTTTCTGAGGAGAGTTTCACCATTGAAACGCGGCATTTGAGTAAAATTTGAGCGGCCTGTTAACTGATTCGACGATCCTGCCGATAACCCGGTTCAGGCACACTTTACGCGAGGGATGATGATGCAATCTAGAAAGAGACAACAAGGGCTCACCCTGATCAGTTGGGTGGTGATACTGATTGTGGCCGGTTTTTTGACGCTGGTTGGTATCAAGGTGGCGCCCGTATATATCGAGAACTATGCGGTCAAATCGATTCTCGAGTCGCTGAAAACAGAGCCTTTCGCTGCACGTAAATCCGTACGGGAACTGAAAAACACAATTCTCAACCGGCTGGATATCAATAATATCCGCACCTTGGACGGCGATAGCATCACCATCAAGCGGGACAAGTCCAAAACCACGATTCGAATTGCCTATGAAGAACGCAGGCATATTATCTACAACGCCGCGATCGTAATGACCTTTGACGAATCGGTTGAGCTGACAGCGAATTGAAGCCGGATTATGACAAACTTTCCCGGGATCTGGACTACCGCTTCCGAGATCCCGAATTACTCATACAGGCCCTGACCCATCGCAGTTTTGGGGGCAAAAACAATGAGCGGTTTGAATATCTGGGTGATGCCGTGCTCGGGTTTGTCATTGCGGATGTTCTGTTTCATCACTTTGAGAATGCCACGGAGGGGCAGTTGAGCCGCCTGCGCTCCGCCCTGGTGAAACGGGATACCCTGGCCAAAGTGGCACGCCAGTACAAGTTGGGTGATTATCTCCGCTTAGGACAGGGTGAACTGAAAAGCGGGGGGCATCGGCGCGACTCCATACTTGCCGATAGTGTCGAGGCGGTGATTGCCGCGATCTACCTGGATGGGGGATACCCGGCAGCCCGGGAGATGATTCTCACGACCTTTCTGCCCAGGGTGGATCAGCTCAATCCCCAGCAGTCCCAGAAGGATCCAAAAACCCGCTTGCAGGAATACCTGCAGGCGAACAAAATCGAACTCCCCAGCTATGACATTCTGGATATCAGCGGAGATCCCCATGATCAACGGTTTCGGGTGCTTTGCGAGGTTCCCGGTCTGCAGACCAGGAGTCAGGGGGAGGGTAGCAGCCGGCGTAAGGCCGAACAGGACGCCGCGATGAAGATGCTGGCGGAATTGAATCATGAGTAAAGACATCAATCGTTGTGGCTATGCCGCCATTGTGGGCCGGCCCAATGTGGGAAAATCCACCCTGCTCAATGCCCTGATCGGCGTACGCCTGGCCATCACCTCACACAAGGCCCAGACCACCCGCCACTCCATCCTCGGGGTCAAATCCCTGAGCCAGGGTCAGATCATCTATGTGGATACGCCGGGCATCCATGAGCGCCAGGACAACGCCATGAACCGCTACCTCAACCGTACTGCCCGTACAGCACTGCTGGATGTGGATGTGTTGGTGTTCGTGGTGGAAGCCCTGCGCTGGACCCGGGAGGATGAAAAGGTTCTGGAGATGATCCGCGAACAGTCGGTGCCGACCCTGCTGGCGGTCAATAAAGTGGACAAGGTGCCTCAGAAGGAGGCTTTGCTGCCCTATCTTTCCGAACTGGCCGCCCGCTATGATTTTCTTGAGATCATACCTCTCTCAGCCAAAAGGGGGCAGAATCTTCCGCAGCTTGAATCTGCGGTGCTCCAGGCGCTGCCGGAAGCCGAGAACTTCTACCCGGAAGATCAGTTGACCGATCGACCGGAAAAGTTCTTTGCCGCCGAAATGGTTCGTGAACAGGTGACACGGCGCTATGCCAAGGAACTACCCTATGCGGTTTCAGTGGAGATCGAGCGGTTTGAGGAGAAAGATGGGCGCTACCTGATCAATGCGGTCATATGGGTCGAAAAGCCAGGCCAGAAAGGGATCATCATCGGCAAGGAGGGCCAGGCCCTCAAAGAGGTGGCCACTCAGGCCAGAAAAGCCATGCAGGACTTTTTCGACTGCAAGGTTCACCTGGAGGTCTGGGTGAAGGTCAAGAAGAGCTGGTCCAGTGACGAGGCCGCCCTGGTGCGGCTCGGTTACAGCGACTGATCGCGGGGGCTCGTGATCCGGGCAAATCTGATTCCGGCCTTTGTCATCCATCGCCGGGATTACCGCAACAGCAGTCTCCTGCTGGAACTGTTTACCGAATCTGAAGGCCGGGTAGCGGCGATTGCGAAAGGGGTCAAGTCCGCCAGGTCCAGCCGCGCGATGGTACTGCATCCCTTTACCCCGCTGCGGGTCAGTCTCAGTGGCCGGGGTGAAGTGTTGACACTGAGTCAGGCCGAAGCGGACGGCCGAGCGTACGGATTGAGTGGCGAACGGGTCTATTGTGGTTTGTATCTGAACGAACTGGTGCTTCGCCTGCTTCACCGCAGTGATCCCGCACCCGGCTTGTATCGGGCCTATTCCGAAGGTTTGATGCGTCTGGCGGGCGAGGAGTCCATGGATCGCAGTCTCAGGGAGTTCGAACTTCAGATGCTCATGGAACTGGGTTACGGTCTGTTGCTGGATCGTACCGCGGATACGGATCAGCCCGTCGAAGCGGATCGGCGATATGAATATCACGTGGAGCAGGGACCTGTGATAGCCCTCTCCAGCAACCCGGAAAATACTGTCAAGGGGAGTACCTTGCTGAATCTGCATCACCGGGTTGTCCTGGATGCGACGGAAAATCGGGAGGCGAAACACCTGATGCGGCGGGTGCTGGCGCACTACCTGGGAAATCGTCCCTTGAAAAGTCGTGAACTGTTTCAAGCCCTGAAGCCTAATGTAGAGTCCCATCCTGATACGCGCTTATAGGGTGACGCCAAACCACCCTCCACGTTGCAACCCCAAGGGCACTTCCTTTGGGGCATGGCCTGGATAGGGATTACCATTGCCTGCGCGCCTTGCCTTGAAACCCGTGCAGGCCTCTATAAACGCGCTTAAGTATGCGACACTACACCAGTGCATCAGTCACTTTAGTATCATCATGATTGGAAATGGCAATGATAGACAATGAGATGTTGCTCGGGGTCAATATCGACCATGTGGCCACCCTGCGTCAGGCTCGTGGCACCCGTTATCCGGAGCCGGTTCAGGCGGCCCTGACCGCGGAGCAGGCCGGCGCGGATGCCATCACCCTGCATCTGCGTGAGGACCGGCGGCACATTCAGGATCGTGACGTGGAAATTCTCGCGGATGTCCTGCAGACCCGGATGAACCTGGAGATGGCGGCAACCTCGGAAATGGCGGCCATCGCAACCCGTTTTCGTCCCCATGACTGCTGTCTGGTGCCGGAGAAACGGGAAGAGCTGACTACCGAGGGTGGATTGGATGTCGCCGCCAATCTTGATTATCTGACCGACTACTGCTCGGAGCTGAAAGAGGCGGGGGTACGGGTTTCGTTGTTCATCGATGCGGATATGAAACAACTCGATGCGGCCAAAGCGGCAGGCGCTCCGGTGGTGGAAATACACACCGGACATTACGCCGATGCGGACCAGGATACTACCCGGCGTGCTGAACTCGAGCGGATCATCGCTGCTGTACGCTACGGCAATTCACTCGGCTTGCAGGTGAATGCCGGACATGGCCTCGACTATCACAACGTCAAGGCCATCGTGGCCATCGAGGGTGTGACGGAACTCAATATCGGGCATGCGATCATCTGTCGCGCCCTGTTTACCGGCCTCGATCAGGCGGTACGGGAAATGAAGGCCCTGATGCGGGGCTGACCACCCGGGTCATGCCATGTCGGTGATGGATCGACCTGCGGTTTCAGGGTGAGTGAGCCGAAGGTAACCGAATAAATCCGTTAATCAGTCGCTGCGCTTCAAGCGCGGCATACTGGGAGTGAGCCCGAGCGCGGGACAGCAGAAGCTCCGGTTCAGAGAGCACCGAAGTGCCCCCGAACAGGACCAGGTTCTGTTGCTGGGGCACATCGAAGAGTGCGATATGGGGCAGGTGGCGACGTATCTGCATCAGCAGTCGCACGATCTCCCTTTCATCCTCCGGCAGCAGGTTGATGGCGACCACGCCGTCGGGTGCCAGCACGCGCGCCAGGTCGGCCATGAAGCGATCCTCATCCAGCGGGTTGTTTCCCCCGGGTCCCGGGTGAATATCGCAGAATATGGTGTCGTAGGTGGCTTGGCATCCGTTGAGGTAGTCCTGTGCGGACTGGGTCACGACGCTATGCTCACCGGGCAGGTCAAAGCAGTCCCTGGCCATTCGCTGTATATCCCGATCCGGTTCAACGCTGGTGAGGGTGATGTCCGTCAAATTACGCAACAGGAAGCGCTCCAGGGTTCCGGCGCCCAATCCCAGGTTGAGCAAGCGTTGCGGGGCGGGGTGAAACAACAATCCACACAGCATGCCTCTGACATACTCGAACACCGGGTAGTCTGGGCGTTCCAGCCATATGATCGACTGGATACTCCCATCCTCATGGCGCAGCCAGCGCAACCCCTGGTATTCATGCACCTGGTGAGCAGTGATGCCGGGTACCTGGCAGGGAGTGCCCAACTCCTGAGCCTGGGAGAACCAGGCCTGGTCGATGATGGGTAGGGAAAAGCGGGTGCTCATGGATTGGAAACGGTCAACATCAAGGTCCTGGGTGGTCACTTCATCATAGGACATTGGATGTGTCGGTGCGAAACCATACCGGGGTCAGCAACCCGAGTCTGCGGATGTAACCGGCCATGCAATCAGGTTAGAATCCCCGCCATGCAATACAAAACCATCGAAGACTTTATTGGCAACACCCCCCTGGTCAGGCTGCAGCGTCTGGTCCCCGAATCGACCAATACCGTGCTGGTGAAGCTGGAAGGCAACAATCCGGCCGGTTCGGTCAAGGATCGTCCTGCCCTGAGCATGATCCGTCTGGCCGAGGCCCGGGGCAGCATCAAACCCGGAGATACCCTTATCGAGGCCACCAGCGGCAATACCGGTATCGCATTGGCCATGGCCGCGGCCATCAAGGGTTACCGGATGATCCTGATCATGCCGGAGAACATGAGCGTGGAACGGCGCGCGGTGATGAAAGCCTACGGCGCGGAACTGATCCTCACCCCAAAGGAAGGCAGCATGGAGGCCGCCATCGACAAGGCCCGGGAACTGGAAGCGGCGGGTGAGGGGGTGATCCTGGACCAGTTTTCCAACCAGGATAATCCCCAGGCGCATGTTGAAGGCACCGGACCGGAGATCTGGCGGGACACCGACGGGCAGGTAACCCATTTTGTCAGCGCCATGGGAACCACCGGCACCATCATGGGCACCTCCCGTTATCTCAAGTCACGTAATCCGGACATTACGATCGTCGGCGTGCAACCCATGGAAGGCTCCAGCATACCCGGAATACGCCGCTGGCCTGAGGCCTACCTGCCGAAGATCTACGAGGCCAGCCGGGTAGACCGGATCATCGACGTCTCGCAGCAGGAGGCCGAGGAGACCACCCGTCAGCTGGCGGCCCGGGAGGGTATTTTCGCCGGGATCTCATCGGGCGGCGCGGTTGCGGCGGCGCTCAAGCTCTCAGCCGAGGTGGAGCACGCGGTGATCGTGGCGATCATTTGTGATCGGGGTGACCGGTATCTGTCCACCGATGTGTTCCCGGCCGACTGACGATGTCCCGCGGTCGCAAACGCAAGCCTCTTCCGGCAGAGCCGGTCGAGGTTGAAATCGAATCCCTGACCCATGATGCCAAAGGCGTGGCACATGTGGACGGCAAGGCCACCTTTGTGCACGGATCGCTGCCCGGGGAACGGGTACGTTTCCAGTACACCGGCCGCTGGCGTAAATACGACGAGGGCCGGGTGGTCGAGGTTTTGGAGGCCTCCACTGACCGGGTGGAGCCCCGTTGCAGTGCCTTCGGCATCTGCGGAGGATGCAGCCTTCAGCATCTGGATGAGACGGTTCAGATCCGCTCCAAACAGCAATCCCTGCTCGACAGTCTGAAACACATCGGTCGGGTCGAACCGGCCCGGGTACTCGACCCATTACGGGGTGACAGCGCCTGGGGTTATCGGCGCAAGGCCCGCCTGGGAGTGAAATACGTGGCGAAAAAGGGTGGGGTGCTGGTGGGATTCCGCGAGCGCAGCTCCTCATTTGTCGCCGACATCGAGACATGCCCGATTCTGCATCCACGGGTGGGTGAGCTGCTGCCAGCCCTCCGGGAATTGATCGGTTCGCTGTCGATCAGGGACCAGGTGCCACAGATCGAAATGGCGATGGGCGACCAGGTCTGCGTACTGATCTTTCGCCTGCTTTCGCCACCGAGTTCCGCTGATCTGGAGCGGCTCGCCTGGTTCGGCCCGGAGCACCAGGTGGCCGTGTACCTGCAGGAGGGCGGTCCCGATACCGTCAGACCCCTGGATGGTAAGGACGTGGAACTCAGCTACGAGTTGCCAGCCTTTGATGTGACTCTGGCCTTCGAGCCCAATGACTTCACCCAGGTCAATTCCGATATCAACCGGCAGATGATCCTGCGGGCTGTGGAGATGCTGGAACTGACCGAAGAGGACCGGGTGCTGGATCTGTTCTGCGGATTGGGCAATTTCACCCTGCCTCTGGCCCGCCGTGCAGGGCAGGTGGTGGGTGTTGAGGGGGACGCCGGACTGGTAGCCCGGGCCCGGGAGAACGCCCGTCGCAATGGGATCCGGAATGCCGACTTCTTCACCGCCAACCTATACGCAGAGCTCGAACATGAACCCTGGATGCAGGGCCGCTACAACAAGGTCCTGCTCGATCCGCCGCGCAGTGGTGCGTTCGAGGTGCTGCATCATCTGCCCCGACTGGGTGCCCGGCGGATTGTCTACGTCTCCTGTTACCCGGGTACCCTGGCCCGGGATGCCGGGGTGCTGGTCGGGGAGCACGGCTACCGGCTGGTGAGCGCAGGCGTCATGGACATGTTTCCGCATACCGCTCATGTCGAGTCCATCGCATTGTTTGAAAAGAGATCATAAATGGCTATAGAAATAGAGCGTAAGTTCCTGGTTATCAATGATAACTGGAAGAATGGCGTGATCAGTCAAGCCACCATCAAACAGGGTTACCTGGCCACCACCGAGCAGGCCAGTGTGCGTGTCCGGGTGGATGGCGAGCAGGCCAACCTGAATATCAAGGGCACCACGGTGGGAATCAGCCGGCGGGAGTATGAATATCCGATTCCTATGGAACATGCTGAGGAGATGCTCGATCACCTGGTCAGTGGAGCGGTGATCGACAAGGTCCGCTACAAGGTCAGAGTTGCTGAACATGTCTGGGACCTGGACCTTTTTCTGGGCGCCAACGAAGGGCTGATCGTGGCGGAAGTCGAGTTGAGTCATGAGGGTGAAGGATTCGAGATGCCTGATTGGGTGGGTGAAGAAGTCTCCGGGGATATCCGCTATTACAATGCCAGCCTGGTGACCCATCCCTTTTGCGACTGGTAATGCCATGATCGGCTGGCGTCAGCTGCTGCTGTGGGGCGCCCTGACGCTTCTGAGTGCCTGCCAGGATTCCCAGCATCAATCCCGGCAACAACCGATTCGCATGGCGCTGTCGACCGTTCCGCTCAACCTGGATCCCCGCTTCGCCACGGACGCCACCTCTGAGAGGATCAACCGGCTGCTCTATCAACGCCTGGTTGAGTTCAATGATCGAAGTATGCCGGTTCCGGGTATTGCGACCTGGGAACGGATTACACCGAAACACTATCGTTTTCACCTCACCTCTGAGCGCGCAAGCTTTGCACACGGCCGAATGCTCGATGCATGGGATGTGGTGGAAACCTATCGCCAGGTGCTGGATCCTGACAACGGATCACCAAAACGGGCGGCACTCCGCCTCATATCAAGCGTCGATGCCCCGGATCAGCAAACGGTTGAATTCACACTCGAGCGTGAAGACCCCCTGTTCCCGGCCTACCTGACCCTCGATATCCTGCCTGCGGACCTGATCCGCTCGGGTCATGATTTTTCCACCCGGCCGGTGGGTAGCGGGGGCTTCGAGTTCAGCGCCTGGCCGGAACCGGGCAGGATCCAAATGCAACGCCGTCGGGATGGCCGGTTGTTCGAGATGGTGGCCGTGAAGAACCCCACTGTCCGGGTCCTGAAGCTGTTGCGCGGTGAGGTCGATCTGCTGCAAAGCGATCTGTCCCCGGAGTTGACCGCCTACCTGCGCAGCCGGGATGAGGTTGTCGTCAGTCAACGTCCCGGCAGCAACTTCACCTATCTCGGAGTCAACTACGCAGACCCGGCCACCGGGAATCTCCAGGTGCGCCGTGCCATTGCTTATGCCATCGACCGAGCGGCGATCATCCAGGGGGTGATGCGCGGTTCCGCCCGACCGGCTGAATCCCTGTTTCCGGCCGGGCATTGGGCCGGTACCGTACTTTCCGGGTACCGCCATGATCCGGACAAGGCGCGGACACTGTTGGCGGAGATGGGATATACCCCGGATCATCCCTTGAGGCTCACTTACAAAACCTCCAGTGATCCCTTCCGTGTGCGTCTCGCCACCATCATTCAGAGCCAGTTACGGGATGTGGGCATCTCCGTACAGGTGCGCAGTTACGATTGGGGCACCTTTTTCGGTGACATCAAACAAGGCAATTTTCAGCTCTACAGCCTCACCTGGGTGGGACTGCGCACCCCGGACATCTACCGCGAGATCTTCGCCACCGATGCGGTGCCACCGAATGGCGCCAACCGCGGCCGCTACAGTAACCCCAGGGTTGATGCCTGGCTGGATGAAACCCGCAACGGCCTGGATCTGAGCGGGCAGGCGGAACGCTATCGGCACATCGCCGAAGCGGTGCATCGGGATCTGCCTTACATACCCCTCTGGTACGAGGATCAGATCCTGGCTCACAGCCGGCGTGTAACCGGGTATGATTTGAGCAGTGACGGCAATTACGACGGGCTCGAACAGATTCACCTGGTTGAAAGCCCTGAATTGACGATGTCTGACAACTCGGAATCGATTTCACTGCAACTTTCAGGGAGTCGCTCGGTTGAGTGAATATCCTGCCAAACAACCCACATCGGGACACCGGCAACTGCGTGTCGATCTGGCATCCCAGACCCTGCTGGGTCTGCAGGATGGTCGGGTTGTCCTGCGCTTTGCCGTGTCCACGGGAAAAAACGGTGCCGGTGAAGCCAACGGCAGCGGCTGCACGCCCAGGGGACATCATCGGGTCCGCCTGAAGATCGGTGCTGGCTGCGCGGAGAATACGGTGTTCGTGGGGCGTCGGCCCAGCGGTGAAATCTACACGCCTGTCCTGGCCCGGCAGGCACCCGAGCGGGATTGGATCCTGACCCGCATCCTCTGGCTTACCGGCGCCCAACCGGGGTACAACCGGGGCGGATCGGTGGATACCCTGCGCCGCTATATCTACATTCACGGCACCCCGGATACTGAGCCCATGGGTGTGGCGGCCTCCCATGGCTGCATTCGCATGCGAAACCGGGATCTGATGCAGGTTTTCGACTGGGTGGAGCCGGGAACACCGGTGGAGATCGTCGGCTGATGGGACATTTCCTGCTCTCACGCCTGAGCAGCGCCTTGCTGGCCACCCTGGGGGTGGTGCTGCTGGTGTTTTTCCTGATCCATCTGGTACCCGGTGATCCGGTGGATGTGATGCTGGGCGAATCCGCCCGGCCCGCTGATCGGGCCGCATTGCGCGCCCGTCTGGGACTGGATCAATCGATACCGCAACAGTTGAGCGAATACTTCACGGGTCTGATCCGGCTGGACCTGGGCACTTCCCTGCATAACCGTCAGCCGGTCAGCCAACTGCTCGCGCAACGTATTCCGGCCACCCTGGAACTGGCCTCGGCGGCACTCATCGTGGCGCTCATGCTGGCACTGCCACTGGGCATTCTCGCGGCGCTGAAGCGGGGTCAGGGTTGGGACTGGGGCGCCATGGGATTCTCCATGCTGGGTGCGGCGATTCCCAACTTTTGGCTGGGACCCCTGTTGATCATGCTGTTCTCATTGTGGCTGGGATGGACCCCGGTGAGCGGCCGTGAGGGGGCGTCGAGCCTGCTCCTGCCGGCCTTGACACTGGGAACCTCATTGGCGGCGATTCTGGCGCGCATGGTGCGCAGCAGTCTCCTCGAAGTGCTCGGTGAGGATTTTGTGCGTACCGCACGAGCCAAGGGTCTCGGCGAGTGGCAGGTGGTCTGGCATCACGCGATGCGCAACGCCTGGCTACCGGTACTGACCCTGGTCGGATTGCAGTTGGGTGCACTGTTGGGTGGGGCCGTGGTGACCGAGGTGGTGTTCGACTGGCCGGGAATCGGTTCTCTGTTGATCGATGCCATACAGCAACGGGATTACCCGGTCGTGCAGGGGTGCGTGTTGCTGATCAGTCTGACCTATGTGAGCGTGAACACCCTCACCGACCTGGCCTATGCCTGGGTCGATCCCCGGATACGTCTGGATGGCTGAGACTACACGGCGCTGGCTGCCTCTGCTGCCGATACTCCTGTGGGCTCTGGCGGCGCTGAGCGCGGATCTTGCCGGTGAGCCCGCCGCACGCATTCATCTCCAGCAAATTCTCGATCCACCCGGCGGGGGATCGCTTCTCGGCTTTGACGATCTGGGACGCCCGATCCTCTACCGGCTCTGGTCCGGGGCTCAGATCTCCTTCCTGGTGGCTTTCGGGGTGGTAACCCTGTCTCTGCTGATCGGTACCCTGGTGGGGTTGGTCGCGGGCTATCGGGGGGGCTGGATGGATCTGCTGCTGATGCGCATCGTCGACGTGTTTCTGGCGTTTCCCGGGATCCTCCTGGCAATTGCTCTCGCGGGTGTGATGGGCCCCGGCATCGACAACCTGATCATCGCCCTCTCCGCGGTGGGGTGGGTAGGGTATGCCCGCCTGGCCAGGGGCCAGGTGCTGTCGCTCAAGCAGCGCGAGCATGTGACCGCGGCACAAGCCCTGGGCATTCCCGGATGGCGGATCCTGGGTCGGCACATCCTGCCCTTGCTGGGTGCGCCCCTGATCGTCGAGGCCACGTTCGGGCTGGCAGGCACGGTGATTGCGGAGGCGGGGCTATCCTACCTGGGCTTGGGGGTTCAGCCGCCCCAGGCGTCCTGGGGCAGCATGATCCGGGACGGGGCAAGCTACATGCTGATGGCGCCCCACATGGTACTCGCCCCGGGTGTGGCGATCATGCTGGTGGTACTGTCCCTCAACCTGATTGGGGACCAGCTGCGGGATTGGCTGGATCACCGAATCTGATGTCACAACCGGGCCCATGAGCCCAGGTGAACACAGGGTTGAAAGGTTCGCTGCGGCGTGTGAAATCCATTTCAAAATACTCCACAGTCCTGTCGTTCTGTGCTTGTTGAGCAAATGTAGTGATTGGCGGAGCGATCACTGAACAAAAAAAGTCGTGAAGAACAGCCCCTCGACCGCGTTTTTGTGTTCCAGTGTCTGCATCAGTTTGTCGATTTCCGAGAGGGCCTGCTTGCGCAGCGCCTCTTTCCCCTCAGTGGTTTTCAGTTCGGCACCGTTCTGCTCCGACAGCAACAGCAGCAGTGAGTGACGGATCGCGGGCCCGTGCTGATTGAGGATTTCCAGAAAGGCCTCATCCTTGGTCATGAGCTGAATGTCACAACGGATGTATTTCCCGCCGCTGGCGAGATTGGCCACCAGGGAGGGCTTGATCTGGTAGTAGCTGATGACCTTGGGCGGCTCCTCTTCATCCGCGGACCATAGTGGCTGGGCCGACAACAGGAGCAGGCCGGCGATCAGATATCGGGTCAATTTTTTAATTGGCATGGCTTCGATTTTGCTTACTGGGAATGGATTCGGGGTCTATCAGGTTTGCGGCATCATTCCCCATCTCTTGACCCGAAACATCTAAGAGTGGAACGCCTGCCGGACGCAAATTGTACCGGGAGTGGCAACCCTGTTCCGGCAAGCTGATTCTTGCAGTCACTAAGCAATTGAATTACAAAAGACCGCTCACCCAACATCCAACAGGATCAACAACCATGTGCCATACATTGCCCGATGCTCATCGCGGCAGAGAAATCCCGGAGTTCGTGCATCGGTTCAGGAGGCAGGGCGAATGAGTCTCGGACCTGTAATGCTTGATCTTGAGGGCAGCCGCCTTTCGGATGAGGAGCGTTTGCTGCTCAAGCATCCTGCCGTGGGTGGCGTGATTCTGTTCACACGAAACTATCAGTCCATGACGCAATTGCGGCAACTCTGCCAGGAGATCCATGAGGCCCGTAGTCCCCACCTGTTGATTGCAGTGGATCATGAAGGGGGTCGCGTACAGCGTTTCCGGGATGAATTCACCCAGTTGCCACCTGCGGCCTGGTATGGCGAGCAGTATGAGAAACATCCGGATAGGGGCATCCGATTGGCCGAACAGGGTGGTTGGCTGATGGCCATGGAGTTGCGCAGCTGTGGCGTCGATTTCAGCTTTGCTCCGGTTCTGGACCTTGGTCACGGCGTGAGCGAGGTGATCGGTGACCGGGCCTTCTCCCGGCGTCCTGAGGTCGTGTCACGCCTGGCTCAGGCCTGGATGCACGGATGTCACTCGGCCGGGATGGCGGTGGTGGGTAAGCACTTTCCCGGTCATGGCGGGGTGGCAGAGGATTCTCATCTGGCTCTGCCGGTGGATCAGCGGCGTTTCGAGGATCTGGAACTGGAAGACATCAGGCCCTTTGAAAACATGATTCGATCCGGTATGGAGGCGATCATGCCCGCCCACGTCATCTATCAGGGGATTGATCCCAACCTGGCGGGTTTTTCCCCGTTCTGGCTGAAAACCGTGTTACGTAAACAACTGGGCTTCCAGGGCGTGATCTTCAGTGATGATCTCAATATGGCCGCCGCTCAGGAGGCGGGGGATTATGGAGAGCGGGCCATGGCTGCACTCGAAGCCGGTTGTGATATGGTTCTGATCTGCAACAATCGTCCTGCCGCCCGCCAGGTGCTCGAACGGCTCGAGGATCACGATGATCCCGCCGCGCATGTGCGGCTGGTGCGGATGCATGGTCGAAAGCCCGTCACCTGGCAGCAGATGCACCTCGATCCGCGCTGGAAACAGGCGGTCGAGCAACTCACCCCAGCGGAAAATGTCGCTAGTCTGGATCTGCCCCTGGATTGAAACGGGCCGCTGTAACCACTTAGCGAAGAGGAGTCGAGACAGACCTTATGGCCATCACACCACAACAAGCCTCCGAGGCACTGGCGACTGCCGACATGCTCTACTCCCAGGCTGAAGTGGAGCATGCCTTTGATCGCATGGCGTTGGAGATTACCGGTAAACTCTCCACCAGGAACCCCCTGGTGCTGTGTATCCTGAACGGCGCTTTGATTCCCGCGGGACATCTGCTGACCCGGTTGCATTTTCCTTTGCGCCAGGATTACGTCCATGCAACCCGCTATCGAGGCGACATCACCGGCGCCGAGTTGGAATGGATCGGCCGCCCAAGCAGTTCACTGCAGGGTGAAACCGTTTTGGTGATCGACGACATACTCGATCAGGGCATCACCCTGGAAGCCATCGTCAGGGCCTGTCGAGAAGCCGGTGCTGCAGAGGTTTACTCCGCCGTGATGGTGGAAAAACTGCATGATCGGGGTAACGGCTTTCGCGCGGATTTTGTCGGTCTTGAGGTTGAGGATCGCTATGTGTTCGGCTTCGGCATGGACTACATGGAATATCATCGGAACCTGCCGGCCATCTATGCAATGGGTCATCAGTCATTAGCGTCCTCTGATAATTAGTAAAAACCCTAACGATGATGCTATATCCACTAGGGATATCCCTGCTTAATTTCCTTGAAAAAGCGTAGAAA
Organism: Candidatus Thiodiazotropha sp.; assembly: GCA_040506775.1. Classification (GTDB taxonomy): domain Bacteria; phylum Pseudomonadota; class Gammaproteobacteria; order Chromatiales; family Chromatiaceae; genus Thiodiazotropha. Next base: position 272,457 of record JBEVWC010000002.1, read on the forward strand.
TATTAAGCGTCTATTGCCATTTACAGGCAAATGGGTCAAGCTTCCTAACAAGCATGAGACAACCCGGCGAAGATCGGGCGACATTGCGGTTTCCAGCAAATTTCTTGATTCCGAAACATCGCGGAACAGGACCATCTTTGAAGGAGGGTAGAGAGTGAGTACATTGGAAAATCTGCGCGGTAGCCATACCGATATGCAGGAGATCATCAGTGACCTGAGAGCCATGATGACCAGGGAGCAGTTGAGCATTCGCCCTACTGCCATGACAGCGCACAAGCTGATCTGTGATCTGGCCGATAAGATGAAGGACCACATGATTGAGCAGGACCGGGGTATCTATCCCGATCTGCTGACTCATCAGGATCCTAAACTCAAGTCGATGGCCTGGGGGTTTCTTAATGGCCAGAAACCCATGCGCAAACAGTTCGAGCAATACCACAACAAATGGCTCAAGAACTGCGATTTCAACTTCAGTGAGGATTTCATTGCGGACACCTTTGAAATCTTCGACATGATCGAAGATCGCATACAGCGCGAAGAGACAATCCTGATACCTACATTGGAGAAATCCGGGGTTTTTGCCCGGGCCATGTAGTGTTGGGATGGTGGAGGAGATGTGAGGGGGCTTATAGCCCCCTTTTTTTCGTGGCATCCTCCGACAAGACCCACTAAGATACCTCACGGACTGCAGCCCTGGAACACTTGGGACCCAGGCAGTTCAATACAGAATTCATGTATCTAAAGCAGTAGGAGGTACAACATGGGCGTATTGGTCGGGCGCGAAGCTCCGGATTTTACCGCATCCGCGGTGCTGGGCGATGGAAGCATCGTGGATGACTTCACGTTCAGTGAGGCCATCAAGGACAAGTATGCGGTGCTGTTTTTCTATCCATTGGATTTCACCTTTGTCTGTCCTTCGGAGCTGATTGCGTTTCATCACCGGCTGGATGCGTTCGTGCAGCGTCAGGTGGCTGTGGTGGGTTGTTCGGTCGACTCACACTTCACTCACAACGCCTGGCGCAACACCCCGGTCAATGATGGGGGGATAGGTCCCGTGGGCTATCCTCTGGTTGCCGATCTCAATCATGCGATCTGCAAGGCCTATGATGTGGAAACACCGGATGGCAGGGTCGCCTACCGGGGGTCTTTCCTGATCGATAAGTCCGGCATCGTGCGGCATCAGATCGTCAATGATCTGCCCCTGGGACGAAACATCGATGAGATGTTGCGTATGATCGACGCCCTGCAGTTCACCGAGGAACACGGCGAGGTCTGTCCCGCGGGTTGGAAACAGGGTGACGACGGTATGCAGGGCAGTCCGAAAGGGGTGGCTGATTATCTCGCCAGCCACGCCGATCTGCTGTGATCCGATCGGGCGGATCGATAAGCGATTCGCCCGGGTGGAATCTTCGCAGGGCTATCGTCGAGAGAAACACTTAGACAGAATCAAGGTACAGTAAAACAGGGCATGACCAAGATAGCCATCATCGGAGGCACCGGTCTGGACAAGATACCGGACCTGGAAATCACCCACCGTGAAGTTTCCCATACGCCTTTCGGCGACCCTTCAGCAGCCTTCACACATGGGCGGATTGCTGGTTCCGAGGTGGTTTTTCTTCCCCGGCACGGCGCCTCTCACACCATTCCTCCGCATCGTGTCAATTACCGGGCGAACATGTGGGCGCTGCACCACCTGGGTATAGATCTGGTCATCGGTGTGGCCGCAGTGGGTGGCATTACAGATGCAATGAAGCCGGGCAGCATTGTGGTGCCTGATCAGATCATCGACTACACATGCGGTCGTGAACACACGATCTTCGAGAGCGATTTACAGCAGGTCACGCATATCGACTTCACCTATCCTTACTGTGAAGAACTGCGGCAGCGCCTGATTGCGGCTGCGCAAGCGAGTGGGGTGGACTGCGTCCCTCAGGGAACCTACGGGGCGACCCAGGGGCCGCGCCTCGAGACCGCTGCTGAGATCGTTCGCATGGAACGGGACGGCTGTGATATCGTGGGAATGACCGGTATGCCTGAAGCGGCTCTGGCGAGGGAGTTCAAGCTCTGTTATGCCTCCTGTGCGGTGGTGTCCAACTGGGCAGCAGGTAAACAGGCCGCGCCGATCACCATGTCAGAGATCGAAAAGCATCTCATTTCTGGCATGGAACAGGCGAAGCGATTGCTTATCGCGTTGCTTGAAAGATAGCTGTTTTGCAGCACCGACCAAGTTCGGTGTGCACCTGGTCAGTTGATCAGGACGAGAGCTAACTGATTAATCTTTTTGGGAATATTCTTGACTTCCCTGGTTTTTGGGTAAAATGGTCGGGTGATATTCTGAACGCCACAAGGGGGGAAAGATGGCTGACGAGACCAATCAGACCGAGGACAATGCAAAGTCCACACCGGCAGAAGAAGCCGGAACCGTGAAAAAGAAAGTCGCGCAGAAAAAAACCGCTACCAAGAAAGCGGCCAAGAAGAAGGTTGCGAAGAAGAAGGTTGCCACGGCAAAGAAGGCTGCGCCGAAGAAAAAAGCGGTGACTGAATCCAAACCGGCAAGCACGGCTGCGACCACACCAAAACCGACGCCGGCAGCTGCCCCGGCAACTGAAAAACCGGAAACAGAAAACAAATCGGAGGCGCCGAAACCTGCAACACCCACCACGGTTGCTGTCGCTGTTGCTGCCTCCAAGAGTCCGACTTCAGAACCCAAGGTCGTATCGATCGGGTCCAAGTCCGCGTCCACTAACGTAGTTGTACAAGCAAAAATAGAAAATCAAAACAAAACCTCGGAGGAATCCCCCATGTCAACGGACACCAAGAGTTCGAGCGGTTTCTGGATAAAGGTCATCTTCTGGTTGATCATTATCGTGCTCGGCTTCCTTTACATTCGTTCACTGGCCAAAGACAGCGCGACTGAGCCGGTCGCAGCAACCTCACATCAGGCTGCTCCGGTCGAATCGGTTGAAATCACAGAGGTTGTGGTCACCGAGGTAAAGCCGGCACCCTCTGAGACGCTCAAGCAAGAACCTGCTACCGCTCAGGCTGAAGAAGCGCAGCCTGCCGCTGAAGCCACAAAGGAACCCGTTGCAGCGGCGCCACAGGCACGTGAGCCGGTCTCCGGGTATGGTTTCATGCAACCTCCGCCGACCGTATTGCCCATGACCACCCAGCACCAGCCAGTTGCGAAACCGGCTGCTGAGACCGGGGCTGCAGCACCGGCCGGGGCAACTGAGGAAGCCGCCGCTGAGAGCAGCCCAGAGGCCCCAGCCGCAGCGCCGACTGCTGCAGAAACTCCGGCACCTGTGTCTCCCGCTGAAAGCGCCGCCGCCCAGCACCAAGCGGCCCGCGAAGCGCATGAAGAGTCTGTCAGCAAGATACTCAAGGAGTTTGATGATCTGCGAGACGCGGCTCAGGCTGAGATGGAAGCCACCAAGAACCGGGTTCAGGCCGAACGGGATCTGCAGGATGCCATGGCGCCTCCGCCACCGCCTGCCTGGTATGGCCGTCCTGGCTATAACACCCCCTACGCCCCGCCCGCCTATCAGCAGGGTTATCCTGGCGGCTATTACCGCTGATTCGACGTGAACACGGCCCGCTGCCACATTCTGCAGCGGGCCGGACCCAGCAGATTCCCTATGCGTTATCTCATCCGATGATAATGAAACGGGTAGTTTCAAATCCCGACAGATGAGTTGAGATCCTGCCTACAACCAGCCTTTGCGCTTGAAATACCAGTAGGGTGCAATTCCTGACATGATCATCAAGCCGATTGCCCAGGGATAACCCAGCAGCCATTCGAGTTCCGGCATATGAGCGAAGTTCATGCCATAGATGCTGGCCACCAGGGTGGGGGGAAGAAACACCACTGCCGCGATCGAGAAGATCTTAATGATCTGGTTCTGCTCGATGTTGATGAAACCCTGAGTGGAGTCCATCAGGAAGTTGATCTTGTCGAACAGGAAGGTGGTGTGGGACATCAGGGTTTCAGTATCCCGCATGATCTCCCTCAAGGTTTCTGATTGTTCCGGTTCGGAGCGAAGGTGTCTGAGCAGAAAGGAGATGTCCCTCTGGGTATCCATCAGGCAGAGTCGAATCTTTCCATTGCTGTCTTCCAGACGGGCCAGTTTACTGATCGCGTCCTCCAGATCCGCCTCATCGTCCTCAAGCACCAGATAGCTCACCAGTTCCAATTGCCGGTGCAGGTCCTCAAGGGTATCCGCGTGATTCTCGACTTTTTGCTCGAACAGGGTAACAAGCAACTCGGCGGGGGTCCTTGCCTCGATCTGGCGGCGTCTGATACGCATGCGCAACAAGCGAAAATCCGCAAGATCATCCTCTCGGATCGTGATCAGACGATCCCGTTGCAGAATGCAGGCGACGGAGACCGAGTTATGCCGTCCTTCGGTTTGTGCCAGAAACAGGGAGTGGACATGGATGCCGGCCTGATCCACGAAACAGCGTGCGGAGGCTTCAATCTCCTCCACATCATCCGATTCGGGAATGTCGGTCCGCAACAGCCGTTGCAGAAGCAGACGTTCCTCCTCATCCGGTTCGTGGGCATCGATCCAGTCCGCTTCACCGATACGGGAAGCCTGCTCTTCCGGTGGAATACCCATATCGAGAATGAGTCCACCTTCAATTTTGAATAGTCTCAACATTGGGATACTTATCTTGTCTAGCCATTTTGCGCAACAGCTCGCCCGGATAACCGGAACGGCCACGCGATGAAATCAACATGCCGCTGAGCTACAAATCGATGTTGAACACCCGGCCCTGCAGATTATGTAAACAGGCACTTTAATCGGTCGTCACCGGTGCTGCAAGATAACCCTGAAAGATCCGATGGTCGCTGCTCCGGATAGGCCATCACAGCCGGGCTGCCTGTTATGCGCAAGCGGGTGTGTCTGGGTGTCCCGGGTGGTATCGAGTCCCAGGTGTCGGATATCGGTTTGATGGAGGGGGTCAACCCAGGTGCTGGAAACCCATGATCAGCCGCACCCTGAGGAAGCCTGCACTGACCAGGGTGTATTCACCAGGTGAGCCCCGCCGAGGCACAGGCGCGGGAAACTCAACATCCTGGCCAGAGCCAGGATGTTGAGTGGTTCGGTCTCAGTTCAAGTGGGCCAGCGCGGCCTCATAGTCCGGTTCCTGAACGATCTCGGGAACCAGTTGTGTATAGATGACCTGGTTGTTCTCATCCAGAACGACTACAGCACGCGCACAGATACCGGCCAGGGGGCCGTCATTGATGAGTACCCCATAGTCCTTGGCAAAGTTGCGGTTACGCATCATCGACAGGGAAATGACATTATCGATGCCTTCTGCACTACAGAACCGGCCCTGGGCGAAGGGCAGATCTGCGGAAATCACCAGGGCCACGGAATTGGGTTTGTCACCCATGGCCTTGTTGAAGGTTACGGTGGAAGTGGCGCAGACACCGGTATCGAGACTCGGAACGATGTTCAGTAATTTTCTTTTTCCTGCGTAGCTGGCCAGGGTCGCATCGGACAGGTCACCGGCGGTGAGGGTGAATTCCGGGGCGCTGGAGCCGACAGCGGGGAGTTCTCCGCTGGTGTGGATGGGGTTGCCTTCGAGTGTGATCGTGGCCATCAGTCTCTCCTCGTTTTGGTTGAATTATACAATCGTCAGGGGTTGTGGCATGCCGAATCAACCACTGGAAGTGCCGTCTGATCTGATTCGGCCCTCTCCAGTCAGGCTCGCATGCCGCTGGTTAGTCGTCGTGATAGGTAAAATGTGTCCGGTCGAACCATGGCGGTGAGCATGCCAGCCAACCCAAGCTCGGCTACTTACGTCTGTGGATATGGCTCACAGCATGGGCGGTTACTCGGATCATGGAAGTTTAGGCTCAACCGAGAGCGAGTAAAACCTTGTTATGTTTATAGTCACTATTGGACAATGATTCCCATTCTCTGTCATTCATCCAGCTGAGATCTCCTCCTGTATTGCTGGGGATGTCACTTGGGTGATCTCCAAAATACGCTCTCTGAGGGGGTCAGAAAGGTTTTGTATGTCATGGATATTGATGATCTCTTCAAAAGAGGGGATACCTGAAATTTCGGTGTTTTGAATGATGATATCGTCTGGGGGCAAACGAGTTGCTATGGGGCAGGATATCAGCAGGATGGGAAGTGGGCCTAAGCCGTCAAGTTGGGTCGATGAAATGGTGAATCTGAGATCCTTGAGTAATGCAGTCAGTCCCGCCTGCTTTTCCAGCACAAGGTTCAGAGTCAGGCATTGCAGTAAGGCGTGGGATAATTCATCCCTCACTTGGCTTCTGTTGCCTTTGAGCAGTTCAAGCAGCCTTTTGGGCTGGGTTTCCGGGTAGGAAAGCACCCACTTCAGGGGCGATGTCACGGTCAGTTGAGTTCCCTGGCCGTTCCGATCCGCAGTGTAGGCATACTCTACCGGTGTCAGTGAGGGGGTTGCAGTAAATACGTCCAGCGGAGAAGTTAGTTCGGTATCCAGAGAGTAAGGAGCCTGCCTAGCGATAGCGTGATAGCGGCTCCTGAGATCCTGGAAATTTTTTTCTGCGCCTTTGACTAAGGATTTCGACCCGCCTCGAACATGCTCACCCAGCAATGGCATAGGTGAGAAGAGTGGGGCCAAGGTGGCTAGATAGTTCTTGAGCTGAGTTTGGAGATTGTCAGAAATGGATCGAGTGAGTTTGCGAAGCTCTATGAGGCGTGGGATGTCGAATGTTTCTGTCATGTCCGTATCGCTTGAGTCAACTCGGTGATCTCACCTAAAGTAAGTCATAATTATGTAAAAAGCTAATCGATATAACCGGTTGACGTCAATAAATTTTTTTATTACTGGGTTTGCTACACTAAGTTTGTGGGGATTTGAGGGTGTCTGCAAACAAGTCTACAGTCGCTGAGCAGGGTGGTTCATGAGGCAGGTAATAATCCCGGTTCGAGCGCCGCCTGTAACAAGATTCGGCACATCCTCATTGAAAGGCCAGTTTGCTGGCCCAAGCCATTATGCTGTGGCAGGAGAAGTTAATTTGAACAGTCAGAAACCGATGCCGGAGTCGATCGGTAGGTTCCATCTTCTGGAAGAGGTGGGCGAGGGCGCCATGTCGATTGTCTACAAGGCCTTCGATCCGGAGATCAATCGTGTCTTGGCAATAAAGCTGCTGAGAGGTGAGTATGCGGCGGATTCGGAATATCGCTACCGATTTCTGCAGGAGGCCAAAGCTGCCGGCAAGCTCACCCACCCAAACATCGTCACAATATTCGATGTCGGTGAAGTGGAGCAGGGACCATACATCGCCATGGAGTTTCTCGAGGGGCGTACCCTGGAGCAGATTATGGCGGCGAATACCGAGATTACACTGCGGGAGGTGGTGATCTACGGCATACAACTGGCAGAAGCCCTGGATTATTCGCATGCCCATGGCATCGTTCACCGTGATGTCAAACCAGGCAATATCATCTCCCCAGGTGACGAACACACCATTCGTATCACCGATTTTGGCATCGCAAGGATGGAAGCACCCAACAAAGAGCACCACACCATGCTTGGTGCGGTGTTGGGAACCCCACAGTATATGTCGCCCGAACAGGTGGAAGGTCTGCCGGTGGATGGGCGCTCCGATCTTTTCTCTTTGGGTGTGATTCTGTATCAACTCATTACCGGTGAACGTCCATTCGTGTCTGAGACCTTTACCTCACTGCTGATGAAAATCGTCCAGGAGGAGCCGGCACCCATCGATGTAAGTAAAAAGGATGTGCCTGAGAGCCTCAAGCACATTGTGGAAAAACTGCTGAGTAAAAAACCCGAACAACGCTTTCAAACTGGCAAAGAACTTGCCGTCGCCATGCGCCGCGTGGTGCGGGAGATTGATGAGAAGCAGCAGCACAGCAATGAGTCCAAAATCCTCCCGCTGCGCATCAAATGGACAGCCATCATGGCTTTGGTGGTCTCCCTGGCAATGATTCTCGGTTCCTATCTCGTTTACCAGAAGCAGGTCGATACCATGACAGAATTGACTCTCGATTCTGGTGGGTCATTGGCAGAGTTCATGGCTATCGAGAGTGCAGAAGCAGTCCTGATTCAGGATTGGGTGGCGGTAGAAACCTTTGTGCAGGAGATCAAGGAGCGTCAACAGATCAGCTACCTGAGAATCTTTGATCATAAGCAGATCGTCCGAGCCAGCACCCAGGAAGACGAAGTATCGAAAAGCCACCAGTTACAGGAGTCGATGCAGATGATCAAAGGAGGCGAGGGAGTGCAGATCTTTGAGGGAGAGTGGAATGGTGAGCGGGTATTCGATTTTCAGGCACCGATTCTTTTTCAAAATAAACAAATTGGTGGCGTGCAGCTGGGTATGTCTCAAACACCCTTGATTGCAGCTGCCGACCTTACTTTTTACACTATGTTGGCACTGCTGTTAGCGGTCGTTATGACGGTGGTCATAGTTGCTTACTTGTTGGCGACCGGTATCACAATACCTATGAGAATTCTACGCAAGGCGATTATCCACGTGCACCATGGCAATTACGCCTATCGAATTCGCGATGCACGCAATGATGAATTGGGTCTCTTGTTTACGGAATACAACCGTATGGCTGATGCCTTGCAGAAGTCTGAACAATCGGTTCCAACGGTGGCGCATCCGATTCTCGAGCCATCTGATCAACCATTTGTTACGACCGATGAGGTAGAATCAATGGACGATGAAACCAGGATAGCTCCACTGACTTCCGGGCTGGCAAAACCCGAGTTTGGAATGGAGCCTACGCCTACTGATCTAGAGGATGATGAAGCCAATATCGATGATGCGACCCGAATCATCAAACGCTGATCATGCTCCGTGTAATTTGATCTCCATGTAATGATTTTTTACGGATCCATAATCATTCGACTGGCCCAAGTGGTTTCGCTGTTGTCAATCTTGCTGATGGCCGGGTGTTCAACTGGATATTTTGGTAATCAAAGTCGGGTTATCGCCCGTGATGATGCCTTCGTGATCGTGCAGATGGGTCAGGAATCAACCAGGAGCCTGGCAAAACGCTATCTTGGTAGCGAATCGAAATACTGGGCGATCGAGGATGCCAATGGCCCTGATGATCTCAAACCCGGTGGGCATGTGGTGATCCCGTTAGGTGATCTCAATCCCACCGGGATTGAACGCGCGGGGTACCAAACCGTGCCGATTCTTTGCTACCACAGGTTTGGTGAACGCGGTGGAAAACTAGAAGTATCAGCACACCAGTTCCGAGAACAAATGCAGTATCTTAAGTCGAACGGTTACCGGGTAATTCCATTGCTGGATCTTCTGGGCTTCCTGGAAGGTAAAAATCCCATCCCCAAGCGTTCTGTGGTTTTGACGATCGATGATGGTCATCGGTCTATCTATAGTGTGGCTTTCCCGATACTTCAGGAGTTTGATTTTCCCGCAACCATTTTTCTCTACACGGACTACATGGATAAGGGTGGATTGACTACAAAAGAGTTGCGAGCAATGAATCGCAGTGGCCTGATATCCATCCAGCCTCACTCAAAAACTCATACGAACCTGACGCGTCGGGATTCAGGTGAATCCAAACAGCGATATCTTCGCAGGGTTGACCATGAGGTCGAGGCGCCGATTGTTGCGATTAGCCAAAAACTGGGTTCGACCCCTCGATTTTATGCCTATCCGTTTGGCGCCACGAATGAACAGGTAATTGATGTCCTCAGGGAACGAGGTGTGCAGATGGGATTGACTGTTGAGTCGGAACCCAATGCGGCTTTTACCTATCCATATACTCTGCATCGCAGCATGATCTATGGAGACAGGGACCTGGATGCCTTTATCGACAGGCTGGTAACCTTTAAGTCGCGTCAACGTGAATAAATCGGGTGACGGACCAACTGCCGTTAAGCCATCAGACTCATGAACAAGCGTAGAGTAGGTCGATATCATCTGACGATAGCTCCTGGATTGCTCCTGGGTAGCTATATACTTTGTCTGATGCTCGTGGCAGGTTGCACTGGTGATCCACACAAAAGGGGAGGTGACGGGGATCGGGCTTCATCGGTCTACTGGGTTGCCAAGGCGCAACAGCACGAACTTCTGGGAGATCTGCAACGTGCCCGACACGAGTATCGAATCGCCCTGACACTTTCTCCCTATGATCATGACATCAAGCATCGGATCGACAAAGTTGATCAGGCGATAAGGAGTGCTATACGTGATCTTGAAAAAACTGCTGGCAAAGCCCAGCGAAAAGGTCAGGCGGAACGGGCTCAGCGTCTCTATCTCGATCTTCTCAGTCTCGATCCATTCAATCAACAGGCCTTATTCGCTTTGCGTGCAATGGATGAGCATCAAGCGAAAAAGCGTCTTCAAGCAAAATATCCACTTCGTCCCTCAAAAAGCCGCAAGCCGCAGGATGAGCAGGAACTTCGTGATGAAGACTACGCTTATTCGCGTCAATCAATACTGCAGGCCGATGAACGTGCTCGTGATGCAGCGAGTTTTATCAGAGAATTGGAAGCGCATGTCACCAAGTATCCTCAGGATGATGAATTGCGCAACATGCTGCTCAATCTTCGAATTTCAAAAGCGCGACAGGCCTTTCAGAGAAAAAACTATGACCTTGCGCTGAGCGAGCTGCAACGGGGGGAAAAATTCATGCAAGGTGACCCAAAAGGACTCGCTACTCTGGGAGAAAAACGCAAAGGATATGCGAAAACTCTCTACCTAGACGGAGTTCGACGGGTACGTGAGAGTCGCGACGAGGCTGTGGCGCTATGGCAAGCGGCCCTTAAATTTGATCCTCAGGATAAAAAAATTCAACTGCGCATTCGCAATTCGAAGCTTCAGTAGGATTTTTGATTCTTACTAATGCCGATCGGTTCCAGGGTATCCGCAGGACAGCCATGACCACGAAGGGTGTTACGCCACAGACTAGAATCAGGGCGATTTCATTCCAGTGAAGTTGAGTGATTCCGGTTGTGCCGGCGTATCGGCGTGCCAAGTGTGACAAGTAGTAGATCAAAGGCACAAACAGTGCGGTATTCAACACACAAATAGACAGTGTTTTGAATATTTTATAAGTCATCATGATCCCCCAATGTCTCAAGTCGATACTGCTTAACTTCCTGTAAAACAAGGCAGTTCATGATCTGTCCATCCATAGATCTATCGCCGATTGACTGGGATCCTGAAGTCAAAAAGCGTGAAAATTTGAAAGTCTGTGAATATAATTCGTTCCACTATTTGGGATCAGTTGTCCATGGAACGAATTATGTCCAGGAGTGCTTTTTAAAGATAGGAATAAAAAGGTGTGTGCGTCAAGCGCAAGCGCCATAAAGATGCAACATTAGGGAGAGGATTAGTGGAACAGTGGGTCCGGTTCGAGTATTTGGGCGGTGAAAAATTCGGGGTGCTCAGGAACGATCACGTAGCAATCTACGAAGGTGATATGTTCGAAGATCCAACACCAACCGGGGGGTTTCTGCCCCTTCAAGATATAAGGGTGCTGATCCCCACAAAACCAACCAAACTGATCGGTCTGTGGAACAATTTTTATACCCGGGCAGAACAGGAAGGCTGGGCAAAACCGAAACATCCGCTCTATTTTTTAAAAGCGAATGGTTCGTTGTTGGCCAATGGTGGTCAAATTCAACAGCCCGCTTCATATGCAGGTCCTGTGGTTTTTGAGGGAGAACTCGGTATTGTCATAGGCAAGGCGTGTCGAGAGGTCACTGAAGAGCAAGCCGAGCGGTACATATTTGGTTATACCTGTGTCAATGATGTTACTGCACGGGGGTTGATGGGTGAGGATCCCTCGTTCGTGCAATGGACCCGAGCAAAGAGTTTCGATACGTTTGGCGTCATTGGACCTGTCATTGCTACTGGCTTGGAGGCCACTACACTGGTGGTAAAGACCCTGGTCGATGGTGTAGAGATGCAGAACTATCCAGTAAATGACATGTTTTTTCTTCCCCATCAGATTGTTAGCCGCTTGTCACACGACATGACCCTGCACCCTGGGGATGTCATTGCCTGTGGGACCTCTCTTGGCGCTGGGCCTATGACCCCAGGCTGTACCGTCGAAGTGCGCATCGATGGCATCGGATCTTTAATCAATCCATTCAAGACACGTTCTGTTGATTAAACGATGTGATTCGGAGCAGTAAATGGTTTACTTGAGCAGCAGCGTTAGACCGCTGAAGATTAGCAGTACGCTGATACCGCGTTGAAATGCCTGCTGTGAGAGGTTGGTATGTATTTGTCCGCCGAGGTACATGCCAACCGTCATCAGGGGTAGTGCCGCAGCAGTCAGCAGCATCTGATTGAGGTCAAAAAATCCCGTAATCAGGTAACCCGAAATGCGACCGAGTCCGTCAAGTAGGAAAATTGCCGCGAAACTGGCGCGGAAAGCGGCTTTCTGAAGTCCCCGGAGCTTCAGGTAAATGACATAAAACGGTCCTCCTGTACCGAACAGAGTGCCGATCAAGCCACCCAGCACGCCACCTGGGATAGCCCAAAGAATCGATGGCTGGGATTTTGGGGTAAAGGAAAGCAGAGAATATATAGCAAAGAGCAGTAAAAAAATCCCCAGTCCACGCATCAAGAATTGCATATCCAGAGATTGAAAAAGGTAGAGGGCAAGCACGACACCGAGAAGAGAGAAGGGGAGCAGGGGTAGCAAATCCTTCCATCGGATTGCCTTCCATCCGGACAGACCTTGACTGGCAGACGCTATATAATCCAGAAGCACAATCAGAGGCACAGCAACATCCAGGGGCATGAATAAGGCTAGCAGGGGAATTGCGATCAATCCCGACCCGAAACCGGCGATACCCCTGACGATGTAAGCAGATCCGATAATGCTACCCGCAAGAATCAGGTTTTGTAACGATAGAGTCTCAAACACCGCGCACTTATCCGAACAGGAGATGAGCAACTAAGTTGCGCAATCCGTTACGCATAAGAGCACTGGGTCTATAGTGCAATTGAATTCTACACAGCGTTAAGAAAGTGAACTAAGGTATTGTTTCTCAATAGAGAAGTGCGTTGTACTTTGATACTGACAGGAACTAGGTTCCTGACTAAATTAACACTTATCCTTGCGATAAGTGGGGCAATTCTGCTAAGCAAGCGGTGAATTTTCGCTATTACTTGTAAGCAGGGCGCTGGTGATTCAGAATCTTGCTTCTACATAGTGGTAAATGCCAGAGGACTGGATACACGGAGTGTGCCAATAGGCGCCAAGGTAGCGGACGACGTGCTGATCAAGGGATACGGTCAGCGTATCCCGAGCACCAGGATAGTTCATGGTTTTTAGCACTCCGGTTTTTTTGTTTGGTTTCCTGCCAGTAGTCCTACTGTTCTATTACCTGTCTCCCACCCGATATAAAAATCGTTGGCTGTTGATCGCCAGCCTGTTTTTCTATGCGTGGGGCGAAGTGTTTTATGTCCTTGTGATGCTGATATCGATTGTCGCTAACTTCCTGGTAGGCAGAAAAATCGATCAGAATCATACCCTCAAGAAGCAGCGAGACTTCTATCTTGCGCTTGGTATATCCATCAACCTTTTCTTACTGATTACCTATAAGTACGCCAACTTCATCGTAGATAATCTCAATTTCTTACTCAATTCACTCTACTTACCCAGCATCGACATCCCTTCGATACACTTGCCATTGGGGATTTCCTTTTTCACATTTCAGGCAATTTCCTACCTGGTTGACGTCCATCGGCGTGAAGTACCCGCGCAGAAGAAACTGCTGGATCTTGGGCTGTACATCTCACTTTTTCCGCAGTTGATCGCCGGACCGATCATACGATATCACGATGTATCGGCACAGATTTCCGATCGGCAACATTCACTGGAGCTTTTTGCCAGCGGCACCATTCGTTTCATCTATGGATTGGCTAAAAAGGTTTTGTTAGCTAACCCCCTCGCAGAGATTGCCGACTCGGTTTTTGCTTCTACCGGTAACGATCTGACCATGCCGCTAGCCTGGTTAGGCATTCTAGCCTATACCCTGCAAATCTATTTCGACTTTTCAGGCTACTCCGATATGGCGATTGGTTTGGGCCGTATGTTTGGCTTCCGCTTTCACGAAAACTTCAACTACCCTTATATCGCCACATCTCTGCGGACTTTTTGGAGACGTTGGCACATCTCCTTGTCCTCCTGGTTCAGGGATTACGTCTATATTCCGATGGGAGGGAGTAGGGTTTCCACCCTTCGGGTTTACCGGAATCTTTTCCTTGTATTCATCCTGACTGGCTTCTGGCACGGAGCCAGCTGGAATTTTTTGATCTGGGGACTTTTACACGGAGTGTTTCTTGCTGTGGAACACGCAGGGTTTTCAAATCTTTTGGAAAAGCTTTGGAAGCCCATTCAACATGCCTATTTACTTTTCATAGTGATGATCAGTTGGGTGTTTTTTCGTGCTGACACGATCACTCAGGCTATCGACTACCTCATTGCGCTTTTTGATATTCGAAATTTTGCGACCAGTGAATTGCAGTATATGCAGGTCGTAACATATGAGTCTCTATGGGCACTACCCATTGCCCTGTTGCTGGCTATGCCAGTTTACCCAGTGTTAAAGCAATGGCTACAAAAAATCTCAGGTCAGGGTGTGCTCAGGACCGCGCTGCTTATTGATTTGCCCAGATTGGCTCTGCTGTCTTCTCTGTTATTCCTGTGTATGGTGAAAGTGGCTTCCTCAACCTACAATCCTTTCATCTATTTTAGGTTCTAGTTAGATGAACTACCGTGCACTGTACAAAATTAACAGCCTCCTTATCAGTATAATCTTTCTGGGTGCGATTTTTACGTCTCTGATCTTGGGTATTGTTGACCAGGACAGTGAGATTTCAAGGACAGAAAAACGCGCATTGGCCAGCTTTCCCCCGATCGAATTGCGTGGTGGTTCAATTAAACGTTTCCCTGGATTATTTGATGATTACTATGCAGATCATTTTGGAGGGCGTGAATGGCTCTCGTCGGCCTATCGGAGAATAAAACTCGCTTTGGGAGACTCCCCCTCGCAAGATGTTACTTTTGGAAAGGATGGTTGGTTATTTCTTGGATCGATTAGAAACGGATACGACAACTACAATAACCCTATGGGAGATGCACGAAATGCAGATCTTTATTCCGATGAGGATCTGCAATATGTCACAGCCTATATGTCTAAACTAAAACAGTGGCTGAATGGGCAGGGGATTCAGTATATGTTCGTACTGTTACCGAATAAGCATACCATCTACCCCGAGTATCTCCCGGATTACCTGAAAAAAGTGACTCCGTACTCCAGCGCCGACCAACTGGTGAACTATATCCGGAATAACACGGATGTGAATGTTGTGGATGTGAGGCAACGCTTGTTGGAGAGTAAACAGGGGCATCGTCTGTATAGTGTCTCTGATACTCATTGGAATCACTATGCAGCAAACCTTGCACAATACGAGATATTCCAAGCATTACAAACTGTTTTTCCAAATCAGATTGAACCACAATATTATGAGTTAGCATCAGGTGTGCAGAAATTTGGTGGTGATCTTGCGGGTATGATCGGCGAGCGGGAATCATATGAAGAACTGGCGCCTAATCCAGTTTTCAAAAAAGGCTGTAAGCCGGTCAAACAGCCAAAAAATGCAGAGGAGACAGATATTCACACAGTGACCTGCGATACCGCAGAGCTCAAGGTGTTAATATTTCGTGATTCATTTTTTAACTTTTTAAAGCCGTACTTCTCTCGACAGTTCAGCCGAATTACCTACGTTTGGGGAGTGTTAGATTATGAGATCCTCAAACAACAACTAGCAATAGAGAAGCCGGATCTGGTGATTGAGGAAATCGTCGAGAGAAAACTGCCATACATTCCGGATCCGATACGGGAATTGAACCTGATGAAACAGGTGGATAATTATCTTAATATGAAGCAGTAAATTAGCCGTTTCCAGTAATCTGGTTTGCACCTTGACGTCTTTCGCAGACGAGTTACACATATTAAATACTGACAAAAACTGAAAGTGGGAGATCGCATCTGACAGAGTGGAAAATTCTACTCAGATGGCATGGCTACGCGATTAGATCAACTTAACAAAATCGATCACAAGGTTCCAAAGTTACTCATACGTGATTCTTTATCATCTTTTCTCAGATCGTTTAGTTTCCTAATTGTAGAGGATATGACAGCATTCTCTGTCTTTTGATTATATAGATTACTGAGTTGCTTTAATTCGCTTTCTGCTTTGTCCCATTTTTTATTGTCAAGTAATTCTCCAATATGATTCAGTCTTTGCCTGAATATTTTTTTGAGTGAAGTCTTCGCGGTGTCGTTCAGAGGTTCCATGGCCAGTACCTCTTTATAGATGTTATAGGCATTATTTGGGGCAGGTGGCCAAGTAGAACCTAATGTTTCCTGTTGGCTTGCGAACATGAGTAAGTCCAAAAGGTAATTTTCGCTGATTATAAGATCTGAGATAAAATGATTATTGGATTGGTTTAAGTCGGTAAGCTTTAAATGGAGTGATGAATAGTGTTTGTCATCTACACCAAGTTGTGACAAACGGCTCATTCTCAAGTTTGCAATACGAAAGTTTTTTAAACGGATGTCATTTTCTATTTGATCATAAGTCCTGAATTTTGCTTGATTCATACCCCTGATGGCTGATGTATTTCCTGGGTCTAATGAGTTGACCTGTGAAAAAAGGTCAAAAGCACAGTTCTCAATCGGTAGTATATAGTGCTTGCTTTTGAGTGCTGCTTGGGCGTCTTTCAGTAAGTTTTGGATTTTATTGGCGAGTTCAGTTTCCTCTAAATCTCTTTTGTATTCTTTTTGTGATTTATTGATTGTGGGTTGAAGGTTTAATAATAATTTAGAATTTGGAAATAATATCAAAGCTCGCGCAAGGATTGACTCAGCTCCAGAGTAGTCATTATTACTGATTTTTAAGTTGATGCGAGAAGCGAATATATACTCTGCTTGCTTAAGACCGATTTTTGCCTCTTCATTCGAGGGGTCGAGATCGAGTATTTCCAAATAAGTTTCTACAGCATTGTCTCCTTTTGGGAGAGTCCATCGGTTTTGTTTGATCTGAGACTTGGCATTGCTCAAGAGTAAAGACATTGCATCATGTTGTTCTTCTTCAGAGCGCAATTCATCTCTTTTGCTGGATAGTTCGTGAATAATGCGGTCAACATTGTATATCGGGGAGAATGTGGACTTGGACGCCGCGAGTAAAGAAATGGCATTATCGAAACGATTGCCTTCCGCTGCGATATTTACATTTTTTGTCAAGAAGTTCCAGGCAGTATTGAGACCGGTTCTTGCATACTCATTGGTATTATCAATATCCAGGATTTTTCTATAATGAAAGGATGCATTATCAGTTCCGGTGCCAATCAGGATGTTTTTGGAGGTGTAATACTGTGCTTGCTGGATATGAGAATCAATCAACTTACTCTGCGAAAGGTTCAACCGTTCTGCGGCTAATTTAGTGTTGAACCCATTCGGGCTACCAATGGATTTGCTGCTCACTGCGTCAGGAGAATCAACAGAGGCGCTGCCCTGTATTTTTGCAAATTCATCTGATAATTTTTTGATCTTTATCTTATTATATAGTGCTAATGCATCAGCATTTCCAGGAGATATTAGCAGTGCGTCTTTGATTCGAGAATCCGCCCTTGTCCACTCGTCATTTTCGATTAACGTTTCAGCTTCCGCCAGTATCTCGGTTCTTACTCTTGATATTCCCTCCAATGCACGATAATCATTAGGAGATAGCTTAAGAACCTCAAGAAATGTGTCATAAGCATTATGATCCTTGGGTCTTACATAACTATTATCCAGTTCTTCTGCATAGGCTTTTCTCAATAACTGCTTGATCTGATTTTCAGTGAGATGATGGTTAAGTTCGTCTTTTACCTGATGTAATTCAGCGAAATCGTCAAATGATGATTCCAGTATATTTACTATTGTATTGGCTTGAACCAAATCGTCTTCTTTAATGGATGATTGGGCGGCCTCTAAGTACATGCTTCGCAGTTTGCTTATTCCAGATTTTGCGATTGAGTTATCTTTATCAAGCGTAAGGACGTGGCTGTACAGAGATAGCGCTTCTGTATCTGTCGATGCAATTGAATTTTTATTCTTTAATAATTTGTCTGCTTTTTTTAACGTGTTCTCGATATCCAGATTTTTTACAATAATGGCTTGTTGTTGTGTAATTTTCTCATAATTTTTGATTTTATTTGTTGTGTAGGTTCCGCCAGCAATCACGAGTGCAATAAGTACAATCCCGGCAGCTTTCGCTGTAAAAAATGATGATTCAGATTTTTTCTCTGTTATTTCTCTCAGAAAGTCACTGACGGTTTCAGTGCGTTTACTCTTATCCAAATCTACGGCATGCCTGATCGCGCGATATTCCTGAGAACTCAGGATTGTATGTCGTTGGAATTCAACGTTGTCGGCTTTTACCTTGTCTGCAGCTCTTCGGTTGTAGGGGTGTTTTCTGGTCAACAACTCATGAGCAACACAACCCAGAGCAAAGATGTCATCCTTTGGTGTGGGTGGTTCATTGTTGATCATTTCACAGCTGGCATAAGCAGGCGTAAATGCAGTAAAAGATTGTGTGTCGAGCAGTGATGGAGTGCGGGTGGTATCATCGTTCGTCAATAAGGCGCGTGAAATCCCAAAATCAAGGATCTTAATATTTCCGTCCCTGAGTACGAAGATATTGCTCGGTTTTAAATCAGAATGAACAATTTGTTGCTTGTGTGCATATGACAATGCACGCGCAATGCTATTGATAATACGAATTGCTTTAGTTCTGGGTAGAGGCGCATGGGCTTCTATGATCTTGCTTAACGGAATGCCGTCAAGAAATTCCATTGTCATATAGGCGATGTCACCATCCCGATCAAAATCGTATACGGTGACAATATTTGGATGTGCTAATTTTTGCGCTTTTGTTGCTTCACGCTGTAAAGCGATCAGTGATTCCGGGTGGGCGCGAAGATTTGACGAGAGGACTTTGATTGCAACGACATCATTGCTGTCATTGGCTTCCATTTTGCGTAAATCGCGGGCTTTATATACCAAGCCCATTCCGCCTTTCCCAATTATGGGGCCAAGAACAAAGCGGTTATTCAGTACGGTGAGTTGCTTGGGGGGTTGTGAGGCTGCTCTGCCGTTAGCAGCGCGAGAGAGGCCGTGGTAATACTTTTGACCCGTGATGTTGGATATCTCATCAATCAGGGCTCTGAAATGAGTGTCACTTAACAGGCCGTTTCTGTGAGCACTCGCGACGAAATCACGGACAACCGTGTCATCGCATTCCATAGTCTCATGACAAACTGCATGCTTCAGCTCTTCAAAGGTGTTCTGGCCATCAACAAACCCCTGAAATCGTTCCTTGAGATCAGTCACGCTCTAACTCTCGTTCGCTTTTACAACATTGCCTGGTTCAAGAGGAAAGATGTACGTCTTATTCCATTAGGACCTACTAAACTAATCTCTCTCAAGCTGGCTGACAAGTGTTTATTTGATCTGAGTACAACAAAGATTGAGCAGTAAACGTAATGGCCATAAAAATAAAACAACAGATCCTATTGCAAAAATCCAGGAAAATCTGTGTGCCACTTCAAATTATTACCAATGGATTTATGCTTAATACTTAAACTGTATGATCAATAGGTATAAATCACATTAAAAACAGATACATATGTATATTTCAAGAGTGCATAAGTTGCCTGTGTGTGATCAGCATTAGAATTTCTTGCATGGGTCATTAGGGAATCCAAAAATCTGTTTGCAATTTGCTTTCTTGACAGGCCAAGTTCCAAAAAAAGTTTCGCCGGGTTTGCGTCATCGGTCGAGCTCGGCAAAGGCCAGATAAATGCCTTCGGCACCGGCAATTGCCAAACCTTCCAGATGTGCTTCTAGCCGCTCATTGGACAGCATCACGCGGTCGAAGGGCAGGCGGTATGCAGTCTCGGATTGGTCGATTTGCAACCAGTAGAAGGCTGCGTCAGTGATATGGCGCAGAATCAGTGGCGTGATGGTGGCGGGCAGCATGAATGGCAATGTTGAATGATCAGGATGAATACGGAGCAACAATCAGTTTCCATTCACTACCGTCAAAGGTCATGACAGCATCCAGGCTGGCGATTGCCAGTACTCCGTCATACACATCCATGTTACCGCTAATATAAACGATCTCGCCATTGTGAGTCACTTTCTCAAGTTCCTTGCCATTCCAAATGCGGAACTGATAATCGGATGCAAGCCACAGTTTGTCCTTAAACCAGAGCACATCGTTCCACTGGACAGTGGAAGTTCCCTTATGGATGCGTTTCCAGGTGGATTGTTGCCCCACCCAAAGCGATCCACCCTGGCCACTGATGTAGACATTACCGTCGCCAGCACAGGTGACCGTGGAGAGTTTCACATTGCTGGGAAACCCCATCTGTTGCCATACGGAGCCGTTGAAATGCCAAACATCGCCGTGCCCACCAACAGCATACATGTCAGATTCTGAGAAGGCGTCCATATCATTGAATCCGAGCGTACTACTGAGTTCTAGCTGTTTGGATGTGGGCATTTCATTGTAGCCGGGCCAGATATCTTCACGTGTTTCTGGGAATCCATCGCGAAAAGGTACCCACTTACCGACTGCAATTCGCTTATAGATATCTCTGCCAGTGCTTATTGAGTAGGTAAAACCGTTAATGCATTTAAGCCTTTTTGGGTGAGGCCATTTGCCGGGTGCTATTTGTTCCATGGGGCCGTTAGCACCACTACCTGCAGGCCAAGTATCACCATCTTTGTCCTTTGATGCTAATAAACCAGATGGTTTTGGGAAAGGTGGCCTAGAAACGCCAACCACAGGAAGATTCATTCCCGTAATTTCTTGAGAGCCAAAATTATTCACTGGATCCTTATATAGGAAAATAGCTATCAGTCTAGAAGGTATTTGACTGTCGAATAGATCAGAAGCTTCATCATAGTCCATTGCCTTTCGTGCGCAGAGGTAGATAATATCTTTTTGGCGAAGGGCGATGTCCGTAATTTCAAAACCTTTAAGGCATTTTTCCCAGCTTTCCTTAATTAAGACTCTGTTCATAGTTTTCTCATAAATTCCTAAATCTAATCGCCAAAGCTGCCAACCTGTTCTGGCGTAATCCTTTTAGCCTGCTCATCCAACATATTAGGATTAGCATTCTTGCATTGATCATAATAACCTTCCAATTGTGCGCGAATACAATCCTCAGAGCATCTGGACTCGGGAAAAGTCTCTTTCTGAGATTTGGCGGCAGCCCCGATAGCATCATCCATGCTCATGGTGCCATCAGCGGAAATTTTTCCTGCTTTTACTAATTCTTGATGTTCATCTGCCAACACAACACGTAGATCTTTATGAGATCCCATGTTCTGGATAAATCTTTCTCACTGGGTCTGGTTGGCGGGCAGTCCCCAGGGGGGCATCTGCTCGGCGTTGTAGACTCGTCCGGTGATGATCGGGCGGTCGGGGTCGCCATCCAAAAATTCGACAATCACTTCCTGGCCGATGCGCGGGACGTGCATCGCACCCCAGTTCTTGCCCGCCCAGACCTGGGCGACCCGCACCCAGCAGGAGCTGTTCTCGTTGAGCTCTCCGTAACGGTCCCAGTGAAACTGCACCTTGACCCGGCCGTATTCATCGGAGTAGATCTCTTCGCCCGCCGGGCCCACCACCACGGCGGTCTGGGGGCCTTCGACCATGGGCTTGGGGGTGGCGCGGTTGGGCCGAAAGCTCACCTTGCTCTCGACGCAGGCGAAGTCGCAGTGGTAGGTGGGGTCTTCGCCGCTTCCGGTGGTGGAGCGGTAGTCGTCCGCCTGAATGCGGTAGGCCGCCTGGGTGACCAGATATTCCCGGTTCTGATCCAGTCTCGGGTGACCGAGCAGGTTGAACAGTCCGCCCACGCTGAGGTGGCGGATGTCGCACTCCCCATGGAGTTGCTCATAGTGGGTCTGCAGGGCCTCGATGCGGCTGCGGGCGTACTGATCGCCGTTGCCGTGCTGTTCGTAGATGCCCGGGTAGTCGAAGATCTCGAAGTCGGCATAGGGATGGCTGCGGATCATCGGCGCCACGGCGAGCAGATCGGCCTTGGGCTTTTTGAAATCGTAATCAGTGTGGGCATAACGGCCGCTGCGCACCCCTTTGCTGATGCGCCAGTTACTGACGATCTCCTGGGCGCGCTGTCCGCCCATGCCCGGGCGGGGCTGAAAGGGCAGTACGCTGGGGCCGCCGCTGATGGGGGTGTGGGAGGCGTAGTCGTCGCACAGCACCAGGGTGTGCTTGCCGGCTTCGTGGGTGAAGAAGTAGTAGATGCCTTCCTCTTCCATGAGTCGACTGACAAAGTTGAAGTCGGTCTCACGAAACTGTACGCAGTACTCCCGGGTGCGGTAGCTGTGGCTCAGGCGCAGTTCATAGTCGCTGAAACCGTTGTCGCCGAAAATCTCTTTGATGATGGCGGTGGCGTAGAGGTTCTGAAAGATGCGGCAATCGCTGGTGCGGGTGAGGAACCAGTCTCAGGGGGCGCCTGTGTACTGTAACCAGGTTGAGATTCTAACAGTTCAACCTACAAGCTAAATAACCCCCGCGTGGTAGAGTCGCAGTACCAAATCCGCTTGATGGCGCTGGGGCTGTGTGCCGTCTTCTGCGATCTGCATCAGGTTTACTTCGGTCAAGGTTTTGCCGGCCAGATAGCGTTCATCCGTTTGAAATCGGTGTTGGTTGGCTTCCCACCAGTCTTTTACTGCTTCGGGATCGGGCCAGGGCAGGTCTTCCTCGTAAGCCTGGGTCCAGGGATCGAGTTTGCGTTTTTGCGCCAGCGGTGCTTCGTGACTTTCGCAGATCTCGGGGTTGCGCAGCAACAGATCGTCCGCGTTCAGATCCGCTCCAGTGATGAAGCAGAAGGCTTCTCCCGCCAAGGGGGCGTATTCCGGATCGTTCATCCATTCAAGCAGGGTTGGAATCCACTCGACCAGTCCGGCCATGGCGATGTTGTAGGCCTTGATCCGGACAGAGACCTGACTGTTATGAATACGGGGTATTGCCTGCTTAATGGCGGAGATATCGTGCAGGTAGTGCACCAGCCCCAGGGCCTTTCTCATGTAGGGGTTGTCGGAAAAGCAGAAGGGGAGAATCGCATGATAGGCATCCTCGATACCCAGCAGATTACCGCTGAAAGCGGCCTGAAAGCGCACCGAGGCCTCTTCGTGATCGAAGTGCGCCTTGACTTCGGTGGCGTGACCGGTCATGCCTTTGTCGCCGATCACTCGCAAGACCGCGACACGTACCGCGGGCGAATCGCTGCTCAAATAGTGGCAGAGCCAGTCGGGGTTGATCTCGTCGAAGTGGTGGCCCGCCGCTCGAATCACCGCGACCTGAACCCATGGGTTTTGATGGTGAGCGATGTCGAGAATGAAGGGCTTGGCGGTTTCGAAAGGGATCCTTCGCAGGGCGTCACTCAGTTCGTGGCTCTGTGTTTTTTTCTCGATGGCCTCGACGGCTTTCAGAAAAGCCTCGTTGTTGCCGGTGATCAGGGCAACGTAGGCGACAGTGAAGACCGCACCCCAGTCGCTCAGACGGATATCGGCCAGTACGGATTCGCCGAGGTCTTCATTGATGATCAGGCAGTCCAGAAAAGCAGATAAACGCTCGTCCAGTTCGCGTAACTGTTGCTTTCGGTAGTTGGGATTGTATTCCGCACCGTCGCGTAGGAACCATGTGTAGGGAGCGTCATGGCGTAGCGGTACTTTAACCGCACTGTAGAAATACATCGACTAAAACTCCAAGCAACCTCCGATATCCGTGGGGTAAGGCGAGAAAAGCACTTGCCATCCTTTACCATCGAAAGCGACGACTCGATTGACGCCGGCAGCCAAGAGGATGTTCCCATCGGTCGCCAGGGTATGCACCGAAGCCGGCGCCAACACTGTACTGGTCGGTACTTCGAGAATATCAATCAGATCGATGTCGGCCTGGTTCGCGCCCGCCTCTTTTAATGCCCTGCGATTGCCTTCGCTCAGGCGCTCAGGTTTGACTGCTTGACCCATGCCGCTGGTGCCCGGCGTCGATCGTATCTGGTCATCGTAGAGTTCATTTATCCCATAAGTACGGCATGTCATATAGAGCCGTCCCTTGAACCAAGCCAAGTCATTGATCTCATCTGGAGCTTTGCTTTTCAGTACTTCCCATTGGTCGTTGCGACCCACAACCAGGGATCCACGTTGACCCCCTATGTAAACCTTACCGTCCGGAGCACAGCAGATGGAAAGCAACTCTTCATTGGTGGGGCAATAGAGTTGCCGCCACTCTTTTCCGTCGAAGTGCATGACATCGCCATCGCCGCCGCAGGCATAGATATCATCATCGGCGAAGCCGCCTATGTCATTGAAACCATAGTTTCGATTGGTTTTTTTGAATTCCTCGATCTCTTCTTGATCGTTCCCGCGTAGACAGGTCCACTCATTTGGTCCTTCACGGCGAAATACAGTTCGCCAACTGGCGGCCACATAGGCCTTGCCTGCGATGTTGCGCAGTTGCATGATGGGGCAGTTTTTTGCAATTGGTATGGTTTCCTCGATCGCGAATTCCGGCCGTTGAGTGAGATCGTCGGGTTGTTGTTTCGCTATTACCTTGCCATGCCAGTCTACGACCAATAAATAACTTTTGCTTCCTTGTAGGATGCAGGATTTTTCTCTGTAGCAATGTTCAACCCCTTCGGCACCCCATATAGTCTCTATTGTTGGTCGATAGAACGCGAACATGGATCGCAGGTTTTCGCCTTCCTCTGTAACGTTCTTTTCAAATACTATAAAAATTGAGTTTTTATTTTCAATAGCACATGAAACAGGATGGAAGTCCTTTGTGTGATTTTGAAATTTAGTATAGATACCCTTTTCCATTTTAATACTTACCCACCTACAATCTGTCTGCTGTTCCAATATCCGGGGCATTACTGTACGTGGTTCCACTCTTCGCACTTGCAGCCCGTACGTTAAAATTGTCACCTTGTTGATTGCACGCCTTCTTGTGATATTTGTCGAGCTGGGCCTTGAGGCAGGCTTTACTACAGTTGGGAGCAGCTTTACGAGTTGCATCAACCGACATATCCCGTGATTGCCCATAACTGAGTTCACCGTTGGCGTCTGCCCCTTGTTCAATTTTAGGCTCTATCGCATCATGAATTCTCTGATGTGATCCTCCTAGGCTGTGTGAGGTTCCTTCCGTACATATACAGGGTGCCTGATCGGCATCATAGCCGGGGCAGTCGCTCACATTTGGTGCGTATTTGCTTGGCTCGCTTTTGAATTGTCCTTTAGGAATGACGTGATGTGGTGTTTGGCCAGCGCAACATCCTTGATTGCTCGTTTTGCCTGCGCCAGTTTTTGAGTAGGGAACCAATAGACACCGCTTTGCATTTAAACATGGGTTTGCTTTAGCGAGTATCTCTTGGGCATCGGCAATATCACTGGTTTGCAGTCCGTCGGCTTTTAATGCCTCAACTTCGCTTGGGATATTTTTTAGTCTCTCTATATCTTTCTGCATTTCTTCGAATTCTGCATAAAGATCTTTAACCTCGATGCCGGTCGAGACAACGTCATATGCTGTCCAGGCCCATCCAATAGGTCCGAGCCACGCTTTTAAAGCGGTTTTTGCAACAAGTTTAGCGGCTTTTTTTTCCGCCCACTCCGTAGCTTTCTCCAATGCAACGTCCTTTGCTTGTTGCATCATACCCGCAGTCCATTTGCTGACATCGGATAGCTCGCCAAGTCTTTGCTCGATATCCTGTCTTGTGGCCTCCTTCATTGATCGCGCCGGTACCTCAATACCTTTGCAATACTTCTGATCAGCGGCACACGCCTTACTGGCGGCATCAATGGCTTTTATACCACTGGCATGTCCCCCGAAAAGGGCCTCGACGCTTTGTAACTCGTACGGCCAGGTGTCAAGGGTGGGTAGCAGATCATGAGCGAGATCAGGCGGGACTCCGGGGCGGACCGATTCGGGCAGAACCAGATGGATTGCTGACAGGATATTATTTCGTCATTGAGTAGCGCCAGTTAGGCAAGGTAACTCATCGTCATCTGAATAGAAGATCCACTCTTTCCGCAGTGAACTGTTTCTGTCGGGCAAAAAGTTGGGAGACAGCTCCCTGAAGAGAAATATGAGTGAATTTCTCAGATTATAAAAATTCGGTCTATGAAAAAACTGTAGCACCCCGTCGGTCGAGGCATTTTTGGGGCGTATTTTCTGGAAGTTAGCTCGGAGGGGACATGCGGACAGGACAATATTATCGCAAGGTTCTTCCACAAATGTAATGCCAAGTAGGAACAGGGAGGCACTTCAATCAAATCGACGTAGCCAAGCCTGGGTTTCTTCTCCTTTATCCAGATTATGAGGAACCCTGAACAGGCCACTGCGATAGCTTTCGAAACGGATTGGTTTGGTATAGTGCGCGACTAAGCGGTAGGCTTCCGGAACATCGTTGCGGTAGGTGTCTCCAATTTGTGGATAAGCCCCTGCCTGAATGACTACCCCTCCAGGATATTCATGTACTTTACATACGGGCTCTAATGTAGAACGCATGTCGTCGAGACCACCTAGCTCCTCTACCAACGCGTCGTTTAATATGGTTAACCAATTTATGCTCTTGATGCGATTATGGATCGGGCCAGCTTGTAGTGAAAACTGTCCTCCATCCTGAAAATCAAAGCCTGGGAAACGTTTAATCATTTGCATAGCGTAAACGCTGTTTTGTGTTGTGTCGAATATGAACGTAAACCCGGCACAGCCATGGATAGGTTGACAAATTGCGCACCAGCGTAGCACAGCATTAAGCAATGAATTGAAGTTGGGTTGACCTGAGTCGTTACAAACTGTGAAAGTAGAGCTAACAGAAGAGAGTTCATGTTCTCTTGTACGGTTGATGAGTATACGGACTTGATAAGGGTCTACATAGTCTTTTTTTGACCCTAAATCAACTGCGCCCAGCAGTAGGCTGCCATACCCTTCTTCAACTGGAATTCGCTCGAAATCATCGTGTACCAACGAGGTGGGGTCTCCGCTGAATTTAACGGTACGGCGTTTCCCGGCGGGTAAAAACTGATCCACCTTGCCTGGGAAGGTCTGACAGTAGTCCGCCATGTAACGGACCACGCGCTCTCGCAACTCAGTGCGGTCAATATCAGGCATATATAGCTCAGCACCTAAGCCAAATTTAGCAGCGGGTGCATTTTCTTTATGCGGAAACGGCAAATAGATTTTGTCGAAGATACAGATACCGCCATCGGCCTGTATCAGGTCAGCGATCACTTGGTTCGGGTCCGTCATCGGAATCTCCAAATTAAGATGAGCCTATCAAGGGATAAGGATAGCGTTGCGTGCCGGAAAGATGCGCGTCAGCTCAGAAACGATGAGTATGGCAACCAGTGCGCCGCCCGCAACCTTCAGGCCTGTAGCGGACTCTAAAGCCTCACCATATAAATCAAGAAAGCTTTTTTCCTCTTCAGGTGAAGCGACAGGAACGGGATCCGGTTGTAGATCGTCGTCATCATCTCCACAATCGCAGCGATCATCAACACGAAACTCTTCAAAATTTTCTTCACTACCTGTGTGCTTTTCCGCAATGCGCCGGTAATCATTTTCTGCCCATGGATCCATAGAGTCCTTTCCAAACTTCATATCAATCAGTTTATTGGGATTCCCATCGGAACCGATGCGGGCCACATCAAGACGACGTGACATCGACCAGGGGTACTGGGAACTCGGCATTCCGGGATTGCTGTTACTTTCGATCATATCCCAGGTGCGATTGTCATAAGAGACCTCGCGCCACATTTTAGCATCTGGTTTAGGATAGCGGCCATTCCGGGCGCCTTCCGGACCATCATAGTACTTTTCGTCTATTTTCTTGCGAATACATTCTTGGTACGTTTGCCCATCTTGCAGCGGTAGCGGGCCGCCCGGTCCATGCGTTGCCTTACAGTCACAGGCCATCTCACAAAGCTCATCATAGAACTCAAGGTCTTCATGGGGTATATCACGCTGGGTGTGCCATCCGGCCATGTTAACGGTGTTCTTGTGGTTCATGAACAGCTTGTCAGTGAGCCGGCAGGCGGGTTTACCCTCGAAGAATACATCGAATGAGTGGGTGATCCATTCCGCCTCGGCCTTATTCGTGCCCGAGACCACCCCGCCCATGGAGCCGGCTTCGTCGAACACCGAGACGGCGAATTGGCTGCCGAGATTGGCGATCATGTTGCCGCCGTCGGCAAAGCAGGTGGTGGTTCCCTTGACCAGATCCTTCGAGTAGGTTTCGTTTTGATAGGGAATGGGCACGCCCTTGTCAGGGGTTTTGCAGACATCGGGCAGGGTGTTGGTTGAGATGCCGCCGCTGTTTTTATGACACAGAGTCAGGTCGTTGATGTTGATGGTAATGGTCATGCGGTATCACCTTTGTTTCCATAGAGCACCAGAGCGCCCCGCGTTGGATCGTCACTGCTGGCCAGGATCAGTTGTGTGGCACCATCCTCTTGCTGGCGGCTTGCCCAGGCTGCGAGCGCCGTATGGGTAATGAAGCTGGCTGCACCCAGGTCGCCACTGACCAGGGCTGGGGTGTGGCGGGCGTACTCGGGGTCAAGCTGTTCGGCCAGACGCAGGACGGCGAAGCCGTACTCGTCGGCCCGGTAGGGCTCACCGTTATAGTCGTGGTAGAGGTGGTTGATGGGTCTTGGTTGCAGTTGAGCGGCCTTCTCAATGGCCTGCTGGGCTACCGCCGTCAGCCCCTGGCCAGTACAGGGTTCGGTTTGGTCGTAGGTGCGAGACTCTTCTCCAACGGCCAGGCCGGTGATGTAGGACCAGGCAGGCAGATCCCGGCGCTGGCTAAGCATGAGTGCAGCCGCCCCTTCGCCGGGTAATCGGCCATAGGCATTCTGGCGTGGATGTCCTTTGAACAGCCGACGCGCACCATGGAGCGAGTTATGCTCTTCCATCCACATGAGCGACTCAGGTGACACCAAGCAGTCTACCGCTATAACCAAGGCAATCATCAGGGGGTCAGCGGCACACGCCTGGCTGGCCGCTTCAATGGCTTTTATACCACTGGCATGTCCCCCGAAAAGGGCCTCGACGCTTTGTAACTCGTACGGCCAGGTGTCGAGGGTGGGCAGCAGATCGTGAGCGAGATCAGGCGGGACTCCGGGGCGACTTGGTTCGGGTAGCACCAGCCAGACGTGCCAGGGGGCCTGTTTCAGGGTTTGTTCGGGTATCGGTGCTAACCGAATCAGCAGATCGCTCATGACCGCTTCGGTCAGTGCCTGCCAGCGGGTGAGGTCAAAGTGGCCCTGAGGATCGTTGAAATAACTGGCGGTCACCCGTTGGCCGGAGCGATCCACGTAGAAAGGGTGACGCCGCACCAGGGAAAACCCCGAACGTAAGGCCAGATCGGCCAGGGCGATGTCGGGACCGGCAGGGAAGACGCAACTGGCGGCGTTGATCGGGATCATGCTTCAACCGCCTCGGGCTGTGCCTCAACCGGACGATCCAGAGGTCGCTGCTTCTCCCGAATGATGGTGCGATCGAGCAGATTCACCTTGGGATGGCAAGGCAGGGCCATGTGGTAGACGACACTGATCCTGGGGTAGTCCGGTTCGAGGATCAGGGTGTGGATCTTGGCGCGGCTGTGTTCCTTGCTGTTGTCATAGAAACGGGTTTCGAATCCCAGGGTGAGTCGGGGTATCTCGGTAAACAGCCGGGATTCGGGACAGAAGCCGGGCTGGGTCAGATTGACGAAACTGATCGGCTCGCCGCCCTTGAGATGATGGCTGAGTTGTTGTTCGGGCGGGGCGATGCGCCAGAAGCGGGGGTCCAGATCCTCCGGCAACAGGGGGCGGCGCTGTTTGAACCACGCCTCATCATAGGTGCCCGCGTAGCGGCTGCGCCCGGGCCAGTGGGTCGGGACGGGTCCAAACCCCACAACCGCTGGTCGATCACTGGGGCGGCTCAAAGGCTTGTGGATGTTTTCAAGATTCGGCATGCGCCAAGTTGCGTTGTCCTTTGGCTTAAGCAAACCGCAACCGTCAGGGTTGCCTGTAGTGTTTAAGCTGTCCGGGTCATCGCCACCCACGGCCCGGCGGTAGTCGAGGGACATTTGAGTGAACGGTGCGGGTTTGCTGGGGGTGTAACCGGAGGCGCCCTTGCGCCAGTGACGATCCCCATAGACGATCGCGGTGCGGGTCAGGGGCCCGACCCGAAAGGCGATCGATAACTCTCTGATGGGTGCGCCACTGGGACTATAGGCGTGACCGTTGAGGATAATATCCGTCCCCGACTTTTGTGGCCCCAAGTCGGTCTCGTAGCGCAGTTGTCCGGTGGCTGGATCTTTTTGGGGCCCGGAATAGACCGGCACTTGTTCCTCTGCGAGTCGGGCGCCGCCATCCGGCAGAATCTCATAAGTCGCCTTGACGGCGACGAGCCAGATCTCAGCGCCTTCGCGGTCGCGAATCCAGCCTTGTGCCGCCGCATAGGGGGTGCGGTTGTCCAGTTGCCACATCGACGATCAAGGCTCAGTTGAGTTCGATCCGGCCGCCGGCGATTCGGTTGACGCCTTCCGCATCACTGAGGATGTATTCGCCCCGCAACACGATCTTGCCGTTGGGGTAGAGGGTGATGCTGGACTTGCCGCAACGCAGGGTCAATTTGCGCTCGGCGTCGATCAGAACCTCATCCTCCGTAGTCCTGACATCGGGCATGGCGGCATCTTCATCAAGCATTAACTCAAGAGCGGTATTGTCTGTTGAACGTTTTAAGGTATCAGCCATGGAGTCTCTCCGCGCAGTTTGCGAGATGGTGCTTTTGATGGGGGGTAGGCGCCTGCCAGGGAAAACGTCGGCCCCGCTGCACGATTTGCAGATGCCAGGCGGCCTGAGGACGCCAGGCCAGAACGCCTTGATGCAGAATGTCATGCAGCGCCGCGTGTTCTCTCGGTCTACCGCCCAGATACCTTTGATTCTCCGGCCAGTTGTGGCGTTGGTTATGCCACCATTGCGAAAAACGCTCGCGGTCGGGCCAGGGTAAGCCCGCATCGGGATCGGGCGGTGGAAGGGCATCCTCCGCCTCTGAGAGATCGCCAGATGGGTCGGATTGGGATTGAGCCTCGGTCTGCCAGCCATCTCGCACCGGATGGGTGCCGAGCAATGCGTTGATGACAGCAGCAGCCAGACGGGCATCACGGGGATCGTCCAGGCGTTCGCTCAGGCGCGGTATGGCAGCAGGTTCACCCGTCCAGCCCAGGGCTTGCAGATAGAGACGCTGTCGGTCTGTGTCAGTTTCCAGCGCATCGATCAGTTCCCGTCCCTCGTTGCAGGTGACCGTCAAAAGCTTTCTGGCCGCATTTTCACTCACGGCCGGATCTCTCGGGTCCAGAGCCAGATCTCGCAGTACGGGCAACATATCACGCCGTGCCTGGGTGGAGCCGAAGACAATCAGGGCTTCGGCGGCGGCCAGACGTAGTCCGGAGTGGTCGGCATCAAGCCACTCCTGGGCATGGGTCGTCCATTCGGCCTCACCCCGCAAGATGCCACAGCGAAGCGTCGCGATTCCGACTTGAGGGTCTGGCGTCAGGCTCGCCACCCAGTGTTGAATGGACTGAGGCGAAATCACTACCGGATAGTGCGCAGAGGCTGCCAAATAGAGTTTTAGATAGTGGTCGTTATCCTTAGGCCACAACTCGAGATGGGCTTCACAATCCACCCAACGCACCCAGGTCAAAGCCGCTGCGTAGGGGCCAATCAAACGAGGTATGGCTTGTACTAGACCGATACAGGCTTGCGAGAGGGGGATGTCTCGGGTTCTCAGCGCCACCAGCGTCAGGGCGAAGAGTTCTTCGTCCAGCAGTGGCGCGTCGAGTCGTTCAAGGCCTTCCTGGCAAATCTGGTCTTCGAGCAACGTCAAGGCATCCAGATAGGTCAGAATGCGGCTGTCCCATTCCAGCAGATCACTGAAGTCATGATGATAGGATGTGATCTGCTTGCTACGCCTGCGCCAGGTCAGAGCGAGCCGGTCAAGGTAGTGGCTTGCCAGAGTGCTTCGACTCTCGGCAGTCAGACGCACGCCACCTACCCAGGGATTGGGTTCGCAAAAAGCATCGGCATCATTCATGCGTAACCCACCCATCAATTGTTATGGATGTTGGTGGCCTTATGGGTTATGTCACCGCCTGCTTTGACCTGGACATTGCCACTCATCGTGGTAGTGATGTCCTTGCCATTGAGGGTGATTGTCCCATCGGCTTTCATGACCAGTTCGCTGCTGCCAACTTTGAGCGTGATTTGGGTACCCGCTGTCAGCGTGAAATCCTGCCCGACATTCACCGATTTGGACATGCCGACCTGCTCGGCGGACATCAGGCCGACGGTGCTGTTCATGGCGCCCCCCACCGAGACCTGGTAGCCCAGTCCGACTGAGAGGGCTTTGGCTAACGCGATACTCTCGCTTTTCGCTTTGCCGACGGTGACCGATTGGTTGCCACCGACGCTGACGCTTTCATTCTTGCCGACGGTTTCACTACGGTTCTTGCCAATGGCGATAGTCTCATTTTTACCCACCGTCTCACTGCGGTTCTGCCCAATCGAAATCGTCTCGTTTTTGCCCACATCCTCGCTGCGATTGTCGCCGATGGAGATGGTCTCGTTGTGATCGACCCGCTCGGTGCGGTTGTTGTGCACGGTGATGGTCTCATCGTGATCCACCGTCTCGGTGCGATCGTGCTTGATGTGACTGGTCTCATCGTGATCGATGGTCTTGGTGCGATCATGTCCCACCCAGTGGGACTCGTCGTTCTCCACCTCGATGCGCTGATCCTTCTCGGCGTGCAGCCAGACTTCTTCTGCGCCTTTCTTGTCCTCGAAGCGCAGGGCATTGGCGTTGGCTGCGCTGCCGCCCTTGCTGGAGCGGCTGAGGATACCCGACTGGGTCTGGTTGGCGGGCAGTCCCCAGGGGGGCATCTGCTCGGCGTTGTAGACTCGTCCGGTGATGATCGGGCGGTCGGGGTCGCCATCCAAAAATTCGACAATCACTTCCTGGCCGATGCGCGGGACGTGCATCGCACCCCAGTTCTTGCCCGCCCAGACCTGGGCGACCCGCACCCAGCAGGAGCTGTTCTCGTTGAGCTCTCCGTAACGGTCCCAGTGAAACTGCACCTTGACCCGGCCGTATTCATCGGAGTAGATCTCTTCGCCCGCCGGGCCCACCACCACGGCGGTCTGGGGGCCTTCGACCATGGGCTTGGGGGTGGCGCGGTTGGGCCGAAAGCTCACCTTGCTCTCGACGCAGGCGAAGTCGCAGTGGTAGGTGGGGTCTTCGCCGCTTCCGGTGGTGGAGCGGTAGTCGTCCGCCTGAATGCGGTAGGCCGCCTGGGTGACCAGATATTCCCGGTTCTGATCCAGTCTCGGGTGACCGAGCAGGTTGAACAGTCCGCCCACGCTGAGGTGGCGGATGTCGCACTCCCCATGGAGTTGCTCATAGTGGGTCTGCAGGGCCTCGATGCGGCTGCGGGCGTACTGATCGCCGTTGCCGTGCTGTTCGTAGATGCCCGGGTAGTCGAAGATCTCGAAGTCGGCATAGGGATGGCTGCGGATCATCGGCGCCACGGCGAGCAGATCGGCCTTGGGCTTTTTGAAATCGTAATCAGTGTGGGCATAACGGCCGCTGCGCACCCCTTTGCTGATGCGCCAGTTACTGACGATCTCCTGGGCGCGCTGTCCGCCCATGCCCGGGCGGGGCTGAAAGGGCAGTACGCTGGGGCCGCCGCTGATGGGGGTGTGGGAGGCGTAGTCGTCGCACAGCACCAGGGTGTGCTTGCCGGCTTCGTGGGTGAAGAAGTAGTAGATGCCTTCCTCTTCCATGAGTCGACTGACAAAGTTGAAGTCGGTCTCACGAAACTGTACGCAGTACTCCCGGGTGCGGTAGCTGTGGCTCAGGCGCAGTTCATAGTCGCTGAAACCGTTGTCACCGAAAACCTCTTTGATGATGGCGGTGGCATCGAGGTTTTGAAAGATGCGGCAATCGCTGGTGCGGGTGAGGAACCAGACCCAGGGATGCAGGATGGCCTGATAGTGAAACAGGTCCCCGATCACACCTACCTGGATGAACTCGGTGACAAAGGCATTGAAGATCCTTATGCCGCCGGTGATGGTATCGAGTTCGATGTCGACCTTTTGAGCGAGGAGATCATCCAGTGTGATCGAGTCGTCTTCGCTCAGCAGATCGGCACGGATTTCAAACAACCGTCCCAACTCTTCATGAATGTGCAGTGTATCGACCAGCAGCTTGTTTGGGCCGAGTGGGGTTTGGATGCGTATCTGACGCGCCGCTTGGAAGATACTCATCGTACGACGACGTCCAAGCGGAGGTGAGATTGCGAGAATGGTTTAAAGGACGGGTGCAGGGCACCAGGAGGCGTTTCGGTCTCTTCCATAAAACTTTCCATGTTGTCCCTTGATACTACAACTACGGGGCGGATGATAGCGCCTCGTTATAAACCGGATTAGGTAATATTACCATTGACAGTCCAACCGTGAGGCGGGTATTAAATTATCACGCATATAAACGTCATGCAATTCATTCAGTTAGTGTCAGGATTTTTTACACATGTCATGAAAAATTAATGTGTGAAAAGTAACACCTGAAAAACAGTTGAATGAAGATATCGCTTGAGTTAGCTTAAAACAGTAGTACGTTCAAAGGAACAAGAATGAGGTTAGGACGACCATTGCCCACCAATGACTGGTCAGTCAAAAAGAGTGCTATTGCAGTAACTCATGCACTAAACGCTGCACTTTGCAGAGCGGCGTGTTTCCCTGAAACGCTTAACGTAATCATGCGTCGGTATCGATGGATACCTATTATTTTTGTGCATAGCCTGAATGGAAATCAGAACCACAAGAACGAATTTATTAAAGGATGGGCTATTAGTGAGAAATGGTTCACAAAAATGATTCAGAAGTGCGTCGAATTGCACCCGGGTACGTCTTCTGATGATGGTAAGGCACTCAAGTCTCTGACGGAAAAAGAGGTGGTCGTGTCTAAAGTGGAAGGAACCCCGGGCAACTTACACGTTAAGATTTTTCCATTGTTCAATTTTTCAATGGAAAGGATTGACCGTGTCCCTGAGCCTGGTATTCAACCCGCCGTCGGAGTAACGGCAGGATGCCTGGCATAAAAACTTGTAAATTATTGGAGCATTAAACAATGGCAGTAGATATGTATATGAAGATCGACGGTGCTGATGGCGAAAGTACCGACGATAAGCATCAGAAGTGGTGTGAACTGGTTAGTTTCAGTCATGGCGTTTCCCAACCCACATCTGGTGCAAGTGGCACCGGTGGCCGAACCGGTGGACGGGCCAACTTCGAACCTTTCGTTGCGGTCAAAACCATTGATAATGCAACCCCTGACCTGAACATCAAATGTGCCAAGGGTGAGCATATCCCGAAAGTAGAGGTGGAACTCTGCCTGGCAACTGGTGATAAGCATACCTTCATGAAATACACCATGGAGGATGTCATTGTTTCTTCGGTCACACCGGGTGGCACCAGTGGGGACGAGACCAAGCCTCTGGAAACCGTGGCGTTTGCGTATGGCAAAATCAAATGGGAATATACTCCCATCGATCACACCGGCAAGCCGGGCGCCGCTACGGATCGTACCTGGAGTCTGGAAAACAATAAACAGGAATAATCCTATATTCCCTGTTTGCTGGTTGGCTTGCCCTGTTTCCCTTGGAAGGGAGCAGGGCGAGTTGATTGTCTCTTTATGTAATGTCGATTCCTAACGGAATCGTTGCATTGCGTATGTCTTGCCGCGATTCTTCGTGTTATTAAGCTGTTTGCAGCGCATTTGCTTTATCACTTCCGGCAATTCTGCTTGAGAAGTTTTTCAATACTTTCCTATGATGAACTATCAATGGCTGTGGGTATCTGCAGCTTGATGGGTGTGTGGCGTTGAATATCGGGATAGAAGTTTGGCTGTCCCGGGTTTCGCTTTGCTGCACCCGGGCTACGGCGTGTTGGGAGTATGTGAGTTTAATCGTATTGTTTGGCGCGGTTGTGGTTGGGGATCCCGGGTTTCGCTATGCTGCACCCGGGCTACGGCTGTGTTGAGGTGCTTATTTGGCTGGTTCGATTTTTTGTAGTTGCTGTTTCATCTCAAGGGCGCGGGATTTGTATCCGGGAGCCAGGGAATGATTCGGATCGAGCTCTAGGATTTTGTCCCAGTATTCGATGGCTTGATCCAGTTCCTGTTTGCGGAAATGCTGCATTGCCTGGCGATGATAGCTGTCTGTAAGTTGGTTCATTACCGCCTTTTGAGCGGCTTGGGCGGTTTCGTTGTTCGGTGCGTAAGTGAGTCCCTGGGAATAAGTCTGATAAGAGGCCTCGAGTTTTCCCGCCTGCTGCAGATCTTCTGCTTTCTTGAAAAGTTTTCGAGCTTCAATACGATCCTCGACAAGAATCAGGGTGTTGATGGCTTGTTCATCAGATGCATCAAGTATGATCAGCTTCTCGAGTACTGAGCGGGCCTGATCCAGTTGCTCCTGGGCAATTAACTGATCTGCAGATTCCCGGTAGTAGCGTGCGAGTGTGGTGTTGATCTCCTCGGCCTGGGGATTACGCAAGGCTTCACTTTCAAGTAGCGCGATGGCACCTGTCAGATCCCCTGTGTTGTGAAGTCTATCGGCAGTGTCCAATGTGTCAGCCGTGTTTGGAACATCATCCACAACGACTTGTGCTTGCTCGTTGGGCATTTCATAGGTAGCGACGTTTTCGTTGATTTCAACCTCGACGGCAGGTTCTCCAAGGGTTTGGGTTTCAGGCTTTTCAGACACTATTTCTGATTCTGAGGAAACCTCGGTCGCAGCCGCCTGATCTGATTGACTCGGTGTCTCGGCGGGTGGCGCAGTTGCCGGTAATTGTGTTGGCTTGGGGCTGGGTTTAGGTTTTGTTCGGGTTTCAACGGGCATATCGCCGGGTATGCGAATCCGCTGTCCCGGCGCCAGGCGGCTCGGATTATCCAGTTTGTTGTAGCGAGCAAGGATCACGAATTTCATCGGGTCGTTGAGGAATTTCTTCGCAATCAGGGAAAGGGAGTCTCCGGGCTGCACGGTGTAGTAGAAATTTTTCAGGCCCAGGTATTCGATCGGGTCGGCGTCGAGCTGTTCCAGCAGTTGTGTTGCGATCTGCAAATTGGGCTTCTCCTGGAGGGCCCAGGTGAGCTGATCCCGGGCCTGGTCATATTCCCCGTTTTGAAGCAGTTGCATGGATTTACGAACCCTTTTGCTGGGCGACAGGTCGTCTGGTGGTGGGGGCGGAGTCGTTTCCTGGGTTTCGTCTACCATGGTGTCCGCAGGTTCTTCGGTTTTGCTGGGACCGAACATTTCACAGGCGGCCAGTGTGAGGGAGAAGACAGCAATCAATGCAATCTTGAAAAATTGACCGAAACGGAGTTTAACCACATTCACAACAGGAATCCTTGAAATTCAGGGTTGCATGTATCAGGTTCACTGACACAAATATAGCAGATCATGATTCACTGCCTCCGGCAATATGGGTGGATCGGGCTTCGACCAATATCAGAGTGACATTGTCACGGGCACCTCGCAACATTGCCAGATCAATGAGTTGCTGGATAGCTTCCTGAAAGGGGTATGTATCGAGTACATGGGCAATTTCGTCGTCGCTGACCTCCTTGTTCAGTCCATCACTGCACAACAGGTACAGGTCGCCATCGCGAGGCTCAATGATCTCCGCTTCAAGATCGAGGTTTTCACTGGCGCCTACCGCACGGGTAATGTAGTTGGCGATGGAGGACTGTTCGGCCTGTTCCGCGCTCAACATGCCCAGTTCGATCAACTCTTCGATTTGACTGTGATCCCGGCTGAGCTGCTTGAGTGTGCCTCTGCGAAACAGGTAGATACGGCTGTCTCCGGCCCACTGGTAGATGCAATAACCATCCTGGGCCAGCAGTGTCACAACGGTGGAGCCAATGATTTCTCCGCCTCTTCGTTCGGATTCTTCCAGGAGTTTCTGATTGACCTGTTGTAGCCGTTGTGACACTTCGTTGGCAAATTGACTGATGGAGTCGCCCGGCTGAGTGGATTTCAGCTCATGTACGATCATCTGTGAGGCTACATCGCCTGCGGCATGTCCCCCCATCCCGTCGGCGACAACCCAAAGGCCCAGATCGGCCCGGTCCAGGCAGGAGTCCTCATTGATGGCTCGGACTTTACCCTTGTCCGACAGGTGCGCGGAGACCCAGTAGAAGCTGTTCTGACTCATGTGGTCTCGGGGGCTGCATCAGGCGTGAATCCCATTTGGAAGGTTCCGGACTCGATCTCTTCCCAGCCATGCTGTGCCCAGGCGCCATCGATCAGGGCGCAGGAGCCCTTGATCTGTGGCAGTCCCTGACAGATCAGCAGGGAAGGTGAGATGCGCTCGGAACCCTGGGTCCACCAGAGGCTGTAGGCAAACAGCAGTTTTTTCATCAGATGCGGTAGAAAACGGGGATAGAGACTGCGCAAAGCGCCCTGTTCATCCAAATGGGCATGCCAGGCGTTACTCAATGCAGCGCCTTCCGGCTCTGTTTCATCGGCTTGACAGGTGGGCGGCCCGAGGGATTGCAACTGTTGTTCAAGTGCCGCCATGTCGAACTCATCTTCGAGACAGGAGAGCGCCAGATCCTCCATGCGGGAGAACCAGCCTTCCGATTCCTCCATGAAGAGAAACAGGTTACAGCGGGGAGGCAGGCGTGAGGCGAGGGTGAAGGGATAGTAACGACCGACCCGATCAACACTCGGCATCAGGATGCCGGCCCAGCCCTGTTCGCCACAGATTCCGGGGGACAGGGCAAACCGCCAAAGGGGACTGGTCAGATAGTTATCCAGCCAGACATCACCCAGCTTTTCACGGCTGTTGGCAATGGCTTCCTGCATCCAGGTCTCCCAGGGGGCGATAAAGCCCCTGGGCAGGCGCCGGGTGACAAAATCCCCCAGTGAGGGAATCTTGCCATAGAGTCCGGGAAAGTCATCCTGAGGTGTTGAATTCAAAGTCTGTTCGGGCACTGGAAATCCGTCAATTCATTAAGCTTGAAAGGATTGAGCGCACCGCTGGCGCGCACGGCGAAGCGGGACTTGCGACCCCCCACGTCAAATTCCACCTGGAGGGTTTCGGGTGAGTCGGTGGGGCTGACCTTGGCCTGGTCAAGTAACCGAAACAATCCCCAGGGACCGTCTTCGGTGAGTCCCGAGGGTTTGCTGCCTGCCGGCGGCGCCAGCAGGATCTTGGCGTCGCTGATACCGGAATCGTCGGGCCATGTCAGGCGATTCCAACGGGTCGGCCCATGGTTGTAACGCACCCGTTGCTGGTTGAGTAACAGGGTAATCTGGGTGATGGTGGTATCCATGCCCAGAGGTTTGATTTCGAAATCGATTTTCGGCTCCAGGGCGCTGCCGCTGAAAAAAGCATCACGGATCACTGCTGCACGCTGGAATTGACGCAGCGTGCTGCTGGGAATGCCAAGCGCCTGGTTACCGGCGGCGTTCCAGCGCCAGGTGCGGCGGCTGGTGTCGACGAATTGTCGCAGGTAGTTGTTGAAGAAATCATCCATCATCCCGCCGGGGCCGAAAAAACGCCCGAAATCACTGATCGTGACCTCACGGGTACCGTCTCGCTCCAGGGGATAGCGTCCCGTAAGACTGCGCTGACAGAAGGGCAGGATCTGGCTGCTCCAGACTGAGTTGATGTGACTTCTGACACCCGAGACGGTCAGGTTGGAGCTGCCGTCCGCCAGGGTGGTCAACATGGCCGCGAGAGGACCCGGCTGACGTTTGGCTTCGAGCTTCAGGCGGCTGATGACCCCACCGCCGGCGCCCTGATCCCGGGCGACATCGAAGGCCTGGCTCGACTGATTGCCGGAACTGGCGATATTGCTCATGTGAACATACAGCTCATTGAGCATTTCAAGCGTCCGTTCAAGGGGGGGCTGTTCGCCTTCCTGTGCGTCAATCATCCGGTTGAGGCTGGCAAAATGCTCATCCACCGGAGTGGTCAGCATAGAGTCCTGCGCCCCCTGTCCATCACTCTCATTGGGAGATACCTGAAGGATCGAGGCGAGTCGTCGGGTGATTCCGGAACTGCTCTTGGCGACCAGTTCAGCCGCCTTCTGCGCACCGCCCGGCAGCCTGGCGAGGGTGGTCTGCTCTTTGATCAATGTCAGGTAGCGACGCAATGGGGAGGTCGGACCGGAAATGACATTGAGGATCTCCACAGCCTGGCGCATGTCGCTAAAGGGTTTGATCCTAACGTCCGCGAGCAGTTGATCCCAGATCTGCACATACTCGGTGTAGTAGAGATCCTTGACCTGGCGGCTGAGCAGGTTGAGATCGGTCTCGCCGACGATCTTCTCCAACTCGGGGCCAAGGATCCACTTCTCATCCAGCAAGCGGTTGGCGATAGCCAGGTGCTCCTTGAGAAACAGTTGATGATACCCCTGATAGGTAAAAAGGGCGGGAATGGGTTCGTCCAGGGATTTGCCGGAGCGACGGCTGAAGACCCGGTCGGCATCCGCGCCGATCTCCTGGGTGAGTCGCAGCGGGCGTAATGAGCTTTCCTGGGTGATCCGCTTCATGCGGTCGTAAACCCGGTCTGCCAGGGGAACGCGTAACAGGTCATTGCGGACCCGGCTGATCAGAGCGTCATCCAGGGGCAGGGTCGGCGGCATGGGCATCTGGGTCAACAGTGCGTCCAGGTGTTCAGTGAGCGCCTGGCGGGCCTGGGCATTTTCAGCCCCGGGCAGATCCAGTTGCCACTTCAGTTGCAACCAGGCCTTGACCGTCTCCGCGTCGTAATGTTCGCTGTCAGCAAACATCAGATAGACCTTGAGTGCCTCGTAACGGAAGTCGGCATTGTTGCCCTGCTGATTGAGCTGATCCTCCAGGCTGAGGATGATACGCGGCAGGAACAGGTTCTTCAGGGTGTTGTGATAGGCATTGATCGCCTCGCTGCCCAGCTTGTCACCTTGGTAGAGGCCCAGTCCCATCAGCCAGGGGATGTCCTTTTCCTGGTCCGCGTAACCGCCAGGTATCTGCCGCACCCGATCCAGGGCGGGCACCACATCGGTGAGGGTCAGGTCATCCGGTGCAATGGAATTGACCTGGTCGTTGGCGGCTACTGCCTGCACCGCCACCTGATCGATGTAGCTCTGATTGCGGCTGTAACTGGTGAACCAGGCGATGCCGGCCAGCACGGCGATACCGAGGGCGCTGGCATAGGCAATGCGTTGCAACCAGGCACGCTGTTTCTCCACCCGGGTATTGACCCCCGCGAGATGGGATTCGGCGAAGATCAGATCTTTGAACAGGCGATTGATGAAGAAGCTCCGTCCACTGCCGGAAAACGCGGGTGCGATCTGGCGATTGAGGCCGAACTCCTGGGCCATGGAGCCAAGCAAGCGGTCGATCGGGGTGCCTTCCTGGGTACCGCTGGTGAAATAGACACCCCGCACCATGGGGGTCTCCTGAAAACGGTTGGCGTTGAATGCCTCGTAGAGGAATGCCTCCGCGGCATCCCTGAGAGCGCCGAACTGCTGGGGGAAGGAGTAGATCAATACCCGGCGTTTGACATCACGCTCCTGTTCCAGCCGATCCATCAGGCGGGCGTCGATGCGCTGCTCCAGATCCCGGAACTCCTCACGGAAATGGCTGATCCCGCTCTCCTGGGAGCTTTTGTCGGTCAGAGGAAAGGTCATGCCCCAAACCTGACTGCGCTCCTCCCGCCCGAGGGTTTCGAAAAATTCGTTGAATCCAGCCAGCAGGTCACACTTTGTGAACAGTACGTAAATGGGGAAGCGGATGCCGAAGTGGTCGATCAGCTCCTTGACCCGCATGCGGATCGCCTTGGCATGGTTGATCCGTTCAAGATCGGTCTGTTGGAGGATATCCTCGACGCTGATCGCCACCAGCGCGCCATTGATCGGACGCCGCTTGCGATGTTTCTTCAACAGATCGAGAAAACCCATCCAGGCGGCCCGGTCCACCTCTTCGTAACTGTCCTGGGTGGTGTAACGTCCCGCGGTATCCAGCAATACGGCATCATCGGTGAACCACCAGTCACAGTTGCGGGTACCACCGATCCCCTGCACTGCGTCATTGCCCAGCTTGTCCGCCAGGGGGAAATGCAGACCCGAGTTGAGCAGCGCAGTGGTTTTGCCGCTGCCCGGCGGGCCAATGAACATGTACCAAGGCAGCTGGTAGAGATATTGCCGATTCTGTTTACCGCCGACCTTCGATTCCTTGAGGATGCGGATTGCCTCGTCGAGGCGCTGGCCCAGGATCTGAATCTCTTCAGATGATTCCTGGGAACCCCGGGACGGCTGGTCCTTCTGCCCGACCACGCTTTCCAGCATCTGCTGGTTCTTTTTTCGCGCCTGCCAATAGCGGCGAAACTGGTTGGCTATCCACAGAAAAACTATGC
Source organism: Candidatus Thiodiazotropha sp. (assembly GCA_040506775.1). Lineage (GTDB taxonomy): Bacteria > Pseudomonadota > Gammaproteobacteria > Chromatiales > Chromatiaceae > Thiodiazotropha. The sequence continues at coordinate 315,015 of JBEVWC010000002.1, forward strand.
TGCCGATCGCCACCAGACGGGCGGTAACCGAACCCAGGGGTTCGTAGTCGGCAAAGGCGAACAGGGGGCCGACCAGCCAAATGATCACCGACAGGGCAATCAGCCCCAGGATGGCGACGAACCAGCGGTTCTTTATGATTCTCAGTAACGCACGCATGGTTTTCGTGAATGCCTATTGTTTGATCAGAGTGATCTCGACACGCCGATTGCGTGCCCGTCCCTCTGGGGTGTCATTGGAGGCCAGGGGTTCTGCGGAACCTCGGCCATCACTGTGAATCCGGGCGGGTTGCGCGACTTCAGTCGCCAGGATCTTCGCCACCGACTCGGCGCGTGCCCGGGAAAGGTGCCAGTTCGAGGGATAGCGAAGACTGCGAATTGGAACATTGTCGGTATGGCCAATGACCTCGATATCGCCGTCGAGCTGGTCCATCGACTGAGCGATGCGTTCCAGCAGCGGCAGGAATTGTGAGTTCACCGCGACACTACCCGAGGCGAACAGACCGTCTCCTGCGATGCGCACGCTACCCTGGGCATAATCCTCTTCGACACTCACCTCATTACGGGCGATTTCATTGGCCAGCAGGGTTTTGAGGGTCAACCTGGGTATTACCGGTGGCGGGGGCGGTTTGCGATCCACCACCGTTTGAACATTGCGTGCGATGTTGTGGAGCTGTGCGTGCACAGGATCGGATTTGACATTGAGACTGAGACTGAATCCTGAGTACATCATCAGCAGGATCACGGTGGACACCGCGACCACCACCCACAGGGGGACGTACTGAACCAGGGCGTTCTGTTTCAGCGCCAGGCCCTGCCAATGGCCTGACAGATCGCGTTCGTACTCCTCGTGGAGATTGCGGATGGTGCGGTAGAGATCGTCCCGCAGGGTCTGAAGCTGTGCATAGCCGTCAGGCAAGGGCCGGAAACGGCCTTCGAAGCCGAAACTCAGACAGATGTACATCAGTTCCAGAAGTTCCAGATTCTTGGAGGGATTCTGCAGCAGCTTTTGCAGCAGCTGGAAAAACTTTTCGCCACCCCAGGCTTCGTTATGCAGGGTGACCAGCAGACTCTGGTTGCGCCAGACGCCCTGGTTTCCCCAGGGCGTTGAGAGGACCATCTCATCGATCGCGGTACACAGTACATAGCGTGCCCAGAACAAGGTCTCCCGTTCGATTCCCAGTTCCTGGCCTTTCAGCTCAAACTGACGGATCTTTTCGATGATTGAATGCTTCAGGGAGGCGGGATCCGGATGAGAGGGTGTTTCCCGCAGCCGCCCAAGCATTGAAAGCAGAGCGGAAGCCGCGATCTCCAGCTTGTTGGCACCGTGTCGGGTGGGTAGGCTGGGTGCGGGTCCGCGGGGCATCGGAGCAGGCGGCGGTTCAGGCGCGGCTGGCCGGGGTGGGGTCACGGGACCCTTACCTCCGGGTCTGGGACGCAACACCGTACGGTCGCCTGATTCGTTGGGCTTCATGCCAAATGGGTCGTCGTGATCCATTGTCAGCTACCTTTTATGGCCCACAGTTCGAGTTCCAGGCCCGGGAATTCGCCTCCTATATGTATGGCACATCCTCCTGAGGTTTCAAGCAGGTTCCAATAGTCATTGTTTTTATCCAGCTCGAAATAACTGAAGCCTGCGTTGTAAGGAATCTGTCTGGGGGCAACAGACAGAGTGCGCAAGCCGATACCGGGCAGTTGCAGATTGACCAGGTCACGGATCTTCTCGACCGGACCGATTTTGCTTTGACTGGGGAAGCGTTTTTGCAACGCATCCGCGGCCATCTTGGCGTTGACCGCCAGAACGAAATTGGCGTCGGTCAGGAGTTTGCGGTCGGCGATGCCGGCGACTCGGATGCCGTACTTTCGTTCTTCTAACGGAATCGGCACCGCCTTCTGTTCCAATACCATGCTCAGAGAGCGGCGCAGTTCGCGTATGACCGGAGTGAAGGTTTCCTGAAGGGCCTGGTGCTGGTAGACCGGGAAGGGTGGCGGACGCTTGTTGCTGCTTGTGAAAGTGGCCAGTTCTCCGGCCAGCGCCAGACAGGTTTCGTAATACACAACCGGATGCAGCGGTATCCGCTGGGTGTAATGGGTGTATAGAGGCTCGTAGCGGTTCACGACCTGCAGCATCAGAAAGTCAGCGACCTCGGCAATACCCTTTCCACCATCGACCAGGCGTGCCGCGATGGCATCGGCGCGATGATGCAGCAGGCCTTCTATCTCTTTTACATAACCTGAGAGGCGTGCTGACACCTCGCAGTCGAGGCATGGGGGAATGAATTCCTCATCGAGTACCAGCATGTCGTCGGAGCGGCGTTCCACGATCCGGGTAATGGCAAGATGGGCGAATTCCTCGAGTTCTGCGTCTCCAAGCAGCAACCTGAGGATGGGTTTGGCAATCTGCAGGTTTGAGGCGTTCGAGGAGCCGGCAATATCGTCCTTGGTTTCAATTTCATCCACCAGGTAGCGCTCAAGCCCGGGTTCCTGACTGGTGTATCGGAATTGAGCGGCGCCAGGTCGTGACAGGGGCAGTGCCAGGTAGACTACTGCACCCTTACGGTCAGCAGGTATCTCCAGGGGCGGTGGTGGATCGTCATGGGCCGGGACATCGAAGGTAGTGCCATCCGGAAGCACACCGCGACAGGAGGTTACAGCCAGCCGACCCAGGGCCAGGGCCTGTCGGTCGAGCTTGAGATGGGTAAAACCCCAGCTGAAAGGCTGCAAATCGGCACAACGAGCCTGTATGTGGTGCTCCAGGAACCGTTCCTGCTGCTGGAAATGTTGTGGCCTGAGGAACATGCCCTCCGACCAGACGATGCGGGACATCCAAGACATGGGCTTCTCTTACTTTTGGTTTCTCAGAATAGTGATACCCAACTCACCGAAATAGATGGAGAGGTCGTTTTCCTCTTCCGGTTCGACTTCTATGGATCGCCGCCAAGTGGCGTCCTCAATGTCGCGATAGGCGCCGATCACGCCGATGTAACGGGTGTCCGGCTGCAGATCCCGATCCAGTTCTTTGGTTTCTCCGGGCTGAAAGTGTAACTCATCACGCATCAGCATCTCATCGCCAAGCAGCGCCACATCCTGCTCGAACAGATTAAAGAAGTCGGAACTGTTGAACACGCTCAGGGATTTCAACTCATAAACGCGTACCGCAATCGGAGAGGGTCTGCCATTGAGATCGGGATTCACCTGCTTGTTCGCATGCAGGGTCGCCTTGACACTGGAGACACTTGAACAGCCGGTCAACAGGGCCAGACAAAGCAAGCCGACAAGTCTGAGGTTTTTCATGGCTAGGTTGGTCATCTTCTCTTAGGTTCCTTCTTTACAATGTTAGAGACCGCCAGGGTCTGCGTTTTTGAGCGCCTCCAGGCGGCGGATCTGGTCTTCGTAGGCCTGACTGAAGGTGCGCCCAAACAGCTGGTGGAAGTCGTCTTCAGCCTCGGTGGCAATCTCCTGATAGAGTGCCGTGAACAGATCCCAGGTCTTGGCTCTGCGGTACATGGGGAGCTTCTCCAGAAGCGCGGATTGACCCAGGCGCTGCTCCAGTATCTCCGGCTTAAAACGTTGCAGAACCACCTTGAGTGCTGCTTGCATGCCTACCATGACGGCCATCATGTGTGCCTCAATGTCCTCATGGGCCTCCTCAAATGCAGCCAGTGCCGGCAGGTAGCCACTGCCCGGGTTGGGATTGAGGAGCTGTTGCAGTGCCTCGTCAGTGTTGATCGAGAATTTCAGGGGATTGTTCTCGACCGGTTTGATCATGGTCTGGTTCATGCGGAACTCACCCTTGATCTGTGCACGCACCCTGAGCAGGGACATGTGGCCTTCGGTGCTGATGCGCAAAATCTGTCCCAGGGTTTGCAGCAATGCTGTCAGCGGCTGGGATTCAAGATGGCTGGCAGGAATCTCCAACCCGTCCGCCAGGGCCTGGCGTAATGCGGATTCGTCACCGCTCTGGGTGGGTTTCGCCTGTGCCGGACGGGATTTGGGTGGCGCTGAAGCAGCCGGGGCTGGTTTAGCACTTGGTCCTGGTTTGGGTATGGGAGGCGGTGAGGGAGGCAGTTCCTCCCAGACTGGAGGCGGCGGTGGCGCCGGTGTCTCGGGTTTTTCCAGGGGTGGCAGTATCTCCGGAGCGGCTTGTGCTTCAGGGGTTGAAGCAGAGGCTGGCTCGTCGATGTCCCAGTCTTCCGGAATAGGCGTGGGTTGATTGAAATAGGCGTTGAGGTCCGAGGTGTGGTCGGACGCCGGAGGTATCTTGGGGCTGGATTCCTCGGGTTCGCTCAGAGTGAATTCCCGGGGTTCCGATTCCTCCAGTTGATAGGACTTCTCTTCCAGGGGGGCATCAACGGCAGGGGCCTCCTCAGAATTCGGAAAAACCTCTTCCAGAGTACCCCCGGCATGTTGGGCTGAGAGGGCCGCGAACGGATCGTCAAGGCTCTCAAAAGACTGTTCGATGACCGCATTTTGGGGGGATATCGGCAGGGATACACGGATTTCATAGTCCCCGATGGTGATGTTGTCACCGTCCTTGAGGTCGACCTGATTGTTTTTGCCCAAAGGGGTCGAGGCGCCATTGAGGAAGACTCCGTTGGAACTGGTGTCCAGAAGCTGAAATCTACCCCCGGTAAAGATGATCTGTGCGTGATGTCCGGAGATAAAACGTTCAGGATCAGGCAGTACCCACTCATTGTCAGCACGGCGCCCAATGCGACCGCCGTCCTCGTCGAAACTGACCGACATGGGTTGGGCTGGAGGCTGACCAGCAGCTTGGGTGACTGTCAGGGTTATCTTCATAGGTTCACGGGTTTCGAAACAGACATCCTTCAAAGACCATACATCAGGTGAACTGGTAGTTGAACTCGTTATCCTGCACATTGATGCCAATACGCTCAATCGCTCGTCCTTCCATCTGTTCTGTCAGGATGTGACGGCTGATTTCCGGCAGCAAGGTGTTAGTGAGTATCGCATCCACCATTCTTGCGCCACTCTCGACTTCTGTACAGCGACTGATGATCAATTTGATCACCTCGTCCTCGACTTCCAGAGGAATCCCGTGATTCGCCTGGATGCGGGCTTGAATGCGTCCCAGCTGCAGCCGCACCACCTTAGCCAGCACCTCGTCGCTGAGGGGATAGTAAGGTATCACCACCAGGCGACCCAGCAGGGCAGCGGGGAACACCTTCTGCAACGGGTCACGCAGAGACTGGGCAATGGTCTCCGGTTCGGGTATCAGGTCCGGGTCCTTGCACAGATTGTCGATCATCTCGGTGCCCACGTTGGAGGTGAGCAGGATCAGGGTGTTCTTGAAGTCGATATGGCGGCCTTCGCCGTCTTCCATCCAGCCCTTGTCAAACACCTGGAAGAAGATTTCGTGCACGTCCGGATGGGCCTTTTCGACTTCATCGAGGAGCACCACACTGTAGGGTTTGCGGCGCACCGCTTCGGTGAGAATACCGCCTTCTCCATAGCCCACATACCCCGGGGGAGCGCCTTTCAAGGTGGACACGGTGTGCGCCTCCTGGAATTCACTCATGTTGATGGTGATGACGTTCTGCTCCCCACCGTACAGGGATTCCGCCAGGGTCAGGCCGGTCTCGGTCTTGCCTACACCCGAAGGTCCACACAGCATGAAGACCCCGATGGGCTTGTTCGGGTTGTCCAGGTTGGCCCGGGAGGTCTGGATGCGCCGGGCGATCATCTGCAGTGCGTGGTCCTGACCGATAACCCGCTTGGCCAGGGTATCGCTGAGATTGAGCACGGTTTCGATTTCGTTTTTCACCATCCGACCCACGGGAATGCCGGTCCAGTCTCCGACCACTGAGGCCACCGCCTGGGCATCAACGCTGGGCAGTATCAGAGGGGCTTCGCCTTGAAGTGTCGCCAAACGGTCTTTCAATTCGGCCAATTCGCTGCGCAGAGTCTCCGGGGGGACGTCTGGAGCAGTCTCCCCATCAGGGGTTTGTCCGGCTTCACCGGCAACGTCCGTAGCCGCATCGGCGCTGACTGCCGGAGCCTCTTCTTCGTCGGTTTCTCCCTTGAGCTGGCGCTGAATTTTCAAAACCTGCTCGACCAGTGATTTCTCCTCCTCCCAACGCTGGGTGAGTTGTTCCAGCCGGGCCCGCTCCAGCTCCAGCTTTTCATTGGAAATGCGCTCTCGTTCCTCGGTATCCAGGCCGATGGCCTTTTCCCGTCCGATGATCTCCAGTTCCGTTTCCAGAGCCTCGATCCTGCGTCGACTGTCGTCCACCTCCGCCGGAACCGCAGCCTGGCTGATGGCGACCCGGGCACAGGTGGTGTCAAGCAGGCTGACTGACTTGTCTGGCAGCTGACGGGCTGGGATATATCGGTGGGACAGCCTCACCGAAGCCTCCAGGGCCTCATCGAGGATCTGTACCCGGTGGTGCTGTTCCAGGGTCCCGGCGACGCCCCGCATCATGCGAATGGCCCGCTCCTCGTCCGGTTCATCGACCTGAACCACTTGGAAACGCCGGGTCAGGGCCGGGTCCTTCTCAATGTATTTCTTGTACTCCGCCCAGGTGGTGGCGGCGATGGTGCGCAGGGTGCCACGCGCCAGAGCGGGTTTCAGCAGGTTGGCCGCATCACCGGTTCCGGCGCTGCCGCCCGCGCCGATCAGGGTGTGGGCCTCGTCGATGAACAGGATGATCGGTTTCTCGGAAGACTGCACCTCCTCGATGAACTGCTTGAGGCGGTTTTCGAATTCACCCTTCATGCTCGCGCCGGCCTGCAGCAGACCCACGTCGAGCACCCGCAGGGTGACATCCTGCAGCGGCGGTGGCACCTCGCCACGGGCGATCTGCAGGGCGAATCCCTCTACCACCGCAGTCTTGCCCACACCGGCCTCGCCAGTGAGGATCGGGTTGTTCTGCCGACGCCGCATCAGGATGTCGACGATCTGGCGGATCTCGTCGTCACGACCGACAATCGGGTCGATCTCACCGTTGCGGGCTCGTTCAGTCAGGTCCACTGAGAACTGGTGAAGTGCCTGCTGCTTGCCCATTTGCGCCGGGGCCATAGCACCGCTGGCTTCCCCCGGAGCAGCGCCGCCTCCGATCTGGAAGCCGTCGTTGGCCCGCATCGCCTCTTCGGGAGAGCCTGATACCACCTCCTCGAAGCGTTCGGTCAGGGTATCCACACTGATCTTCTTGAACTCGTCGGATACCCGGACCAGGGCGTTGCGCAGGCTGTTGGTCTTGAGGATGCCCACCACCAGGTAACCGGTGCGCACCTGGGCATCGCCGAACATCAGGGTGCCGTACACCCAGCCCCGCTCCACAGCCTCCTCCACATGGGAAGAGAGATCAGAGATTGAGGTGGAGCCCCGGGGCAGGGTGTCCAGGCTGTCAGTGATGTCTTTCGCCAGGCGGGAGGGTTCCAGGTTGAACTGCTTGATGATGCGGTGCAGGTCCGAGTCCTGTAACTGCAGGATCTGATGGAACCAGTGAACAAGTTCCACGTAGGGATTACCGCGCATCTTGCAGAACACGGTAGCGCTCTCGATGGCCCGGTAGCCAAGGCTGTTCAATTTTCCGAACAGGGCAGCACGGTTGATCTCGCTCATGATGTCAGGCCTCTCAGTTTACTTGGTTGCGCCACACTAGGGGGTGAAGGGTGAGGTCGTCACCATCCCGGCCCAGGGGCTGTTGTGCCGACCAGCTGGTCCACCCCAGCTGGCTCGTGCCGTTGAGTTGCAGCGGTGGTATCTCCGCTTCAGCCAGGATCAACTGCAGTTCCCAGTCCAATTCGTCTCCGATGTAGTTTTTCACTACCGCGATAAGTCGTTTCAGGCTTTCGCCACCCGGCAGCATGCGCTGGTAATCCGTGAAACTCAGGGCGCCAAGCACAATGCGGAATTTCTGTTGGCCTTGCCACACCCGGTCACCCAGAATGATGGTGGATCCCAGGGTACTGATGTCCTCGGACTGCCCAAGCCTGCAGCGGCTGTTGTCCGGCAGATCGATCCAGCAGCCGACAAACTCGTCGATACGCACCGGTAGACGAAAAAAATCCCTCAGAATCGCTTCCAGCCCCTCTGCATTTCGGGTCTGGCAGGCCAGACGGCCGGCATAGTGGCGTTTCGCCAGATCGGGCATGGCGTCGCGCAGTTGCAGATGTTCGGTGCCAATACCGAACAGGGATCCCAGGTAATCGCCAAACCGATCCTGCTCGGGGCGATCGTAACTGACGGTCGGCTGACAGTCTGCCCAGACCCGATAGAAAAGACTCAGCAGACGATGGTGAAACAGATCGAGAAACTGGACGAGCGTGGCATCCCGATGGTTGTTCTTACGCTCGTAGACATATTCGGTGAGATGCAGGGGCAGGGGACCATTCGGCCCGAATAGACCGTAAAAGTAGACGCCCAGGCGTGGCGGTATACCGTCCTTCCCCTCTCGGAATGAAGACAGGGTGGAGGGTTGGAAGGCCATGGTTGGATCCTGACCCAGGCGAATATTGTCATCCCTGGCATGACGGGTTTCACCCAGGCGAGGTTTGTTCGGATAGGCACACTCAAGACGTCGCATCGCCTGATAGAAATCGAAGCGATAGGGACCCTGGCGCAGTTGGTCGTACAGACCTAAAGCGTGTGTCTCAGACCCAGCCTGACTGGCCATCGCATGATCTCTCCGCGTTGTTGGGTGACGATAACGGTTTCCGTAAAGGAGTTGATTGCCGTGTAGCGACGAAAGAACTGCTCCATCATGGCGCCAAACAAAAAGGCGCTGCTGCCTTCGAAAGAGGATTCATCAAGGGTCAGGATGATTTCCAGGCCATGGCCGAAGGCAATCGGACCGGGACTGGGAAGGCGACGGTTGACCGGTTTTGCCTGAATCGAGATGACGCCATCCACCTGCTTGCGCAGGGCAGGATCGCTGGTGTCCGCATACAGTTGCAGGAAGTCCTTCAAGGCCGCGGTGCTCTGTTCCTGATCTTCACCTGCGAGCGACAGATAATTCAGAGACAGATGATTGATCAGTCGCCAGCTGATTTGTCCCTGGGCTGTGGAGGGTCGCGGTCGGGTGGGGGTGCCGATACAACGGATCCGGTTGACCGGGGTGCTGCTGTCCAGGGTGAAGCTGGTGTCACTCTGGCTCAGGGGAATGTGCATGGGCAGATCCCGGTTGGTACACAGGGTGGTTACCGCCAGCTGACGCATGTCACTCTGATAAGGCGCCTCATCCGCATCCACAATGGAGAGAAACACCTCACTTCCCACATAGCCGGTGCGGGCCCCCTCGCGCTGCTGTTTCGAGGAGAGCAGACGCGGCAACCGATGGCTGACATAGTAGGCCCTGGGCTGGTCCGATGCGATCAGGTCGTTGCTGGCGTAGAACGGATGAAAGACCTGGTTTTCTCCCGTATTGCTACCCACGCCTTTGACCCCGGTGACCTCGTAGACCTCGTAGTCCATCGGTCGGGTGCGGTCCGGCAGAATGTGGTGTTCGGCAAAACTGTCACTCAGATGAATGCGATCCGCGCGTTTGGGAAACAGGTTGATCGCCGGAGTGCAGTAGAGCAGAAAGTTCTTTTCACTCAGCGCCCCTTCAAGTCTCGGATCAGCGGCGTCCAGAAGTGCAAACAGCTCCAGTTGCTGGTCCTCGCAGTCTCTGAGCAGGGATTGCAAGTCTGTAAATTCAAGGAACATGAAGCGGTCTGAAAGGGCGAAATACTCCGCCAGAAAGCGGTATCCCTGAAACGAACGGGGACCAAAGGGCAGCAAGGCCTGCTGCTCCTCGAATCCCATGATATGAACCGGTCGGGCCTGCTGGGTAGCGCGGTAGGTTTCTGACTCCGGGGCACGACCGACCAGACGCAGAGTGTGTCCGGCCAGCATTTCGAAAGCGTGCTTGCCCGGTTCGCCTCCACTGAGGAAAAGCGGCAGACGATCCACCTCGAGACGATTGAAAGGTATGTCTCCAGCGGTTTTGAAGCGAAATCGCAGTGCGGCCTTGGCTCCGGTTTGTTTGCCGATTCCAGCCAGCGCGATAGCTGCGGGACTGGGTAGATATTCAACACTCTCCAGGGAAATGGGCCAGAGTCGGACATCCTGGGCCGTGCGATAGATGCAGGCGGTCTGGTTGCCCTTGCCCAGGCGGCTGCGCAGGGTTGAGTGACGGGGCAGCTGAAAACCGTCTCCCAGTGAGGGATCTAGCAGGTCAGTCTGGAACTGCACGATCATCATGGAAGGTGTCGGGGCCAGATAATGGGGATAAACCCGTTCCATCAGATGTTGAGTGAAGCGGGGAAATTCTTCATCCAGCTTGAGTTGGATGCGCGCGGTGAGAAAGCTGAACCCCTCCAACAAGCGCTCTACATAAGGATCGGCGCATTCGAATTCGTCGAGGGTCAGTCGGCTGGCAATTTTCGGGTAGGCGTGAGCAAACTCCGCGCCCATCTCACGCAGGTATTGCAGTTCCTGATTGTAGTATTTGAGTAGTCTCGGATCCATCCGCTACTCCCGTCCCGCGCTGAACGCATCAGAGAGCGTTACGCCACCCTCTTCGAAATCGATCTGGGTCTTGATCAGCATGTGAGTCGGGGTCGGGACGGCCCAGAGCTGTCCTTCAATCTCGAACATGAGCTGGTTATGGCTCTCTTTGGCACTGTCCCTGACGGTACGGACCCGTACCGTGTTTGGGAGGATGCGCGGTTCGAAATCCTGTACGGCCTGGCGCACCATTCGTTCCAGATGATTCAGGTCCATCCCGGATACCAGATGTCCAGAGAGTTCGCGAATACCATAGTTAAGCACCGAACGGGCGACTTCCGGGTAGGCCTCCAGGTCCTCGGTAGTGGCGAGGTTGGTGGTGTTGAGCAGCCAGGCGAGGTCGCGTAATACCGACTGACGCAGGCGACGCATGGAGATGACGCGTTTGTCCTGTGACTCCTTGCTTTTGTCCGGCTCATCATCGGTCAGTCGGTCGAGCAGGGAGGGCTGCAATTGTTGGTGTTTCGTAGCCTTCAAAGGCACTCGACCTCCCATGGAACATATGCCTGTGAAGCAATCATTCTGTCGCGATACCTGCTTCGGATTGAATCTGGATCTGGCGAACGCCAAGCAGCGGGTACTCGTCCTGATCCGTGGCCAGCATCTTCTGTCCCAAACCGGTGTACAGTTCCTCGTGGAGTTGTTGCCACTCGGTTTTTCTTGACAGTTTCAGGCTACTGTCCTGAATCGCTTCGGTACCGGGATATCTGGCGGGTAGCAAGGCAACCGCCTCGCCCTCGTTTTCAAAGGTCAGATGGGCCGGTACCCAAACCAGGTCACGCAGATCCTCAGGGGCATCGATGCTCACCTGTTTAAGACGTTGTACCGGTATCCAGTAGTAGCGGCCGTTGACAATGGCTTCCACTACAGGACCGATGCGAGGGTCGGCATCGGCAATCCATTCGAAGGGTTGATCATCGATCTGTCCGGCCGTCGTGGGGGCCTGGTCGAAGGCCTGTTGGCGCAATATTTCCGCCTGTGCATAGTCACCCTGGCCGGTAAGTCTCAGTGCTTCAACAAGCAATGCAGTCCATTCGGGCGGGTCACCGAAAATCAGGGGGGAGCGCAGACCATCGAATACCTCTTTGCGAAACAGTTCACAGCGAATTGCTTCATGATAGGTCTGGGCCATGGGAATACCGATGGAATCCAGATCCGCTGAGACCTTGAGCTGATTGAGCGCCCTTTGCCAGTCGCCGGTGATACACAGCAACTGAAACAGAAAGGTCCGCCACTTGGCGTTCGAGGGTTCTTTTCGGATGGTTTGTTGCAAGGCATCCAGAGCGGCTTCCAGTTCACCTTGTTGTAATAATTCTTCCGCTTGCATTCGTCTCTGCCTGGTTGTCAGTTCCGGGATACCTGTCGGGTCGTATTGACCCGGACAGGTATCCGGCCCTGAATCGAGGATTGAACAGTTTAACGGTTCTGCGTGTCTCCCGGTACTTAACGAACCCCTGCCGTTTCGTCGACGGGCATCAAAACTGCGTGCCATGCGGGGTCTGCAAACATCCGGTTTGCGAGGCTCCGGCGAGTCGACACGTTTCGTCCAGGATCACACGCAAAACCCAGCCTGCCTGTCCCCAATTAAGGGGGAAGGCAGGCTGGTCTCGATGGAGTGAGAACTTCCGCAACTATTCCTGCTTGTTCTTTTCGAGGCTCCAAGTGCGATCTGTGGTTGACCCTGCCTTGCCCGTGTGATCGATGGGGGTGTATTCCCATTTGATCTTGCCATAGGCGAAGGCTACGGTCTCCAGAGGTTTGACAGAATCCCCGGCAGTGCCTCCTGGTGAAATCGAGGTGACAATGACGTCCTCCATGGTGTACTTCATGAAGGTGTGTTTGTCCCCTGTGGCCAGGCAGAGTTCCACCTCAACCTTGGGGATATGTTCGCCCTTGGCGCACTTGATGTTCAGGTCCGGTGTGGCGTTGTCCACCTCCTTGACCGCAACGAAAGGATCAAAATTGGCCCGTCCGCCGGTACGCCCGCCGGTGCCGCTGGCGCCGGATACAGGTTGTGAAACACCGTGACTGAAGCTGACGAGTTCGCACCATTTCTGGTGTGCATCGTCCGTACTTTCGCCGTCGGCGCCTTCGATTTTCATAAACATGTCAACTGCCATGGTTCAATCCTCCAATACAATGTGATGATATGCCGGGCATCAGGCCGTTTTTTCCGACGGCAGCTTAGATACCAGGCGCAGGGATACCGTCAATCCTTCCAATTGATAATGCGGGCGAAGGAAAAATTTCGACGTGTAGTAACCCGGGTTTCCTTCCACTTCAGCAACCACAACCTCGGCCGCGGCCAGGGGTTTGCGTGCCTTGTCCTCTTCAGAAGCCGTACCCGGGCTTGGCTCAACGTACTTCTGAATCCATTTGTTCAGCCACTTCTCCATGTCGTCCCGTTCCTTGAAGGAACCGATCTTGTCGCGAACGATGCACTTCAGGTAATGGGCGAATCGGCAACTGGCGAACAGATAGGGTAGACGGGCGGCCAGGTTTGCGTTGGCCGTAGCGTCCGGATCGTCGTATTCCGACGGTTTTTGCAGCGACTGGGCTCCGATAAAGGCAGCAAAATCGGAGTTTTTGCGATGCAGCAAGGGCATGAAGCCATTTTTTGCCAACTCGGCTTCCCGTCGGTCGGAGATGGCGATCTCAGTAGGACATTTCATGTCCACGCCACCATCATCCGTGGGGAAGGTGTGAGTTGGCAGACCTTCCACGGCACCACCCGACTCGACACCGCGTATGCGGGTGGTCCAACCATACAGCTTGAAGGCTCGATTGATGTTTACAGCCATGGCGAAGGCGGAATTCGACCAGGTGTATTTGTTGTGCTGAGCACCCTCGGTGTCCTCTTCGAAATCGAACTCCTCAACCGGATCGGTCTTTGCGCCATAGGGCAGCCGCGACAGAAAGCGGGGCATGGCCAGTCCAATGTAACGGGAATCCTCAGATTCACGGAGGGAGCGCCAGGAGGCGTATTCCGGGGTTTGGAAGATCTTGGTCAGATCGCGTGGGTTGGCCAGTTCCTGCCAGCTGTCCATCTGCATGACCGTGGGTGCTGCGCCGGCGATAAAGGGGGCGTGGGCCGCTGCGGCGATCTGTGACATGCCGGACAGCAGTTCCACATCCATCGGCGAGTTGTCGAAGTGGTAGTCGCCCACCAGGCAGCCGTAGGGTTCGCCACCGAACTGGCCATATTCCTCTTCGTAGACCTTCTTGAAAATGGGACTCTGATCCCATGCGGTGCCCTTGAATTTTTTCAAGGTCTTGCCCAGTTCCAGCTTGGAGATATTCATTACCCGGATTTTCAACATCTCATCGGTTTCGGTGTTGTTGACCAGATAGTGCAGACCCCGCCAGGTGCCCTCGAGCTTCTGAAAATCCTCATGATGCAGGATCAGATTAATTTGTTCTGTGAGTTTACGGTCGATTTCGGCGATGATGCCTTCGATGGTCTCTACCGCATCATCCGTGATGGTGCTGGATTCCTTCAGGACCTGCTCAGCCAGGGTCTGTACAGCACTTACCACAGCCTCGCGGGTGCGTTCGGTTTTGGGTTTGAACTCCTGCTGGAGCAGTGCCGAAAATTCATCCGGCTCGACGCCAGTGACTGTGCCGCCCGTAGTGGCTTGTTGGTTTTCTGTTTCGGCCATGGGTTACTCCTCTGAACTGGACTCGGACGATGCGTCATCAGGTTTCGGCGCTGAGGCCAGGGATTGCAGCAGAGTCGGGTCATTGATGGCTTTAGCGATCAATTCCTCCGCTCCGGACTTGCCATCCATGTAGGTCAGCAGGTTCGCCAGTTGCGTGCGTGCATCGAGCAGCTGACGCAGAGCGCCGACCTTCTTTGCGATCGCCGCGGGTGAAAAGTCGTCCATATTCTCGAAGGTGATATCCACATTGATATTGCCTTCGCCGGTCAAGGTGTTGGGCACCCGGAATGCGACCCGGGGTTTCATGGCCTTGAGCCGTTCATCGAAATTGTCTACATCGATTTCCAGCATCTTGCGGTCCGCTACCGGAGCCAAGGGTTCTTCGGATTTGCCCGAGAGATCCGCCATTACCCCCATAATGAAGGGTAACTGGATCAACTTTTCGGCCCCGTAGAGTTCTACGTCATACTCGATTTGGACGCGGGGCGCCCGGTTTCTGGCTACGAATTTTTGGCTGCTCTCTTTTGCCACGGTCTACCTCTCTTGGTTTCTCGATACCTTATACGGTACGGTTGTTATTCATGTTCGACGATATGTTCAACGATCTTCCGGCTTCCACAGGAACTCGAAGTGGGACATGCCGCCTGGCGCCAGATCCTGAACGATTTCGTGAAAATCCATCTTTACCAGCCGTTTGGCGCGATCCAATAACAAGGGTACGGGGCTGGAGGGTTCGTTTTTCGAATAATATTCTGTGATTCTTTCAAGTGTGCGCACCACATCGTCCCGACTGTTGATCGCTCCGGGTGGCGCTTCCACTGCAGATGCGGTCGTTCCGGTTGAGGGTACGGTGTCCGGGTCGTCTGAGTTGGACATGCCGACTCCGCTGTGCCGAGAGGTCTCCTGGGCAATCTGGTTCAGTAGATTGGAGAGGGCGGTCAGATCTGGTGACTGATCCATTCCCACCCGTTCGTTGAGATGAGACTCGATGGCCGTCACGCACTGTGATGAGGCATTGATCAGGCTCAGCATCTCCTGGTTGCGCTCATCACCGGCTTCGCGGAAAGCGGCGTCAATCAGATCGCTGGAGAGTTCCCTGTTGTCGCTGTCCGAACGTTCGATCATGCCATCCGCAATCTGCATGTCCCGATAGGTGAATTCCCCCATTACATTCGATGAGACCACCGGCACCCGAGTAATAGCCGCCAGAAAGTCGGACGGGTCGCACAGGTTGATCAGGGTATTGATTCGCAGTGTGGGATCGTTGTTATCATCCGGATCGAGTTGTGGATGGACGCTTTCCCAGTAGGTCTGCAACAAACCTTTGACCAGATCGAGCCCATCGGACAGTCCGGAAAATCCGTCGGTGTGGATGAGAGCCCGGGTCAGGTGGATGGCAGCGCGCAGATCCTTGCTCTGGGCCAGCACTTCGAGGGATTTCTTTTTCAGTTCTTTCCAGTCGGGTTCCTCTGCGGGGATGATGGTATCTCCGTATTGCTGCTCCTCTTTAGCGGTCGCAGCCCGCTCCATCTCCCCGAATAAGGGGTCATATTCCAGGTCGGGACCCGAAGGTTCCTCCTCGGAAACGCTGATGAGCAGTTGGTCGATGTCGATGATACCTGTCAAACCTGTATCCCCCGAATGAGTGGGTGTTGCCTGGAGTCCGATCCTAAAATCATGCAGGATTCAGTCTGCACTCACCCTTATCTATGTATAGAATCCTTACTTCAATCAGCGGGCTGCAGTGGTTTCGGTGGATCATTCGATCTCGCTCTGCAACCCTGGGTAAGGTTTAGCACAAAACACCTTACCCTTATAGCTGATACTACATCAAAAGCCTGACAGTTAAAGTGAAATAATACCCAATGGGTCAATCCGATACATCCCTGTCAAGCCCTGTTCAGTCAACTTTCAGGGTCTGCAGCCAGGGGAACTGCACGCTGTTTTGACGACGGCTGCCAACCGCCGGTACCAGGCCCAGTTGCAGAAGGCGCTGCAGGTCCTGTTCGGAATATAGTGACTTTGTTGCGGGTTGAAACTCCATCTCATCATCCACAGGGTAGGCGAAGGCTGGCCAGTCGATAAATCTTCGATCCTGAAATTCCCGGTCTTCCATCCGTTCGCTCAACAGGATCAGCGACAGGGCATATGCAGGATTGCCCCAAAGGAGTGCCGATGAATCTGCCGCTCCTGTCCACTCCTCAAACTCAAAATGTTCAATCGGCTCGTAACGCCGTCCGTAGGGCAGTCGCAGCAGCAATCCGGGTAGGCTGAGCATCAGATGAGCCGCCACGTCTTGTTGACGGAATGCCTGCCAGGCTGACCCTTCAGAGGAGTCCATGTCCAGGTTGACAAATGCATCGTCGGCTCCGGCGATTAACAAGGCATCGAGTGACTTCGCAACCTCGCCGAGACGATTTAGACGCTCGATATCTTCCGCTGTGGGATTGAACCACTGATCGAAAATTAGAATCAACTGGTTTTCTGATGGATCAAGGCGCGCGAGCCGTTGGTGCAGTGCATCAATAGCATTGTTGAAGTCATCAGTCTGAGGCTCGTGTTCCGCATCGGCCAGTGTCGGGAAATCGAGCAGATACACCGGACAGTCGGGGTCGTAGGGATTGTTGCGTAATAACCAGTCGAGGCTGCGCCAGCGGGACTCGAGGTTTCGAAACTCAGGCTCTTGCAGTAAGCCCCTGAGTCTGTCCGCCTGAATCCGGGAATCAGAATGATCTGCAGTAGTTGTTTGATCGGAAGTATCCTGGGATGTGGCTTGATTGGTCAGGTTTTCCACTACCGAGTTGATGAGATCCTGTTGTCTTCTGGATTTGCTTGAGATCCCCCCCGATCTACGCGCCATGCCTATGGGTTGTTTGCCGAGCAACCTGGACAGGGCCTGTTGGTCCGTTTCAGCCGCGTTATCGGGATCGGATACCTGTTGCGGAGAAGGTGTGCTTTGTGGATTGTCAGATTCCAGCCAATTTTCCGGCTCGGGCAGTTCACTGATCAGATGATCGGGATGAAAACTGTCGAGTTGATTGAAAATGAGCGCGGGTTCGGCCGATCCGGGTTGTCGCATCGACGGCTGAAGCTTTGCCATCAGTACATCCAGGGTTTCGATTTCCACTCGTCTGGGTCCTTCGTGGGATGCCTGTGCAGATCCGGTACCCTGAAAATCACCCATGACTACGAGGATGAAGGACGTCTGATTTCGTTTTTGGTTTGAGTGGCCCGGTTTACCTAAGTCGAACCTCATGGTCATGCGTTCTGCCATGTCGATGAACTCCTGTGTGGTGGTTCGTGTGATCCCTGCTATTGTGTGCACGATCCGTGACCGGTTTCGAATCTGCCTTATTGTTTGACGAATTTAAGGTTCTTACAAGAGATGGTATCTCCGGATTCACTTGGAACGGTATCGTCAGGCCGAGGATGATGCAAATTCTGTGTGCTGAGCAGGGTCAAGGGTTGCCTCTTTGGAGCTGTTTGGATTGGCCGACAACAGGCCTGGTTCGGAAACGGGTGCAGGCGGGGCTGTGCAGCATGTAATGAACTGTCATACAGGTGTTTCTTTGCTATGCTTAGCGAAATTGGGTAGGAGCGCGCATGGCGTTTACACAAAGTAATCGGCAGTTACAGATCAAAACCCCCCTGGGACCGGATGAACTCCTGATCCTGCGCATGGAGGCGAGAGAAGAGCAGGGGCGTCTGTTCGAGTTTACGGTAGATCTTTTGAGTGACAATGAGTCGATTGTCCATGACGATCTGCTAGGCATGCCCATGACCGTGGAAATGGATCTGGTCGAGGGGAGCAAGCGCTACTTCAACGGCTATGTCAGCCGCTTTACCCAGATCGGCCATATTGCTTACTTCGCCCACTATCGCGCCACCCTGCGTCCCTGGTTGTGGTTTCTCACCCGCACTTCCGACTGCCGGATATTTCAGAACAAGCGGGTGCCCGATATTATCAAGGATGTATTTCGGGATAACGGGTTCACCGATTTCGAGGATAGGCTCACTGATTCATACCGCGAGTGGGAATACTGTGTACAGTACCGGGAAACGGATTTTAATTTTGTAAGCCGTCTCATGGAGCAGGAGGGTATCTACTACTACTTCACCCATGTCTCGGGTAAGCACACCCTGATACTCTGCGATGATTACAGCGCGCATGCTCCCCTCGAGGCATACAGTGAAGTGCCTTATATTCCCCAGACGGAAGCGGGCAGTTCCCGGTGGCGAGACTATATATACAGTTGGCACTTCACCAAGAGTGTACAGCCGGGTCGTTATGCGCATACCGACTACGATTTCAAGAAACCCAAGTCGGATCTGTCAGTCAACGCCCCTGAACCCCGTTCCTACAGTTACTCCGACTTTGAAATCTATGACTATCCCGGCGAATACGAAGAGACCGGGGACGGCGATACCTATGCACGTCACCGCATCGAAGAGATTCAAGGTGGATATGAAGTGCTGGAAGGGGAAGCCAATGCCCGGGGACTGTGTGCCGGGGGGCTGTTCACACTCACCGACCACCCGCGTGGTGACCAGAACCGGGAATACCTGATTACCGCTACCACCTGCTACCTGCACTCAGACGCCTTCGAGTCAGTGCCGGAGATCGCAGAGGCTCCGTTGTTTATCTGCGAATTCCGCTGTGCAGACAGCAAGGGTAAATTCCGCACCACACGGACTACCCCGAAGCCCATGGTTCAGGGTCCGCAGACGGCCGTAGTGGTAGGCAAGGCCGGGGAGGAGATCTACACAGACGAATACGGCCGGGTGAAGCTGCAGTTTCACTGGGATCGCTACGGTGGGCGTGATGAGAGCAGTTCCTGCTGGGTTCGCGTGGCTCAAGTGTGGGCCGGTAAAAACTGGGGTGCAATGCACATTCCGCGCATCGGCCAGGAAGTGATTGTGGAATTCCTGGAAGGGGATCCGGATCGTCCGATCATCACCGGACGGGTGTATAACGCGGACCAGATGCCACCCTATGGCCTGCCGGCGAATATGACTCAGAGCGGGATCAAGAGTCGCAGCAGCAAGGGCGGATCGGGTGAGAACTTCAACGAGATCCGCTTCGAAGACAAGAAAGGCGACGAACAGGTCTATATCCACGCCGAGAAGAACCAGGACAATGTGGTCGAAAACAACGAGACCACCCAGGTTGGGGTCAATCGCACGGAGAACGTGGGCAACGACGAGACCATCAGTATCGGTCACGATCGCACCGAGGATGTGGGTAATAACGAAACCATCTCCATCGGTGTGGATCGCACCGAGACCGTAGGCAGTAACGAAACGGTCACTATCGGCAGCAACCGAACCGTCAACATCGGCAGTAACAAAACTGAAATCGTCGGCATCAACAAGACAGAGACCATTGGCGCGGCCAAGGCGCTGACCATCGGCGCCGGCTACCAGGTCACAGTCGGTGCCGGAATGAATGAAACCGTGGGTGGTGCGCGGGCCTCTCAGGTCGGCGCCAGTGAAGCGGTGACCATTGCCAAAAGCTGTAGCCTCACCGTGGGTGATGCGCGGGCGGTCTCGGTGGCCAAGAGCAATAATCTGGCGGTGGGTGAAGACTACAACATCACCGTCGGCAAGACCCTCTCCATCGAAGCCGCGGATGAAATCGTGATCAAGACCGGCAAGGCTTCCATCACGATGAAGAAGGATGGCACCATTATCCTGGATGGAAAAAACATCACCGTCAAAGGTTCGGGTAAAGTCAATGTCAAGGCGAGCAAGGATGTCATCATCAAGGGCAAGAAAATTCTGCAGAACTGAGGTCCATCCTCGGGCAGCGCAGGCGGATAATACAGTGTGTCGAGAGGTGGTGTGATGAGCAAAACGTTAAACGACCCGAAGCAACAGGCTGCGGCACAGGACGGCAAACTCGATGGTGTGGTGATCGGGATTCTGGTGGGCATGGATCCTGAGGGAAAACCCCGGGTGGTGTTTCCCGGCAATCCCCAGGAGGATGCGCTGAGCGCCAAGAGCACCCTGAGCTTCCAACCCCAGGATCTCGGAAAGGAAGTCGCACTGTTGTTCGAGAACGGAGACCCTCAACACCCCCTGATCATCGGCCGACTGCAACATCCCCGGGCGCTGGATGATGAGGCCTCCGGTACCGAGGCGGAACTCGACGGTGAACGCCTGGTGCTCAGCGCAGAACGGGAAATCGTCCTCAAATGCGGCAAGGCGAGTATCACCCTGACCCGAGCCGGAAAGATCATACTCCGCGGCGCCTCGATTCTCAGCCGCTCCTCAGGGCTGAACCGCATCAAGGGCGGTTCGGTGCAGATCAACTGAAGCGGGCAGGACCGACGTCGTGGTCCTCGACAACATCGTCTCCCAGCATGCGGAGGAATCTGCATTTCTGTGGCTGCTGCGTGACGACGCGGTTGCTGCCCCGCACTATCGCCTGGATGACCTGATTCAGCTCGAATCCCGCATCGACGCCCACCTGGATGGTCTCAGAGTGGCCGGCGCCGCGGGCTGGGAGCACTGCCTGGAACAGCTGGGTTTCTCTGAAAAGGGTGAGGTCTTCACCGCCGCCTATACCGCCCTCGACAGCGCTGTGGACGCAGGGTTGTCTCCGGTGCTTGAGGTGATCCACGATACGCCTGAAACGACCCGGGGTCTGGTCTCAGCCCTCGGCTGGGTGGAGCAGGGGCGGCTTCAGGGGCATGTGGCCGCCTGGCTGCAATCCGAAGATCCCCTGCTGCGAGAGGTCGGACTCAGCGCCTGTGCCATCCGCCGGGTCGATTGCGGCAAATACCTCGAGGCGGGGCTTGAGGATACTGATCCGCGTGTGCGAGCCCGGGCGTTACGCTCGGTGGGGGAGATCCGTCGCCGGGACCTGCTGCCCCAACTGTTGTCCCGACTTGGGGATAATGAAGGGGACTGCCGCTTTTGGGCCGCCTGGTCGGCCGGTCTGCTGGGGAGTCCCGAGGCGCTGGCTGTACTGCAGCAGTTTGCCGAGACACCCGGTGTCCATCAGAGGCCTGCACTCGAGCTGTTGATGCGTAATCCGGACCCGGCGATACCCGTCGCCTGCCTGCGAGGACTCAGTCAGAAGCAACCTGGCAGTCGTGAGGTGGTCGAAGCGAGCGGCTGGTTCGGTGATCCGGCCTCGATTCCCTGGCTCCTCGAACAGATGAAGCTGGCGCCCCTGGCGCGGGTGGCGGGCGAGGCCCTCAGTCTCATCACTGGACTCGATCTGGCCTATCTCGATCTGGACGCTGACATGCCGGAAGGATTCGAAGCCGGCCCTACGGAGGACCCGGAGGATGAACGGGTGGCACTGGATGAGGACGAGGATCTGCCCTGGCCGGATCGTGACAAACTCTTGAGCTGGTGGCAGGCGCACCAGGCAGAGTTTGTCACCGGTCGTCGCTACCTCTGCGGCCATCCCGTTGAGGTGACGCAATGTCGCCAGGTGCTGCAATCCGGATTCCAGAGACAACGCCGTGCAGCAGCCCTGGAGTGGGCGATGCTGGAAAGTGACCGGGTGTTGTTCAATACCGCGGACCGGGGTGAACGGCAGCGGGCACAACTGCTTTGACGGCAGAACTGAGCATGATTGTGAGTGCCGGGCTGCCCTGGCTGTTCTGCGCTTTGGCACTGCTTTATTTCGCTCTGGGTTTGCAGCAGAAGCGTCGCTTCGATTCCTGGCAGCATCCTGCAGTGAAGGCCCGCATGCGGGTCTCCGGGGTATTGTTTCTAGTGACTTTTTTACTGTTTATCGTCTTCTGACAAGGGTAGCCTGTAAGACCCATACGCGAGGATGCCAAGATGTGTGAAGCCAGTTCACCCGCTCGGAGAAACCTGCCCACCGCACCGGGACCACGACCGGACCCGCCCCATGGAGGTTTCCGTTCCGCACAGCCTGAAGGTGCGGATGCACCGGCTGCCTCTCCAACTCCTCATCTGACGGGCTGGCCGAGAGATCTGGCCTGGGATGAATTTCGTGAGATAAGCTCCCGTCCCGCCGGTGAATCGGAAGATGCCCAGATCTCGGTTGAATTGCGTCCCGGGCGGCTGAACTTTATCCAGGAGAATGGCGAATACCGTCTGGGGGACGTGGCCTTCAATACGATGATCAAAAGGAATCAGTCCTGGGCCGTCGGCTCGGCGCGGACCGATGAGCTTTTGGCTCATGAGCAGGGACACTATGACATTGCAGGCCTGTGCTATCGGGATATGGTCGCGGAGATCCGGGGCTTGAGGAATACCCAGCGAAATGCACTTGTCCTGGATATTCGGCGGGTCATGGGTTCACACGATCAGCGAGCCGATCTGCTGTCACAGGACTACGATTCAGAGGAGCAGACCGATCATGGCCGCAACAGGTCCCGGCAACAGGCCTGGGAGCAGCAGATCAGTCAGTGCCGTCAGTCTGGGGTTCCCCTGACCGCGCCCGCTTGAGCTGCAGGGTATCGGCGTAGCAGCCCGGGTCGGAATCCGCAATCGTTATCGTGGGGGCTATGCGGCGATAGAAACCATCGGAGTGGGTTCGACCGACGATTGCGTATCGATACCCCTTCAAGTGCATCTCGTGAAGACAGGCCCGGGTAAGGGCGCTGCCGATTCCCTGGCCCTGGGCGGAGTCGATCACCCCCAAGGGGCCGAAGAACCCCAGCGCAGTGGCATCGTAACAGGCAAAGCCCAACAGATTGTCCGTGCGTTGCGCCAGCCAGCATGAGACCGGTTGGTTGCTCAGCGCACGTTGAATTTCGTCGATCCACAGGGTGGGAAAGTGATGTTCCGCCCAGTCGAGCAGCAGAGTTCTGTCAGGACCGATCGGTTTACGCAGCCTGATGCCGGTTTCATTGAGTGAGGTCGATGTCGGGTCGAACCACTGCGGATCGTGTAACTTGATCAACAGGTCGTTGTTTGCCATGGTAACCATCCTGATCCAACGGTGCCGCACAACACCGGGTACTGAACATTGAGTGAACAAAACAGCCAACCCGCCAGCAAACGGGTCGATGCCCAGGTGCCACTGGGCGAGGAAATTCTGCGTTTTTCCGCCGAGATCTCCGATGAGAGCGTTCAGGTACATGACCTGCTGCCTCTGTTTCAGGATATCACCAACAAGGTGGTTTCGGTGGCCATACAAGGCGTAGAGGAAAAAGGTCAGCAAATCTCCTGCCGAAGTGGTTGTGGCGCCTGCTGCTCACAACTGGTCCCGATCAGTCGTGCCGAGGGTTACGCCTTGTTGGCTCTCATCGAACAAATGCCCGAGGATCGGCAGGCGGCGGTTAAAGCACGATTCGAGCACAATCTCCTGCGTTTCAACGAGAGCGGATTGAATCAGGATCTGGAGTATGCTTTCAGGGAGAATGACCGGAAGGTGCTGCGCCGTGTGGGTCTGGATTATTTCAAGCTGAACCTGCCCTGTCCGTTTCTGCACAACCAATCCTGCAGCATTCATCCCGCACGTCCCCTCAGCTGCCGGGAGTTTCTCGTGGTTTCCGATCCGCAGCACTGCTCCGATCCCAGTCCGAAGACAATCCAAAATGTGGTTCTGCCGGCCCAGGTTTCCAAGATCGTGTATGAAATGTGCTATCAGCACCAGGAACAGGTGCGGGGTTATTTGCCGATGACACTGCTCTACCAGCAGGAATCGGAACTAAAACGCCTGATGCCGGGTCACCCGGCCTCGGAATTGGTGAGCGAGTTTTTCAGCCGGCTGCTACAGGCCGTACAGAAAAAGGATGATTGACCCGGCTGCCAGCAGCCAGGTGGTTGATGATCGGCTGTTTTCCTCACTGACCCCCTCGTCAGAGTTCCATTCGCAAGCCGATATTGATGGTGTTGGACGACCAGTTGCTGTGGGCCATGAGGGTGCCGTAGTCGAGGAATAGCACCGTACCCTGGCGGAACTGGGCCGTCACACCGAGTCTCAGACGCAGGTAGTCCCGGTCCGGATTATCCGTCTCGATGCGGATTGCATTGCCACTGGGGTCTTCTGAAAAATAGGCGTTGATCACCTGCGCGTCATCCTTGAACTCATGCAGCCAGTCGAGCCGGGTGTAGGGGATCAGCACGCCCCAGGGGGTGCTGTGGGTGTAGGAGAGTTTGCCACCGAAGTTGACCGTCAGCCAGGTCTGGTCCGTGGCATCGACCCGGGTGGTCCAGCCTCCACCGGAGGCATTGGGATCGGAGGCCGTCTCCTCGAATCCGTCGACATCCGAGCGGATGTACTCCAGGTCCGCGCGGGGACCGAAGGTCCATGGACCGCTGAGAAAATCATAACCCGAGCCTGCAAACAGGCTGAACAGGCTGCCATCGTAATCCGACTTCATCTCCTGGTTCACACTGGCCAGTCCTTCCAGTTCATACGCGACCACGCGCCGCTGTTTGAAGTTGTTTGAACCGTAACTCAGGGAGAAATCCACAAAGTACTGCTGCTTTCCGTAGTAGGTGCCATACAGGCTGACACTGTAGCCGGTGGTGTCCAGATCACCCAGGCCATCCGCCAGGGTGGTGTTGGTGTCGATGTAGCCCACCGCGCCACCGAGAATGAACTGATTGGTAAAGCGGTAGTCCGCGCCCAGGGTGATGCCATAGGTGTCGAAGTCCAGGCCCGACTCATTATCGGTCGAGTCCTTGCTGCCGGAGCTGATGTCGCCGGTGAGGAAGATGCCGAAGCGGTTTTCCAGCAGGGCATTGTCGGCACTCGCACCGGCGCCACGGCGCAGCTGCTTCTGATAGGCCGTGGCGAGTTTGCCGATCGGCAGATCCTGGCCGTAGAGCTTCAGATCCAGGCCCTGGAAGGAGAGGCCGCGAACCCCGGCTCGCAGGGCATTGATACGGGTGCCGAGATTCCGGGTCTGGGCCTCGCCACCCTGACGCGCGGTCCGATTGGCCTTGGTGGCGGATTCCGGGGTGATCTGGAAGAGTGCGGAGCTGGTTCCGGTGACACCCTCGTAGGCGGCGGTGACCACCGCGTTACAGTCTTCCTGCATGCGCGGACTGATCTCGCCGCTGAGGCAGGCCTCGGCAATGATCTGGCTGGTGGCCACTGCGTTGAGATCGTCACCCACATAGGGCAGCAGCAGATTGGCCACATAGTCCACAGAGGGGGCGGCGGCGCCGGTGAGCGGCACCAGGGTGGTGTTAGCGTCGCTGGAGATGACCAGTTGACCGGTCTGGGTCCCCGGTGTTTGCGGGGTGAAACTGACCGAAATACTGCACTGGCTGCCTGCGGCAAGCTGGGAACCGCAATCATTGCTCTGGGCGAATTCCCCCTCGGTGGTGATGCCGATGATTGCGATGCTCACGTCGCTTTCATTACTCAGGGTTACGGCCTGGGCAACACTGCTGGAACCGGTATCGGTTTGCGGGAAACTCAGGGAACCCGGTGATACCGAGGTTTGCAGGGCAGAGGCCATGAGTGTCAGGGGAATGCGCTTCTCCAGGGAGCCGCTGTTACTGCTGCCCAGGATCAGCAGTTCACCACTCTGCTCACCCGCCAGGGTGGGGCTGGCACTGACCTGGATGGTGCAACTGGCGCCTGCGTTCAGCACGGAAGGGCAGTTGTCACTGTGTTCGAACGGTGAGGCTGTGGTGATCGAGGTGAGGCTGATCGGAGCGTTTCCCGAATTGCTCAATGCTACGCTGACCGGCTGACTGGTGCTGTTCACCGAAAGGGTACCGAAATCCACCTCGCTGACCCCTGAGGTCAGTTCGCCATCCACTCCCGTACCCGTCAATGCCACGCTCAGGTTGACCTGTCGTCCGACCAGGTCGATGGGCGGCGGATCAAGTGCCGGGTCGTTCGCGCTGATCAGCAGTTCACCACTCTGGCTGCCCGCCGAGCCAGGTGCGAAAGAGACGCTGATCTGGCAGTGTTGATTGGGTCCGAGGGAGGTGCTGCAGGCTGAGTCAGCGATAAAATCACCGCTGGTCGTGATGGAGTAGAGGGTAACGAAGAAGGTGTCTGAGGTGTTGGTCAGGGTGACGGTTTGTGCCTGACCGGTGGTTCCGGCATCGACTTCGCCGAAGTCGATGCCGGTGGGAGAATAGTTCAGAAGAGCGAGAACTTGGCCCGATCCCGATAACAGCAGGAGAAGCAGTAGCAGTTGAAATATTCTGTGATGTTTCTCTGTTTGAATTGCGTCGTTATCGTTCGGAAGCATGTTACTCCTTATCCCTTGGGTATAAAGAAGAACTCTCCCGCTTCGTGTCCCCCATGCTTGATTGGTGCGTATTCCGGTATCTGGTCAATACCGAATCTGGAAGCGGTCTTTTGTACTTCTTTGGCTAAACTGCGAAAGAGACTGTACGCTTCCAGGATATCGTCATTGTCCTGCAAAGACTTTAGGAAGAATCTCGCAAAAACTGAATGTTTTCCTCCGCCCTGATCCAATACCGGTTTGAGGCCGCCTGAGGTCAGTACGGTTCTGGAACGGGTTTTGGCCATGACCTTCAGCCACTTGTCCTTGGCTTCGCTGGACATGCCGGCGTCCAGGCGAGCCATGGACGAACGGGTCAGAGCACCGGAATAGCAGGAATCGGCTACCACCAGGATGTGTTTGGCAGACATCGCGTTGAGAATGTCAGTAATAGCGATATTGGATATCCAGTTGGCGGTGCTGTTCGGCTCTGCATCCACTGGCAACCAATAGCCACGCAGGTTGACACGATCCAGTTCCCCATGTCCTGCATAGTAGATCAGCAGATTGTCATTCTCGGTCAACTCCTCACGCAGCTGGTTTAATGCAGAGAGCATGTCATAGCGAGTGGCGTCCATCAGGACTGTGGTGGAGAAACCATATTTGTTGCGCAGGATGTCCGCAGTTTCCTGAGCGTCATAACTGGCGGTGACCAGGTTGGGAAAGTTCTGGTACTGATTGTTACCGATGATTAACGCATAGAATTTTCCGAAATTAACTCTGGGCTGCAATCGGTTCGGTGTTTCGCTCAGGGGCTGTTGCGCATCGGGCGTACTGGACTGACCGGCATAGCGCATTTTGGGAATCAGCAGGAATTCCAGGCTGGTGGATTGACCTTGCTTATCGACTGCCATCATGCGCACGGGGGTCTGTTCGTCCTCCACCGCGACGCGGGTGGTGAAAATGCCCAGAGGATCGGGTTGCAACCCTTTGTCATTGACCGTGAACGAGACCAGGCCCGCCGGTGCCATCACTTTACCTGTGATGATTCGCTCACGAGCTGCGGACCTGAGACGGATGCTCGGCATGCCGCGGGTCAGGGCGATTGGGGGATCAATGATCTCAATACTCGGTCCGGTCAGGGCGGCGGTCTTCTGCTGACTGCGCAGGTCTGTCAACTGGGTACGATAGCGGAGTGCCTCAGCCTGGTATCGGTCGATTTTCACCTGTTGCTTTTGGATTTCATCCAAATACTGTTGCTCGGCTGTTCTGAGTTGCTTCAGCTCCTGCTCCTTTCGCGCTGCCAGGGTTTTGGCTGCAACCAGTTCCCTTTGAGCTTCAGTGAGACGTTCCTGCTGAAGGTCTCGCTCCGGGCTGTTACGTTGGGCCTCGGTCAGGCGCGCCACCTCCTGTTCCAGGGTGATGGTCTTATTGGTGGCCTCAATCAGGGATTTCTGGGTCGCTTCCAATTGGCTGCGCTGGTCCGCGAGTTTCGGCTGCTGCTTCTGCAACACCTGGTTGGCGGCTACGAGTTCTGCCTGGGTCTGATCGAATTTCTTTTTCAGCCTGACAATCTCTCCGCTCTGCTGCTGTAACGCTTCTTGAAGTTGCTGATTCTCCTGAGCGGAAAATTGCAAGGCCCCTTGCATCTCTGTGCGTTGATCGCTGAGCTGGGATTCCAGGGTGCTGATCGATTGCTGCTGATTCTGGACGATCGCCTCCTGTTGCGAGAGTTGCTGGCGAAGCTGTTCGAGTTCCGCGCTGTTGTCTGGTACTGGCACCTGTGCGGTGGTCAGGGTCGGAGTCGGGTATTGATCGATCTGCTGACGCAGGCTCAACATCCGGTCCTGAGCTTCATTGAGTTTCTTGCGCTGGGCAGAGAGCTGCCCCTGGGTTTTTTGAAGTTGCTGGCGCAGCTGTTCGCTTTCCGCCTGTTGTTGTTGGCGTTCCTGCTTCAGCAGACGTAGTTCGTTACGCTCTGCCTTGGAGATCTCTATGGACGAGGAGAACTGAAGATTGTCCTGTTCCAGTCCGGAGGCTTTGCGGTACCAGTTGAGCGCCTCGGCCAAATCCTTGTTCACCCCGAGGCCCTTCTCATAGAGAAAACCGAGATTGATGCGGGCTCGGGAGTTACCCTGCTCAGCCGCCTTTTGATACCAGGCGGCGGCAGTCTGGTAATCGGGTTGGATGCCGAGCCCTTTTTCGTAGATTTCACCGACGTAGTTCTGAGCTTCCGGGTCTCCCTGCTGGGCCATTGGAAGCCAGACGTTGAGTGCGGTACGGTAGTCTGCCCGATCGAAAGCGACATACTCGCCACCGCGAATTTCACATTCCGTTGCGGAGGTTTTGACGGGACGCCTCGGGGAGACGTAGGTCATGCTTGAACCGAGTTTGCGTACCTGGCCGGGTAACAGGCAGTCGACGATGAGAAACTTCTCCGGATTACCACCCACCTCAGCCCCGTCGGGCGCTGCGGTGATGGTTTCCTGTGACTGGCAGCCGGCCAGACCAAGACTGACCGTGATCAGGGTTGAGAGGATCAGGGTGATCGGATTGAAACGGTATTTCCAAGTTGTGGCGAATGATGCAAGCATAGTCTGTCCCAAGATCGTTTCGAATGTTTGTCAGGCGTACTGTCTCAGTTCCAGGGTTGATTTCAGCGCAATGGGCTCTACCAAGTTTCTAAAATCAACCCTGGGTCTGAGGCAATACATTTGAAGAATAGACAAATTGTCTGGTGCTGAAAACGCCTTACAATTCCTACTATGACATATTCACGTATTTTGTGCGGTGCAGTATTGGTGTTGCTGATGGCTTGCAGCAGCCCGAGTATGCGCTTTGACCAGACCGCGGATGGACTGGGTTTGAGTTTCCGGGACATTCAGGGAACGGGATTCACCCATCGGGTCTATTTCAACCCGGCAAACCGGCACAACGGGGTGCTGCATGTCTATCTCGGGGGTGACGGTACACCCTGGATCGGCGGTGTGGTGGTGGCATCGGATCCGACACCCAGAAATCCGGTGGGTCTGAAACTGATGGCCATGGACAAGCAGGACAGCCTCTATCTGGGCCGCCCCTGTTACCACGGAAATGCGCGGGCGCCAGACTGTGATCCCGTGCTGTGGACCTCTGCCCGGTACTCGGAAACGGTGGTCCAGAGCATGGCCAGTGTGGTGCGGGAAATCATCGAAACACGGGGATACCAGGAACTGGTATTCATCGGCTTCAGTGGTGGCGGCACCCTGGCGATGATCCTTGCCGATCGATTCGCACAGACCCGCCAGGTGATCACCCTGGCCGGCAACCTGGATATCGAGGCCTGGGTAAAACTGCATCACTACGATGCACTCACGGGATCGCTCAATCCCCGTGCGTTGCCCCCCCTGCGCGAGGACATCCTGCAGTATCATCTGGCGGGCGGGCAGGATACGAACATTCCCCCTGATCTGATCGAACAGGCGATCGCCGCACAGCCCCGGGCCCAGTTTCTGCGCTTTGACCGGTTCACCCACGGTTGTTGTTGGGAGACGGTCTGGGATGAGGTGCTGCAATGCGTGCAGACAGGCTGCGACTGGCATGCGGAACGCGGTTCTGGGGAATTCGCTGCCGGGCAGTGATCCCGGATTCCGCTTCGCTGCACCCGGGCTATGCTGCTCGGACCACATGGGGACCTCAAAGGGCGCGAGCATCATCCCCTAGCCCGGGTGAAACGAAGTGGAACCCGGGATCCGGCAGAATGCGAAGCACTGCAGGTGCCACAAGGCCCCGCAGAAGCGGGAATGGGCTTGAACTATAATTTGAGCGGGCTGGTTCGCACACTTTGCTTCATAGCTGTACCAGGATGACAGCCTCACCCAAAGGACAGGGGAGCCGGTCCTTGCCGGATTCCCGATACCGCAATCACTTCACAGGTAAGCGGCCATGATCCATTCCCAGTACAAACACCAGGTTGGCGCTCCCGATCCTCAACTCAAGACCTCACCGATTCTCGATGACGAGGATCTCGAGGATTACTCCTGGGCTGCGGAAGAGGGTGACGGAGCATGCTATTTCAATGATCGTACCTATGCGCTCGGTGATTATGTGTGCAGCGGCGATGAACGCCTGAGATGTGAGAATCTGGGCGTTTGGGTGCGTGAAGGCAGCTGTAATTCCAAGGGTTGATCGGAGCCTGGCGGCAGGTGGGGTTAAGGGTTTCCCCCATTCAGCGGATGTAAGCCTCGGTCGCGTAGCGACGCATCATGCGCAGACTGTTGAAATAGGAGGCGTTCTTGCTGATCGCGCCTTTCATGATCCGGATCCAGCCGGTCCGGTCATCGTGGTACAGAGGCAGCACCCGTGCGTCCAGTTTGCGGTAGAGGGAGTCTGCATCCGCCCGGTCCAGATCCGGGATCTCCGGGGTGCCGATGGCCCAGCCGGTGACATCTTCGATACAACCCTCCACCCACCAGCCATCGACGATACTCAGGTTGGGCACCCCATTGAGTGCCGCCTTCATGCCGCTGGTTCCTGAGGCCTCGAGGGGACGCTTGGGGGTGTTGAGCCACAGGTCCGATCCGGACACCATGAGCAGCGCCTGAGCCATGTCGTAGTTTGGCAGATAGGCCCAGCGGCAATGTGTGCCCGCCGAGTTGCAGATCCTGAACAGGGACTGCAGCAGTTCCTTGCCAGGTTCGTCATGGGGATGGGCCTTGCCCGCCATGAGCAGTTGAAATGGGTGTTTTTCCGCAATCTCCCAGAGTCTCTGGGGATCGTGGAACAGCAGATAAGGCCGTTTGTAGGCGGTGATGCGTCGGGCAAAACCGATGATCGGCAGGTCCGCATCGAAATGTGTGCCGCTGATCTGGCTCACATGTTCGATCAGCACCCGTTTGGCTTCTCTATGAGCCTCCCAGATCTCATCGTCCGGTATCTGGTCCGCGCGCACCAGCAGTTCCGGCTCATGGCGCCAGTTGGGCAGATGGTGATCGTAGAGATGTTGCAGACTGGGAGCGGCCCAGGTGCGGGGGTGTATGCCGTTGGTCACGGCATGCACCCGGTAACCCGGATAGAGCCTGCGGGAGATCTCCGCATGGGATTTGGCCACGCCGTTGACATAGCCACTCAGGGAGAGGGCCAGCTGAGTCATGTTGAGGTGTTCCTCGCCGGCCAGGCTGCGCACCACAGACAGATCGAGGTAGTCGCCGAGCAGGCGTTCCACCTGTGCGTAGTCGAACTGATCGTGTCCCGACTCCACCGGGGTATGGGTGGTGAAGAGACACAGATCCCGGACCCGCGCGATGTCATGGGAGAGATCCGGTACGGCGTGATTACGGCGGCTGCGCGGCGACTCCCAGAGCAGTTCCAGGGCCAACAGGGCGGAGTGGCCCTCATTCATGTGGTAGGTGTTGATTTCGAAGCCGAGTGCTCTGAGAATCCGCACTCCGCCGATACCCAGCACGATCTCCTGGGTCAGGCGGTAAATCTCGTCGCCGCCGTACAGGCGATCGGTGATACGCCGGTCCTGGGGGGCATTCTCCTCGAGGTCGGTATCGAGCAACAGCACCGGCACCAGATAGCCGGAGCCTCCCTCAAGGGTATGCAGCCAGGCCTGAACCCAGACATCGCGACCCTCGATGGGGACACTGATCTTTGCCCGAAGAGGTGTACACCACTGTATCGGGTCCCAGGATTCGGGTGTTTCGATCTGATGACCTTCAGAGTCCAGTGCCTGATGAAAATATCCCTGGCGGCTGATCAGGGTGACCCCCACCAGGGGCAGTTCCAGATCAGCTGCGGATCTCAGTGTGTCTCCCGCCAGTACCCCGAGACCACCGCTGTAGGTGGGGATCTCGCTGCGCAGACCGATCTCCATGGAGAAATAGGCGATCGATCGGCGGTAGAGAAATGGGGTGAAGCGTGTCTGTGACATTGTGTGCGGATCCTTGCGCGATTGTCATGGTTTGTGATGTGACATTTAGAGCATAGACCAGTCTTGAAGGTCACGACGTGGCGCATGAAAAGTGCGACTGAAGGTCACCCGAGGCTGTGTATCAGCGTCCTGAAGCGTCTAAAATTAAATAGGCAGGAGTCTCGATTTCAGTGTCAGATACGGACCCTGGGTCCGTTCCAATCGGGAGGGGCTTGAATATGAAAACCTGGGTAGTGGTGGCAAGCGCAGCGCGCGCAAGAATTTTCGATCGTAGCAGTACACAGGGACCTTTGGCGGAGCAGGCGGACCTGCTCAATCCTGAGGACCGGCTGTTGCAGCAGGAGATCGTTTCCGATCGTCCCGGGAGTGCAACCAATCGCCAGGGCGGTCAGCGGCACGGTATGGAACCCCGTGCCAACCCCAAGGAGATCCAGGCCGGACGATTCGCCGCTGAGGTGGTGGATTGGCTGGAGGCGCATCATCGCAGCAAGGACTTCGATCAGCTCTACCTGGTGGCGGCACCCCATTTTCTGGGCCTGTTACGCAACAGGATGAGTCAGGGTCTGAGCGATACCGTGATGGCGGAAAGTGACAAGGACCTGACCCATGAACGGGCGGACCACCTTGCGCATCACCTGCAGGCGATTTTCTAACGCTTGCAGTCAACGTGTGGGGGAGGGAGCCCCTGCACCCTCGCGTCGCGTCATTCACCCGCTCTCAAAGTTCGTTCTGAACTACCACATCAGATCATCCGGTACCTGGTAGTCCGCGTAAGGGTCGTTCTCCACGGCCGGTTGCTCATCGGGCAGATCGATGACGACGCCGGGATTGCGCTGACGGATCTTCTCGGCGATATCCGAGGGCACCAGTTCGAAGTTCCCGTTGCAGTTGACGATCGCGAGTTTCCGGGAGGTGATCATCGCATGTGCCTCAGCGGAGACGTACATCTTTTTGACTTTGCCTTTATTGTTGAAATAGAAGGGTCTGTCGTCTTCGCTGTTGCTGCGGGGATAGCGGTGACTGGTCACGAGCTGAGTGATTTGCGCCGCGATTTCCCGCTGTTTTCGAGCTTCATCCCGCTTTTGATTGAGTTCACGGTCACGGGCCGCTTTCTCGAGCTGCTTTTGGCGTTCTTCGGGTGATACGGTGGGTGTTTTGCTGTGCTGTTGTTGACGGGCTTTTTTGCGCTTTTCCTTGCTCGCCTGGTTGGCCTTGCTCTTGTCCACCAGTCCGGCCTTCAACAGTTGGTCCTGTAATGAATTCCTCACCTTATCATGCCTCGTAGTAGTCTCTTTGGTTATTGAGTATCAGCAGTTTTGCCTGTTGGGGGGATATGGTACCCATTTTGCGCACTCCGCCAAAACGGGGGTGCGGAGAACCCGGATTAAACGCATCGCAAGGTCGCAGCGATGATCAGAAAATGGCGCGAATGATCAGAATTGTTGCGGGTGAATATGCGTGGCCGGCTCAATTTACGAAAAGTTCAGACTGATAATCAACCGTTTGCTGTAATCCAAAGCGCCTTGTAGCCGATGGCGAATAACAAAAAGATCAAGTTACAGAGCAGCATCAGTGGAATAACCCGTTTGAATTTCGGCGCCCGTGAGTAGCTCCACCGATAGCGAGGTTTTTCAGCAACCTCGAGGAAAAAGAGGATTCCTATCACCAGAAGGAGTGCCGCGCCGTGCAGCAGGATGCCAGTCTGTTTGCCCAACACCGCATGATTGATTGGAGGAAAGGTGACGAGAAGACTGATTACCGCGGCAAATGCATAATCCGGCGAGATTTCCGCCTGAAGTTGGACGGCACATTTGGGGCAGGATGAAGAGTTTGACATTTCTCTCCTTGTCAGGTGTGTCCGGGACTTGAGCTCTGACCCGGGAGTAACCGGATCAGTGACTGCTGATTATAATGTATCCTGCAAGTCGTTGAGTGACGGGTTATCGGGTATTTTTTCCAGCGCCTTTTGCAACAGCGCCTCGGCGCCTCGGGTATCGCCGGAATCGGCCTGTTCCTGAATCACTTTGGCCAGATGATCGCCCAGGCGCTGAATGCCATCATGGGCCTCCCGGTTATTGGGGTGCAAGGCAAGGATCTGTTGATAAGCGTCGTAGGCGCTGCTGCCGGGGGGGTCGATGTCGCGGCCTACCAGTTCGTGAACTTCCGCCACTTCCAGGAGACTCTGCACGCGATCCAGCAGGTCGCCACTCAGGCTGGCGGTGTCTTCAAGGACCACAGGGGGTGGTTGGTCGCCGGTCTGGGAGTCGTAGATCAGCAGTCCACCCAGGCTCAAAAACAGGATGCCAGCGGCAATCGCACCCGGAATCAGCCACTTGGGACGGGCCGCGTCGCGTCCGCTGCGGGGGCCCGACATCTCACGGATAAACTGGGTGGCGTCCGGGGTGCGCTTTTCACGCTCGAATTCCAGGCCATGGGAGATGGCCTGCCAGATCTCCTTGCTCACGTCCTTGGGTTTTTCCGCCTTCATCCCCAGATCCCGGGCATAGGTGGCGGGCTTACGTTCGAACGGGTGTTTGCCCACCAGCAGTTCATAGGCGACTACGGCGAGGCCGTAGACATCATCCCTGGGATCCGGATCCTGCTGTTCCAGCATCTCGCAGCTGGCATAGGTGGGGGTCAGGGCGCCGAGGGAGCCCGGATCGAAAACGGTGGCGTCATCGACAATGCGATCGGCGGACTTGGCGGCTCGGGCGATGCCGAAATCGACAACTTTGACCACGTTTTTCGAGGTGACGAACACATTGCCCGGTTTGAAGTCGGAGTGGACAATCTTCTCCGAGTGGGCGTAGGCCAGGGCACGGCTCATTTGTTGGATGAATGATATGGCTTGCGGCTGTGGCAGGGTGCCGGGACGCAGACGTTTTATCGTCAAATCCAGGGGTTCGCCTTCGAGCAGCTCCATGGTCATGAACACGTTTGCACCATCCCGATCGAAATCGTAGACGGTGATGATGTTCGGGTGGGCCAGCTGCTGGGCCTTTTTGCTTTCCCGTTGCAGGGCGATGAACGAATCCGGGTTGGCCTGAAAGTCCTTGGACAGGACCTTGACCGCGATATAGGGATCCCGATCCATGGCCTCGACTTTGCGCATGTCCCGGGCCTTGTAGACCACACCCATGCCGCCACGGCCCAGCAGCTCCTCCAGAACGAAGCGATTGTTCAGTACCGAACCCACGCTCACGCTTTTATAAGGTTCCGCGCGAATCGCCTCGTAGGTGGTGGTCGCCGTGCCGCTGGTGGTCGGACTGGTGTTGGATAGGGCGGAGGTATCCGTGCTGACGCGCGGCAGACTGGTGTCGGCCAGGCGGGTGGCCTGGTCCGCGGAATCCGGGTGGTCTTGATCAGCAGACATCGGGGAAGGTACCGGTCTTGGAATGCTCAGGAAACAAAATCATGGGTCTCATGTCATGCGGTTACGGGTTCCCGGGAGTCGCGTCGAGGATCTCCGTGACCAGCCGGGTCGGGTCGCCGGTGTAATCATAGCAAAGTCTTTCCGATTCACGCAGCGTGTTGGTGCGCCGATTGTGTGTTCTGCGCAGACTATAAAATTCGGGTTAGAATGATCTCATGCACAAACCCGACTACCACGGCGGCAGCATCGTCAACCTGATGGCCTCATTGCAGCAGGGTCTGGGGGGCAGGGCGCATGCCTATGCACCGCTCAGGCATTTGCCGGTCGCCGAGGTCAGCCGCCATCGCCAGGTCATCCTGTGGGTGATCGATGGCATGGGTTTGCACCTTCTGAGGCAGCATCCCGAGGCAACGGCGCTCAATGCCGCATTGCGGGAACGAATGACCTCGGTCTACCCGCCGACCACTGCCTCTGCGGTAACGACCTTTCTCACCGGCGATGCCCCCCAGCAGCACGGCTTGACCGGCTGGTACATGTATTTCCGCGAACTCGGTGCCTGCCTGGCGGTGCTTCCGGGGCGGCCAAGATACGGGGGGACAGCCTACGCCCAGGCCGGGATCGATGTGCGCAAGCTGCTCGGCAACCGTCCCTTCAGCGAACGCATTACGCGGCCCAGTAGCATCCTTTCTCCGCGCACGATCGCCGAATCCGATTTCAACCGGGCCCATCTCGGGACCTCGCGTCTGCTCAGCTACAACGGGCTGGAGGATTTGCGCAAGCAGATGATCCAGGCGATTCAGGGAGGTGATCCGGGGTATCTGTTTGCCTACTGGTCGGAACTCGACGCAATCGGCCACCGGGACGGTATTGCCAGCGAGCGGGTCGCCAACCATCTGCTTGAACTGGATCGGGCGTTCATGGAAATTGCCGATGAGGCGCGTAAACATGACGTGCTTTTGCTGGTGACCGCGGACCACGGACAGATCGATACCCGCAGTGAAGACCGTTTGAATCTGGACGATCATCCACCGCTTTCCGATTACCTGGTCCTGCCGTTGTGCGGCGAACCCCGTTCGGCCTATGCCTATCTGCGACCCGGTTGTGAAGCGGCCTTCGACCGCTATCTGGAGACTCACCTGTCACAGGTGCTGGAATCGGTACCCTCACACACTCTTCTGGAAGCGGGTTGGTACGGTCTCGGCGAGCCGCATCCGGAACTGTTGCGGCGCATCGGCGACCGGGTCCTGATCATGAAGCATCACTACACCCTCAAGGACTGGCTGGCTCAGGAACGACATTTCGAACTGGTTGGGGTCCATGGGGGCGTGAGTCAGGACGAACTGCTGGTGCCGCTGATCGTGGTGCAGAGTAACAGGTGATTGTCCCAGCGGGCCTGTGCCACAGGTACGCTTTTGCGGATCTCATGATTTGATCCAATCTGCTCAAGCCTGCCCATCCCGTCGCTGACCAGGAAACCGTTTTCATGGGGGGCCAGGCCACAGGCGTCCGCCTGTTCGTGCAGGCCCAGATAGGCGCCGCTGCCCGACCAGTAGGTGACCAGTCCGCCCCGGGGAGCGGAAACGGCAAACCAGCTGCCATCCCCTGAGAACGCCACACTGCCGCAGTAGTTGTGCAGACGCGACTGGACCTCAGCAGGAGCAGACAGGAGTTGCAGGCGCTCGCCACGCCGGTGCAGTCCGATCAAGGGGGGACTGTGGTCCGGGTCTCCCTGGTACTGCATGGCCAGTGCGACCCGGTCGTCACCGGACACGCTCAGGTGACGAATGCTGAGTTGGTGCCAGGGCTCCGGCGGCGCCACCTGTTCGAGCAGGGTGCCCCGCTGGCTGTCCAGGTAACTGAGGTTGGGCCGCATGCTGGAGAGATTGAGTTTGCGTCGCGGCATATCGGGATGGGTGAGGATGCCGCCATTGGCCACGATCAGGGTGTCGCCGTCTGCGGAACGGCGGATCTCGTGCGGGCCGATGCCATGTGACGCCATCTCGCCGATGCGCCGGTAGTCCGCCGAAACCTGGTATACCCCGATCACCCCTTCGCCGCTCTCGAAGCGGTTTTCACAACACATCAGCCATTGCCCGTCGGCGCTGTAGACGCCATGGCCGTAGTAGTGGGTGTGGGAAGGCGCGGTGATGCGGTGGCTGATCCTACCCTCAACCAGATCGATGATCCACACCAGATCGCCAGGTCTGCGCGAGAACACCGCGGCGCTTGAGCCGTCCTCTGACAGGGTCGCACCATGACCCCGTAAAGGCAGCTGCAGATCAAAAATAATGGATCCGTCTGCTTCGAACAGGCAGGCGAAGTGACGACCATCAGGATCACTGCGACAGCTCAGAAATCGCGGACCATCGGGACTGGAAAGTACCGCTGCAGGACCCCAGGCCATCAGGCTCATGGACAGTCCTAAAAAGGTTCTGCGTTGCATGGACAAATCCCCGGAATATATGTTTGTGGATACCCCTCGATAGGCTCAAAGCAAGAGGGAGTTCAGTTCAATCACCATCCAGACTGTTGAAACCCAGTGACAAACCCAGTTCGTTGGCGATTTCGATGCTGACCAGCTGTTTCAGCCCGGACAGGGCCTTTCGATAGTCGATTACCCGGGCACGTTGGGCGTCATCGTGTACCGCCCGGTCGAGGGGCAGGGTCATGGCCTGTCTACTGTGCCGGATGATGTCGAACTGCTGTGCGATCCTGCGGGACAGTTCAGGCTCCAGCTCGTCAGCGAATGCCAGGCTGATGATCGTCTGCAAGGCCTCCAGGTTATGATCCAGGGCCGCCAGTGAGGTCTCACTGCGCCAGCCTTCCGCCCGTGAGCCCCGAGCCTTATCGGCCGTCTCACCCAAGGGCCGGTCGAGCTTCTGCGTGAGCATCACTTCCAGCTGACTGTAGAGACTGTTGAGCAGCTGTCCGGCCAGTTCAGGCTCCGATTCGAACATGGGGTTGTCAGGGTTGGGATGTTTGAAATGCTTCAGGTAGGGCTCATCACCCTGCTGCCAGTCCCGCAACGTGCCCAAAGCCATGTGAGCAAGATTCGAACTGATGGCGCGGATCAGACGACAGCTTCGCTCATCCACCGGCTGCTCTGAAAACAGCAGCATTTCCAGGGCGCTGAAACCCTGCACCGCGGCACTCTTGCGGGTGATGTCGAATGTCGCCGAGTCGAGTTCCGGGTCAGCCAGCAATTGCCCGAGGTGGCGATTGACCGAACCGCGTTTGTCCGGCCAGAGTTCAAACCGGTAATCCCGGTTGAGGTACTGGACCGGGCCGAAGCGGATCGGTTGCACCGTCTGCCAGGCGAGAAAGGCGCTCCGGTAGTGGCTTTGCAGGCTTGCCCGTTGTTGCTCACTGGGTTGACTGCAGTAGCGGTCGGATGACACGCGCAGCAGCCCGGTTGCATCGGCCAGTTGCCGGTAGCCGGGGATCAGGTACTGCTCAGCGGTTTTGTCGAATCCATAGGCCTGTGCATGGGTTGCGAGAAGCATCTGAGCGAGGACAATCAGGCCGCTCAGCAGTTGTCTGCCCTTGTAGGATGGGTGCATGTACAGAATCGCTCGTGGTATGGGTGTTGATCTGAATTGAGGTGTCCGGATTAAGCTCTAAAGGCTCTCCAGAAAGCGCAGCAGCTGGCCCCGCTGGGCGGCTGGCAGGGCAGCCACCGCGTCGCGTTGGGGCAGGGCCTCTCCCGCGTGCCACAGGATCGCTTCGAGCAGGGTGCGCGCACGACCATCATGCAGGAAGTTACCCGCTCCATGGACAGTTGAGGCCCGTCCCATGCCCCAAAGGGGAGCGGTGCGCCACTCCCGGCCGTTGGCTTGGGCTTCCGGACGCTGATCCGCCAGGCCATCACCCAGGTCGTGCAGCAGCAGGTCGGAGTAGGGATGGATCGGTTGCAGGTGTCCGTTGTGCATCACGTCGTAGCGGGGCGCGTGACAGGCACTGCAGCCAATCGCATCGAACAGTTGCCGGCCTTTCCGGGTATCGACATCCTCTGTTCGAGCGGACGCTGGTGGCGCCAGTTGGGACAGGTAAAAGTGCACTGCCGCCACCACCGTCTCGGGTGCCTCCACTTCATCCCGATCGGCGATCGCCCCGTGGATGGCGTCGCGGCAGGCGGTTTGTCGCTCGGTGCAATCCCCATGTGCCTCAGGATAGAGCGGGGTGGAGAGACCGAGATCGGTGAGGAATGCGGATTGGGTCATCTCATCCAGGTTGGCAAGTCCTGCCTTGTGGCCGAAGCGGCCGGGTAACCTCCGCTGCTCCCGCCGGCTCCATACCCAGTTGACCCGTCCGGAGATGCCATCGCCATCCAAGTCCCTGGCGTCGGCCCGGGCGAGCAGATCCTGCATGGAAATCGCGTCGAGCAGACCCATACCGGCCAGTTGAGGCGCCAGGCGCGGAGAGAAGCGGGTTTGCGGATGCAGATCCCCATAGCGGATCTGGCTGAGCTCATACACCGGCTGACGCAGGTTGACGGTTTCACCCCCGGACAGCTCGACGCTTATCTCCCGATAGTGGACCGAGATATGTGCCTCGGCCGGGTGACCGGCCACGCCAGCGTTCTGAAGCTGCAGTCCGTATACCGGCTCGGGCCGGTTGTTGTGCCGGGAGTGGGTGGCATCCGGGTGTGGTTGCGGAATGTCGAGTTTGAGGATCAGGGAAAGCGGTGCCTCGTTCGGATTTGCGGGCGGTCGGCCTCGCCCGCCATCGGGGTGACAGGCACTGCAGGATCGGGCGTTGTACAGGGGCCCGAGACCATCCGCCGCACGGGTCGTCGCAGGGGCACTCACCCAGACCCGCTCGAACAGGCTTTTACCGATGACAAATTCGAACGGTTGCTGATCGCTCGTGGCTGCTGAGCGTTGCAGTTGACCCGGCAGAAACGCCGTGCTGGCAAGGTTTGTCCAGACAGACAGGCACAGGCCCGCCAGGGTTGTTCCCAAGGTCCTTTTCATTGGGCCGCTTCCCGGGACTTGAGGAGTGCTTCATGGCGACGGTCGGTCAGGGTTTCCAGGAATGCCACCAGGGCATCGATGTCACGTTCTTTCAGTGCCGGACCGGTTTCCAGTTCCTTGATCGAGAGATTCTCCCCGACTTCCGGATCGCCCCAGCTGGCGCCGGTTTCGGGATTGATCTGACGTGACGCACTCTTGCTGTTGTAGTGGTTGTAGAACAGCACCACGGTTCGCAGATCACGGAACACGCCGTTGTGCATGTAGGGGCCGGTGACCGCCACATTGCGCAGGGTCGGCACCTTGAATTTGCCCGCCTGACGGGGATCATCGATCCTGGGGTTGTCCAACAGTCCCCGATCCCGATGGTTCTTCCCCAGTCCGTTGGCCTGCCGGCCCGCCACATGGGTCGGTGTTCCAATATTGTGATAGCTGTAGTTGGTGAAGGGTTCTGCAGCGCTCTCGGGGATCGGTTTCAACTGGTGACACAGATTGCAGTTGCTGAACTGCTGGGAAAAGAACAGGGTCATGCCGAGCTGCTCCTGAGCGGTCAGGGTGGCTTCACCCTTGAGGTGGCGGTCATATTTTGAATCGAACGGAGCGAAAGCATCGCCCTGTTCGAAAGCCGCGATGCTAAGGGTCATGGCCTGGTAGGCCAGTTCCGGATCTTCGAGAACTCCATCCCCGAACAGCCGCGGGAAGGCTTCCCGGTAAGCCGGGTTCTCACGCAGGCGCTCGACTACCGAGGCCTTGTCCGGCATGTTCATCTCCAGCGGGTTGAGGGGGGGTCCCCCGGCCTGTTCCGCCAGATCCCGCGCCCGCCCGTCGAGGAACAGGCCTCCGACATACTCGCCGTTGCGCTTGCGCTGGAATTCCGGAGTCAGGGCGGCATAGCCCAGGGTCGGTGCGTTGCGGTCCCCGAGGGAGTGACCGTCGTCACCCAGGGAGTAGGCACGCCCACTGGCATTGACCCGTATATCGGTGAAACCGTTACCGGGTGCGTGGCAGGTGGCGCAGGACTGGGTGCGGTTTCGTGACAGATCAACGTCGAAGAACAGGGCCTCGCCCAGGTTCTCGATATGTTCCAGTCGTGGTTGCGCGGCCGCTGAGCCCACGCCCAGCGGCAGCACCAGCGCCAGCCGGAGAATGATGCGGATGGAGTTCATTCAGCGCACCTTTTCAGGGTCATCCAGACTGTCCGATCCCTCGAAGGCAATGCTTTCCAGCCCCATTACCTGTACTGCCTGTTCAATGGCCCGGGTCTGCTTTACCAGGGCTTCAACGGCGTTGGCGACCAGGGCATTTCCGTCAGGATTGTTCTCACCGATCAACTGATCGTATGCCACACCCTGTTCAGCGCTGTCGACCAGCCTGTTCATGTGAAACAGGGTTTCCTCCATGCGAACCCTGAGCAGGTGGTCCGATTCCGGATTTCGGTTTTTTACCAGGCTCGAAAGACTCGGTCCGGTGACGATTTCCCCGTTGGTGCGTATATAGCGTCCGGTGTAGACATTGAGGATCCCCAGGGCATCGTTGTAGTGGGACCAGTGGGTGTTGTCACTGAAGCAGTCGTGCTCCTCCTCAGGATCGTGCAGCAGCAAGCCCAGTTTCATCCGCTCACCGGCCAGTTCACCGTAGGAGAGACTGCCCAGTCCGGTGAAAATGGCGGCCAGGTTGCGTTGCGAATCACCCTCGGTCACCGCAACTCGCGCCGCGCCGTGTTCCTGCCATTGATCGACCATCCATTGCAGGTCGTCGATGAGCAGTTCAGTGACTGCGTTCAGATAGGCGCCACGTCGCTCGCAATGCCCACCCGTGCAATTTTGAGTGTCGTAGTCCGAGGCGGGGCGGTTGCCTGCCCCGGGGCCGTTGCCATTCAAGTCCTGTCCCCAGAGTAAAAACTCGATGGCGTGATAACCGGTCGCCACGTTGGACTCCACATCGCCGAGTTCATGCAACTGTTTCGACAGGGTGGTTTTATCCAGCTGGCGGGTATCGATCAGGTGATTACCCTGGGTCAGCGTTGGATTGGCGATGATGTTGGCGGTGTAGTACGGATTCTCATCGGACACCTTGCCATAGGAATCGGCAACATAGTCGATCAATCCCTCGTCCAGTGGCCAGGCATTCACCTTGCCTTCCCACTCATCCACGATGGGGTTGCCGAAGCGGTAGGCCTCGGTCTGCTGGTAGGGGTGACGGGCCGATATCCATGCCTTTCGGGCCGCTTCAAGATGCGCTTCATCCGGGTGGCTGATGAGGGCTTTCACTGCCCGGTCAAGGTCCCGTGCTTCCAGCAGGGCATCCTGGTACATGGTCAGGGCCAGGTCAGCATAATGATTGAGTACCGCCTGTTCCACAGGCGCAGCCGTGAGCTTGGCGCTGATGAGCATCCCCATCAGCACCAGGGTCTGAATTTTCATGATGTCGGACTCCCGTGATCAGTAAGCAACCGCCAGTTGGGCGGTGATGATGCGGTCGTCCGCGCCGTCGTAATCTTCGCTGCGTGCCACTTCCAGGGTGAAATCGACAGACTCGGCCAGGCCTGCGGAAAGCGCAGCCAGGGTCCGATTCTCATCCATGCCTCCGGCGTAGTTCCGGGCCTCGTCGCTCGCCTGCCAACCCACAGCAAAGGTCAT
The DNA here is from genome assembly GCA_040506775.1 of Candidatus Thiodiazotropha sp. Taxonomy (GTDB): domain Bacteria; phylum Pseudomonadota; class Gammaproteobacteria; order Chromatiales; family Chromatiaceae; genus Thiodiazotropha. The sequence continues at coordinate 358,208 of JBEVWC010000002.1, forward strand.
GGGCGTATGCACTACCTCGAAGTGATAGGCGGCTTCCAGATTGTAAAAAGAGGGTTTGTCCGTCGTACTGTAGACATCCAGGGCCTCCGTGGCCGCCAGATATTCACCGATCAAGGTAAAGGCCCCCCAGTCGAGCTGGGCGAACAGGCTCCAGGCAGGCGCCTTGTTCAGTGCGGCGGAACCTTCATCGACCACACTGTCCGATTCACTCAGATCATTGATCCAGCCAAAGCTGGTGCTCAACGCCAGGTCATCATGCTCAAGGCTGTAGCCGAGGCGTACGCCCCCATTGCTGATTTCATCCTGCTGATCGCCTTTGAACACATAAACCGCGAGGCTTGCTCCGCTCATTTCATAACCCGCCTCGAGGGCCACGTCATAGGTTTCAGCGGCCTCCAGGGTCAGCGGATCGGAGAGCAGGTTGGTGGAGAAATTACCAAACGGGAGGGCATACTGCCCGGCTACCAGATACCAGGAATCCTGGGGATCGGCGATGACCACCATTCCCGTGTCCACCGAAATGTCGCCGGAGTGTGTCCCATCGTCTTCATACAGGAGGACGATTTCCGCCGACGTCCAGTCGTTTACCCGGGCGGCGACACCCAGTTCCAGTGTTGCCAGGTAGAGATCACTGCTGTTGTCGCCCTCGTCGGGTGAAATCTGCTGTGCTTCCACCTCCATCACCCCGTTGAAGACCAACCGGTCAGCGAAGGATTCAGCAGATGCAGTTTGATTACCCGATTCCTCGATGGTTTCGATGGGCAGGTGATGGTGGGTGGGCTCCTGTTGCTCGAGCACCTTCAGTCGTTGTTCCATCACGTCGAGTCGCTCTTCCGGTGTGGCGGACAGGAGCGAAGCGGAGGTTGTGAGCAGGGCAGGCGCCACCAGTAATAAGGCCGTTGTTTTCATATTGACTCCAGGAGTTCGATACGGTCTGGCTGGCGTACGCTGGCTGAACCACAGGTTGTGTTCATTTTGTCAGGATTAATTTCCCCATTCGGGTTATGCGTAGATGATAAATTTCCCCACGATGTTCAATGGCGATCTGGTTACCCTTACAAAACAGTAAGCGGCTGTTTATGCATGGACTGAAGGGGGTATTTGATGAAATCTGTTGCGATTTGCCGACTCGTTCAGTTTCTGACATGACGTTCAATACTGGGTTACTGTTGATGCTGAGGATCTTAATGCAAATGATAATGATTATCAACAACAATCAGCGGAAAAACATACATCAAAATCAGGGGGGGTGAATAACCCGTAAGGCAATTCTGCAGGGGAAGTTTGAAAATACATCCGGTTGATAGCCGGAGTTGGGGGTGTGGCAGGATGGCGTGAATGTGTCTATCCTCTTGATTGAAAGGAAAGTCCGGGACATATGCACTGTGTCCATGCCTGAACAGGGTTTGATTCTTCACTCTGCAATCTGTCAAGGAATGAAACAGGGGTGTCCCACGAGACAGCCTGCCAGCCAAAAGACGGTCGTGGAATGCTTACCTTATATCAATTCCCAATCTCGCATTACTGTGAAAAAGTCAGATGGGCGTTGGAGTACAAACACATTGATTATCGGGCTGTGAATCTTCTTCCCGGTTTTCATGTTTCCAAAACAACACAGCTGGCCAGGCACTCTTTCGTTCCGATTTTGCAAGCGGCTGACCAGGTGATTCAGGGTTCGAGCGAGATCATCACCTACCTGGATGCGCAATACCCTGAACCCGGCTTGACGCCACCAGGCCCGCAGGCGGAAGAGGCGTTGAATTGGGAACGATATGTGGATGACGAACTCGGTCCCCATGTCAGGCGATGCTGCTATCAAATCCTTCTGGATTACCCGGACATCGTGATTGGTTTGTTCACTCATCGAGGCCCTTTTTATGCAAAGCCTCTGTTGAAACTGATCTTTCCCAAACTGAAAACAAAAATGAAAGCGTTGATGGACATCAATGCGGAAACCGCTCTGCAATCAGAACGACAGATTGATAGGGTAGTGAACAGGTTAATCGATCGATTGCAAACACGTTCGTATCTCGCGGGGTCGCAGTTCACAAGGGCGGATCTGGCGGCGGCCGCGCTGATCGCGCCGCTGAGGATGCCGGAAAAGTACGGTGTTACATGGCCGGAAAAGGTGCCTGCACAGTTTCTTCAGTTCATGGATAAGTTCAGCAGCAGAACCGATTGGGTGGATGAACTGTACCGGCAATACAGATAGTCCAGCAGATCCTGAAACGCGAGTGCGTTTAGATAACCGAATGTCATGGTCAACCAAACTCAGGAATTAAAGTCGATGTGCGAAATGAATGGACGAACTCTTACCGCTGCACGCAACGCATTGGCCCTGACGTTGGTCCTGATTGCTGTATACGCTTGCAGTGGCGATTCCCATGAACACCCCAAACTGGTCACGGGAGAGCAGTTGTTCAATTACCATTGCTCGAGTTGTCATAAAAAGACCGGAGAAGGAAATTTCCTGAAAGGGATACCTGCGAGCAAGGATACCTATCTAACAGCGCTGCAGATTGCTCACAAGGTGAAATCCGGCACTTCGGGTAAATCGAAAATGCCGGAATTTCCGAACATGAGTGAAGCAGAGGCGGAAAAGATCGCCGCGTATGTTAAAAGCATGAAGCCCTGAAGACGTCATATGTGGTGGCCGGGTAAATAATATGTGCAGTTGAGCGCACAACGGCCATCATCATGGCCTGTCAGACCCGATCAGTCATCGGAATCATCACCATCGCGGCGTTCGACCAGTTCCGGATCAGCGGTGATCTCCCGGTACACTTCGATGCGTTCACCTTCGTTGACCCGGTTGTCGAGCTTGGTGAGTTTGCCAAAGATACCCACTTTCTGTTTCTCCAGATCGATGTCCGGAAACTGGTTGAGGATACCGGACCGGTCAATGGCCTCACGCACAGTCGAGCCTTCGGGCACATCGAGTTTGAGCCAGATCTGTTTGAACTTATCCGCGTAGGCAACACCGACATTCATGTGTATCTCCTTCAGGAAGTCGATTCGAGAGACAGTTCAGAGCCATTTGCCGCGGCTTTGGCCTGCCGCTCAGCCAGGCTGCGATCGAGCAGGCGTTTGCCGGCCATCAGGAAGCCGAGCATGAGAAAACCACCCGGGGGCAGAATGATCAACAGGAAGCCTTTGTAGTCGGGTATCAGGACCAGTTCGATCACCTTCGCCCAATTGCCCAGGAGCATTTCCGCGTTCGCGAACAGGGTGCCGCTGCCCAGCATTTCGCGGGTGGCGCCGAGCACCACCAGCGCCAGGGTAAAACCCGCCCCCATCATCAGCCCGTCGTACATCGAGGCCATCACTGTATTGCGTGAAGCAAAGGATTCGGCACGCCCCAGGATTGCGCAGTTGGTGACGATCAGGGGGATGAACAACCCCAATACCTTGTGCAGATCGTGTACCCAGGCGTTCATGGACATATCCACCAGGGTCACCAGCACGGCAATGATCAGCACGAACACGGGTATCCGCACCTGGGGGGTGATGATGCCCCGCAGCAGGGAGATGAACAGTCCCGACGCCACCAGCACCACGGTGGTGGCCAGCCCCATGCCCAGACCGTTGGTCGCGGTACCGGTCACGGCGAGCAGCGGGCAGAGTCCCAGGGCCTGGGCGAACACGATGTTGTTGTCCCAGATCCCGTCTTTCGCAATGCGTTTGTAGTCGTTGCTCATCGGACCTGCTCCTGTGTTTTCGGCAGCGTCGTGGCGTCCGCATGGGATACCGTGGTTTCTGTCAGGGTAGGGGGATCGAGCAGTTCGTCCCGATGAACCTGGAAGAATTTCAAACCCTGGTGTATCGCACCGACCACCCCACGGGGCGTGATGGTGGCGCCGCTGAACTGGTCGAATTCACCCCCGTCCTTCTTCACGTGCCACTGCTTCTCCGTGGTGTTCGCCAGGGAACGTTTGTTGAATCCCAGGATCCAGTCGTCCTTGGCCAGTTCGATCTTGTCGCCCAGTCCGGGTGTTTCGGCATGTGCAAGCACCCGAACCCCGAGCACTTCCCCCTCGGCATTGACACCCATGATCAGACGGATATCGCCCGCGTAACCCTGGCCGACGATTTCGTAGGCCAGGGCATTGACCTTCATACCGTGAAGACCCCGGTATACGGTCAGTTCATGGCCATTGTCGTCCTGCAGTGTCAGTGGCTGGTTGAGCAGGTCGCTGTCATAAGTCTCGGCCGGCACCACCTGGTTGAGGGAACTGAGCAGGTCCTCCTGCTGGCGTGCCAGGATATCCTCCTTGGTGGCCAGATTGCCGGCCACCAGGAGCGCCGTCGCGAGGGTCGAAAAGCCGCCCAACAGGACTGCCTGGTAACCGACCCGTTTACGGTATGCGGGTTCCTTGGGTGTACTCATCCGATGTCCGCCCCCTCGTCGACGTAATTCAATGGATTGCCTTTGCGATCACGGCCGTAGACCCGGGGTTTGAGGTAGTGATCGATCAACGGTGTGCAGGCGTTCATGAACATCACCGCAAAGGCCACACCCTCGGGGTAGCCGGCCCAGGTGCGAATCGCGAACACCAGCAGGCCACAGCCTGCACCGAACAGCAGTTGTCCCGATTTGGAAACCGGCGAGGTGACCAGATCCGTGGCGATGTAGAAGGCACAGAGGATCGCCGCACCGCTGAACAGGTGGGTCATCGGACCGACGTAGTGTTGTGGATCGATCAGGTGAAACAGGCCGGAGAACAGCATCAGGCTGCCCAGGGTGGCAGCGGGAATGTGCCAGGTGATGATCTTCTTGTAGATCAGGAACAGCCCGCCCGGCAACAGCAGCAGGGCCGAGGTTTCACCCAGACTGCCCGCGGTCTGACCGGTGATCAGCTGCCACAGGGGATCCACGTGTTGTCCGGCCTCCTGCAGGCCGATACCCCGACCGAGTTCGGTTTTCAGATGCCCCAGGGTGGTGGCACTGCTCACCGCGTCGATGGTGTCGGACAGGCCAAAGGTGATGCGCAGTCCCTCCAGAAGACCAGGGGCCTGCTCGGAGAACAGGGGAACCGGATGAGTGAACAAGGTCATCTCCAGGGGAAAGGAGATCAGCAGGGCCACCCGTGCCACCATGGCGGGATTGAACAGGTTTTGACCGATGCCGCCAAACACCTGCTTGGCCACGATGATCGCCAGGATGGCCCCGACCACGCCGATCCACCAGGGCGCCCAGGGGGGCAGGGTCATGGCCAGCAGCCAGCCGGTGAGCAGGGCGGAACCGTCCATCAGGAACATGCGCTGAGGTTTGCCCGCGAGCTTCAGGGCGAACGCCTCGGCCAGCACACAGGCGAGCAGAGTGATGGCGAACAGGAAGATCGCCGGCCAGCCGAACTGGTAGAGGCTGAACAGGGTGGCCGGCAACAGGCTCAGCATCACCAGACCCATGGTCCGGGAGACGCTGTTGCGGGCATGCGCGTAGGGGCCGAATATCGGCTGGGGTTCGTTCATGATTCCGCTCCTGCCATTTTGGCTTTCTCAGCCTCGGCCTTCTTTTTCGCCTCAGTCTCTTTCTTGCGCTTCAGCATGGCTTCCCGCTTGGCCTTCTTGATGGCTTCCATACGATCGCTGCGGGCTTCGGCAAGCCGTTTCGTCTCACCCTGCTTGTGCTGGGCTCTCTGTCGCGAGGCGAGTTCACCCTTGGCGTAGTTGAAATACTGCACCAGGGGGATCTGGGATGGACAAACGTAGGCGCAGGACCCGCAGGCAATGCAGTCCAGCAGGCCCAGTTTGACGGAATTGTCGAGACCGCCGGCGCGGATCTGCGCCGCCATCTCCAGAGGCACCAGGCCACAGGGACAGGCGTTGACGCAGCTGGCGCAGCGTATGCAGGGCATTTCCGGATTGGGATTGACCTCCTGCGCGGACAGGGCAAGCAGGCCGTTGCTGCCCTTGACCACCGGCACCCGGGTGCTCGGCAGGGGCTGACCCATCATCGGACCGCCGCTGATGAGACGTTCCGGTTCAGATTTGAACCCCCCGCAATAATCGATCAGGTGGGACAGGGGGGTGCCGATCAGGACCTCCAGGTTCCGCGGCTGCACGACGGCATCGCCGGTTACGGTGACGACCCGGGATATCAGAGGTCTGCCCAGAACGATGGCGTCGTGCACCGCAAGTGCGGTGGCCACGTTATGGACCACCACGCCGATGTCGGCGGTGAGTCCGCGCGCCGGGGTTTCCTTGCCGGTCAGGGTCTGCACCAGGTGCTTTTCGGACCCCATGGGATAGCGGGTCGGCAGACCCACCACGGTGACCGAGTCGCAATCCTCGGCAGCCGCATGCATGGCGGCCTGCGCCAGGGGCTTGTTGTTCTCGATGGCGAACAGGACATGGTCCACATCCAGGGCCCGCGCCATCAGCCGCACACCCATCAGGACCTGCGCCGATTTCTCCTGCATCAGCCGGTCGTCACAGGTGAGGTAGGGTTCGCACTCCGCACCGTTGATCACCAGTGTGTGCAACCGGTAGCGTTTACGCAGATTGAGCTTTACCGCAGAGGGGAAGGTCGCGCCACCCATGCCGACTATGCCTGCCCGGGCGACCCGCGAGGCGATCTCGTCCGGTTCCAGGGAAAGGGGATCGGCCGCCGGATCCAGGTTGTCGGTCCAGCTGTCCTGCCCATCCGGCTTCAAGGTGATGGTTCGTACAGAGAGGCCCGAGGGATGGTGGGCCGGGTATCCGCCGACACCCATGATGCGCCCGGAAGTCGGAGCATGGACCGGCGCGGAGATTGCTCCCTGGTTGCGGGCCAGGATATCCCCCTTTTTCACTTCGTCGCCGCGCCGCACCAGGGGCTCGGCGGCCGCTCCGATGTGCTGTTGCAGCGGAATGTGCAGCAGCGGGGCCATGGGCAATGACTCGATCGCCTGGCCGGCGCTGAGTTCCTTGCGGTCGTCCGGGTGCACGCCGCCACGGATCTTGAACAATTTGAACAGTTGCGCGGTTTGCATCAGGCCACCTTGGCCGGCTCGGGCCAGTACCATGTCTGTAGGGTGAATTGAACCGGCCGCATTTCGATGCATTCGGTCGGGCAGACGTCGTAACACTTCTCGCATCCGGTGCAGGCGTCCGCAAACACCGCATGAATCTGTTTCGGACCGCCGAGAATGGCGTCAGTGGGGCAACGCTTGAAACACTTGGTACAACCGACGCAGAGATTTTCATGGATGAAGGCCACCCGGGGGGCCTGCTCCTCGACGCCGGACAGGTCGACACTGACGCCCAGTTTTTCCGCCAGCGCCTCCGCCAGTGCCTTACCGCCAGGAGGACAGAGGGTCACCGAGGCCTCGCCATTGGCAACCGCAGCGGCAGCCGGAGAACAGCCCGGGTATCCGCACTGCCCGCACTGGGAGCCGGGCAGCAGCCCTTCGATCTCCTCCTGCAGGGGGTTACCCTCGACGGCCAGGTATTTCGCGGCCACGCCGAGCATGGCGCCCATCATGACACCCAGTAAGGTTACGATCAGAATTGCGCTAACCATCGTCAAACTCCTTGCAATGACTGGCTTTAATGACTGGTGAGGCCGGCGAATCCCATGAACGCCAGAGACATCAGTCCGGCCACCACGAAGGCGATCGGTGCTCCGCTGAACGACTGAGGCACATTCGCCAGTGCCAGGCGTTCACGCAGACCGGCGAACATCACCAGCACGACAGTGAATCCCAACGCCGAACCAAAGCCGTACATCAGGCTCGCCAGCAGATCGTGATCCTGCTGCACATTCAGCAGGGCGACACCGAGTACCGCACAGTTGGTGGTGATCAGGGGCAGGAATATCCCCAACACCTGATAAAGTGCCGGTGAGGTCTTGCGCACCACCATTTCGGTGAACTGCACCACCACGGCAATCACGAGGATGAAAGTCAGAATACGCAGGAAACCGAGATCCAGAGGCATCAGCACGTAGTGCTCCAGCAACCAGCCGGCAAAGGCCGCCAGGGTCAGCACGAAGGTTGTCGCCAGGCCCATGCCCAGGGCGGAGTCGAGTTTGTTTGAGACGCCCATGAACGGGCAGAGTCCCAGGAACTTGACCAGGACGACATTATTGACCAGCGCGGTGGAAAGAATGATCAGCAGATATTCCATGGATCTCTCGGTTCGGATCTGACATGGAAATCCCCCAACAAAAAATATGCCAATTAAGAATTCAGCTTCCCATGAACGTCCTATAAGTGTCTCAATATGTGTCTAGAGTGCTGAATCGGCTGGGTAAAGCGGTTTCAACCCGATATCGATACGAAAAACATCCCCGCTCCGGTTTGTAGGGTTTCACACAGCCATTGCGGATCAGTTTGTAGTGTTGACGACAATCCTCCCAGGCGGTAGCGTCGAAGCAGGGGTTTTGCTGCGTGGTATGGGAATTGCAGCTCCAATAGGTCAAGATTAGATGTCCGTCATCGAGGTGTTTGCGAAAATGATTCAGCGCCCAGTCAAAACCAGTCACAACGACTTAGCCGATCGCATCAGCAGTTTCCTCGCATCACCTCCGGAAGGTACACCGGCCGAGATCATCGAGGCCTTCAGCGAAGTGGGGAGCAAAACCTTCCTGCCACCCAAGCTGTTTCTCGAAACGGTGGAGCAGGCGCCGGTCGCCATTTCGATAACCGATCCTGAGGCTCGCATTCTTTATGTGAACAGTTCATTCGAGCGCCTCACCGGCTACCACCGGGATGAGGTGATCGGTAATAACGAATCAGTGCTCTCCAGCAAGTCGACGCCCAAATCCGTCTACCAGGATCTGTGGCACACCATTCATGACAAGCGTGTCTGGCAGGGGGTGCTGGTCAATCATCGAAAGGACAAGACCGAGTACATCGCCGAGCTGACCATATCGCCGGTCAATGACAAGCAGGGCAAGACGGCCTATTTCCTCGGCATGCATCGTGATGTCACCGAGATGCATCAGTTGCAGCAACAGCTGAAATTCCAGAAGAACCTCACCGAAGCAGCGCTCAACGCCGCACCCATGGTGGTGGCCATGGTGGCGACGGATGGCAAGGTGTTGATGGACAACCATGCCTACAAGGCGCTGATGGGAGATTTTCGCGGTGTGGAACCCAGTGCCCTGTTTCTTGAGGCGCTGCATCAGCAGATCGGTTTCGATCTGGGCAAGGTCTGTCATGTAGGCAAGGAATTCACCAACGTGGAGGTTCGTCTCGATCCGCCCGGAAGTGGCAGCGGCCCCCGCTGGTTTGCCTGTTCCGGGGTACACGTGCCGGAGCTCGACGAGGCCGCGCAACACTATTTCAAACAACCGGAGCATGCCCGCTGCTGTCTGTTATTGATCGCCAACGAGGTGACCGGCAGTCGTATCAGAATTCAGGAAGCCCGTTTGAACATGATTCGGGCCAACATGGCCGAACAGCAGATGGTGCAGACCATGCGCGAGGCCATCTCCGGGGCGATCTTCAAGATGCAGGTGCCACTCAATGTGATCAAGGCGGCCCTGTCAATGCCCGGTTCCGATGAACAGAGCGGACTGGTGCGTGTTCTGCAGCAGGCCCTGCAAAGCGGCGATGATGCGGTGGAGAGCCTGCATGCCGCGCTGCCCAGTCCGGTGGTGGAGCAGACAACCCTGGTCAACATCAACGAATTGCTGCATGAGGTGATGCGCATGTCCACCCACGCGCTGCTTTCCGCAGGCATCGTGGTGGATTGGCGACCGGCTCCGGTGCTGCCCGCGATTTCGGGCCGTATCAACGCCTTGCGTGGACTTTTCAAGTACATCATCGACAATGCCGTCAAGGCTGTCATCGAGGCGAAACACACCTATCGTGAGATCCGTCTCGAAACCTACGTGGACGGACAGGAATTGGTCACAGAGATCATGGATAATGGCCTGGGGGTACCGAATACCCATAGACTGAAAGTTTTTGAACCTTTCTTTTGCGGATGGGAGCATCCCAAGGAGCATGCTGGCATGGGATTGACCATGGCTCAGGAGATCGTGATCGGTCATGGCGGGAGCGTTGAAATCGATCCCGACTTTTACGGAGGCTGTCGGGTCTTCGTCAGACTGCCGTTGAGCGCAGCGGAGGATCACGGTTGATGTCATCATCCGACATGCATTCGAATGGATCCTATCTCGAGTCACAACTCGAGAGTCTGTATGAGGTGAGCCAGGTCCTGAGCCGGTCTCTCGATTTTCGCGAGACCCTCACTGAAGTGTTGAATGTGCTCAACGATAGCGCTGAACTGCATCATGGCCTGATCTGTCTGCTCGATGACAACAGCGGTGAGTTGTTTGTCACGGCGCTGCATGAAAACCCGGCTCCGTTCAACGCGGTGCGCTACAAACCGGGCGAAGGTGTGGTGGGCGCGATCATGGAGAACGGCCAGTCCCTGGTGGTTCGTCGCATATCAGATGAAGACCGCTTTCTTGACCGTCTTGGAGTCTATGATGCGGAGTTGCCTTTCATCGGCGTGCCGATCCCGATCGGTGATCAGACCGCGGGTGTGTTGGCGGCGCAACCGATCGGCAGTATCAGTCAGCTGCAGGTCTATGAACGGTTTCTGCAGATGGTCGGCAACCTGATCGGACAGAGTGTCCGACTCGCCAAGCAGGTCGAGGATCAGCAGCTGGCCCTGAAGATCGAACGCGACTCACTGCGCCGCAAGGTGCGGGGTGAACATGGCTTTTCAAACATGGTGGGCCATACCCCGAGCATGCGCCTGATCTTCGAACAGGTACGCCAGGTGGCAAAATGGAACACCACGGTGCTGGTGCGCGGCGAGTCGGGTACCGGCAAGGAGTTGATCGCCAACGCCATCCACTACAATTCGCCCCGCAGTAACGGCCCATTTATCAAACTCAATTGCGCGGCACTTCCCGACACCCTGCTCGAATCGGAACTCTTCGGTCATGAGAAGGGTGCCTTCACCGGGGCTGTGAATCAGCGCAAGGGCCGGTTCGAACAGGCCCATGGCGGCACTATCTTCCTCGATGAGATCGGTGAGATCAGCCCGACTTTTCAGGCCAAGCTGCTTCGGGTCTTGCAGGAGGGTGAGTTCGAACGGGTTGGCGGTTCCAAGACCCATGTGGTTGACGTTCGGGTGGTGGCGGCTACCAACAAGGATCTGGAATCGGAGGTTCAAGCCGGACACTTCCGGGAGGATCTCTACTACCGTCTCAATGTCATGCCGATCCAGATGCCGCCCCTGCGTGATCGGCGTGAGGACATCCACGATCTGGCCCGGTTCCTGGTGACCAAAATATCCAAGAACCAGGGGCGTGAACTGGAAATCGACGATGGTGCGATCCGCATGCTGATGCGCCATGACTGGCCGGGTAACGTCCGCGAACTGGAAAACTGCCTGGAACGTGCGGCGGTGATGAGTGGCGACGGCATGATCGATGAGAATGCAATCAATCTGTCCGGGCTGCGTCCGCTGCTGGAGCCGGAATACGCTCCGGAGCTTCCCTCGGGTACCCAGTCCGAGCTCGATGATCCCAACATGGACGAACGCCAGCGGGTTATCGCCGCCCTTGAACAGGCGGGGTGGGTGCAGGCCAAGGCGGCCCGTCTGCTCGGCATGACCCCGCGGCAGATCGGGTATCGCATTCAGACCCTGAACATCAAGGTGCGTCAACTCTGAGCCGGTTTGGGTGGGATACTCCCCACTCAGGAACCTCTTCGATCTGGCTCTCGTTCCCACGCTCTGCGTGGGAATGCATACCGTAAACTCTCGTAACTCACCCGGTATGGGTGCTCATGCCGCGGGTGCTGCATTCCCAGGCAGAACCAGCAACGAGCCGTCCGGATGGATACACGCATGCGGTTCGGATCCACCACCGTGCATAGTGCAACAATCTCTGTAGACACCCGTACACACCCCCACATGCGACTGTCGCCAACATGACAATCTCATTAGAGAAAGAATTAAATATCTAATAAAAACAGATATATAAAATTAGTGCTCGGACTAGGCACGCAGATTGCATTTGAGTCTCCAACAGCGAAAACATTTAGGCACAGCTTGGGAGGCCGGATGATGGAATTGAAAGTGATTGGTCAATCAGCCGAAGCGGGGGCACAGGGCGGATGCAGTTCATCCGGATGCGGCGGCAGCAGCGATCAACTGGGGCACCTGCCGGAGCATATCCGGGAAAAGGTGCATAACCACCCCTGTTATTCCGAGGAGGCGCACCACCATTTCGCCCGCATGCACGTCGCGGTGGCGCCGGCCTGCAACATTCAGTGTCACTACTGTAACCGCAAATACGACTGCGCCAACGAATCCCGTCCCGGCGTGGTATCCGAACTGCTGACACCCGATCAGGCGGTCAAGAAGGTGATGGCCGTGGCGGCCAACATACCGCAGATGACTGTGTTGGGTATCGCCGGTCCTGGTGATCCCCTGGCCAATCCGGAGCGTACCTTCGAAACCTTCCGTCAGCTGACTGAAAAGGCCCCGGACATCAAATTGTGTGTCTCGACCAACGGACTCTCCCTGCCGGAGCAGGTCGAGGAGCTATGCAAGCACAACATCGATCACGTCACCATCACCATCAACTGTGTGGATCCGGATGTGGGCGCCAAGATCTATCCCTGGATTTTCTGGAAGAACCGTCGCATCAAAGGTCGCAAAGGCGCCGAGATCCTCATTGAGCAGCAGCAGAAGGGTCTGCAGATGCTCACCGACAAGGGCATTCTGGTGAAGGTCAACTCGGTGATGATCCCCGGGGTCAACGATCAGCACCTCGAAGAGGTGAGCAAGGTGGTCAAGGCCAAGGGTGCCTTTCTGCACAATGTGATGCCGCTGATCGCCGAGGCCGAGCATGGCACATTCTACGGTGTCATGGGCCAGCGTGGCCCCACCCATGACGAACTGCAGAGCCTGCAGGACAAGTGTGCCGGTGACATGAACATGATGCGTCATTGTCGCCAGTGCCGTGCCGACGCGGTGGGTATGCTGGGTGAGGATCGCGGTGATGAGTTCACCATGGACAAGGTCGAGATGATGGATATCGACTACCAGGAGGCGATGACCAAACGGGCCGAATACCAGGCAGCGGTAACCGCCACCATGGAGGCGAAACGCGAGCAAAAGGCCGAGACCTTCATTCCCCTGAGCGCCTTGAAGCGCAGCCGCAAGGAGACCCGCCCGGTATTGATGGCGGTGGCGACCACCGGGGGCGGGGTGATCAATCAGCACTTTGGACACGCCCGGGAGTTCCTGGTGTATGAGGCGTCAGAGTACGACGTACGCTTCATAGGACACCGCAAGGTTGATCTCTACTGCAGTGGTGGCGACACCTGCGGTGATGCAGAGACGGCTTTGCAGAAGACCATCCGCACCCTTGAGGGATGTGAAGCGGTGCTCTGCTCCAAGATCGGATACGAACCCTGGGAGATGCTTGAGGAAGCCGGCATTCAGCCCAACGGGGAACATGCCATGGAAGGGATCGAGGAGGCGGTGGCCAAGGTCTACGCCGAAATGGCCGAGGCGGGCCGTCTCGACGAACCCCGCAAAGCGGATCAACTCCAGGCCGGTGCCTGAGGAGCATAACAATGGCGTATGAAATCATTGAAAGCTGTGTCAATTGCTGGGCCTGTGAGCCGCTCTGCCCGAGCCAGGCCATCTACGAAGCGCGTCCGCATTTCTTGATCGACGCGAAAAAGTGCACCGAGTGCGAGGGTGATCACGCAGATGCCCAGTGCGTCAGTATCTGTCCCATCGAGGGGGCGATCCTGAACCCGTTCAACGAACCGGCGAATCCTCCGGGATCCCTGACCGGTATACCTCCGGAGCGTATGGCGGAGGTGATGGCGGAAATACAGGCACGTTGAGTGTCTGATGAGAATCGAGTTACCCAACAGGACAGTCGATACACCGTGGAGGCAATGCCCGATGGAAAAGATCATGCAAGAACGACTCGCACCCGTACAGGCACAGGGCAGCGTTTATGCGAGAACGGTGAAGCCTTATCATCAGTTCATTCGTTTGATGCGCAATCATTTCACTCCCCCGGTGACACGCACCAAACCCTACGGCATGACTCTGCCGGATCGGGTCTGGGCGCGCCAATCCGCACTGATCATGAGTCTCTACGAGTCCCGGCATCATGAGTGAACTGGTTTTCTTTGAAAAACCAGGCTGCATTGGCAACAACCGGCAGAAAGCGATCCTGCGTGAACACGGGATATCCTTCGAGGTCAGGGATCTGCTGACTACCCAGTGGACGGCGAATACCCTGAGAACGTTTTTTTCGGATACCCCGGTGAGCCAATGGTTCAATGATTCCGCGCCCCGGGTGAAGAGCGGTGAGATCCTCATCGACCAGATGGATGAAGCTTCGGCTTTGCAGTTGATGGTGGATGACCCGATCCTCATACGCAGACCCCTGATGGCCTGTGACGGGCTCAAACAGTCCGGGTTCGTGCCCGGTCCGGTTCTCGATTATCTGGGTGTACGACTGGACGAGGAGCAAGATCTTCAGTCCTGTCCCCGGGTATCGCAACCCTGCGAGGAACCCCGGTGAGTTACGAAATCGATGCCTCAAGCCATAGGGACGCGATTGAATTCGCGGATGGTGTCTACTGGATCGGCGCGCTTGATCCTTCGCTGCGTACCTTTGACATCATTCTCAGTACCGCCAATGGCACCACCTATAACGCCTACCTGGTGAAGGGACAGGACGGTGTGGCCATCATCGATACGGTCAAGGCCAATTTCAGTGATGAGTTCTTCGCCCGCCTGGAATCCGAGGTGAGCTACCAGGAGATCAAGTACATCGTGCTCAATCACCTGGAGCCGGACCACACCGGCGCCCTGCCGGAACTGATGCGTCGTGCTCCCCAGGCAAAGCTGTTTATATCTCAGCGGGCAACTTCCATGCTCAAGGCGCTGCTCAAGCCCACCAACGGTACGTTCGAGTACACCACGGTGACCACGGACGACCGCATCAGTCTGGGCGATCGCACCCTGCGCTTTCTGCACACCCCGTTTCTGCACTGGCCGGATACCCAGTGCACCTATCTTGAGGAGGAGGGGATCCTGTTTTCCGGTGATGTGTTCGGCTGCCACTATTGTGACAAGCGAATGTTCAACGACCGGGTAGGTGATTTCCGCTTCTCTTTCGATTATTACTACGCCCACATCATGCGCCCCTTCAAAAAGCACGTGATGGAGGCGTTGCAGTTGATCGAGCCGCTCAAGCTGAAGCAGATCGCGCCGACCCACGGGCCGATCCTCAGAGAACGGCCAAGACGTTATGTCACCCATTATCGGGAGTTGTCGACCTCCAGCCTGTCACGGGAGATCGGGGTGGATGACCGTTCGCTGATCATTTTCTACATGAGCTCCTACGGCAACACGGCGCGGATGGCCGAAGAGATCAGTGCCGGTGCGAGTGTGATCGACGGAGTGCGGGTGTCTCTATACGATCTCGAGGGCGGTGAAACAGGCCCCTTCGTCGACCTCATCGAGGAGGCGGATGCCCTGCTGTTCGGTTCTCCGACCATCAACGGTGATGCAGTCAAACCGGTCTGGGACCTGCTCTCGTCCCTGGCCGTGGTCAATCTGAAAGGCAAACTGGGTGGTGCCTTCGGTTCCTTTGGCTGGAGTGGCGAGGCAGTCTCCATGATCGAGGACCGGATGCGTGGTCTGAAGATGCGCATCCCGCAGCAGGGTTTGAAAGTCAAACTGATACCTACCGAGGAAGAACTGGAGGCGTGTCGTGATTTCGGTCAGGCGATTGCCGAAGAACTGGTTGGAAAAAAACACAAAAAAGAGGTGGTCGATCTGGCCGACCTGATCTGATACCGAAATCGTTTTAACAGACCCTAGGGTGAACTGATATGGCTAAAGCTAAGATTACATTCGCAGATATTGAACAGACCGTGAACGTACCCGCAGGTACACGGGTCATCGAGGTTTCCGAGAAGATTGGTGCAGGCATCATTTACGGCTGTCGCGAGGGCGATTGCGGGACTTGCATGATGCATGTGGAGGAGGGTTGGAACAACCTTACCGAACCGTCCGTGCTGGAAGAGAAGGTTCTCAAGGAGAACATGGCGGGACGTCATGACCGGCTGGCCTGCCAGGCCCAGATACTGGGTGACTGTAAAGTCAAACCGACCTGACAGACGATTGAAATTAACTCGGGCGGTACGAATCCAGGTGGAAATTCACCTTGATTCACACGCGTTTCAACGTCCGGCCGAGTAACACTTGTGGAGAGACGATATGCCTCTGATTACATTTTCCAGTCCCGGATACAAGGATAAGACCGTCTATGCTGTGGCAGGAAGCTTCACTGAAACGGTCCTCAAGATTGCCAAGTCCAACAAGATTCCGGTCAACTTCGACTGCGGTGATGGCAATTGCGGCAGTTGCCTGATCAAGGTCACCTATCTGGGTGATAATGAGCCCATGGGCTATCACCTGGAAGAGAAGGAAAAGAAGGTTTTGCGGGAGATGGGCAAGGTCTCTGCCGATGAGATGGAAAAAATGATCGTCGATGACCTGCCGTGCAAATGGCGACTGGCTTGTCAGTTCATCCCCAGGGACGAGGATATCCTGGTCGAATACGAGGGCGTGTGATGGCACAACCCATGCTTGCCAACGATGATGTGCAAGGCCTCTATGGGCGTTTGATCAGCAGCGCGCGTCAGCAGACTTCCACCGAAGTGGTGCTGGCGCGTCTGCTTTCATCCTGGAAGTGTGGGTATTCTGTGTTGCCTGAGTGGTTGGGACTGGGGGAATCGGAGTTCCACAGAATGCTCAAACAGCATTTTCCCGGCATGCATCCCTCCGAGGTGATCCACCACACCGCCGCACCCCGAAGCGCCTATGAGGGGGAAATGGAGGATCTGCGCACCCTGATCATGAAGCACCGCAGTCACCGTTCGGAAGCCGAACCCTGGTTCGCGGAAATTCTGATCGCCGGGTGCATGGGGCCGGATCATCTGTGGCAGGACCTGGGGCTGTGGAGCCGGGACGATCTTTCCCTGTTGATTTCCGATCATTTTCACCCGCTCGCGGTCATGAACACTAAAAACATGAAATGGAAAAAGTTTCTCTATAAGCAATTATGCGAGACTGAGGGTATTTACACCTGCCGATCCCCCAGTTGCGAGGTCTGTGCGGATTATGCGAACTGTTTCGGTCCTGAGGAATCCTGATTCACGTCCTGGACATCCGATGAGACCCCGCAATACCCAGGGAAATCACGGTTCCGCCCGGGTCAAGAGAACGTTTATACTTGAATGACTATGATCCGCTTGACGATGAGTCTGCGGATCCCTGGTAAACCTCACGGATAACCGCAACCAACTCGGGTCATGATGCATAAACAAGCACCACTCCCCGTCGATCCCGAGCTCACGCAAAAAGCCTCAGCCGCCTATCTCGGACTGGCATTGGGTGACGCCCTGGGGGCGACCACGGAGTTCCTGACGCCCAATGAAATCAAGGCCCGCTACGGTGTACACAACACCATTCGCGGCGGTGGCTGGCTCAATCTGAAGCCCGGACAGGTCACCGACGATACTGAAATGAGTCTGGCTCTGGGCGATGCCATACTCAAAAGCGGCGGGGTCAGCGCCCGCTCGGTGGCCCAGTCCTTCAGTGACTGGATGAAGTCCAAGCCTATCGATATTGGCAATACGGTGCGGCGAGGTATTGTACAATTTCGCAACACCGGCCATCCCTGGGTCGATGAGAATTTCTACGACGCCGGTAACGGGGCCTGTATGCGCTGTCTGCCGGTTGCGCTGGTCTATCATGGCAGTTCAACGGATGCACTGGTCGTGGCGTCGCGAACCCAGGCCCATACCACGCATAACAACCCCTTGTCCGACGCCGGAACCGAAACCGTCCTGCGCATGACGGTCGCTGCCATGAAAGGCGCGCAGCATGATGAATTGTTGGAAATGGCCCAGCAGTTGGTCGAGGAACACCGGGAATACCGCTTCGACAAGCGTCGGGTGGAAAATCCCAGCGGTTATATCGTGGAGACCCTGCAGGTGGTGTTTCAGGCCTTGTTTGAGAACCCGGATTTCGAAACGACCCTGATCGATGTGGTCAACCGGGGCGGGGATGCCGACACCACCGGCGCGATTGCCGGGATGCTGGCGGGAGCCCGTTACGGGATGTCATCACTGCCGGAGCAGTGGCTGAAGAAACTCAACAGTGCCGTGCGTAAGCGCTGTCAGATGCAGGCGGAAGCGCTGATGGCTTTGGCCAGTGAAATCAATAATCTGGAAACCTAGTGACCAGACAATCGATCGTCCGAATCAGTTGCACTGCTAACTGAGCCTGGCGAAGCGTGTCTCAGGGGTGACCGGCCGATCCGCTATGTTGTTTGACATGCGCTGCCAGGGCGCTGTCCATGGTTTTCGCGTGAACCTCGAACCAATGCGGCAACTGCTCTACGGCGTAGGCCCGTCCCAGCACCAGAGACCCTTTGGCCACCCGGATGCCGAAACGTCCCAACTCGCCCATCACCCGGTTGTGTTCGTCCATGTGTTCCCGGGTGGCCGGAAATCGGGTTGTCTGCATGAGCTCCTGCTCCACCATGAAATGCGCCTCGGTATGCACGACCAGTTCCTGGAACAGGCGCATGAAAACGCCTTTTTCCGCAGTTTCCAGTTGATTCACCAGTTCCATGAAGCGCAGGTGCATATCGTCCATCTGCGAAACACCCAACTGGTAATCCGTATTTTCGGTATCAATTAGCATGAATGGATTCACCTTCCCGGGTGGCTTGATTGCGATGATCGATCATCTTTACCAGTTTACGCTGAATATACTCAGCATATTCCACATGATTTTCATAGCCATACGTTAAGGCAAGCGTGGCCAGTTGGTCCAGCAGACCGCGTAACGCAACGATTTCATCCAGTGATCGTCCACAGGTCTTGCATCCTGTTTCATCTTCACGACAGGCCGTTTTGCCTTGACAGGGTACAAATTTCGCCATTAATCAACACCCGACATCTTCAGTGATCGCTTGGTCCAGTTGAGCGCTACCAGTATAGGCCAACAACGCATCGATATCTGCTTCGATGATTTCAATGTTCATTTTCTTACAAAAACGGCGCTCTTTGTCATTGGGTTCCGGAATCAATGCCCAACCTGCCGGTGAACCAGAGGCATAGATCATGTCTGAGAGTACCATGCGTTCTGTGTCCCGGGTCATACGCAGACCAAGAAACAGGTATTGCTTACCTTTGCGATAGGCCTTGAGATAGTCCGGTATGGCAAATCCACCCATCAGTTCCGTAATAAAGTCCACATAGTCCGCATCCGAAGCGATAAAGGTCGGGTCGGGCAGGGGGCTTCCCATCGGTTTGAATAAAGTGGGCAGGCTAGGGTCGACCTTTGTCTGGTCAATCTCACCGGCAGAGTATTTTTCACCATCGTAGTGATGGATGCGGAAACGATAGTGGGTACCGCCAAGGCGAGCGATGCCACGCACCAGGTTGTGCGGAACACCACGATAGCTCTCCTGCAACTGCGTGTCTCGATTGATGTCGATGACATAATGAGGTTGGATCTCGGCCAGCCAATCATGCAGGGGTGCACGGGTCCACTGGGTTTCTCCGTAGGTCGTGGTGAGAAACCGGTTGACCGCGGTGCGTCCCCGTTTCAGTTCCACATCCATGGCGGCTCGGGGAAATTCATACATCAACCGGGGGGACATGGGTTTGCCCCCGTTCATTGCCAGGATCAGGCTGTCGCTGTCGGCGGGAATGGGCTCACCGGTTTCGGTCTGTTTGGCTCCATTCAGTGCGCCTGCACCAATATAAGGCACAATCTGGCCGGATTTGATTTCCTCAACCAGTGTCTGAAAGATCTCATGGGTCATCACACCACTCCTGTTATAAAGCATCTATTCAAAAGAACGAAGCAAGAGACAGGCCAGCCCGTGATTAAACGGTAAATCATACAGATAGCACTGTTTTTTGAATCATGCAGACGGTTTTGTCGTACTTGAGACAGACCTTTAAGGTATTCAATCCGACACTCGAGGCCGGAAACATCGGGTCTATAGCCGTGTATCAAGGGTATTGGCATGATTTCTGTATAACAGCGATTAAGCAATCTCACAGTGTGTAATCAACCCATGCAGGAATCGGATTTTCATGAAGTGGCTGATGAGTTCATTCATCTGGCCAATGAATTGAGTGAAGAGTGGGCGACCCCGTTTCTCAGCGCAGCCTTCATGTATGCGGCTGCCCGGTACAACGCCTTCTTCTTCTGGGAAACGGATGGGGTGCCTGAAAAGCAGGAGGCCGCCATCGACTACTACTGCGACCAGTACCGTAAGATGCTGCAAGAGTGTCTGCACGAACTGAGCAAAGGCTGATGGCCATGAGACTGTTGAAAACTGATGAAGGGGCCTTCGATGTCGACGAACCCCATCCGGCCAGCCGCTGGGCCATGTCGGCGTCCCTCGATCCACTGCAGATCGACTGCATCACCGCGATCATGCTCAAGATCCTGGACGACAAGTGTCGCATGGGGCCTGAGGAGCAGGTCGCATTCATCGCGATCTATCATGTCGTCAAAACCCGGCCGGGTCACTACTTCGATGTGAACATTCACGAGTTGATCGATCAGGGCTGGAACAGTGACCATCCACTGGTCCGAAAACAGATCCATGAACAGCGTCTGTATGCCGAACGGGCGATACCCAAATCGGTGATGAAGTTCTTCAAACGTTTCCTGCGCGAATCCCTCTACGGTCTCTGATGCTTCCTCTCGGCTAGCGCTTGTTTCGCAAAACACGCCCGCTCAGACCATACACCCGTGTAGCCCGGGTGCAGCGCAGCGGAACCCGGGATCTGGCAGAACACGAAGAACCCGGAGACAACTCAAACCTCTTCAACTCTTTCCCACGCTCCGCGTGGGAATGCAGACCCAGGCCTGTACACTCCTCACAGGTTTTGGCAATGACGCGTGATACAGATAGGTGCTCCCATGCAAAGCATGGGAACGAGATAGCTTTGCATTCTCCTCAAGCCGATGAGCGCATCGAACACACCCATCGGACATTCAAAACCGCTTCAGCCAACGTATTCCATGGCTGAGAAACATGGGTAATCTGGTAGATCTATAACACCACGAAGGACACGAAGATCGTGCAGCGTAATGAACCGACCGCTGAATTCATCCTTCGTGGCCTTCATGCGCTTCGTGGTAGATTTCAGCCCATCGAGAACATAAAACCTGAAACTAAAACCCAGTAAAACGCCATACGCTCGCTGCCCCGGCATCGAATCCAATGTCTATAGCGTACTCACACCCACTTCATACACCCCGCCTATCACCAGAAATTCAGATTCACCCTTGAGCGTTCCGGGCAGTAGATCCGGAAAGTAGAGCAATTTGGTGGTTGGTACCCGGGCTTCCAGGATGTAGTCGCCGAATTCATCGGCCCGGGTGCGGTCACTGCTGAAGGAGTTCAGATTGTTGAGGATCATGATGTAACGGCGTTTTTCCGGGCGATCCAGGATTTCATACTCCTTGAGATTGTTGGTGCCACGGAACAGCACCAGCTGTTGTGCGAAACGCCTGCGGGCTTCGTATTGACAGTAGGTGTAGAGCAGATCGAATTGCGCCTCAAGGGCATTGGTGTTGTAGAGGCCGCGTGCCCGATCATACAGATAGGTTTGATACTGTTCGGAAGACTCATCGCCAAGAGGTCCGTGATGGTTTCTGGGTCTGAGACCAAAACGTGACTCCACCCAGCTCTTCAATACCGCAGCCTCCTTGCTGTCCGCATCGAACATCCAACCCCGCAGCACACGCAGGTAGTCCGCTTTGTCGCGTTTGATACAACGGCTGTCGGTGGTGAATCCCGCTTCGTCGAGGTGATCGAGCAAAAATCCCGAGCGCATGTAGTCGTGAAAGTTGTCAGCGCGGGTTTTGGCGCAATCGATGCCGTCCAGAGCGGTGAAGAGCTCCCGGTGCAGGTGTTTGACACCGTCAATTTCAAGCGGAACGGGATGATGCTGGTAGGTCAGGCTGCCGAGGATGACGGAGGGCAGGTTGCATCGGTTGATGGAGAGACGTGCATGGCTGGGGAGTGAGGGGGCCTTTTGTAATGTTTGTATGTGTTCATCCATACAATGACTGGGTATTTGTCGCGAACCTGACCTCATTCTGAACTGCCGCAGCCTCTATTAATTTTAGTAAAAACAATAAGTTAATCGATTATTTGTTTTTTGGCATAGCGATTGCAGTTAAGTAATCGTCCAAGTGACCTTAAACGACTCTAGTCACCCAAATGATTCATCAATAGTAAGGAGATCCAACATGGCGCTGCGTCAATGTGCAATCTACGGTAAAGGCGGTATTGGTAAGTCCACCACTACCCAGAACCTGGTAGCCGGTCTGGCTGAGCTGGGTAAAAAGGTCATGATCGTCGGTTGTGACCCCAAAGCGGACTCTACCCGTCTGATCCTCCACTCCAAAGCACAGAATACCATCATGGAAATGGCAGCGGAAGCTGGCACCGTTGAGGATCTGGAGCTGGAAGATGTGCTGAAAACCGGTTACGGCGACATCAAGTGCGTCGAGTCCGGTGGTCCTGAGCCGGGCGTCGGTTGTGCCGGCCGCGGCGTTATCACCGCGATCAACTTCCTCGAAGAGGAAGGCGCCTACGAAGACGATCTCGACTTCGTGTTCTATGACGTACTGGGTGACGTGGTGTGTGGTGGTTTCGCCATGCCCATCCGCGAGAACAAGGCCCAGGAAATCTACATCGTATGCTCCGGTGAGATGATGGCCATGTACGCCGCCAACAACATCTCCAAGGGTATCGTGAAGTACGCCAACTCCGGTGGTGTGCGTCTGGCTGGTCTGATCTGCAACAGCCGTAACACCGATCGTGAGGACGAGCTGATCATCGCCCTGGCCGAGAAGCTGGGTACCCAGATGATTCACTTCGTGCCCCGCGACAACGTGGTGCAGCGTGCTGAGATCCGTCGTATGACCGTCATCGAGTACGATCCGGCTGCCAAGCAGGCTGATGAGTACCGCAACCTCGCGCAGAAGATCATCGACAACAAGATGCTGGTGATCCCGACTCCCTGCACCATGGACGAGCTGGAAGAGCTGCTGATGGAATTCGGCATCATGGACGAAGAGGACGAGAGCATCATCGGCCAGACTGCTGCGTCTGAGAAAGCATAAGCCAAAGAGATGACGTCGGCCCCCGCATGGGGGCCGGTATCGACCGATCGTTTTTTTCAAAACCTGTGCATCCACGGATTAGTGGTGGCAGGTGAAGGAGAACATTATGTCAGCTATGACACGCGAAGAGACCGAAGCCCTCATCCAGGAGGTGCTTGAAGTCTATCCTGAGAAGGCAAAGAAAGACCGCGCCAAGCATCTCACGGTCAATGACCAGGAGATCGAGCAGTCCAAGAAGTGCATCACTTCCAACCGTAAGTCCCTGCCGGGCGTCATGACCATCCGTGGTTGCGCCTACGCCGGTTCCAAGGGTGTGGTGTGGGGCCCGATCAAGGACATGATCCATATTTCTCACGGCCCGGTTGGCTGTGGCCAGTACTCCCGTGCCGGTCGTCGCAACTACTACGTGGGCGCCACCGGTATCAACACCTTCGGCACCATGAACTTCACCTCCGACTTCCAGGAGAAGGATATCGTCTTCGGCGGCGACAAGAAGCTGTCCAAGATCATGAGTGAGATCGAAGAGCTGTTCCCCCTGAACAAGGGCATCACCGTGCAGTCCGAGTGCCCGATCGGTCTGATCGGCGACGATATCGAAGCGGTCTCCAAGAAGACCTCTAAAGAGATCGAGAAGCCTGTGGTTCCGGTCCGTTGCGAGGGCTTCCGCGGTGTTTCCCAGTCTCTGGGTCATCACATCGCCAACGACGCCGTTCGCGACTGGGTCCTGCACAACCGCGACAACGACACCAGCTTCCAGGGTACCGACTACGATGTCACCATCATCGGTGACTACAACATCGGTGGTGACGCCTGGTCCTCGCGTACCCTGCTCGAAGAGATGGGTCTGCGTGTCATTGCTCAGTGGTCCGGTGACGGCACCCTGGCCGAGATGGAGAACACTCCCAAGGCCAAGCTTAACCTGCTCCACTGCTACCGCTCCATGAACTACATCTCCCGTCACATGGAAGAGAAGTACGGGATTCCGTGGATGGAGTACAACTTCTTCGGTCCCACCAAGATCGAGGAATCCCTGCGTAAGATCGCCGCTTTCTTTGACGAGACCATTCAGGCCAATGCCGAGAAGGTCATCGAGAAGTACAAGGCTGAGTACGAAGCAGTCATCGCCAAGTACCGTCCGCGTCTCGAAGGCAAGCGTGTGATGCTCTACGTCGGCGGTCTGCGTCCGCGCCACATCATCGGCGCTTACGAAGATCTGGGTATGGAAGTGGTCGGTACCGGTTATGAGTTCGCTCACAACGACGACTACGACCGCACCATCAAAGAGATGGGTAATGCTACCCTGATCTACGATGATGTTACCGGCTACGAGTTCGAGGAATTTGTCAAGAAGGTCAAACCTGACCTGATCGGCTCTGGCATCAAGGAAAAGTACATCTTCCAGAAGATGGGCATCCCCTTCCGTCAGATGCACTCCTGGGATTATTCCGGTCCCTATCACGGTTACGACGGCTTCGCCATCTTCGCCCGTGATATGGATATGACGCTGAACAATCCCTGCTGGAACAAAATCCAGGCACCCTGGCTGAAGGGTGAGGAAGAGGCAACGGCCGCTGCGGCCGGCGCCTGATCCGAGTGACAGACGGGTCGGGTGACGAACCCGATCCGTCTGGCAAGCCAAGGCAGAACGAATTAATTATTGTCTGAGCCGTTGTTCACAGATTAGTGGCGCGGCAGGAGAACTACCATGAGCCAAGTTGTCGATGACATCAAACCGAGCTATCCGCTGTTTCGTACCGACGAATACATCGAGACGCTGAAAAACAAGCAGGAATCCTTCGAAGAGAAGCATCCCGAAGACAAGATCCAGCAGGTCTTCCAGTGGACCACCACGGAAGAGTACAAAGAGCTGAACTTCAACCGTGAGGCCCTGACCGTCAATCCGGCCAAGGCCTGCCAGCCTCTCGGCGCCGTGCTTTGCGCCCTGGGTTTCGAGAAGACCCTGCCGTATGTGCACGGTTCTCAGGGTTGCGTGGCCTATTTCCGTACCTACTTCAATCGTCATTTCAAAGAGCCGGTGGCCTGCGTTTCCGACTCCATGACTGAAGATGCGGCGGTATTCGGTGGTCAGAAGAACATGTTTGATGGTCTGGCCAATGCCAAAGCCCTCTACAAGCCGGAGATGATCGCTGTTTCCACCACTTGTATGGCCGAGGTTATCGGTGACGACCTGAACGCCTTCATCGGCAACGCCAAGAAGGAAGGTCACATCGAGGAAGACTTCCCCACACCTTTCGCCCACACCCCGAGTTTCGTGGGTTCCCACACCACTGGTTGGGACAACATGTTCGAAGGTATCCAGCGTTACTTCACGCTGAACTACATGGAAGACAAAGAGGTGGGTAGCAACGGCAAGATCAACATCGTGCCGGGTTTTGAAACCTATCTCGGTAACTACCGTGTGATGAAGCGCATGATGGAAGAGATGGGTGTTGAGTACAGCCTGCTGTGCGACCCGACTGACGTGCTGGACACCCCGGCCGACGGTTCCTACCGGATGTATGACGGTGGTACCCCTCTCGCCGAGATGAAGGATGCCCCGAACGCCATCGATACCCTGTTCCTGCAGCCCTGGCAGTCTGTGAAGAGCCGCAAGTTCACCAAGAACACCTGGAAACAGCCGGCTTCCGATATCTCCATCCCGATGGGTCTGGAAGCTACCGACGAGTTCCTGATGAAGGTCTCCGAGCTGACCGGCAAGCCTGTTTCCGAGTCCCTGACCCGTGAACGTGGCATTCTGGTCGACATGATGACCGACAGCCATGCCTGGCTGCACGGCAAGAAGTTCGGTATCTACGGTGATGCGGATTTCGTCCTGGGTATGACCAAGTTCCTGCTGGAACTGGGTGCCGAGCCGACTCAGGTGCTCTGCAACCACGCGAACAAGCGTTGGAAAAAGGCTATGGAGCAGATGCTGTCAGCCTCACCTTATGGCCAGAACAGTGAAGTTCACATCGGTAAGGATCTGTGGCACTTCCGTTCACTGATGTTCACCAACAAGCCTGATTTCATGATTGGTAACTCCTACGGCAAGTTCATCCAGCGCGATACCTTGCACAAGGGTAAGGAACACGAAGTTCCGCTGATCCGTATCGGCTTCCCGATCTTCGATCGTCACCACATGCATCGTGATACCACCCTGGGTTACGAAGGCGCCATGTACATGCTGAAGACCCTGGTCAATGCTGTGCTTGAGCGTCTCGACGAAGAAACCCGCGGCATGGGCACGACGGACTACAACTACGACCTGGTACGTTGATCCTTTCAGGATCAACCAGTTTTGAGTTGTAAGTGTTAAGTTTTGAGTTGAAGTTAGGTGGGCACATGCCCACCTCAACTCAAAACTCATAACTAGAAACTCAAAACTCCCGAACGAAGTGAGGTAGAAATCGTGCCGAATGTAATGATACGTGTGAAAGACGGCGGCGGTCTCCTGTTCTATATCGCCAAGAAGGACCAGGAGGATGAGATCGCACATGTCGAGAAGGATACCGACACAGAGTGGGGTGGTGAGGTGGAACTGACCGATGGTTCGAAGTACTACATCGATCCCATCAGTCCCCGACCGAGCTTTCCGACAACCCTGCGTTTCAAGCGTGCTGAATAAGTTGTAACAGGAGAAAATTATGGCCTACCAGATTGTACGTGATGTTTGTACGGCTTGCGGCGATTGTGAGCCGGTTTGCCCGACCCAGTCGATCGTGCCTTTCAAAGGCGTCTACAAGATCGATGCGGAAACCTGCACCGAATGCGAAGGCGACCATGACGTCCCGCAATGTCTCGATGTCTGCATGGAAGACGACTGCATCATCCCTGTCTGATTCAGTCTCCGGTTTTTGCGTGTAACACAACCGGAGTGGTTTTCGCCACTCCGGTGATTGACAGAAGAATTACTGCGAGGTGCCAACGATGAGTTCATCACCCATTTCTGACGAAATAGCGTTGCGGATCGGCTTGGCAGCCCGCGAACTACCGGACACCAATGCAGCGCGTCTGCTCAAGGTGCTCGATGACGCCGTCGGACTGCCCCCGACCCGGGAGAGTCTGGATACCCTGACCGTCAAGACCCTGAAACAGGCCTGTGAGGGTGAATTCTCCGACGTGGACGCAGCCGCCCTCAAATCCGCATTGGCCTGCCTGAAAGGGGAGGTTGGCGGAGTCTCCGAGCCGACTCCGGAGCTGGAAGCCTATCAGGACGGGGATATGCCCAACAGCCTGCGTATTGCCTGCGCCTCCAACAAGGGTGAGATGCTGGATGGGCATTTCGGATCCTGTCGCAAATTCCTCATCTACCAGGTTTCCTCTGAGTCGAATCGCTTGATCGACATCCGTGGCACCGAAGGTGACAAGGAGGCAGAGGATAAAAATGACTACCGCGCGACCCTGATCAGTGACTGTCAGATTTTGTTTGTCGCCTCCATTGGCGGACCTGCTGCGGCGAAAGTGGTCAAGAAGGGCGCACATCCGATCAAGGTCAAGGACGTAGTGCCGGCACGGGACGAGATCGTTCGGCTGCAGTCTGTGATTGGTAAGGACGCGCCACCCTGGCTTGCCAAGGTCATGGGCCAGGCACCGGAAGAGCGCATCCGTTTCGAACGCGATGAGGCAAACGCGTGATCACCTCCGAGCAACTCGAGCAGATCGGGACGCTCACCCTGGAGCACGCCCCATCCGAATCCACTCTGATCATGCTGCGTGAGCAGTATCCGGAACTGCACTTCACCTATTGCATGGATGACGATGTGGTCGCGGCAAAGCCGGTTTATGAAACCGAAATGTTCAACCTCTATCTCATCGACAGCCGTAATCACTGCCTGAGTTTTACCCAGGACCAGGAGATCGCGACCGGGGTGGTGGTTGCCGAGATTGATGAATGACGATACCGGGCATGCTGCAAGGGGAAGACGCCACACCGACCGCAGATTGCACGACTTGTCCTCATCAGCAGGATCGCCTACAGAAAGGTCGTTGTCACCCGGGTGATGTCTGCGTGCGTGCCGTCAGCGGTCGTCAGATCGCCCGATTCTTCAAGATCAATCCGGATCTTGCGGAATTCTACGCTGGCGATGAATTTTGGGAACGGCGAGCAATTGCAGCGCGCTACCTGTCTCAGCAGAAGCTCCTGCAGATGCTCGATGACCCGGATGAAGTGGTACGCCGTGTTTTGGCGTATCGATTGCCGGTGGATGAACTCGATCCGCTGGTTCACGATCCGGACCGGGAGGTCAGGATCACTGTGGCAGACAGACTGCCTGCCGAAGAACTTGAGCAACTGGTCAAGGACGAGGACTATCTGGTCAGACAGTATGTGGCGAAAAGGATCGTCAAGGGGCGCCTGTTTCGCATGATCACGGATCCGGATCGGGAGGTCAGGAAGACCGTTGCATCACGCTTGCCGGAAGAGAGCCTGGGTCTGATGATCAATGATCCGGAAGTTGAGATCCGGCGCGTCGTGGCAGAGCGCATCGATCCTGACTATCTGCAGCCACTACTGCTCGATCGTGATTGGAGCATCCGGCTTGTAGCCTGTCAGCGCGCCCCACTGCAGATGATTCGTCCGCTCATTGATGATGAGGACGAGGATGTTCGGAGTTGTGTTCAGGAACGCCTTGAACAAGCACAATCCGTGAGTCAAACCGTTGAGGACGAAACACCTCCGAACGGTTGAACTCGCGCATGACAATTCGGTTGAGATGAAGATGCACCCATTTGCCCGTTTTATTGAAGTCCTTGCCAAGGGACGTAATGGCATGCGCTCACTGACCTTGGATGAGGCCAGGGATGCGATGCGCATGATCAGTTGTTATGACGTGGAACCCGAACAACTCGGAGCCTTCCTCATGCTGATGCGGGTCAAGGAAGAGACCGCGGACGAGGTGGCCGGATTTACCCAGGCATTGCGTGAAAGCCTGCCTCTGCCTGGTTTGCAGGTGCAGGCCTCGATAGACTGGGCGGCCTACGCGGGTAAGAAGCGTCAATTACCCTGGTTCCTGCTCGCTGCGTTGATTGTTGCCAAACGTGGATATCGTGTGTTTATGCATGGTATGTACCGCAATGACGAGCGCATCTATGTACCGGAAGCATTAGATGCGCTGGATATCGACACCGCGGCTTCGTTGGCACAGGCGGAACATCAACTCTCAACCCTGGGTTTCAGCTATCTGCCAATCAGCAAACTTTCTCCCCTGACCGGTCAACTGATCGCCACCCGGGAATTGTTCGGTCTCCGGTCGCCTCTGCATACCGTTGCCCGTATGCTCAATCCGTTCTCTGCGCCATTGAGTGTCATGGGTGTGTTTCATCCCAACTATGCAGTCATCCATCAGCAGGCGGCCCAGCTTCTTGGCCAGCCTGCTGCCCTGATCTGCAAGGGGGAGGGGGGTGAGTTCGAGCGCATACCGGATCGGGATGTGATCCTCTACGGTTTGAACAGGGATGGTCTTTGGGATGAGCGTTGGGATAAACTCAAAGAGACGGACGCGAGCGTCAAACCCGAAAGACTCAATCTCAACCATTTCAGAGCCGTATGGGAGGGCGATGTGACGGACGAGTACGCTGAGTACGCGGTTCCCGGCACCCTGGCATTGGTGCTGCGTGCCCTCGGGTTGGCGCAAAACAGTGCTGACGCCTATCGTATGGGACTCGAATGGTGGCGTGAGCGTCATCTTGAGCATGCGGTAGCGCGGGAGGCGGTTTGATGGAAGGTTTGCTTTCTCACAGCGATAAGCTGGTGAAACTGTGTCAGGAACTGGATCCTGAACAGGGAGTTGAGGCACTGGAAAACGCCATCAACGGGTTGTTACCGGATCAGGAACTCAGTTGTGTCCTCACCCGCTCGAACTGGCACAGGCTTGGTGGTGTCGTGGATGCGCAGTACCAGCCGATAGCCGGGAACATTGCCCAATGGGCTGAAGAGGCCTCGGGAGGGGATGTCGATCAGCTGATTGCGGAGTTCGAGGACAAGGGTTATTTCGCAACCCGGCTCTCGGGTAAAACCCACTACTTCACCGCACCGATGGGCAATGATCCGGAGCAGTTCATTCAGCTGGAAATTGAGGAATTGCAGGAGGTTCTGGACCGTCCGCTGGTGGAGCGGGACTGGTTTCCTGACAGCCTGGAAGAGTTTCTCGATCCCCTCGATTACCCGCGACTCGAACCGGAGCCGGTAGGTAACCCGTACTACCAGTTCCGTCGTGTCACACCCATGAATAAACTGCTGCTGGCCGAGGCCGGCCTGGATCAGGCGCAACGCAGCCTGAAACGCTTTTTCGATGATTGGTCGGAAAGCAGTGCCAATGAAACCGGACATTTCTGTCGTCACTGGGTGCTGATTCTGCAGGACTACATGGACAGCAATGGGGATTACCGGGTCAAGGCCAGACCTTATGCGGTCGCCGCCGATCGCCTCCCGGATTTGCCCGAGGGTGAGCTGCTTCAGGGCGCGGATCTGGCCAATGCCATTCATACCTACGATCGACAGATCGGCTATCCTTTTGCCTGGTTCTTCATCATGCTCAGCCGCAAGGCCGCCAATTTTCGCCTGGCAGAGGCCGTGCTCAAGGACCAGATGGAGGCCTATGACTATCTGCCTGCCCGCGACCTGAAAGTACTGCGCAGTTGGGAGGAACGTCCCTACGCTGTGTAGCACTCCGTGCAATGTTTCGGATTGTCAGGTTTCTTACAACCCAATAGATACAGTAACAAACGTAAAAACAATGTCTTAGCATATGGCATGGCCATTGCATAGTCTGACATAAGCTCATCAGGAAGACCTGTCAGACCATGAAACAAAAAGACATTGCCGCCCTGCTGGACGAACCAGCCTGCGCCCACAACAAGAAATCCAAATCGGGTTGCGCAAAACCGAAACCCGGCGCCACCGCAGGTGGTTGCGCCTTCGATGGAGCCCAGATCGCGCTGCTGCCGATCGCCGATGTGGCCCATATCGTCCATGGTTCCATTGCCTGCGCGGGTAGTTCCTGGGACAACCGGGGTACCCGCAGCAGCGGACCTCGAATCTACCGCATTGGCATGACCACCGACCTGACCGAACAGGACGTCATCATGGGGCGTGGTGAAAAGCGCCTTTTCCATTCCATCAAACAGGCCATCGATACCCATCATCCCGCAGCGGTATTCGTCTACAACACCTGTGTGCCCGCACTGGTGGGCGACGATGTGGAAGCGGTCTGCAAAGCGGCCCAGGAACGCTGGGGCACCCCGGTGGTGCCTGTGGATGCTGCCGGATTTTACGGCACCAAAAACCTGGGTAACCGGATCGCTGGTGAGGCGATGGTGAAATACGTCTGCGGTTCCCGGGAACCCGACCCGCTGCCGGAATCGGCTGCTCAGGCGGGACATAAGGTTCATGACATCACCCTGGTGGGTGAGTACAACATCGCTGGTGAACTCTGGCACGTCATGCCGCTCCTCGATGAGTTGGGATTACGCGTGCTGTGCACCCTGTCCGGCGATGCCCGTTACCGCGAAGTGCAGACCATGCACCGCTCGGAAGCGAACATGATGGTTTGCTCAAAAGCGATGATAAACGTGGCGCGGAAACTTCAGGATGCCTTCGGTACACCCTGGTTCGAAGGCAGCTTTTACGGGGTTCGTGACGTCTCCCAGGCATTGCGTGACTTTGCCCGGCTCATCGGGGACGAGG
The DNA here is from genome assembly GCA_040506775.1 of Candidatus Thiodiazotropha sp. Classification (GTDB taxonomy): domain Bacteria; phylum Pseudomonadota; class Gammaproteobacteria; order Chromatiales; family Chromatiaceae; genus Thiodiazotropha. The sequence goes on from JBEVWC010000002.1 coordinate 390,060, forward strand.
ATCTGACCCGGCGCACCGAGGCGCTGATCGCCCGTGAAGAACAGAAGATCGACGCAGCACTGGAGCCCTGGCGCGAAAAACTCCGCGGCCGCAAGGTGCTGCTCTACACCGGTGGTGTGAAATCCTGGTCAGTGATTGCCGCACTCCAGGATCTAGGCATGCAGGTAGTGGCCACCGGCACCAAGAAATCCACCGAAGAGGACAAGGCCCGGATCCGCGAGCTGATGGGTCAGGATGCAGTGATGATCGAAGACGGTAATCCCCGTGCCCTGATCAACCTGGTCCGTGACAACGATGTGGATGTATTGATTGCCGGAGGGCGCAACATGTACACCGCGCTCAAGGCGCGTATCCCGTTTCTCGACATCAACCAGGAACGCGAATTCGGTTATGCCGGTTATACCGGTATGGTGGAACTGGCGCGTCAGCTGGTACTGACTATCGAAAGTCCGATCTGGCAGCAGGTGCGGACCCCGGCACCCTGGGCTACGCCCACCACAGCCCAGGCGGAGGTTTGCCAATGACCGAGATCATCAAACGCAACAAGGCCCTGTCGGTCAGCCCGCTGAAGGCCAGTCAGACCATTGGTGCCGCGCTGGCGTTCCTAGGCTTTCGCCGGGCAATACCCATGCTACATGGCTCCCAGGGCTGTACCGCATTCGGCAAGGTCTTTTTTGTACGTCATTTCAGAGAACCCATTCCCCTGCAGACCACCGCCATGGATCAGGTGACCACGGTGATGGGTTCCGAGGAAAGTGTGGTCGAGGGACTGAGAACCCTTTCAGAGAAGAGTGCCCCGGCACTGCTCGGAGTTCCTACCACGGGCCTGTCCGAAACCCAGGGCAGTGATGTGCGTATGGCGGTCAAACAGTTCCGCCAGAAACATCCCGAGTACGACGCCATACCGGTTGTGCCGGTATCCACCCCGGATTACACCGGTTGTTTGGAAACCGGTTTTGCCAAGGCGGTGGAAGCCATTATTCAGACCCTGGTGCCATCCGCGGACAGCGCAGGTACAGAGCCTGGCAAGCGTCAACATCAGGTGAACGTGCTGGTCGGTGCGTCCCTGACCCCCGGTGATCTGGAAGAGCTCAAGGAGCTGATCGAAATTTTTGGACTGCGTCCGGTCGTGATTCCGGATCTGTCTGACTCTCTGGACGGCCATTTGGGAGCGGATGATTTTTCACCCCTGACCATCGGCGGGACCGAGGTCTCCGAATTACAAACCCTGGGTGACTCGCAGGCAACACTGGTGATTGGCGCTTCCCTTTACAAGGCTGCGGATGAGCTCAAGAAACTCACCGGTGTACCGGATTATCGATTCGAGCATCTCATGGGTCTGGAAGCGGTTGACCGGTTCATCGACGCCCTGCATCGCATCTCGCAACAGCCGGTGCCGGCAAAACTGGAACGTCAACGTGCGCAGTTGCAGGATGCCATGCTGGATACCCATTTCATGCTCGGAATGGCCCGCTTTGCTCTGGCGGCCGACCCGGATCTGCTACTCGGTCTGAGTCAGATGCTGGCGGGTGTCGGTGCGGAAACCGTGGCTGCGGTTGCGCCGGTGAATGCCCCGGCCCTGCAACAGGTTGCTACAGACCGGATCAAGATCGGCGACCTCGAGGACCTGGAAATCCTGGCCCGGGAAAACTCCGCGGAGATCCTGATCACCAATTCTCATGGGGTGGAATCTGCGCAACGACTCGGTATCCCGTTGCTGCGTGCCGGTTTCCCCCAGTACGACCAGTTGGGCGGTTATCAGAAAACCTGGATCGGTTATCGCGGCAGTCGTCAGACCCTGTTCGATCTGGCCAACATCATGCTTACTCTCGAGAAGGGTGAGATCCATCCCTATCGTTCCATCTATGCACAGAAAGCGGATTACCGGGAGGTATCACATGAGTGTCACGAGGCGGCTGCAACTGGTGGGTTGCACCACTGAGGATGAATGGATGACCACCGCGCTCAAAGTGGCCTTTGCGACCCGTGACATGAAGCACGTGGATCAGCACTTCGGTGCCGCTCAGTCTTTTGCGATCTACGCGGTCAATCAGGACAAGGTATGTCTGGTCGAGGCCGTTGAGTTCGGTAAGCTTTCGATGGATGGCAATGAGGACAAACTGGGCGCCAAAATCGATGCTCTGGATGGTTGCATCGCAGTGTACAGCCAGGCAGTGGGCGCTTCTGCGATCAACCAGTTGAAGCTCAAAGGTATTCAACCGGTAAAGACCTCTGAAGGGACTTCGATCAACTCACTGCTTGAATCCCTGCAGGAGGAACTGCGCCAGGGTCCCGGCAGCTGGCTGGCCCGTGCGATACAGAATGCCGTCCCGGCGGACCCCTCCCGCTTCGATCAGATGGAAGCGGATGGCTGGGAGGAGTAGTGGATGAATCCGGCACTTGAAATGCTCGAACATCCGGCGCGCGTGGTTGCCTTGCAGGAACCCTATGCCTGGATCGAGGCAGAAGTGCAAAGCGGATGTTCGAGTTGTTCCAGTAACAGCTGCTCCACATCGGTTATCGCAAACCTGTTTGGCCTGAAGCGTAATCGCTTCCGCGTGGAAAACCCGATTCATGCCCAGGTCGGGGACCAGGTCATGATCGGAATACCCAGCCGGGCGATTGCCCAGGCGTCGGTGCTCGCCTATCTGCTGCCTCTGGTTGCGATGTTGACACTGACCTTTATCGGTCAGGCAATGAATATGAATAACGGGGTACAGGGCATGTTCGCATTAGCCGGCTTGCTTCTCGGGCTGGGCATGGTGCGTTGGTTGACGGCCCCGGGGCGGGTCGGCTCCAAACAGATTCCCCAGTTGCTCAGGGTTACCCAATCGGGCTACCGCAAGGTTGAATTTACATATCACATTCAGGAGTCAAACCAATGAATGAAGCTGTCGTGCTCGTAAGCAGTGACGATCCGGTTCTCGGAACCGATTTTGCCAAGGAGATGGTGCGTCAGATGCGTGCGATCGATACCTATGGCACCTACGATAACTGGCCCGTGGAAAAGATTCTTGAGCCTTTTGTCCTGACCAAGGAAAAAAAGCGTGAGATCCCGGTGATCGGCGATCCGGATGAAATCACCATGTCACGGGTCAAGGCGTTCTATAACGCCATTTCCGCACTGATCGAGAAAGAGTGCGGCCTCATGGCAGTGCCCATGATGAACCTGACCCATGAAGGGTTCGGTCGGTCACTCATTACCGTGGGCAAACTGGTAGTGATGGATAAAACCCTGCGAGATGTTCATCGCTTCGGTTTTCCTTCACTTTCGAAAATGAAAGATGAGGCGGACAAACTGCTTTCCGTGGCTTTGGAAATCATCGGGCAACACCCGAAGGTAGCGGGTATGTAGGAGTGGCAGAATGACTGATGAAGAATTGAAAGCGCTGTTGAAAGCGAGCAAGAGGGCCAAGCGTATCGCCACCGAACGGGCGGGTGAACTGCATGACCTGGTCGAAGACCGGTTGCCGGCCGCTTATGAAGAGATACCTGCCATTGCGCAGGCGACCTATGATGCATGTCGTGCCTGGGCTGATGCGGAAGCCGCATACAAGGCCGCAGAATCTGAAATGAGTTGAGGAACTACTGAAATGTCAATGATTACAGGTGTAACACGTGGTGGTGAAGAGTACATTCCCGCGTTTGTAATGGATATCAACCAGCAGAACTGTATCGGCTGCGGCCGTTGCTTCAAGGTCTGCCCACGGGACGTTTTCGATCTGATCGAACGCGAAGAAGTTGAAGGATTGATGGCCGACGATGACGATTATGATGACGACTACGGGGACGACGATGACGGTTTCTCCGATGACACCGCCATGGTCATGAGCCTGAAGAACAGCCTCGATTGCATCGGCTGCGGTTCCTGCGCTCGAATCTGTCCGAAAAAATGTTTCACTCATGAACCCCAGTCGATCAATGCCTGATGTCATGAGGTTGTGGAGGTAAGCAGTATGCCAAAACCGAGCAAGCACGTGTTTGTCTGCGTGCAGAACCGCCCCCTGGGTCACCCCAGACCTTCGTGCAGTAATAAAAACTGCGCTGAGGTGGCCGAGGAGTTTTACTGGCATCTTCAGGATCGTCAGCTTTTCGACAAAGTCCAGGTCACGACCACCAGTTGCCTGGGCCCCTGCAGCGAAGGGCCGTCGGTGCTGGTCTACCCGGAAGGGGTGATGTACGGACGTGTCAGCAAGGCTGATGTGGCTACGATCTTCGAAGAGCATCTGCAGAACGATCAACCGGTCGAGCGGCTGCAGGTTTCCAAGGAGTTCTGGGGTTGAGTGAATCCCGCTGCAGTTCGGTGACCCCCCTCGATACGCCGATCCAATTCGGTTTTGGGATCGCATCGGAGGTGGATGCCCAGCTGCAGCGGGCAGCCCATCTGGTTGCCAACCGGAATGCCTCGCTGCAAGCCCTGCAGGATGCCTACCGTGAAGCGCCTGACCAGGTGGAGACCTTGGTTGCAATGTTCAAGATACTGTTCTATCAGGGAGAAACCGAGCAGGCGGAATTCGTGGTGAGAGAAGCCATGGACAAGGCGGCAGAGCAGGGCGGTTTTACAAAAGAATGGGAAAGTTTGGGAGAGGAGAGCAGCAATTGGAACGATCCGCGTGGTTCCGGTCGTCTCTACCTCTACAGTCTCAAGGCCCTGGCGTTTATTCGCTTACGTCAGGACCGTGCGCAGGAGGCGAGAGGGATACTGTCTGCCATGCAGCGTATCGATCCACATGATCAGGTAGGAGCGGATGTGCTTCGCGATCTGCTCCAGGGTGTAGAAGAGGAGAGTGACAATGGATGAGTCCGTAGCGGTTCGATATTACAAGGTCGAGCAACTCGCCGAGCAGATCTTCGATTACCTGAGCCGGGAAGTGATCAAGTTGGGCTTCACCCGGGATGAGGTGATTCTGAAACCTCCCCATGAAGCGGACTATCGGCTGGAACGTGACCCCTCCACCAGTGAGTACAGTCTGGTGGGTGACTGGTTGAACGAGCAGGGCATGAAACTCGGCACCCTGCTGTTTCATTCGGATGGCAGTTTCTTCGTCGAACAGGATGTCGTCAGACCCCACCCAAAGCGTCAGGGATGGTTTGTCGAGGCGGTAAATGCCTGGGGTAAGGATGCTGAAATCAAAGCAGAAGCGCGCCTTCTGCCCATGCCGGACTAAGTTTCAGTGATTTAACATCGCATCGTTCCGGACCAACCGAGTCAAAGTGACAAAATAGTTGAGCGCAGCGAATTCCGATGATTCAAAACTCAAAATTCACAATTCAAAATTATTAAAAAAATGGACTATCGAGTCATTCTCTACCACAAACAACCCACCAGTGCGCGTACCCGGTTTCTGAAATTCAGTCATGAAAGCGTGTGCGCCTTTGAGCCTTTGCCTAAGCTTTCTGCCCGGGTGACGACTCTGCCCAGCACGGTACACCATCCGGCGGCGATTCTGCGGGAAACCGAACAGCGACTCGGCTTGCCCCCTGAGTCATTGAGCAACGAGGCTGAGTACCGCCAGGGGGTCGAGGTGCCCGGCGAGACCATTGAGGTGTTGCTTGCGAGTATCAACACGATTGACCCACCCTTTGAAACGGCGGAGCGGATCGACGCCTCGTTTATTGATCTGACCCAGGCACGCCAGCTTCCCCAGGTGGAGCTGGAGTTGTTACGCGCGGCCTATGAACTGGTGTTAGGTGGTTGACCGTCTGTTAGACCATCCGTGTTGGGACGCATAAACAGCCGTCAACGGCCACCCATGCGATCGAGTAATTCCACCACAGAGTTTCGTGCAAGCACATCGGACAGGGCTCGTTTGTCAACCAGGGAAACAACCTTGCTGGCATCGACCAGGTTACTCACTATAGGCACGAAGTTGTTTGGATAGTCGATGATGCGCATGATATCGATGGGTGAAAGTGCGTCGATATCTTCAAGCAAAATCGGGGTCTCAACAAAACATTCCCCAAGCCACAATCTCAGGTTAGGGACTGTGACATTCTGTGCAATGGCTCTTTCTGCACTGGCATCGCCCGGTTCTGCGCTGATAATCGAGTTCCATTTCGAAAGGTGATTCTCTGCGATATTTCTCACATCCGCACCGGCAGCGGTTGGCAGTACCTTGGTGTCAAACTTTTCGGCTTCTTTGTGCAGTGTTCTGAGTGCCCTGCGCGCGGAAGAAGCCGACACCATGCCGGCAAACTGCTGCTTTTCCAGGATCACGATACGCTGCAGACCCCACATTTCCTCACCGATGGCTGCGAGAAGATAGAGTCTTGTGGACCACCAGGGATTGGCCAGGTCGATCATGACCGCAGGAGGCCGGCTGGAGTGCTCCGCCAATGCAACGATGGGCATGGTGGCGCTGTCCGTCAGATATTCGTTAGCGGTAAAGAAATCGATATTCCCAGTGATGTTCACGAGTTGTCGGTGGACCTCGGTTCGCATGCCCACTGAACTGATCGATGCGGCGATATGCCGGGCCAGACTGTCCGGATTAGAGAAAAAGCACACCATGTGCTGTTCCCGCAACGCCTCTCGCAGTTTTCGTATCGGACCAGGATCTTCCTGGTTCCCAATCCCGTCGATATATGGCGTCGGCCAGGAGGTTCGTTCGTCGAGCAGGAAAGGGAGTATCTTTTTGCCTGCCTGGACGGCTTTGCGGTATTCGTATTCCGTGATCGAGGTGACACCCGGGATTGCATCAGTAATGTCCGCGGGGCCCGTTGCAGGTACATAACCGTAACGCCAGGCAACAATACTCACGAAGGCATCGCAGGAGGCCACATCCTTGAGGACCTTGTTCAGGGGTACGGCGGTTTCCGCGACATAATCCTCCATGGCCACGACCTCGTGTCCCAACTGACGAAGTATCTGGGTAGCCGCGCTGCGATATTCGGCCAGATCCTCAAATGTTGATGAAATATAAATCCGCATTTTTCCTCCTTGATCCCTCTCGGGTGACAGGTACGGAAGTCTGTCAGTCGTCGTCGCTGTGGGGCACGAGCACCGAGTGACTTATGAGCCTGTCGATTGAACGGTGGTGGAATAGGCCGATGATGCTCCCGCTATCTCATTACCCCGGGCGAACGTTGATTGGGCTACGCGCATCAGACACCCAATGTGGGGACTCAGGGGACGTCTCGAACCTGAACAGAAAATCATGGCCTGAGATTATATTAACCCGGCACCTAAATATGCCCTGTTCAGGGCTACAAGCATGCCCTTGATCAAGGCGTGACTCGCAGGCAGGCACGCTTCGGCTGAACATGGCATATTTAGGTGCCGGGTTAATAATAGACCTGATACCTTTAAAATTCTTGTTAAAATTACCACCTCGGACCAGGTGTATCGAGTGCAGCAATTCAACTCTCAGAACAAATCGCGAGGCAGGAGCAGGGCAATGCGGACCCGGGTGTTTGTGTATGGCACATTACGTAAAGACCAGGTAAACCACTACCTGCTCGAGGCGGCGCAATTGCTGGGTTTTCATACCACGGCACCGATCTACAAAATGTTCGATCTGGGCAGTTACCCGGGTGTGACCAAGGGTGGTCACACCGCAATCCAGGGCGAAGTCTACGAGGTGGACACCCGCGTCATGGCCGAGCTCGACCAGTTGGAAGGCTATCCTGTCGACTACACCCGGGAATACATACCCACCCCCTGGGGACGGGCCTGGATTTACCTCTACCGCAGATCGCTGCGGGATTGGAATGTCATCCCGTCCGGGGTATGGCAGGATCCTCTCCATCTGCGCCGCTGGAGTCGCTAGCGAGTCTCCGCAGCGGTCTGCAGTGGATGGACCGATAGCTTATCCCATCAATCCGTGAAAGCAGGTTCAACCCTCAACCGTGCTGACTTCGGTAGCGCTTAACTCCTCTTCCCAGCAGCCGGTGGGTGGGCCCAGATTCAGGGATTCATCCTCGAACCGCACCAGGTAGATTTTGCGTTCCGGCGCTTCCTCCAGATGACCGGTTTCAATGAGTACACCTTTAGTACCCGGTTTCGCCAGCAGTGCATCGTCCGGTATCTCAGGAATACCACCGTCGTTGTAGATGTGGCTGGCCGCGTAGACCAGGTCGCCAGGGTTGAGATGATCAATCGTCATATTCACTCCGCTTTGTCAGGTTTCACACCAGATACGACTTTTGTGATTGTCGTTGTTGTAACAGTTGATTGTGTGAGCCTGCCAATAAAACCAATAAAATCAATGACAAAATAATATTTGGGATCTGTGGCACAGGCTTTGCAACCTCTGTGTAAACCTAGAATGCAAGAGACTTGCCACGGAGAAACGACCATGCTGACAATCACCGAAAATGCACAAAAGGCAATCAGCCGATTTATCAAGGGATCCGAAACCCCGGTTGCGGGACTGCGGATCTCCGTGACCGGAGGGGGCTGTTCCGGGATGCAATACGGCCTGGCACTTGAGGAAACCCCCAAGCCCGATGACACCGTCATCGAGATCGACCAGATCAAGGTTTTCGTCGACCCCTACAGCGCCCCAATGTTGAAAGGGGTCACTGTCGATTTCCTCGATAGCATGGATGGCAGTGGCTTCAAATTCGAGAATCCGAATGCAACCGCGAGCTGTGGTTGCGGCAATTCCTTTTCCGCCTAATCTACCTGGAGCAGAGACATGTGGGACTATTCCGAAAAAGTTCAGGAACATTTCTTTAACCCCCGCAATGCCGGGGCGGTGGACGGCGCTAACGCGACGGGTGACGTGGGCTCGCTCTCCTGCGGTGATGCCTTGCGCTTAACCCTTAAGGTCGATCCCGCCACTGAGACCATTCTCGATGCCGGTTTCCAGACCTTCGGCTGCGGTTCGGCGATTGCATCAAGTTCTGCACTCACCGAGATTATCAAGGGCATGAATCTCGATGATGCCCTCAAGGTCAGCAATCAGGACATCGCGGACTATCTCGATGGCCTGCCCCCGGAGAAGATGCACTGCTCAGTCATGGGTCGCGAAGCTCTGCAGGCCGCGGTAGCCAACTACCGGGGCGAAGAGTGGAAAGACGACCATGAGGAAGGGGCATTGATCTGTAAATGCTTCGCGGTCGATGCGGTATTGATTGAGGATACCATCCGTGCCAATGGCCTGCGCACCGTGGAAGAGGTGACCAACTACACCAAGGCCGGCGGTGGCTGTTCGGCCTGCCACGAAGGCATCGAAGACATCCTCACCATGGTCCTTGCGGAGCAGGGTGAAACCTTTGATCCGAATGCGGTACCGCACGAAATCAAGAAACCGAAGTCGGGTCTCACCAATCTGCAGCGCATGAAGCGTATCGAGGAACTGCTGGAGGACATCCGTCCCAACCTGCAGCGCGATCACGGTGATGTGGAACTGGTTGAAGTCGATGGCAAGTATATCTACGTCAAGATGATGGGCGCCTGCTCCGGTTGTCAGATGGCGGCCACCACCCTGGGCGGTATCCAGCAGCACCTGGCAGAAGGTCTGGGTGAATTCATTCAGGTCCTGCCTGCTGAAGAGCTGGCCCGTCGTGCGTCCATGGGAGGTTGATCATGACTGATGGCATCTATCTGGACAACAACGCGACCACCATGGTGGACCCTGCGGTGGTGGAGGCGATGCTGCCGTATTTCACGGAACAGTTCGGCAATCCCTCGTCATTGCATCAGTTCGGTGACAAGGTTGGGCGCGCTTTGAAAAAGGCCCGTCAGCAGGTTCAACAACTGCTTGGTGCGGAGCACGACTCGGAGATCATCTTCACCTCCTGTGGTACGGAGTCGGATTCCACCGCGATCCTGTCTGCATTGAAGGCTCAGCCGGAACGCAAGGAGATTATCACCACGGTGGTGGAGCATCCCGCGATCCTCACCCTGTGTGAATACCTTGAGAAGGAAGGCTACAAGGTTCACTACCTGAAAGTGGACAAAAAGGGTCGTCTCGACATCAATGAGTATTACCGCCTGCTCTCCGATAATGTCGCGATCGTTTCCGTGATGTGGGCGAACAATGAGAGCGGCACCCTGTTTCCTGTCGAAGAGATGGCCGAGATGGCCCGTTCCGCGGGTGTGCTGTTTCATACCGATGCCGTGCAGGCAGTGGGCAAACTGCCGATTAATCTGAAGGAAACCAACATCGACATGTTGTCCCTGTCTGGACACAAGTTACATGCTCCGAAAGGTATCGGTGTGCTTTACTTGCGTCGTGGCGTGCGTTTCCGTCCGCTGCTGAGAGGCGGACACCAGGAACGCGGGCGTCGTGCCGGCACCGAAAACTCGGCTTCAATCGTTGGCCTGGGCAAGGCCTGCGAGATGGCGGCAGAATCCATGGAATTTGAAAAAAGTTTCGTCAAAGCCATGCGTGATCGTCTGGAGCAGGGCATTCTCGAGAGTGTCAGCCATTGCTTCGTAACCGGTGACCCCAACAACCGACTGCCCAACACCTGCAATATCGCATTCGAATACATCGAAGGCGAGGCGATTCTGTTGTTGTTGAACAAGATGGGAATCGCCGCCTCGAGCGGCTCGGCCTGTACCTCGGGTTCGCTGGAACCCTCCCATGTCATGCGCGCGATGGACATCCCGTTCACTGCGGCCCATGGGTCCGTGCGCTTCTCCCTGTCGCGTTACAACACCATGGATGAGATTGAAAAGGTCATCGAGGCCGTTCCGCCCATTGTGGCGCAACTGAGAAAACTGTCTCCCTACTGGGGCGATAACGGACCGGTGGAAGATCCCGAGAAGGCGTTTGCTCCGGCCTACGCATAGCGTCCCTAGTTTCCAATCCTCGCTTGGTACCGCGGCATGATGCCGCGGTTTTTTTTTGTAGGGTATCCGACAATGCATTGAACATGTCGTGCATGGGACGGGGTATAAATTCATAACTATATGTAATATAAGTAAAATAATTGATGGCATGGTGATTGCAAAAGACCTTCTATACAAGGAGATCACCATGTCGCAACAGATCATCAATGCAACGATCAACGATACCACCCTGAGGGACGGCGAGCAGTCTGCCGGGGTATCGTTTTCTCTGGATGAGAAGCGCGCCATTGCCCGCGCCCTCGACGATTTGGGTGTGCCGGAGCTTGAAATCGGTATTCCTGCCATGGGCGAAGAGGAACGCGAGTCGATCCGCGCCGTGAGTCAGGACGTCAAGCAAGCCAAGCTCATGGTCTGGTGTCGCATGCACCGTCAGGACATCGCTACCTGCCGTGGATTGAATGTGGATTGGATCGATCTCTCCATGCCGGTTTCCGATCAACAGATCCGAAACAAACTGGGCCGGGATCGTAACTGGGTACTGGATCAGATCGCACCCCACATCGCCGAGGCCCAGGAGTTGGGTTTGAATGTCTGTATCGGCGGTGAAGACGCCTCAAGGGCCGATCCGGAATTCCTCTGGCAGGTGGTGGAAACGGCTGAACGTGCCGGTGCCCAACGCTTCCGCTTCGCGGACACGGTCGGCATCATGGAACCCTTTCAGGTGTACGAAACCATTCGCGATCTCCGGGCCATGACCGATCTGCAGATTGAGATGCATGCCCATGATGACCTGGGACTGGCCACCGCCAACACCCTCGCAGCAGTTCGCGCCGGCGCCACCCATGTCAACACAACCGTACATGGATTGGGTGAGCGTGCGGGCAATGCACCGCTGGAAGAGATCGTCATGGGTCTGAGAAGGTTTTACAACCAGGCCGACCGGATCGATATGACCCGCTATCAGACTTTGTCCCAGGTGGTCGAACAGGCCTCCGGGCGACTGGTCGGTTGGCAGAAGAGTCTGGTTGGAACGGGCGTATTTACCCACGAGGCCGGTATCCATGTGGATGGTTTGATGAAAGACCGGCTCAACTATCAGGGCGTGGATCCAGCGGAAATGGGACGCGAGCATCAGTTTGTACTGGGTAAACATTCCGGCAGTCATGCGGTGATACAGGCTTATGCCGATATGGGACTTTCCCTGACCATGGAACAGGCCGCTTCACTGTTGTTGCAAGTGCGACAGCATGCAATCAAGTTCAAACGCCCTCCGGCGGTGCAGGACTTGCGACGTTTCTATCTGACCATCAATGAGGTAACCATGGAGAGGGTGGCATCATAATGAACTCAGAACTCTGTGTCGAAGAACAGGCCTGCCGGGAGCAGAAACGCTCCATTTGGCGGGAGATGCGGGATGATATCAGTTGTGTCTTTGCCCGCGACCCGGCTGCCCGTACCCGATTCGAGATCATGACCACCTATCCGGGTGTGCATGCCGTACTGCTGTATCGCATTGCCAACCGAATGTGGCGCCGAGGATGGCGCTATTTCCCCCGTTTCATTTCATATATCGCACGCATCTGGACCAGTATCGATATCCATCCCGGGGCCACCATCGGCAGTCGCTTCTTCATCGATCATGGAGCGGGTGTGGTGATCGGTGAGACCGCTGAAGTGGGTAACGATGTCACGCTTTATCATGGTGTCACTCTCGGTGGTGTCTCCTGGAGTAAAGGAAAACGTCATCCTACCCTGGGTAATCAGGTGGTGGTCGGTGCCGGGGCGAAAATTCTCGGCCCGATCGTGATCGGAGACAAGGCCCGTGTAGGCGCCAACTCCGTCGTGGTATCCCCGGTTCCCGCTGGCAAGACTGTCGTGGGTATTCCCGGTAAAATTGTTCGTTCCAGCCCATCCGAGACTCATGAAGGCATTGATCTGAATCACCATCTGATACCGGATCCTGTAGCCGATGCAATCAGTTGTCTGCTCGAACGCATCCGGCTTTTGGAAAGGGAAGTGGGTATCTATGGCTGCATGCCCGGCGGTGAAAAACCTCAGGATGAGTGTCGCGAATGCGATGCGCAGAAGGTGTGTGAGCATGGCAACGAAGTAGTCTTGAAGGAGCCGACAGCATGACACTCGATCTGCTCGACTTTGACAGTGAAGACCTCTACTTCAACGAAGCCCTGAATGGCGAGGTTAAAAACTGCCTGGATCAGGCAGCCGCCACCTACGGGGACGACCAGTCTGAAATGGCGCTGCTGAGGGCCTATTTTCTCGAACCAAATCATCCCATGGTATTGGTGGCACTCTATCGTTACTACTATTATCAACACCGTTTGCGCGATGCTTTGATCGTGGCCGAACGGGTATTGGATGTCATGGCACAGCGGCTTGATCTGCCCCAGGACTGGCGCGAGCTCACAGAAGGTCGGCTCGGAAATGGAGTCATGATCTCAATGACACTGATCCGCTTTTACATGCTGGCACTCAAAGGTGCCGGCTATCTCGAACTGAGACTGGGTGATTATGAATCGGCCTTACAGCGTCTTGAAAAGGTGGCTGAACTCGATTCCAAGGACCGCCTTGGCGCCCAGGCACTTTTAGACGTGGTTCGCAAAGCCTTGTCAGATACCACCAACAGTGCAACGGCCTAATACTTAAACAGGAGCACATCACGATGAGCGAAAGTGAATTTGATCTGGATCTGGAAGAACTCAGCAGCGCTGAGGACTTCCTGGAATATTTCGGTATCGCCTATGATGCGTCGGTTGTGCATGTGAACCGTCTGCATATTCTGCAGCGATTTCATGACTATCTGGCCCAGGTCGACAACATGCCTGAAGATGACGATGAGAAATTCTCGGTATACGCCGGCATGCTCAGCAGTGCCTACGCAGATTTCGTCTCATCCGATGCTTTGACTGAAAAGGTTTTCAAGGTATTCAAGATGCATGAACCGGTTTCGGTGCAGATTCCTTTGATGGATTTAAGTCAACAGGTGAAGAGTTTTGCGTCCAAAATATGAATACGGGCAAGCGGTGCGGGTCATTCGCAATTTGCGCAATGACGGCACCTACCCGGGTCAGCCAACCGGTCGGCTCCTGGTTCGCCGGGGCAGTGTTGGCTACATCCGTGATGTGGGTACATTTCTCCAGGATCAGCTGATCTATTCCGTCGACTTCCTTGAGCAGAACATGCGCGTTGGGTGTCGTGAACAGGAGTTGCAACTGGAGTCGGATCCGTGGATTCCCACACGTTTCGATTTTCGTGACAAAGTAACGCCCAAAATCCCCCTGGGCATCCAGGGGGATGTGATCGCCTCACCAGGTGATGAGGGCGAGATTGAAAAGACCCTGCGAGATCATCCCGGTGGTCCGGCCTATCATGTGAGATTTCACGGCCGAACCCTCATGATCCCTGAGAGCGCACTGGATTTCCTCAATCCTGAAGACGAGGTGGAGGCATGACCTTGGCAGCCGAAGAAATCGAAATATCCCCGGTATTCAGTTATCACATGCTGCGTAATGCGCTGAGTCGTTTTAAGAAAAATCTCACTCAGCTCGATCCCCATGAGTACGATCAGGTCACACGCAGTGCCGCCAAGAGTTTTGATCTGGAAGGCCTGGTGATTCAGTCTCCGGAGGCCGAGAACCTGGTCATCTCTGATGCGCAACTGGAGGCTTCATTGCAGGAAGTGGCCTCCCGCTATCCCAGTCGTGATGAATTTATTCAGGATCTGGAAAACAACGGTCTCGATGAGGATGGTCTTAAAACCGCTCTGCATCGGGAACTGGTTTTCGATGCAGTCATGCAACGGGTTGCCGCCAACAGCGCTGATGTGAACGATCTTGATATACATCTGTTCTACGAAATGCATCATGATCGTTTTCAAATGCCTGAACTGCGCACGGTTCGGCATATCCTGATCACCATCAACCCGGACTACCCGGAAAACATGCCGGATGCCGCACTGCAACGCATGCAACAGGTGGTCGAAAAACTTGCCGGCCGATGCAATCGGTTTGATCAGTTTGCCAAACGCTATTCGGAATGTCCGACTGCGATGGAAGGGGGCAAGCTCGGTGAAGTCGCACGGGGTCAGCTCTATGAATCTCTCGACAGTGTCTTGTTCGACATGCAGGCCGGTGAAATCAGTCCGATCGTGGAATCGGATATGGGATTGCACATTCTGTATTGTGAAAAAATAAAACCGGCCAAGCGGGTGCCTTTGTCGAAGGCGCAGGACAAGATTCGTTCCATTCTCCAGGATAGACAACGTCGCAATTGTCAGAAGGCCTGGCTAAACAGTCTGCAGCAGGTTCGTCAGAGCTGAGCGGGAGGATATGGTTGAATGAGCGATCATAAAAAGCACTGTTCGTTCTGCGGTGAGGAGCAGGGGCCTGAAATACCCCTGATCGCCGGCATCGAGGGTCATATCTGTGAAGAATGTGTCCGTCTCGCCTCGCAGGTGGTCGCCAGCTGGGGACGTCGACGTACAGCGATCAAGCCGTTTCAGAATATGCTCAAACCCAAACAGCTGAAGGATGAGCTGGACCGTTATGTTATCGGTCAGGAGTTGGCGAAGGAGACCCTGGCGGTTGCGGTCTACAACCACTACAAGCGGTTGAACATGGAAGGTAAGGATCTGCACATGTCCGCCAGCGAAGCGGAGGTGGAGATCGAGAAATCGAATATCCTGCTGCTCGGCCCTTCGGGTACCGGTAAAACCCTGCTTGCCAGTACCCTGGCAAAGATTGTGGGCGTACCTTTCGTCATTGCCGACGCGACCACGCTGACTCAGGCCGGATATGTGGGTGAGGATGTGGAAAGCATCATCGTCAGATTACTTGACAGTGCTGATGGAAACCGGGAACTCGCGGAATGGGGCATTATCTACATCGATGAGATTGACAAGCTGGCGCGCACCGCTGAATCATCCCAGGGTACACGGGATGTGTCGGGTGAAGGTGTGCAGCAGGCACTCTTGAAACTGGTGGAAGGCACTCAGGTCAAGATCAATGCCAAAGGCCGCAAGGAGCCAGGTGATGTCATGCTCAATACCCGTAACATCCTGTTCATTGCCGGTGGTGCGTTCGCCGGGCTCGAACGGTTGCTGGAAAAACGCATGAACAAGGATAAGGGCGGCATCGGTTTTCATATCGATCTGAGTGATGCTTCCAAGGCCTATGACCAGCTGAAGATCTTCGAAGAGGTACAGCCGGACGATCTGCGCCATTTCGGCCTGATCCCTGAGTTTGTGGGACGTTTTCCGGTGATCACGGCCCTGCATGACCTGGATGAACAGGCGCTGGTCAGCATTCTGACCCAACCGCGCAATGCCCTGACCCGTCAATACCAGAGATTATTTGATTTCGAAGGTGTCAATCTGCAGTTCACTGAGTCGGCTTTGGCGGCTATCGCGCGTCAGGCCATGTCCCGAGGGACCGGTGCCCGGGGGTTGAGGGCGGTCATGGAAGGAATGTTGCGCAAAGTGATGTTTGAGATGCCATCCATTGAGGGGGCCAAGGAGTGCCTGATCGATGAAACCCAGGTAACGGACCATTCGACAATCAGTATCGAATCGGAGCAAACCCGTTCAGAACAAAGTACCGGCTGAGCGGTTAGCGGTTCCCGCGGAGAATAGTTTTTTCTCCAGTCTTGCCAGTCGATGTTGCTTGGATGCGCCCTCAGGTAAGCGTAATGAATAGGCACGGGCCTGGGGCAGTGCTTTGCTGACATGTTCATGGTATTTGGCCATGCGTTCCAGCGCCTCGGTACAATGGTTCTCAGCCAGTGTTTCCCATATGACTCGTGCCTGCTCAAGCTGTCCGCTGCGTTGTAACAATTGCGCGAGCAACAATTTACCTTTTTGATCCAATTTCGCGTGGGATTGCTGCAACACCCGGCAGGCCTTGAGCGGATCCACCGTCAGTAGCCATTTGGCGAGTCCGCAGGCATCGAGATCCTGGGGATTGGCACGCTGCACCATCTGTTCAATCCGTGCATGGGTGACAATCAGAGACAGTATGTCATCACGATGATGCTGTACGATTCGAATCAGGCGTTCCCCTCGCTGTCTCCGGATGAAATCGAACCAGGCATCAGGCGCTTCTGCACCCGGGAGATCATCGGTTCGCTGGAATCCTAACAGGCGTTTTTCCAGGGTCGTCAACCGGCAGTCAGGCCAGTGACGAGCGAACAGTCGTCTCACCGGATGCAACAGGTCAAGGTGAGGTGTTGCATCAAGATCCCAGGGCAGGGCATGCATACGGTATCTTGTCCTGAGCAGCGGCAGGTCAAAACTTTTCCCGTTATAGCTGACCAGCCGGTCAGTGCCTGGCCGAAGGCTCCGGGAGAATGAGCGCAGCAGGTCGGGTTCGCCCGAGAACCGGGTCATCAGCCACTGTTCCAGAATGATATGGGTTTTCTCGGCCCAGGCACATCCGAGCAGAAAGCCCAATGTGCCGCTTCCACCCGAAAGACCCGTGGTCTCGGTGTCGAGGTAGAGGTTGCGCCATTCGCCTTTCGCCGGTTCACCGGGTAGCCGGGGATCCAGATTCAAACTCTGCACTCCGTAGCGCTGGGCGATGGCCCGAACGGGGATACGGGAATGAATCCTTATCAAACCGGGTGATATCAGATGACCGTCCACGGCTGACGCCAACCGCTCCTCTGCATCTTGAACCAGACCCCAGTCACTCGATTCCTGGCGAATCCTGTGCAGGTCCTCAAGCCGCTTCTTTAAATCGGACTCGACCGGTATAGGGGTTGGAGTGGCACCGCATTGCGACTGAAGTCGGCTCAAACGTGACTTAAGATTCATCGGCGGCGAGTACCTTCAGCAACTGCAGAGCAGACTGTTTCGGCGAGTAACCCCGTGTTTCGTCGCTTGCCAGGATGGGGCCGATGCAGCTGGGGCAGCCATGAGAACAATCACACCCCTCCACCATACCAAGGGCATCCCCCACGATGGCACCCCGTTGTTGATACAAGGGTTCGCTGATGCCGATACCCCCGGGATAGTTGTCGTAGAGGAACAGGGTCGGCGCAAAGCGCGGCAGACGTGCCGGGTCGAGAGTCTCACCGGAGGCGTCAATCATATGGCCGCGTCCCTGACTGCCGAGGGTTGCAAACCATTGGGCCTCACCGTCACCTACCGCGCGTCCGATATCCCGGGGTTCTGAGAGCATACGCAGGGTCGCTACGATATGGATTGCGTATCCGGCACCGAGAAATCCATCCAGCGCGGCATGTCGGGATACAAACAGCTGATCCATGACATCCGGATCGATCTGCCACCAGACCGCAGTGGTATGCATCTCCTGGTCAGGCAGATCGATATCACCGTAGCCAACATTTTCATGGCTGTAATAGCGGATCTTCTTGTAACCTGCGACCCTGCGAACCAGATGTACCTCTCCGGTAGCGGCCTGATATCCTTCAGGACGGTCGGATGAGAAGCGCTCAAGAATCTTCAGGCGGGTATAGTCGATGGCGTCCGTGTAGTAATCCGCCCGGGTACGGGTGACGAATGCCTTACGTCCCTCCCAGTCGAGCTGTTCCACCTGGTAGGGCGAGGACTGAATCATATAAATCGCACCCGGGTACAGGGTCATGGGCGCGGAGTTGTAATCCACTTCCGCAATCACCCGCTTTGCGCCCTCAGTTGTATCGATCACGACGAAGTTTCCTTCCGCTACGGATCGCAGGCTGACGCTGTTGGCCGGATAGCTGTCGGCCATCCAGTGCCACTGGGAACCTTCTCGATGCAGTACCCCTTGCTCTTCCAGATAGGCCAGCATTTCGTACAAATCCTCGCCACCGAATTGTTCACCCGCGGTGAAAGGCAGTTCAAACGAGGCGCAGCGGATGTGATCCAACAGAATCAGCAGTTGATCCGGGTCGATACGTGCCTGCTCGGGGGAAGCGCCAAGAAAAAAATCGGGGTTGCGGATGATGTACTGATCCAGTGGCATACTGCTGGCCACCAGTATGCCGACAGCGGTCCGTTGTCGCCTGCCGGCACGCCCCAATCGCTGCCAGGTCCCGGCGACCGTTCCCGGATAGCCATTGAGTACGCATAGGTCCAGGGAACCGATATCAACGCCTAATTCCAGGGCCGAGGTGGATACTACGCAGTCCAGGGCCCCGCTTCGCAATCGCTTCTCCAGGTCCCTGCGTTCGCTGGGCAGATATCCGCCGCGGTAGGCGGCGATTCGGGACGGGTAGCGGGGGTCGTGATCGAAGGCATCCTTGAGATATTTGGTAATGACCTCGACCATCAGTCGGGATTGAGCAAACACTATGCTCTTGAGATTGTATTTGACCGCGGTTTTGGCCACTGACGTGGTTTGTGAGCGTGCGGAGGCTCGAATCCCCAGATCCTGATTCACCACAGGAGGATTCCACAACAACAGGTGTTTGGCCCCATGCGGGGCACCGCTCTCGGTAACCGCATGTACCTTGTCGCCGATCAGTTCCGCAGCGAGTTCCGCGGGATTCGCGATGGTCGCCGAGCAGAAAATGAATTGCGGTTCGGTGCCATAAAAACGGCAAATGCGCTTCAAGCGGCGCAGCACGTTCGCCACATGTGAGCCGAACACGCCCCGATAGCTGTGCATCTCGTCGATCACGACGTAGTGAAGATTCTCAAAAAACTGTGCCCATTTGGTGTGGTGGGGCAGGATGCCCTGGTGAAGCATGTCAGGATTGGATATGACGATATCCCCATGAACCCGCACAGCCTTTCGGGCGTCACCCGGGGTATCCCCGTCGAACGTAAATGCCCTGATACCCAGGTTGCCTGCCTGATTGAGTGCATTGATCTCGGCAACCTGGTCCTGCGCCAGAGCCTTGGTGGGAAACAGGTAGAGCGCCTTGCTGCGGTGATGCAGGACACTCTGCAGAACAGGCAGGTTGTAGCAAAGGGTTTTTCCCGAAGCGGTCGGGGTCACGATCACTGCGTGCCGACCCTCGCTCAGGCTTGTCCAGGCCTCGATCTGATGCGAATAGAGTCGTTCGATACCCCGCTTCTTCAGGGCATGATTCAGGCGCAGGTCCAGGGTGTCAGGGAAGGCCCCGTAGCAGCCGTTACGGGCCGGTATGGTCAGTTCTCCGGTAATACGCTCGTGGTGATGTGCTCGGATAAAACCGACAAAATCCTCAACAGCGGATGAAGGCGCGGGTGTTTCGGTCTGATCTGTTCCTGAGCGTTGTTTCATGTGGCTGTTCTCTATCCGTTCTCTATTGTAGAATAGTGAATAATCCAACCCGGAATCAAGTGCGAATTTGATGACTCTGACCCGACGACAGCGCGAGATCTATGAATTCCTGACTCAGCATGCTGAACTGTTCGAGCAACCTCTCACCCATGATCAACTCTGTCACAGGTTGGGTCTGCGCTCGCGTGGCTCACTGCACAAGCATATCCGTGCCTTGACCGATGCCGGGTTGCTTGAGCCGATGGACGGATTACAAAGGGGCATCCGGCTGACACCTCTTGGCGAGGTTGAAGAGGAGGGTTTACCCTTTCTGGGGCGTATCGCCGCAGGTCCCCCACTCGAGGCCGTCACACAGGCAGAGCGCATCAAGGTGCCTGATAGCCTGAAGGGCAGGGGCAAACCACGCTATGTGATTGAGGTGAGGGGAGACTCGATGATTGAGGACGGTATCCTGGACGGTGACCTGGCTGTCATCGAGCATGCCTCTGAGGCGAGTAATGGCGAAATTGTGGTGGCATTGATCGACTCAAGTGAGGTCACCCTGAAACGCTTGGAACAACAACCTGGACGGGTCATCCTGATTCCGGCTAATGCGTCAATGAAACCGATGATTTATGAACCTGATCAGGTTCAGATACAGGGGGTATTACGGGGTTTGCTGAGAATATATCCTTCATGAGCACAGAACCGTGAATCTCCACCTATCGTAAAATCTCATGGCGCGCAGACAGCCTCAGGCTAAGCAGCTTACACCTGATTCGATTGCATATACCGGGCCTGGCGAAAATGAGTCCAAACTCATACTCGATTGCCCAGATTGATAAAAAACAGGGCAGCAGCCGAAAATCGGCTCTGCCCTGTAAAAGCCACTAGCGGGGTGAGATGAGACTCAGAGGAAAACCGCCGCCTCCCATCAGGTTGGCGCCACCACCACCCAGAAGGCTGGACAAGTGACCCAATGGGTTCAGAAATGAAAACGGGCTGTTGTTGTCACAGTGCTTCCTGTGCCCGCCATGATCGTCTCTGACTTGGTCATGACCGCGTCCGCCATGGATGTGGTCGTTGCCTGGGCCACCCCAGATCTGATCGTTACCGCGACCGCCGTTGATGCAGTCATCACCCCGGCCACCCACCAGGATATCGTTTCCTCGACCGCCATTGATGCGATCGTTGCCATCACTGCCCCAAATCCGGTCATTGCCGCGTCCACCGCTGATCACGTCATCACCACAGCCGCCGATCAGGGTATCATTACCCCGTCCGCCATTGATGTGGTCATTACCGGAACCACCCCAAATACGGTCATTCCCACGACCACCACTGATGCAGTCATCACCACTGCCGCCAATAATGGTGTCGTTGCCTCGTCCACCATTGATTTTATCGTTACCTGAGCCACCCCAGATGGTGTCATTCCCCCGGCCGCCATTGATGACGTCGTCACCGCCGCCGCCAATCAGAGTATCATCACCCCGGCCACCATTTATGGTTTCGTTACCGGATCCACCGCGCAGGGTATCGTTGCCGTTCCCACCCTCCAGGGTGATATGGTTCTTGGGCCCGCAGAACTGATGACCGGACATGGTAATGTTGTCATTCCCATTGCCGCCACGAATGACCAGGTTCTGTGCTTCCTGGGCGCTGAAATGATAATGCTCTTTTCCATTGACACACACATCGACGGAACCGTCAAAATTGGTGTGAACCTTCGCGGAATCATTGCCGTTACCCAGGTCAAGCACGGTTTTGTCACACCCGCGTGAGACGCTCGTATCGTTATTTGGATTGGGACATCCACAATTTGCATTAACTGCAGTCATAGTTACTTACTCCATGTAATTATCAGTAGAGACTGAACAACCGTGACAGCCTGTCACAATTGCTCAATCACCATTGAACTAAAGAAAAAAAGCGACGACCAGATCAGGATTTCCCTAGCTAGGGATATCACTTAGCTGCAGACAAGGAATTACCGTACCAGCGTTTGCTGGGCTGGACTCGGGCCTGGTATCTTTATATTTATGATAAATCAGTGAATTACGGTCAATTGATTAATGAGCGGGAGTTATCATCGGGGGGATTGCTCAATGGAGGCGTTAAATCCAAAGCCGTTGTGTCCTTGCCCGTCTGGATGTCTGGAGATGGCGTTTGATTCTGGACTGGAAGTTTGTCGAGTAAACTCATACCGTTTGCACTGACACCTACAAGATATTCAGAGTCCCGATAAGAGAAGATGAGCAGTCTTTCCCGGGTTCCAACAGGAAGCGTGCGTATCAGCTGAATCGGATTGTCAGTACCATGTGAGCGATAAAGCCCTTTTAGGGCTTTAACCAGAAACCAGATCATGGCAACCACTACGACCAAAGCGGCCAAAGTGTATAAAATATCGATTAAATACGAATTCACGAGCCTGCTACACCGATCTGTTCCGGATAATGAGTAAGATCCTCACCGGGAGGATCAAATCGTCTTTCCTGATTATTATGGTCATGAATTTCGTTATCACAGTCCTTCCTTACTTGCTGTGCCCAAAGGATGACTTCTGCAATGGTATCGAAAAGATCACTGGGTACGATGTCACCTTCCTCGGCTTCGGCATATAAGGCGCGGGCAAGTTCCACATTCCGTAATATCGGAACATGTGCGGCTTCAGCGGCTTCGCGCATGGCTCTTGCGACATAATCCTCACCTTTTGCCGCTACTGTAGGGACGGGCACCTTGTCTCGGTCATAGTCGAGTGCAACCGCAAGATGAGTGGGATTGACCACGATGACATTCGCAGAACGAGCAGCTTCAGCGGCGCTTTGCTGAGACCATTCCTGATGCGCCTGGCGACGTTGCTGTTTGATCACGGGGTCCCCTTCATTTTCTTTGTACTCCTGCTTGATGTCCCGCATGCTCATGCGCAATTTCTTGATATAAGAGAATCTTTGATAGCCCGCATCAAGAATCGCAATCAGGGAAAATATGCCAACAGTCCATATCAACAACATCAGAAACATATCCCAGAAAGTCTGTCCAACCGATTCGGTAACTGTGACCGGAAGTTGAGTCAAGTTAGGAATATAGGATTTAAGTATGAGCCACCCTATGAGAAAAAGTAGTGCTGTTTTGGCGATAGACTTGATAACTTCCACAAGGTTGTCGAGGCTGAACATGCGCTTCAATCCGGATGCCGGATTGAGATGTTCCATTTTAGGTTTGACTTTTTCCAGAGTCATGACAGGACCCACCTGAAGAAATTCAACCAGGGTGCCAATCATGGCAACTGGAAGGATAAGTAAGGCGGTGATATCAATCAAAGTCCCGTAAGAAAGATGACCTAGTTCGTTGAGCGCGAAAAAATAGTGGGCGGGTTTTGCTGAAAGTTCAAGTGTCTGAATAAGCAAGGCAGCCAATCGCTCAATCACATAGTACAGAGCGGCACCCAATAAAACGATCCAAACCAGCATTATACCTGTACTGGAAACGTCCTTGCTTTTTGATACATCGCCTTTTTTTCGGGCGTCCTTGAGCTTTTTGGGCGTGGGTTTCTCTGTCTTGTCCCCACTGTCATTTTTATCGGCCATCGATGCGTCCAGTGCAGTTAATCGATTCAATGGGATGATATTAGTATCAGATATCGACTGGTGCGCATAGCAGGTTAATGAAAATATATATATATACAAAATACAGGATGTGAATAGTGAAAACCTGTGAGATAGCGCCATCTGCTTGAACGGCTGAAATCTGTCTGTATGGGACAGTCTCACTGGTTTCACAGACAACCTTATTCGCCAGATGACAAAATTCCGGCATTCTGCAAATAAACCGACATCAATTAAATCGATTGACACCTGTTTTGTCCTAACTGTCTAATGCTTAACGCGCGTTGCTCGATAATTGTAGGAATTTTCCGAACCCTTTTTGGGCTGATTCCTAATTTCCAAGTTGATTTTCATATGCTTAAATGCGCCCAGCCTGAACACTGCTATCGTGCTGGAAGCCGACAGGATCAGGCGTACATGTGACATCGCTTTACAAATGGGTATGTGAATCACTTCTCAAAAATGAGTTGTGGATGTCACATCTGTCATTGGCGGGTCATGTAAAATACGTATCGTCTCCGGCAATCAGGACTGCCGGATTATAGGAAGCATGATTTCATGGAAAGAAACATGAAGAATGGACTTTCAGGGATCTTCATATTTATCTCAATGTGTATCCACACACTATGTGGCGCTTCCGAAACTCTGCATCTTGATCTGGATGCGGATCATCTATTAAAGCTCCAATTTTCAGGTAGTTACTTTGAAACGGTTTATCTGGAGACAGCATCCGTTTCATCTGAGCATCTCGATCACTATGACATTCAGGATACTGAACGACGTCATATTCTTAAAGGTTCCATGAATATACTCACAGAGGAACCTAACTCACGATCAATCTATTCGGGGACAACAAAATCATTATCAGGTCGTGTAATTGATAAAGATTTCAGTGGAGCAATCTATCGAGTTTCACAGGAATTCAATATAGATCCACTACTATTGCACGCAATTGCTGAAGTCGAATCCAATTACAATGCTTCAGCGGTATCACATGCTGGAGCACAAGGACTGATGCAGATTATGCCTGACACTGCGCGACGATTTGGCATGCTCGATCCTGAACAGGAATTGTTCAACCCATTGAGTAATTTGCGTGTGAGTTCGAGATATATTCGGTCTCTTCATCGACTTTTCGGGAATAACGTACCTTTAATACTTGCTGCATATAATGCGGGTGAAAATGCAGTAATCAAATATGGATATACCGTTCCACCCTATAAAGAAACGAGGAACTATGTGGATAAGGTGATGCAAAGATACCTTGAGTTAAGAGGTGAATCGGTGAGGATGTAAGAGAAAACATGTCTCTTATTGGCGTGAAACAAGGATGAACGTAACAAGTATTGTTAACTCATGAGTGTACGTGAATATTTACAATCTGAACGAGAAACTGAGAGTAGCGCATTCTCGAGTGTGAGTGATATTGCGCTTGCGGTTGGAGTAATCGCAATCATTGCTTTGATGGTTTTGCCTTTACCGACCCTGGTGCTTGATTCACTTGTTGCATTGAATATAGTGGTTGGGTTGATTCTTGTCTTGATGGGAGTCTACATCTCTACACCTCTGCAATTCTCGGTTTTTCCGAGTGTACTATTGATCAGTACTTTATATCGATTGGCTCTATCTGTAGCCACAACACGGATGATTCTATTACACGGTGACGCCGGGCATATTATCGATACGTTCGGAAATATGGTCGCGGGGGGTAATATTGTTGTCGGACTTGTAGTGTTTCTAATCATTACGCTTGTACAGTTTATTGTTATTGCCAAAGGTGCTGAACGTGTTGCGGAAGTCGCAGCAAGATTCACATTGGATGCCATGCCAGGTAAACAGTTGTCAATCGATTCGGATCTTCGTTCTGGCCTGATTGACAAAGATGAAGCAAAGAGAAAACGCAGAGAAATAGAGCTGGAGAGTAAACTTCACGGTAGTATGGATGGCGCCATGAAGTTTGTAAAAGGTGATGCTATTGCAGGGATCGTGATTATTATCATCAACTTACTGGGAGGTCTCGCGATTGGGGTATTACAGTTGGATATGGACCTTGGTAATGCCATGGCGAAGTATTCAATATTGACAGTTGGTGATGGAATGGTCGCTCAAATTCCCGCACTACTCGGAGCAATGTCTGCAGGTTTGATTGTAACGCGAGCCACAGATGATCAATCAGACCGCCACCTTGGCGATTCTATTCAAAAACAGTTGACAGCCATTCCGCGGGTCTCGCTTGTTGCAGGTTCACTTTGTGTTCTGCTGGCGTTTGTACCTGGTTTTCCGAGTGGCGTATTTGTCGTCATTGGCATATTGCTTCTTATTACGGGCGCTTTGATGATACCTGTATGGCGAACTCGGATTGATAAAGTAACAAAACCGACTTTTGAAGTAATACTGAATAGCAAAGACGTCAATCGCGCCAGTGAGACGCTGTTAGAATCCGATAATTCCGTTAGAACTGCTGTTCCATTATTGCTTCAACTGCCTGAAGATATTGCGAACTCAGAGGAAGGATCTGATCTAGTAAACCGCATCAGAACACTTATCGATAATTACCAGATTGATTTGGGCATCCACATACCAAAAATTAATCTGCACTGGTTTGGACAGCGGAAAGATGGCTGGCAATTATTGGCGTACGAAGTGCCCATTGCAAGTAGTCGAATAGAAACATCAACGAGTATACAAAAGATACCTGAAGTAATTCACGATGCACTCAGGCGAAATGTCACATTGTTTCTCGGTATACAGGAGACGAGTACATTATTGACACAACTGACTGCAGATATTCCGGATATCATCAAGGAAGTCCTAAGAATTATACCGATGCAATCATTGGCAACTATTCTAAGAAATCTGATAGAGGAGGAAATTCCAATAAGAAACCTCAGAGGAATCCTAGAAGCGCTGATTGAAACAGGGCAGCACGAAAAAGATGTTAATAATCTTACGGAATATGCTCGTATAGCCCTCAGGAGGCAGATCAGTCACAGGTATGCACCTGATGACACGCTACATGCCGTAGTGCTAAGTGCGGAACTTGAGGAGAAGTTACTCAAATCTATTCGGGTAACATCCGGAGTGGTTCAGATGGCGCTTCATCCCAAGGATGCTGAAAATATTATCAGTGCAGTATCAAGTTCGATCCGTACACATTCACCAGTTGCATTGATAACTTCAGTTCAGATAAGACGCCACGTAAGGAAAATGTTGGAACATGTTTGCTTCGATACGCCAATACTTTCTCATAATGAACTCGTTCCGAAAGTTCGAATAAATATCCTGGAAAATGTTGCTCTCCCGGAAATGCTACTTGAAGCAGTTTGAAGGCTAAATGATGAGAATTTATATAAAAGTGTATCGAAAAATGGGAATTAAAATATTCCGTTCAATATGTATGTCGTTGTTTCTTGTTATTCAAATTAATTATGAATTACAAGCTGCTACGATACCGAATGTTGATCATAACATTTCGATTATTGCGAGGGAGCAACCCATTGCTTCTTTTTTAAAAGAGCTGTTCAGTCAATTGTCCGTTCCAGTAGTAGTGGATGATGCTGTCAGAGGAACAGTGAATGGAAGTTTTGACAATATTCCAGCATCACAGATTATTGATAAGATAAGTAAATCATTTGGCCTTGTCAGATACTACGACGGAGCTGTCGTCTATTTCTACACCTCGAATAAAATTACGAGGAGAATCATACCGGCTTCTAATGCAGTTTCGAAAAGAATTGTTCGAGCGGCCGCTGAATTGGATCTGATAGACCAACGCAACAGCATTCGAAAAGCTGTCGATGGCGGAATAGTAGTAACAGGCACAAATAGATTTATCGAACAAATAGACGAGTTGGTATATGCCGCTGAAAGTGGACTTAAAGATTACGATCCACCGGTAGGATTCAAGGTTTTTTACCTGAAATACGCCTGGGCTCAGGATGTGTCTATGACATTTGCCGGAAAGCAGGTAGTAATTCCTGGGGTTGCGACCATATTACGTCAACTAATGAATGATTCACCAGAATCCTATCTTATTGACTATCAGGATAAATTAATCAAACCAGTGGTACCAGGCCTGAAAGGACAAGGCCTGAATAGTATAGGACAGGCTGACCATGTTGGATTACCAGATACAGGTAGAGGCGTAATCAACATCAGCAATCATCCCTCATCAGCTGTGGCACAACAGTTAAATCAACAGTACCTGACGAATACTGATCGTGTCCGTATACAAGCAGACCCCAGACTTAATGCAATTATCGTCAGGGACTCCCCGGATAAAATGGTGAAATACCAGCATTTGATTGAGTCGCTCGACATTGAGCCACAAATGCTAGAGATCGAAGCAACAATTATCGATATCAACACAGACAAGATGCGAGAACTTGGTATCAACTGGCGCTGGCAGAACAATGATGATGAAGTTCTGTTTGGTAGTGGTGATGCAGAAATGGATATGAGACTCAGTCCAACAGGTACTATCACGCCATTTGGACGAGGTGGATTTATATCATTTGTTCTAGGTGATAATGCAAAGTTTATCAGTAGAATCAGTGCATTAGAGGAAGAGGGGGTTGCCAATATTGTTTCCCGTCCTCATGTATTGACCCTATCCAATGTCGAAGCAATATTTGATACAAGTTCGACTTTTTTTGTGCGTGTGGCTGGTAGGGAAGAGGTGGATTTATACAATATATCAGTGGGCACATCACTTAGAGTGACACCTCATGTCTTCAAGGATGATGGTGTAGCCAGAATAAAATTATTAGTCACTATCGAGGATGGCAACCAATCTGCAGACCAGCAGGTGGATAACATACCTGTAGTGTCACGCTCCGCGATCAATACCCAAGCACTTATCGATGCAGGAGAGAGCGTTTTAATTGGCGGACTGGTTCGCGAATTAACAACTGATGACGTTCAAAAAGTACCATTTCTCGGTGATATACCGATTGTTGGTAATCTTTTTAAAGATACCGTTAAAAAGAAAGCAAAAATGGAACGTATGTTTCTAATCTCACCAAAACTGGCGGTGCGAAAAATGGCTAAGGGATCATCCGTTGATGAGTTTATCAATGATCTGTCTGGTAACAAGAAAAGCAATAAACCGGTCATTAGTGAAGTTAGCACTGATGATACTGCAGAGAATGTGAATAATGAAGAAACCAATGCATTGAATAATAATTGGCGAAGTATCTTAGATATCTAAGTTCTATTCACAATAAATAGATACAATGAATTATAAACCACCACATATGGAAATGTTTGTTCTAAGTGGAGAACAGGAAGGTGCACGAACAGTACTGACCAACGATAACACGTTGACAATATCCGGGGGAATGGATACAGATGTTATCTTACGTGATCCATCAATCACAACTCAAAAATTTAACCTAATTACAAAAGATAATGAGGTGTATGTACAGGCACTCACTGACGGTATTGAAATTCAGGGTAAGGCTATAAAAGAAGGTAAATATATAAAAATCCCTCAATATTCAAAAATAAAAATCGGTAACACGATACTTTCCTATGGTAAAAATCCTAATGCCACCTGGAAGGATATTAGGGAGTATGTATCTACACTTGAGTTGCGGAGTGCGGGTTCAGCCAAGATAAAGATTCTTCTGATGAGCAACACCGGTGCCTATACGCTGTCCCTGCTAATCTTCATGATCCTGGTATCATTTTTGTGGTTGTATCTGAATGCCAATAAACAACAGACTGATGGTTCATTCGATAATATTCAGAACATTCACAGTTTATTAATTGAAAATAATTACACTTCGCTATCTGTCAATATCAATGAATCAGGACAAATAGTTATTTCTGGGTTCCTGATGACAAACAAAGAGAAGACTGAAGTAGAAAAACTTCTCGAGACGAATCATATACCTGCAGTACTTACAATAAATACTGGAGATCGCTTGGCTACAGAGGTACGTGAACTTTATCGAGTAAACGGCCTGGAAGTAGAAGCAAAGCCTTTGAGTAATGGTGTTGTACTCGTAACATCGAATAATGCACTTGATGATAAATTTAACAGATTAAAAACTATTGCCTTGACTGAAATATCAGGTCTGACAGAACTCGAAACTGAATACAATAATTCAGATCAGAGTGACAATGTGTTGATCCCAGACAAACAGATTGAGAGTAAAGAAAAAAGGATAACGATGGTAGTCGACGGTACTCCTGCGTATCTTATGACCTCAGATCAAGCAAAATATTATATCGGCGCAGTGTTACCAACGGGACATACGATAATTTCTATCAATAACCACAAAGTGGTTTTGGAGAAGAACGGACTTACAACGACGTTGAATTTCTAAGGTTTAACTAATTATTCACATGAGGACGCATACATGACTGTCAATAGCAATTACTATTCCGCACTTAATGCTAACGCCACAACCAATTCAGATTCGAATGATGGGAGCTGGTTCGAAGCAATGGCTACAGCCTGGGGACAGGCACTTGATAGACAGGCTGGTAAAATTGAGGACATGTCAACGAAGATCGGTGATGAAGGACAGGAGACGCCGTCAGCAATAACCCAGTTGACCGCGGAGTCCTTAAAAATGACGTTTTTATCGAATAGTTCACATACTGCTTTGAGTAGTCTTGGTTCGTCTCTTGAGACTATGGCGCGTAAACAGTAATCGTTATCAGGTATTCACATGTACGATCTAAGTATATCAGCGCTTTCACAAATACGAAGTGTCGAACAACATACAGGCAGCCAACAACTGAACGTTGGATATGGCGCATCATTGACAGATATTTCTCGTTTTGAGAGCTGTCTTGATTGCGCACAGAACTCGTTACTCAGTAAACAGCGTACTGAGCAACCTTCAAATGCCGAACGTGCTGTTATGAAACCGCTAGACTACATTAATGACGAAGCCACTAAAATTGTAGAGTACGCAAAATCTGCTGTATCGAGTGGTAACGAGCTCACGCCGAGTGAGATCGTTATGTTAACGGCTCGTACACACGAGTTCATGTTTCATTGTCAGTTGACCTCGAATATCGCTAATCGAACGTCCGATGGTCTGCAGCAATTATTCAGACAGCAAAGTTAAATGTCTATCAGGCGATACTTAGTGATAGTTGCATTGTCTATAACTCTCGCAGGATGTATGGATGATGCACTATACAGTGGGCTGTCAGAGTCCGAAGCGAATGATATGGTCGCATTGTTATTCAATTCAGGAATATCCGCAAAAAAAATTCGCTCGAACGATCAAAGATATTCGGTGGTCACCACGACAGAGAATTTCGCTAAAGCTATAGATATTTTGAAGAACAACGGGTTCCCAAAGAATAGTTTTGACAGTCTCGGAGAAGTATTCAAGAAGGAGGGATTTGTATCGTCTCCATTGGAGGAACGTGCGCGATTAAATTATGCTCAGTCACAGGAATTAGCAAGAACGATAGAAAGTATTGATGGTGTACTCCTCGCCAGGGTACACCTTGCAATACCAGAAGAGAATCAATTGGAATCTACTAAAAAGCCTTCATCTGCTTCTGTCTTTATAAAACACAGGAGAGGCGTAGATCTTTCAGACAGGGAATCCCAGATTAAAGCCCTGATTGTGAATAGTATTGAGGGACTACCCTATGAAAATGTAACTGTTGCAATGTTTACCGCTAATCCAGTGCCAGTGTCAGTTATAAATAAACAAGAATCCGGTAAATACCTAAACATATCGCTTACAATGTATGAATATCTAATCTTCGCTTGTGCAGCTCTTATACTATTTTTGTCTGCTCTTGTTATTTTTTTATGGCTACGAAGTAACAGATCAGAAGCCAGATTAAGATTATTGGGTACACAACAAAGATGACTGTGCCAGACATTTCTAATACAGAAGTATACTCTGCGCGTAATCACCGTGCTGGGTTATATAGAAGTCTTGAGTTCGTTGCTTCAAATCGCAAAGCATATAATGAATTTGGGGCCTCTCTTAGATGGGATGATTTTAAAGAGGTTCCTGAATGGGTGTTCTTTGAAAGAAAGACTATTCAACAACTGACATACATAGCTGGAACAATATTCTTGCTTCCGATGATCAAGATGTGGATTGACGCCCGTAAGATACAATCAATCAGCAATATTCTAGGAGAGGGTGTCTTAGAGACAATTATTAATAATACTAAGAATACTAGTTGCTATACCATAAGTTTTGATACTGATGAGATTATTCATAACATATCTTCTTCGGGATCGGCTGTATTGATATATAGTCATAGCACCAGAATTAGGCCTTGGATTACTGAGTTGTTGCCGAAACCAAGGGCGAAGTTGGATAGTGACCTCGCGAAACAAATAATGAACCACAGCTACATCATGCTATCGCTCTGTAATGAAATGTTTAAATCAGAATCATGAAATATATTTCAGTTATACGCACAGATTCAATCAGTACTTTCACAGAGAGTAAAATTATCAATAGTGAAGAGTTGCATTATTTCGATTCATTGAAAGAATTATCAGTAGAGTTGGAGAATATCCTCAATAACAAGAAGATAGAGATAAAAGAGTCCTGCTCAAAAGGTTACGAAGAAGGATATATAAAAGGTTTAGATAAAGGTTTAGAAGAGCTACAGAACAAATTCATAAGTCATCTTTCAGAGTTGTTAGATGATATGAAAAATAATTTAGCACATACAGAAAGAACGGCTCTTGAATTAGCTTGTGAAATGACTAAAAAAATAGCAGAAGATATCCCAAAAAATGTCATTATGGCCTCTTTAGCAAAGACAGCATTGCTCAAGCTAAAGGAATACCCTTCATATGAAATAATAGTAAATGAGAGTAATTATAATATTCTTGAAAATTACGTATCTTCCTTGTCAGATGCTAGACAAGTATCTCCAAATTCACTTCGCTTAACATCGGATAGATCATTGGGAGATTTGGATTGCCATATCAGGACAAATTCTGGCTTAACAATCGCCAATTTTAGTGATCAGATAGATCTGCTTCGAATCCATATCCTTTCCCATCTTGATAATCAAGATGTGCGGAATTAGATTATTCGATAAAGAATGTTATGGATAACAATATCACAACGTTAACAACAGATATCCTGTCTGCAATTACAGATATTGATCCACTACAAAAAAAAGGAAAGGTAGTTGAAGCGTACGGTACTACCATAAAAGTAACAGGAATTGCAGCAAGAATTGGTCAACAGTGCTTGATTACAGACAAGTATTGTACTCATCAAGTATACGCTGATGTTGTTGGTATTACCGATGATAAAGCTATTTTACTCCCTCTGAACCATATTGGAGGTATAGCTCAAGATTCAGAAGTAATCGTAATTAAAGAGACAACCACTATATCCTTTTCCAAGAAGATGATTGGTAAGGTACTGGATGGCCTGGGAAATCCAATAAATGGAGCATTAACTGATAATAATCATAAGGAAATACCGATATATTGCGATGCTCCTAATCCTCTCAAACGTACACCCATCACACAGCCTTTACGGACAGGTATTAGAGCTATCGATGCTTTGCTACCACTGGGTGTAGGTCAAAGAACAGGTATTTTCGCACCCGCTGGAGCTGGAAAGTCAACGCTGCTATCAATGCTGGCACGGCATACCAGATCAGACATAATTATAATTGCTTTAATTGGCGAGAGGGGTCGAGAAGTCAGAGAATTCATCGAGCATACATTAACAAAAGAAAGTCTCAGTCGTTCAATTCTTATTGTCTCAACATCTGATCGTCCTGCCATGGAGCGCTTACGTGCTGCATACACTGCAACAGCCATTGCTGAGAACTTCAGATCACAAGGATACAATGTACTTTTTTTGATGGATTCTGTGACCAGGTTCGCTCGAGCTCTTAGAGAAATAGGTTTGTCAATTGGTGAACCACCTGTGCGGCGTGGGTATCCGCCATCTGTGTTTGCTGAATTACCGAAACTATTTGAGAGAACCGGTAACGATGATCATGGAAGTATAAGTGCTTTTTATACGGTACTTATGGAAGACGAGCAAACTACAGATCCTATTGCTGAAGAAGTTAGATCCTTGCTAGATGGGCATATAGTATTAACAAGAAAATTGGCTGAAGAAAATCACTATCCTGCAATTGATGTATTAAAAAGCACAAGTAGAATACAGAATTTAATAACAGATACAGAACATCAGGAATTGATCAAGAAATTTAAATCCATGCTTTCTAAATACTATGAAATAGAATTTTTAATTCATGTTGGGGAGTATGAAGAGGGTAGTGACTCAGTAGCAGACGAAGCAATTAGAAAGTATCAGAAAATGAAGGACTATTTAAGACAAAATCTAAACACAAAATATGAATTCGCACAACTTTACAGCCTATTCGAAGATATAGTAAATGGATAATTATAACACTAAAAGTAAGCACTTATTGGAGTTATCCAGATTGCAAAAGGTAAGACTTAGAAAATATCAAAAACAGATGTTAAAAGAACGCACTGATTATCTCGAAAGTGAAAATAAACTGGAGTTAAGGCTAAGTCAAATAAATTCCATAGGTGATGAAAAAGATAATCTCAGGGAATTACAGAACCAGTTCTTCTATGCCACATCACCACTCAATATGGATAAAATAAAAATCAGAAAATACTGGTTACAATATGATATGGAAATGCATGAGTATTATAAAAATATAGAAGAGGAAGAAAAATCAAATAATCATATCAAATACATCAGTTCAAAAAATAAGTGGATCAGGGAAAATCAAAAGACAGAAATAATTGATAATCTATTGAGAGAAGCAGTATTGCTCAATTCGGAATCATCTGAAGAGACATAGTTCATGAAGATTCAATCATCAAATACCGTAAAGATAATGAACCTGATTCATTCGAATAGTAGTGATGCAACAACACCTAAACATGATAAGAAATCAGATAATTTTCAGAAAATCATAGATAGAATTAAAAAAACGGATAGCAAACCACATAATCACGACAGTCTTGAATCGAATATGTCTGATCGGCATGATTACAATGATTGTCAGTCAGGGATCTGCAATGACTATTTAGATGAAGAGTATGCAAGAGACGATTTGTTAACTGATGTAGCTATTTTTCCAGTATATGTTAGTAATAGAGAACAAGTATGTTTGTTATCTACTAATACTCCATATCAGTGTCATGATATAGATAGTATTGATCAACTCTACACGCAGATCCTAAATACTCATCTCAATGATAATATTCTTAGTAATGAAACCTGGAAGTTTTCGTATATGGAAACTTCCATTTTGCGATATGTAATAACTATACAAAAATTAGATAAAAACACTATCAATATACAATTCAATTCGAACGGTGTGATCAGTGTTCAAACGCAGCATTCAATACAACAGTTAAGAACGAAATTATTGAGTAAGATATCAAAAGTGCAAATAGAGTATTTAGTAGAAGATAACATCGTAAGTGAAATTATAAAATAAGCAATAAAAGTACTCTTATGGATACAATCACAAATCAATATGCATACTACGATGCACAGATATTGCTTTCAAATAGAATAGATGAAAAACAGGCGCTGTACTCGATACCTCACAATTTGCGCAACGGTAATCATACGCAAAGTAAAACAGAAACACAGATTCCGGGTAGTGCATTCGTCTCAAATATTGTTTCGCCAAGCTGCAACGTGGTCGATTTGAATTTGATCTTGCGCCATATTGATTCAATTGTGATTAAACATATAAACCTGAGTATTCCACCTGCCAATGCAGAGAGTGGGAATAACCAGATCTACAACAAATTGACTAATGACTATGAGCAAAATACATCAAGTATCCCAGTGGATAATGGCCAAGATAATAATGGCATACGGATTCTGATATCTATTCATGAGTATATCCAGTCTAACGAACTGGTTAATCAATACAAACTGTATTGCGTGCACAATCATAATTGCACTACAAGTAATATAATTGAATATCTGGTGATGCTTGTTCCATACGATCAAGGTGTGCCAAGTCCGGGAATGGCGTGTTACTTCAGTCTCAGTTCAACAGGGGCAATTCGTAAATCTCATCTATCAATTGAATCTACGCGGTCTGGCTATTTATATAATAATGATTGGGTGTATATTTCGAAGGTATCAGTTATCGGATCTTTATTGAATGCGGTGACACTATCAACATATAGAAATGACATACTAGATGGCTATTGCCTGTATTCCTCATCTGATTTAAACCGCGAATTAAATGATGAGTATATATACATAGATGGATTTAATGATATTTGGTATACGAACAATGCCTGAATACATATTTAATCCTGGGGGTATCATCGAGGCATATGTAAGGAAGAGTTGCAATCTATTAATTTTCGATACCATTAACGAGCAAATTGTCTGGTGCACAAACAGCGATACTATCGACAATGACTTTAATGACAATGAAGGGAATTTTCAACAGTTACTGACTGGTCTCAAAATTGGTAAAGATAACAGGGATAATTTCCGTGAATATTTATTGAAATATTTAAACAATGAGTCCAAAGAATCCAGCTTCATTGACACGACTAATGTTATCCATCTTGAGTTGATTAATCAAAGGTATCTATTCTTTCGAACAGAGTCTACACAGTCAAAAGATTTGGCTTATTCAAGATATTTACATGACAGAGAAAACTTACTTTTCACCTCACGTAGTATTAGTGTAAGTGAGATGGCATCAACATTGGCGCATGAAATCAATCAACCTATAGGTACAATCACAAATCTGTTAAATGGCATCAAATCTCGGATTATTCTCAGTAGTGAAAACAACAAGGAAATATTGGGTGCCTTACAGCAGGCGGTTGATCAGTCGATGTTTGTATCAAATATAATTTCACGAGTTAGAGACTATACGCAGTCAAGACAACCAAAAAAGGATCTTGTCAACATAAACCTCCTACTATCTAAATGTGTATCGTTAATGGACTGGGAAATAAAAAATACACAGGTAGAAATCACTACTTTATTTTCGCTAAGTGATATTTCGGTACTGGGTGATGAATTGATGTTGCAACAAGTCATTATAAATCTGATCAGAAACGGTATTGATGCCACTTGTGGAACCCCATCAAAGGTCAATACCATCACTGTAACCTCAAGTATTGTCGATAATTATGTAAGAATTTCCATTAAAGATAGTGGTAAAGGAATGAATGATGAGGAAGCTCAATCATTGTTCATACCCTTTGCGTCCAACAAATTAAATGGTATGGGTATAGGTTTGAATATTTGCCGTACCTTTATAGAGTTGCATATGGGTAAGTTATGGCTTACGCGAAATGAAGGTAGTGGCTGCACCTCTCATATCATGCTCCCAATTTCAACCTGATAGGTTAATGTAATGAATGGAACTCGCATATATATCATTGATGATAACAACGATTTCAGAACCTCAACCTCATGGTTGCTCGAGGGAAGTGGATATGAGGTTATTTCTTTTGACAACCCAATATCAGCATTAAACATCATATCAAATGACAGGGAGATATCCGATGCTTGTTGCTTATTGGATGTGCGAATGCCTGTAATGAGTGGTTTGGAATTCCATGATAAGTTGCTTCAAAATAGTATTTATATACCGGTTATCTATATGACGGGTCATGGAGATATCCCATTGGCTGTTGAAGCCATGTCAAAAGGTGCAATTACATTGCTCGAAAAGCCAATAGACATCGATAAACTAAATAATGCACTCTTATCAGCAGCATCTCATAACAAACCATATATTGAGAAAAAGTACAAACAAGAGAATGATATAGACGAGGAATATATTTCGAGACTAACTTCACTTACAGAGAGAGAAAAGGAGGTCTTGGAGGAAATTGTATCTGGTAAGATGAATAAAGCTATAGCAGTAGATCTTGGAATTAGTGTTAAAACAGTTGAATTGCACCGATCGCGTGTCATGTCAAAAATGGTTGCTAAAACACCCGCAGATCTAGTCAAAATGTTTATAACCAAATCTGTTGGTAAAAACACATAACATTATGATTACTAATCAAGCTGCGATAAATAACTCAGATGATGATCTGACTATAGGATTTCAATTCAATACACCATATGGATTATTTTTACTGACTTTACCGACCCATTCTTTTGAATATTCTGAATTACCTAGTACTGCGGAATACATAAAAAGTCTCAGTATTTACGAAGCAACACTTCAGGATATCGAAGACTGGTTGTCGTTGGGAATACATGTCATCCCTGTAAATAACGCAGGCCATCCGGGATCTGGTTACATACAGTTACGGTTTGTTGATCGTAGAACAAAGGATGTAATTAGCTTATATATACCAGAAATCAGTATCCAGAAAA
The DNA here is from genome assembly GCA_040506775.1 of Candidatus Thiodiazotropha sp. Lineage (GTDB taxonomy): Bacteria > Pseudomonadota > Gammaproteobacteria > Chromatiales > Chromatiaceae > Thiodiazotropha. The sequence continues at coordinate 427,960 of JBEVWC010000002.1, forward strand.
TACCCCCTCCCGATCGTAATATAAACGAAAAATATGTAGTACATACTGAACACTTACGTACCAATATAAAACTTTCATCATTAGAACTTTCAGATGAAGACATCCAACATCTAACCGTGGGTAGTATTTTGCTCTTGACTGAATCATTTTTAGATAGTTGGCATATCGAAATATCGACAACAATTGCGCTTATTGAAAAAGTACACTCTGGGATATTGGATAAATCACTTCAGTCGTTGTCATTTGGACAAGAGAAGAGAAGTACTGGTGAGGTGATCAAATTAAACCAACACAATTCAGTACATGCCACTATCGATAACATATCCCTACCCATAGCTTGCCATCTTGGATGGGGTGAGGGGGTTGCTGAGTGCGCAATCAATTCCCAGATCATTGATAGTGTAATTACCATAACGCTTGGAAAGTCTCCAGTAGCGCGCGGGAATATGGTTAAGATATCTGACGGATACGGAATCTACATAAACAGTCAGGATCATTAGTAGTCACCATGGATCTCACTCAATTTTCGCCTTCTTCGGCGCTGATCACTGTCGTAATTCTGGGTATCGCACCGTTCATTGCGGTTATGATTACATCATTTACGAAAATCGTTGTTGTATTAAGCCTTCTGCGTAATGCGCTTGGATTGCAACAAGTACCACCAAATCTTATTACAAATGGATTAGCTTTGGTGCTATCGATTTATGTGATGTACCCAGTAGGTCTCGCAATTCATACTAAGGTTAATGGTTACGACAATCCTTTAAAAGATACCGGAACGATATTGGAAGTTGCCAGTCAATCGAAAGAGCCTATGCGTAAGTTTCTTTCAAAACATGCAAACGCACGAGAACGTGAATTTTTTATCTCGTCTGCAGGAAAAATGCTAGCAGAAAGAGAAGACGCATCTGAAATAAGCAGCGATGACTTCATCATCCTTATTCCGGCGTTCACAATCAGCGAACTAACCTCAGCCTTTCAAATGGGATTTCTTATATTCCTGCCTTTCATCGTAATTGACCTTGTGGTGGCGAATGTATTAATGGCTATGGGTATGATGATGTTGTCACCCACAGTTATCTCATTGCCTTTCAAGCTCCTGCTATTTGTACTGGTCGATGGTTGGGCGAAACTGGCTCATGGATTAGTTCTATCTTATTTGTGAATCTAATTGTGTACGACACAGAGATTATAAAAATTACCCAACAGGCGCTCTGGCTGGTTCTGGTACTTGCAGGACCACCCGTAGTAGTCGCAGCTCTTGTTGGTATATTCATAGCATTCATTCAGGCAGCCACACAATTGCAGGAACAAACGTTTCAGTATGCTGCGAAATTTTTTGCGATTATTGTGACCATATTTATCACTGCTTCGCTTGCGGGAAATACTCTCTATCATTTTACTGACCGCCTATTTTCTGATCTTGCAGTTCTCGTTAAATAGGGTCGCAACTAGTGGATGGTTTTGAACTAATAACTTACCTTTCACAAAATGCACTGACAATAAGCCTGTCCGCTACTAGGATTGCCGTTGCATTTTTCATCATACCTCTATTTACGTCAGAACTGATTCCTGGTCTCGTAAGAAATACAATCTATATTTCCATGGCAATTATCACATTAATCTTGCAGCCAGTTGTTGATTTGAACACGCTTACAACCTCAGCATGGATTGTCTTATTCGTAAAAGAAGCAATTCTTGGTATAACAATTGGCGTAATGTTCGGTGTGTTTCTATGGGCCTTTGAGACGGCCGGACAAATTATCGATAACCAGATCGGTGCGTCTGTTGCACAAGTCCAGGATCCACTCACTGGCATACAAACCACATTAATTGGTTCATTTATGGGCCGTCTTGCAAATTATATATTCATAACCTCAGGTGGTTTGCTCTTGCTTACTGGTGCCATACTGGAAAGTTACCTAATCTGGCCTATCGATAAAACCTTACCGGGTTTGATGCCTGCAGGTGTCAACGTCTTGGGCGGTGAATTCTATTATTATCTTAAGCTTACTTTGTTGATAGCTTCACCCATGATTATTGTTATTTTGTTTGTTGACAGTATGATGGGACTAATCAACAGGTATGCTCAACAATTCAATGTGTTTTTTCTGTCAATGTCACTGAAAAGTTTAGCCTCTATCCTGATTCTTATGCTTACCATGGTTACTATAATTCAAAGACTCATTTACGAATTAAATCAACATGCAGGACAACTACCCTCGGTACTCAAGAATCTGTATGGGCAATAGTAAACCTGGATTACTCTGTATAGAATTTATCCAATATACTTAAGCGGCTAAGGGTATCACCTTGCAGGGCATCCACGAAAGACTCCAAAATGTTACTTGTGTCTTCCCCATTCATCCATCGTTCGACAAATATACCCATCGCATAACGTGTTTTACTGGACAGTGCACCGTCTAAGGGATCTTCAATATCGGCTAGTAATTTCTTACAGTAAAGGTTCTTAGCATCTTCATTCGATGAAATTAGATGTAAAAGATCTGTAGAGGTATTGATAAATACTTGTATCGGTAGTGGCCCTTTTCCAGAGGGTTGTGCATACCAGGTTAGCAGGTACTCAACTGGACCCAGGCTTCTCGTTTGACCAAAATGACGCTCACCTGGAAACTTGGACATGCCCCATGCCGTTAAATGGCCGGACGGAAGGCGCCCGGTGAGCAGTGCCTGTACTAATGTATCCGTGATCAATGACTGAGTTGCGCCATTACCTTTACTACCAATAAGACCCAGCAGTTTCAGAAAGGCGGGGTAGAGCGATTCACCGAGACCCAGGCATATGCTCTCCATGAGATCAACCCGCTGGTCTCTTTGTTCCAACCCATGGCAGCCATCTACCAATAACTGTGCTGCCTGGTGCCAATCAGGATGTGTTCTAAGACGGAATTCCGTCATAAATCAAGATTGAAGCGCATCATTAAACGCTTGAACTCCCCAAGCAGGACAAAATTCGCTTGCTTAGTTCAGAGACAGATGTCGAATTGGATTTGAGTGATTCTGATAGGGTAATTATGTCATCCTTACCGGTGGCGGCCTCAGCAAACCAATCCAATTCACACGTGGATTCCTGTTGGTGCTCCGTGTTGAAACCAACCTGGGTGGCGTTCGATATATTGCTGATTTGATTGAAAAAAGACATAATATTACCCCATATACACAACCCAAATACTAGCCACTCATTCATGCTCAGAAAATAGGTGATTACCCTAGTGTGGTGTCAGTTTCACTCCCCTGTACCGTCCTGTGACGCGAATGGTGGTCATAATCTCAGCCAAAATCCCTGGTACATATGCAATATTGATAGATTTTCACCTTACCTGCGTAATAAGAGCTTTACTGAACCCGCAGTCAAGATGGCTGGACATAAATAAACCTGTGGGTAATCTCGTGGATTTTGCTGGTTCAAATGTATACAGAACATCGATTCATGCCACTATGGCATCTCTGATGCAGTTGCATGTAATTGCAATAAATCCAGATCAGAAAGGCAACTGAGCGATATCGGGAGCTGATCACACCGGCACGTCATTACGACGCAGCATGCTCTTCGACGGAATCCATTCAGACAACCTCCAATCTGTTCCTTGTGGGTGTCAGTCTGGATTTTCTGGTTTCGATCTTTATGTATTTGAACGGATTCTATATGTCTTGCGTTTTATGTAATATTCAACCTTTAACGATTTCGAGATCTGGATTAATTCTCCCCAGATCAGTTGGTTGATTATGAATGATAAACACGATCTCGACCTGATCATATCCGGTCATTTTCCCATTGTAGTGATCCAAACGCATGAGGAAACCCGTGCATTGCATTTGCTGAGAAGTATCGCTTTGGATAAAACCCGTCCATTGCTGATGTGGTCTATCACAGATGGCTTACGGGAAGATAATTCCACCATAAGAGAGCATGAGGTTAACTGGGAAGAAGTTACCTACGAGGGCCAGACCGGCATTCGCAATCGTGACGAGCTTCATCCCGAAGAGATCCTGGCAAAATTGCCTGTTAATAATCGCCATGCCATCGTGGCACTGCTGGATTTTCACCCCTTTCTGAATGAACCAAAGATAATCCGCAGGTTGAAAGAAATCGCAATACAACAGCCGCAGAACGGCATCACCACAGTACTCATCAGCCATGCAGTGGAACTGCCAGCTGAATTACAACGACTCAGTGCCGGATTTCAAATGTCACTTCCGGATACCCAACAGATCAAGCAGATCATACAGGATGAGATTAAGGTCTGGTCGCTACGCAACGGCAACCAGAATATACGGGGCAGCAAAACCGCGTATCAGAAGCTTGCCCGGGTTCTCACAGGACTGACGATCAGCGATATCAAACGTCTGGTCCGAAATGCCATATACGATGATGGGGCGATTACACAAAGTGATATTCCCAAGGCCATGGAGGTCAAGTACCAACTGATTGGCCAGGATGGACTGCTCTCGTTCGAATACGATACCGCGAAATTCGCCGAGGTAGGCGGTTTTTCTCGGCTTAAGACCTGGCTCGATCTGAGAAAATCCGCCTTTCTCGCAGATACCTCCGTACATATGGACCGGCCTAAGGGTATCTTGCTGCTCGGTGTGCAAGGAGGCGGAAAGAGCCTCGCCGCCAAGGCTGTGGCGGGAAGTTGGGGTATCCCTCTGCTGAGACTCGATTTTGGTGCGATGTATGACAAATACATCGGTGAATCTGAGAAAAACATCCGTACCGCCTTGCATGCGGCCGAGGCGATGTCGCCCTGTATTTTATGGATCGATGAAATAGAAAAGGGGATTGCCTCCGATGGTGGAGATGACGGAACCTCACGCAGGGTACTGGGCACGGTATTGACCTGGATGGCAGAACATGGAAAACCTGTCTTTATCGTCGCAACAGCCAACGATGTGCAGTCACTGCCCCCGGAATTGATCAGAAAAGGCCGCTTGGATGAGATATTTTTCATCGACCTGCCTAATCCGAGCGCCCGTGAAAGCATTTTGCAGATTCATCTGGAAAAACGATCGGTAGATAGTGCAAGAATCAATCTCAATACCCTTGTCGAGGCATCAGATGGATTTTCCGGCGCGGAAATCGAACAGGCAGTGGTATCCGCGTTGTATACCGCTCACGGGTCTCAGTCCTCCGTTTCGACCGGTTTGATTCTATCGGAAATCGAGAGAACACAACCTTTGTCCACAGTCATGTCGGAAAAAATCGATCAGCTAAGACATTGGGCGGGTGGTCGTACCGTATCTGCCGATTGATTCAACCTTGGGACTCGCGTTCGCTGAACAGGGCGAATGAACTGGTATAGCCATGTAGAAAGGTTTTTCCTGAGACTGGACCGATCTCTCCGTTGCAGAAAAAACCACCCAGAGGTGTTGTATCGCCCATCAGACGATGAAATGCTTCACTATCGTGTCCGGGAGATCCATAGAGTCCTTCACCACGGCCGGTACAAGAAAAGAGCAGCGCCCCCTTTGGGCGCGCGTCACCGAAACTGTCACGAGACCTGGTCAACACCAGTGCGAGATCCTCTTCAGAAGTCGAGGCATCGCGCAAGTGGAACTGTACCACCTGTTGTGGGTGAACTTCCGCCGCCACCTGGATTGAGCCTCGTTCCTGGTCAGCACCGATCAGATTGCGGACCAGGTAATCACCCCGGGTATGGTGTGATTCCCCCGGATGCATGGCCAGTCCAAGAAACAGACTCTGTTGCATAAGGGCCTGATCACGCTCGTTTGACTGTTCGTAGAGAAGATTCAGTTGAGGCAAGGGAGGCTTCCCATCGAGTTCCAGAATCTGTCCCCCTTCACAGGCAGTGACGAACATTGGCTGACCAATGGGACGACAACCCTGAGCCACTGCTGTAGTCATTTCAACCGCCCCCCCGAGGGCCAGAATCAGAGCTCCGCTGTGATGAGTGGTTTGATTGAGGAACAGGGCGGTATCCCCCGGACCGCGGGTACCACTCGCAAGTCCGCCGGCAATGACTGCCGAGGGAAAGCCGGTTTCTAGAGAACGTAGCAATTGCTCGGATGGAAAGGTAAACGGATCGGCCAGGATGATGAATTGAGCAGGCTCTTCCCCCAGTTTTTCAGCCCAGGCAGAGCATTTCTGACTGTGCTCGGTGCCTGGCCCGAGAGCCTCGGCCTCGATATGCCAGGCATCCCATCGGGAATTGGGCAAACGTGCTGCAATCAATGTCACCGACGGTTGGAATTCGATTTCTGTATGATCCCCGATGACACCGCTTGCTGAGCATCCGAACAGTGTGGTGGGGCCGAGTTTTCTGTCCAGTCTTGCGGGTAACTCATCGAACCCGCTACGGTGGTGGTCGGTGATGAAGACGAAAACCAGATCCGGTTTTCCATCCAGATCTGTAAGCACCTGCTGAGAAACAGCATCCAGTGCGTGTTCCAGTTGCGGGTCGCGATTGACAGCTGTGGTCCAGCTCATGGTGTTCATAGCTTTTAGGTTATCAGGTTCCGATTGATAGAAAATAACAACTACAATTGGGGTTGTAACATGCCGCCAATGACCAACCTCTTAGCTAGGTTATAGCATTGAAATATCATGAATGTCCAAACATGGACCCGCCGATCGCGTGGAAATGCGCTTGCCAGGAGAATATGTTTGATTTCAAACCGCCACAGGGTTTGATATGCGTCTGAAAAGACCCTCTAACACCTCAGCCTGCCTATTAATGATGATGACAACCAATGAATGAACTTCTCCAGGCCTCCAGCAACTACGTGATCTGCCGTTACTCACTGAGCGATGAGTACCGCATCTACCAACTGGATCCCGAGGCAGACAACTGCCTGATCCCCGTGGCATTGCCTGATGGCGTATCATTCGATCGCAGCTTCAGGATTGCCCAGGCGGGCGGTTATCTCCTGCAGTGGAGTGCCTTGAGTCAGCAGGGTGGGGTGCCCGGGTATCACTATAAGCTGTTATCACTTGACCTGAACACGGCGGATCCCCTGAACGGTCCGGTTCATCAGAGCGGATACTGGAAAAAGACGAAATTCTGGGGAAACTATCGGGATCACTACAGCGATAACCCAGATGAAGGTCAGCATCTGGATCTCATTCCGATGTCCGGGTTCGTGTTGAGCATGATACCGGCCAAGGGCCGGGGAACCTTCGAACTCTGGAATTTTGATCCGCAACCGGACGCCCCCGGACAGGCCGATCCACTGCCCAGACCGTATTCTGGCCAAGGTGGGTTTTCCCTGATCAGACAGGGGCATAGTCTGATTTCCATCGCTAACTATGTGCTGGAACGACTCCCGGACCAGCGACATTACCGGTTGTGGAGTTTTGACCCGCAACAGACCACACCACTCTCCCTGCCCACGATTCAGGCGGGGTGCTGGGAGCAGATCGATGCAGGACACCGACTCACGGCGATAGGTGCATACCTGCTTGACTGGCAACCCGCAGAAGGGCTCTTCCGGTTGTGGCGCTTCGCTCCGGATAAGCCCGATGTTCTGATCGGACCGGTTCGGGAGGGCCGGTTACCCGTCGGCATCTCCGTGGATGCGTCACTTACCGGCTACCAGTCTCGACATCCGATACGTAGCGATAGTGCGCAATCGCCAGGCACCCTGGACTTCATGCGTTCTAAAATCAAACATGTGGTCTATTACATGCTCGAAAGCCGTTCGTTCGATAACGTCTGCGGTTGGTTATACAAGAACCATGTTGCGAGTTGCCATTTCATCGGTAACCAGAAACCCTTTGACGGCGCCAGTACCGACGACTTCAACCTCGACGGTAATCGGAAGGTCCCTGTCAGTCTGTTCAAAGACGGCCAGTTGAGCGAGGCGTGGGATCTGATTGCCCTCGATCAGGATCCCTTCCATGACACCAGTGATAATCTTCAACAGATGTTTGCAACCTCGCCCGGATACTGGGGGAGGGCAGAACCGGACATGGGTGGTTTCATTCTCAACAATGCCAATCCACAGGTCATGCAGACCTTCAGTCCGGAACAACTGCCGGTACTGAATGGACTGGCAAGCCACTACGCGATCTCGGACCGCTGGTTTTGCTCCGTTCCCGGTGGCACCGACATGAACCGGGCTTTCTCCGTGACCGGATCCGCGTTCAACCGACTCGGCACCTGGGAAGGGGGCGACACCTACAAGTACTGGCCCTATGCCCCACATCGCCCATCAATCTGGAAAGTACTGTGGAGCCACGGCATCTCCGACTGGAAGATCTACAATGCGGTGCTTTGGGAATCTTGCGTCTTCACCTATCAGCTCTATCTCAAGGGTCAGATTCCCTCCGTGGATGAGAATCCGAAGCGTTTTCTTGCCGACCTGGATCAGTTCAAACAGGACGCCAAGAGCGGTGATCTGCCGGCCTTCAGTTATCTTGAGCCGGTTTGGATCGCACCTTCTGGAGCCACTTCATATCATCCCGGTGCCGACCTGGTGCCCGCAGAAATGGCCCTGAATGACATCTATGAAGCGGTGAAGAACGGACCGGGTTGGGAACAGACTCTGCTGATCATTACCTTCGACAAGAACAACGGGCTTTATGATCATGTTGCACCGCCCTACGCAAAGAAGCCCTGGCCAAACGACCTGAACAATGGCTTCGCATTCGATCTGATGGGGCCAAGAGTACCCACCATCATGGTCTCACCCTGGATCAGGAAACACTCTGTGATTCGTGCCGATGGGGAGATACCCTTTGACGCGACCTCATTTGCCGCCACGCTTCTGGCATGGTTTGGAATTCCGAAAGCACTGTGGGGACTGGGGGATCGGACGAATCAGGCACCCACGTTTGAAAAGGTCTTTCAGGAATCAAAGCCGAGACAGGATGCCCCGAGCTTGTCGCCACCCTATGACAGAACCTATCCAAAGGGGGCCGCAGGAAAAGACAAGGATTGATGGTCGAGACGAGCGTTGTATCTCCCGTATCACGGCAGACAAGTCTTTATTCCCGACACAGGCGGGGATTATACAGTACCGGATAATCCATAATATGGATTATCACTGTTTAACCTTTGTTGAACGGGCCAGACTGTGCAGATTTGCTTCCGCTTGCTGCAAGGCGCTCCACAACCCGGAATCCTCAAAACAGAGACTCCCACCACCTCGCCGTTCCTGGGATACCATGCGATTGATATCAGCCACACAGACCCAAGATCTGTCACTTATCGGGTTTTTCAGAGCCGTCGCCCACTTTGCATGATCTTTGGTGTAGGGCCAGGAATAGGTGCGACCGGATGAGGCCTTGAACACCAGGTTCAGGACATCATCATCGAAATCGCTGGAGCGCTGATCCTGCAAGGGAGTCACCGCGCCCCTTCTCCAGGTCTCGACAACCAGGTCACAGGACAGGGTTGGGGAGATCAGATCCAGCCAGAAATCCTTCCCCCACTTACGGCTCTTTGCAATGAGCCTGAATGGCTTACCCCCCCTGGAACTGAATGAAAGCGTCGATGGCTGATCCGACTCGAGTACGCCGATTCCGTGGAACAGCAGTGAGAGCGGTTCGTCAGCTTTCAGGTAGTCCGGTATGCGCGAATTATTCTTGAGAATCTGCGGGTTCTGCTGTGTGAGCATCTGTTGAGCGATACGATTAGCCGTTTCATAGTCCGGCAAGGTAATGCACAGAAAGGTCTGACCGTAGATCGCCTCGTCTTCAGGCAGATTGGCGACTCCCTGTCCTGGAAATCTGGGGGTCGAGTGAAGTAGAAAAAGACCGGAGTCGGTGGTTTTGTCAAAAGCCAGGATGCCTTTGCAATGGCCTTTCTCGGAACTGTTTTCCTCCTGATCGACGTGTTCGTCGTTGTATACCAGAAAACCGGTTGTGTCGGATGAGCCGAAGATCTCGCTGAGAGTGTGATTCAGGGCCTGGTCATCCTGGTCCAGGCCAACCGGGGACAGTGTCAGCACCTTTGTTTCAGGATCGTAATAAAAGAAATCGAATCCCTGGTTATTGTGTCTGCCCGTACGCTCAGGGGTTTTGTAGATGAACCACCAGTCAGTGGCGTTTCCCTGTTGATTTTTTGCTTCGATCACGAGGCGGGGCCTCCCTGTCATCACATCCCAGCCTGCCATCCTATCAGATCACCGGATAGAGTGTGGAAATGATGCCATTATTCAGCTACAACAGCGGGATAAAGTATACGAGTGGCGTGTCGATATGGTCCTTAATCACACCTCGAAAACCGGATCACGCATGTGGTATTTGATTTTTGTACCCTCGAGACCCAGCAGTCCTTGATGGGGTGTTGTCCTGATGCCTCTATGCACAGTGGTGGTTGAACCAGGCATGTTTCGTTATTTTGGTTACGGCTCCAATATGAATATCGTCTCGCTGAAGGCAAAAGGCGTGGTTCCACTGGCTGCTCATCGGGCCGTCCTGCATGGATGGCGTCTGCGTTTCAATGTGCAGCATTTCTTCCGGCATGAGGGTGGCGTGGGGAACGTCGAAATCTCAGCCTTACCGGGTGACCAGGTGTTGGGTGTCGTGTATGAATGTCCCGACGACGCGCTGGCTTCCCTGGACGCCATGGAGGCCTGTGGCCATGGTTACCAGCGCATCACGATCGCTGTTGATGCTGAGGGAACACAGGTTGATGCGTTTACCTATGTCGGCATGCCGGAGTTCATAGACAACCAATGCCTGCCGAGTCGCCGTTATCTCAACATTCTCATCGAGGGTGCAAGACAGGCTGGTCTCGATCCGAAATATGTAAACGCATTGATATCTCATCCGGTGCATCGCTCCGATGTGCACCCGCCATTCCATGTGCCCCCGGGAGACTTTCCTGTGTTTGACGCCCGGTCATTGGCACAACATCCGCGGTATACTGCGCTCTATGGCGCGGTTTTCGATATGTCGCATGCTCGCCCCCTGCATGACTATCTGCAGGGCTTCTTCGGTGGGCGGGACATGACCCTGTTTCATCTCAAGCGGTTGGATACCAGCAACGGCGAAGAATCCATGGATGATATCAGGCAGGGACGCCTTACTCAGGCCCAACTCGACTATCTCAATGGCTATCTCAAAGAGTATGCCAGGGAGTATCGCTACGTGGGCCGCTACAATTACAACGATAACCACTCAGAGGAGTAATGCGATGGATCAATTTCCCCCAGCCCTTTCCCATGGCAGGCTGAAAGAGGTTTTTCCGGGCGTGTTTTTCATCAGCGGAGCGATGGAAACGGTGCTGCAGGAGATGGACTGGAAGTTCAGCCGTAACATGACCGTGGTACGTGACGGTGAGCGCCTGATCATCATTAACAGTGTTCGCCTGGATGATGCCGGCCTGGAGGAACTTGAGCGGCTGGGTCAGGTCACCGACGTGGTACGGCTGGGTTCGCTTCACGGCCGTGACGATCCCTTTTATGTGGATCGTTATCAGGCGGAATACTGGGTCATGCCTGGTATGCAGCATGAAACCGGTCTGCAGGCCACCCGCACACTGACAATTGACGGTCCACTGCCGATTTCCGATGCCACTCTGTTCGAGTTTCATACCACCCGGATTCCAGAGGGTATTCTGCGCCTGGATCGGGACGGCGGCATCCTGATTGCCTGTGATGCCCTGCAGAACTGGCGGGCTCCGGATGAATTTTTTTCCGACAGTTCGCGGGATCTGATGCTGCAAATGGGATTCTTCACGCCGGCCAACCTGGGCCCTGTGTGGGTGCAACGTGCCGAACCGGCGGGCGATGATTTTGCCCGGCTCAAAGAAGTTCCGTTCAAACACGCCCTGTGTGGCCACGGGGATCCCCTGCGCGATACCGCACACGAGGATTTCAGCGCCACTTTCAGTAAGATGTTCGGTGTCTGAAAGGCACGTCGAGTGACGGAAACAATCCGGTGACTGAGCTCAATCTTCCCGGCTTCGAGATTGGCGAGACCCTGTACCGAACCTCAGGGCGACTGGTTTTGCGCGCCCTGCGGTTGGCTGATGGGGCGGAATTGGCCGTGGAAACACTTGATGCCGAGTACCCGGATCGCCAGCAGGTGGCAGGCATGCGGCGCGAGTGGCATATCGCCCAGCGTCTGACTGAAGTCGAGGGGGTGCGACAGGTGTACGACCTGCTGCCCCATGGCAGTGGCAATCTGGCCCTAGTAAGTGAACTCTTCGAAGATACTCTGGATGCACATCTGACCCGAGCAGGGGGCGAAGGTTTACCACTGGCGGAGGCGCTTGAGATTGCTTTGCAGCTTGCCCGTGCCCTGGGTGGCATTCATTCCCGGGATATCGTGCATAAGGCGCTAACCCCCCGACATGTGCTTTTCAAACCTCACGAGGGTGTGATTGGACTGGCCGGCTTCAACATCGCGTCCGAACTGGATCAGGAGCGTCAGGCCGTACAGATGTCGCGCCACCTGGAGGGACCGCTGCCTTACATTTCGCCGGAACAGACCGGCCGCATGAATCGTGATCTGGATTACCGTTCCGATTACTATTCACTGGGCGTGCTGCTGTTTGAATTGTTGACCGGAACACGCCCCTTCCAGGCCAACGATCTGCTCGAGTGGGTGTATGGCCACATCAGCTGTCTGCCGCCCGAACCCCATGTAATCGCCCCGACCGTACCCGAGGCGGTCTCCGCCATCGTGCTGAAGCTGCTGTCAAAAAATCCCGAGTCCCGCTATCAGAGCACCGAGGGATTGGTCCATGACCTGATTCATTGCGCCGATCGTTTGGCCGCGGGTCGCGTCATCGAGCCTTTTGCACTGGGTGAAAAGGATGTTCTGCAAAAATTCCTCGTGCCTCAGAACCTGTATGGTCGCGAACGGGAGTTGCAGGAATTGCTGGGACTCTTCGATGTGGTGGCGACCACAGGGGAAAGCCGGTTTTGCCTGGTTCACGGTTATTCCGGTGTCGGCAAATCAGCACTGGTCAATGAAATCGATCGCCCCCTGGTGCGCAAGCGAGGGTTTCTGGTACAGGGCAAGTTCGAGCAGTATCAGCACAGCGAGGCATATACGGCGCTTGCCACTGCATTTCGCGGACTGGTACAGCAGGTGCTGGCGGAAGTGGATTCGCGGTTGCTGCACTGGCGTCGCAAACTACTGGACGCCCTGGCACCCAATGCCATCCTGGTGATGAATCTGGTCCCTGAACTGGAATTGATCATTGGACCACAACCCGCCGTTGCTGAACTGCCACCGGCAGAAGCGCGTAACCGACTGCATATCGTGCTGGTGAATTTCCTGCGGGTGTTCGCCGGGGAAGGACATCCGGTGGTGCTGTTTCTCGATGATCTGCAGTGGAGTGATGCTCCGACCCTTGATCTGTTACGCCGTTTGGTGACTTCACGGGATCTCACCCATCTGCTCCTGATTGGCGCCTATCGCAGCAACGAAGTCAGCGCAGGGCATCCATTACGTCTGCTGCTTGACGACTTGCAGGTGCAGAATCGCGTCCGGCAGCTTCCCGTCGGACCGCTGGATCGGGACTCGGTGGCACATCTTGTCGCAGACACCTTGAACCGTGACGTGGGGGAGACGCGTCCACTGAGTGACATGCTCTTCGATAAGGCTCAGGGCAACCCGTTTTTCACCAACGAGTTGTTACGGCAACTCTACAAGGAAGGTGTCATCAGGGCGGATCAGGCCAGCGGATACTGGGACTGGGACCTGGATGCGGTTCGCTGGTCCGGCGTCAGCAATGATGTGATTGCGTTCATGGTGGATAACTTGCGCCGCTTCCACCCGGCGACCCAGCAGACCCTGCAATTGGCTGCCTGTATCGGTAACACCTTCGATCTGCACACCCTTTCTGCGATCTATGAACGCTCAGTAGCGGAAACCGCCGCAGCCCTGTTGCCAGCACTCAAACAACATACCGTATTGCCATTAAACAGTGACTATCGGCTGGTGGGGGAAGGGGCTGAGTCATTGGCATTCAATCCCCTCTACCGGTTCCAGCATGATCGTGTACAACAGGCGGCTTATGCCCTGATCGATTTTCAGCGGATAAGTGCGGTTCACCTCTCAGTGGGGCGCCTGATGCTTCAGCATGCCGGAAACCGGGTTGCAGAAGAACGGCTCATCGATATCGTCGGCCATCTCAACGAGGGGCGTTCCCTGATCGATCGGGCAGAAGAGCGTCTGCAACTGGCTGAGTTGAACCTGCGTGCGGGGGTGCGTGCCCGGCGCTCCTCAGCCTATGAATCCGCTTACACGTATCTGCAGGTGGCCGATGAACTTCTGCCCGGCGAACCCTGGCATAGCTTACCGGCACTGATGCGCTCACTGGCGGAGGAGACCCAGCTTTGCGCCTATCTGACCGGACGCACCGATGCCGCGGAATACTGGATCGGGGTGCTCCTGGAGCATGCCCGGACAGACCTCGAACGCAGTGATATCCTGGCCATCCGCACCCGTCAGTATGCGACTCTGGGGCGGATGCAGGAATCGATCGAGTCGGCCATTCAAGGTCTGGCCCTGCTTGGGGTGACGATCACGGATCATCCTTCACTGGAGGATATCCTTGAAGAACGTCGTCTTGTCGATGCGAATATACGTGGACGGCGTATCGCGGAATTGGTCGATGCGCCGCCCGTGGAGGATCCCGCGACTCTTGCGGCGATGCGGCTGCTGATGGAGATTTTCGCTGCGGCATTCCTTTCCGGGAGCGGCAACCTGTTTCCATTCCTGGTGCTAAAGGCGGTCAATCTCTCGCTGCGGTCCGGTAACTGTCCGGAGTCCGCCTTCGTCTATGCGGCCTACGGTATGCTGTTGTGCGGGGAGATGGATGAGCCTGCACTCGGATATGAATATGCCCAGTTGGGCCTGGCGATCAACGAACGTTACGACGACCTGGCGTTGCGGGCCCGGGTGATCTACGTATATGCCATGTTCGTGCACCATTGGAACAATCACTGGGCGAGTCTGACACCCTGGTTTCGAAAAGGTATCGAGTCGGGTTACCAGTCGGGAGATCTGCTCTATCTCGCCTACAGTGCACAGGATTGTGTGATATGGGACCCAAGCCTCGACCTGGAGACTGCCCACCGGTTGCATGCCGAGAACCTGGAAATCGTGCGAGAATGCGCCTACCAGGATTCCCTCGATTCCGGCACTCTGTTCCTGCAACTGCAACGTAACCTGCTGGGACTTACCGACTCCCCGTGCAGCCTCAGCGATGACAGTTTTGATGCAGAACAGTGTCTTGCCGGCATGCGTCAGCGGCAGTTCATGACCGGAATCGCCAATTACCATATCTATCATGCCGAGATCTGCCTGCTGTATGGTGATCATGACGGAGCCCTCCAGCATGTTCGCGAACAGGATGCATTGATCAAGTCGGCGATGTCACTGCCACAACTTGTGCGCTTCTATATCGTGGCCTTTCTTACCCTCGCCACCCATTACCCGAACATGGTGCCGGCGCAACAGCTGGAAACCCGCGCACGCCTGCAGCAGGATCTCGCCCGTATGACCCGCTGGGCGGAGAATTGCGAAGCCAATTTCCGGCATCTCCAGTACCTGATGGAGGCGGAGCTCCAACGCCTGGATGGTGCTCGCGAGATTGCATTGGAGCGCTACGACGCCGCGATCGACGCGGCACGCAACAGTGGGTTTCTCCGCGACGAGGCCACGGCCTGCGAGCGCGCTGCCGGACACCTGTTAACACTGGGGCGTCAGCGGGCCGCCGAGGGTTATCTGCGCGGGGCACACCATCTCTACGATCGCTGGGGCGCCCGACGGAAAGTGATTCTAATGGAACAGGAATATCCTGTGTTGCAGGAGATTGCTACCGGTGGGGATAAGGCCGAAACCCTGTTGGCGGACTCTGATCTGGATCTGGCCTCCGTAATGAAGGCTTCCAGGGAAATCTCCGGTGAGATTGTTCTCGACCGACTTTTGACGACCACCATAGGCATACTGCTGGAAAACGCGGGAGGTCAATGGGGTTGCCTGATTGCGCGCAGAGACGATCGACTCAAGGTTGAGGTCGCCAAACTCCCTGAAGGTGAACGACCTGGCAACGATGTGCCGACTCACTCCCTGGTGCCGGATGGGCAGGGCCATCGCATCCCGCTGCCCGTAACTTTGATCAGTCAGGTGCTCTACAGCGGTGAAGCGGTGGTGCTACACGATGCTGCGGTTGATGGTCAGTTCAAGCATGACCCCTACATTCTCAGGTTCAAACCCGTGTCTGTACTCTGCGTGCCCCTGCGCAGGGAAAGGTTCGAAGGCATCCTTTACATGGAAAACAACCTAGCCAAAGGGGTCTTCACAGAAGCACGGGTGGAGGTAATCCGACTATTGGCCGCTCAGGCTTCAGTCGCCATCGAGAATGCAAGACTTTACGAGCAGGTACAGGACTACTCCCACACCCTGGAACAGAAGGTGGTCGAACGGACCGCGCGGCTCGAACAACTCAACCAGGAACTGCAGGGTCTCGCCGACCGAGACGGATTGACCGGGGTCGCGAACCGACGTCGTGCGGACAGCTATCTCGAGGAAGTCTGGACACGCCTGCGACGCGAGAAGCAGCCACTCTCTGCGATCATGCTGGATGTCGACCACTTCAAGGCGTTCAACGACACCTATGGCCACCAGGCCGGTGATGACTGTCTGGTGGCGGTGGCGGAAGCCGTCTATGCACAGTTGATGAGACCTACCGATCTGGTTGCCCGTTATGGGGGTGAGGAGTTCATCCTGATCCTGCCTAATACCGATCGTGACGGCGTGGCCCATTTGGGTGAAAAGGTTCGCCATGCTGTGGAGTCACTGGGCATCCAACATGCGCACTCGTCAGCGGGGGCTGTTGTCACCATCAGCGCCGGTACCGCCACCATGATTCCCGGAGTGGTGGGATCGACGGAACAACTGCTTCGCGAGGCGGACATCGCGCTTTACCGGGCGAAACGCATGGGGCGAAACCAGGTGCATTCAGCACCGGAGGTCAAGACGGATACGCAGAACGGTCAAGTTTAATCGCCGATGCCTTCAAGGCATCACCGTGGACACGAAATCAGGAGGACTGAATGACCCAGTCAAAATGGAACCCCCGGGCGGACAGCAGCGTATGGAATACTCCCGAAAACTGGACCCCGTGCGGTGTTCCTTCGGAAGATGCCTGCTTCAGCACAGCCACACAGACCCTTGTATCCTTCTCGGTGACCAGTGAGGCAGAGGTCGGTGAAATCAGCTTCGCCGAGGACGCACCGGCTTATACACTGGCCTTCGGACCTTCCACCACACCGGCATTGAGCGTGACCGGTAGCGGAGTCTCCAACCGTTCCGGAAAGCTTCAAAGCTTCATCGTCGCGGCCACCAGCAGCGGATATCACCAGCCGCAACTCAGGTTTACCCATACTGCATCCGCGGGAGGGGACGACATTCACTACTGTGCAGGACCCGTCAGCGAATCCGGATACGGGGGTGGTGTGATCAGCTTTTGCGACCAATCCTCGGCGGGCAGCGCGTCGTTCAAGGCCTGGACCGGAGCCGCGGCCCCTCCCGAACACAACACGGTGGGCGGCGAAATCAGTTTTTCCGATGCCTCAACCGCGGACCGGGCACGATTCATGATCTACGGCAGCCTGGGCGCGGACGGGGATACCTTTGGCAACGTGGTCTTTCATGACAATGCCACGGCATCCCAGGCCAACTTCACCAACGTGGGTGGTACCGTCTCAGGTGGTGACGGAGGCAATACCCAGTTTTATGGTTGCTCAAGCGCAGGCTCGGCCACGTTCTACAATTGGGGTGGCAGCCATGCCAAGGCGAACGGAGGCGATGTGGCGTTCGATGCCACAGCAAATGGCAATAACGGGTACTTTTACAACTATGCAGCAAAGGCGGCGGATGCCTACGGTGGCGTCACCAGTTTCAACAACAATCCCCCGCACACGACTCCGGGCGGCGCCTCGGCCGGCCAGGGCATGTATTTCAACTTCGGTGCCCGCAAAGGCGAACAGGGCGGGGGAGGGCATATGGAGTTCTCCGCGAAATACGGCTCACCCACAGCCGCAGACGCCACCATCGTCAACTTTGGCAGTACCATCGAACAGAAGTCGAGTGCCGGGCATACCCTTTTTTCCGTCAATCTTCCCTGCAGCTACATGCCGAGTGCCGGTAAGGCGAGAATCTATAACCACGCCGCGATCAGTGAAGGCGGGGCCGCCGGTTTCACGGAGTTCTCGGTATACGGCGCTGACACCCCTCATAGCGAGGCGCCCAACGCCGGGAATGCTGTGCTGATGAATCTGGGAGGGGATGCAAAGGGTATAGCGGGCGGCTATACGGTATTTTCGGCTACCTCCAGCGCCGGCCAAGCCACCCTGATCGCCTATGGCGGTACAAATGGGGGGGCAGGCGGGCGTATCCTCTTCTATGATCAAGCTTCCGGAGGTACCTCACGGGTACAGCTGTTTGGCAATGCGGTACTCGATATCAGTGCCCATACGGCAGGACTCAGTATCGGTGCACTTGATTTGAGCGGGGGGATCATCAGTGCAAGGCTGGGTAGCGACACCACCACATTGAACGTGACGGGTGAGATGACGCTGCATACCAATCAGGTGACATTCCAGTTCCGGGTTTCTGAAGACAGGGGGTTTGTGTTCAACAGGGCCTACACAGTGCTCAGCTGTGCCAATACACCCCGAATCAGCGTAGAACAATTCTCGGGAAACAGCATCGAAGGCATACCACCGACATTTTCAATACTCGGCAATGACCTCCAGGTGACATACAAAAAGACCTGACAGACGGCTGAATTCAAGCACGGAGAATGGATTCCGGTGGCGAAACCCGCCCCAAGAGTCTCATTAACCCCCGGCAGCATACGCCCTAGAAGAATTTTTTCCTGTCCCTCAGTGGGTTACGCAACTTGCAACAGCAGCTGAAGTGATCGATACAGATCAGTGAATAGGTATTCGATCCGGCTTCCCGGCGGGGATCGGTAAGCCTGTTCGTGATCACATTCGATGACCCGGTTCGTACCATGGCACCCTGAATTACCGATCGAATGGATATTCCAGTGCTGGTATACTTCGCCGCTTTTTGCGGAACGCAGTGCGAGGTATCCATGTTTCAGCTGACTTGCCCGGGAAAGCAGTGTGTCAAAAATGACGTACTCTCTGGTCTGACCGTCGCCTTGGCCCTGGTGCCTGAAGCCGTGGCCTTCGCCTTCGTTGCCGGTGTGGCGCCCCTGGTCGGTCTGCACGCCGCTTTCATGATGGGTATCATCACGGCACTCATCGGCGGCCGACCGGGCATGATCTCGGGGGCGACCGGGGCCATGGCAGTGGTCATGGTTGCCCTGGTTGCCGAGCATGGCGTCGAATACCTGTTTGCCGCTGTGTTGCTGGCGGGAGCCTTGCAGATTGGCGCCGGTATCCTGCGTCTTGGAAAGTTCATTCGCATGGTCCCGCATCCTGTCATGCTTGGATTCGTAAACGGTTTGGCGATCGTCATCTTTCTTGCTCAATTGAAGCAATTCCAGATTCCCGGTGAAGGGGGTGAGATGATCTGGCTGAGCGGGATTCCGCTCTGGACCCTGTTGGGCCTGGTGGCGCTCACCATGTCGATCATCCATTTTCTGCCCAAGCTGACCTCTGCCATACCCGCATCGCTGGTGGCGATTGTCAGCGTGACCCTACTGGTCATCGGTCTCGATCTGGACACCCGTAACGTTCAGGATGTCCTGCGTGACTTGTCGGGTGATCCTTCTGCCACCATCGCCGGAGGCTTACCTGTTTTCCATATTCCCGCAGTACCCCTGACCCTGGATACGCTGCGGATCGTGCTGCCCTATGCCGTGATCCTGGCCGGAGTAGGGTTGATTGAGTCACTGCTGACCCTGAGCCTGATCGATGAGCTGACTGAAACCCGGGGGCGTGGTAACAAGGAGTGCATCGGCCAGGGAGTCGGTAACGCGGTCAACGGATTGTTCGGTGGAATGGGTGGGTGCGCCATGATTGGCCAGAGCATGATCAACATCAACTCTGGAGGCTGGGGACGCTTGTCCGGTGTCAGTGCAGCGCTGTTTCTGCTGATGTTCATCCTGGTGGGGTCGAGTCTCATCGAAATGATACCGGTAGCCGCTCTGGTGGGTGTGATGTTCATGGTTGTGCTGGGAACCTTCGAATGGGCCAGCTTTCGTCTGTTGGGGCGGATCCCCCTGCCGGATACCATTGTCGGGATTCTGGTTGCCGTGGTCACGGTATTGAGCGATCTGGCCATCGCGGTCATCGTGGGCGTGGTGGTATCCGCCCTGGTGTTTGCCTGGGAACACGCAAAACACATGGCCGCCGAGACACGCATCGATCAATACGGCATCAAGTACTACCATCTGAGAGGACCCCTGTTTTTCGGATCCGTGCGAACCTTCGCCGACATCTTCGATCCGAAGAACGATCCCCAGGAGATCATCGTCGACTTCGCCAACACCCGGGTCTACGACCACTCGGGGCTTGAGGCCATTGACGCTTTGGCGGATCGCTACATGCGCGCGCAGAAAACCCTGCATATCCGCCATCTCAGCCAGGAGTGTCAGAATCTGCTGGTCAAGGCCGGTGACCTGGTGGAAGTGAATATGATGGAGGACCCGGTATACCGGGTGGCGGATGATCGGGTTGCTTGATGACCAGGTAGCGCGAACTGCAGGTAATTGAAGAGACACAGTCCCGGCCTGAGACACACAAATCATCGATAGTCGATCAAGGTGTGAAGACCGGTGATATACTCATCGTTGTTCCCTCACCCAGCTACTGAGGTGGTTTGGCATGGTGTCCAGATCGATGCCTGCGATCTTGCTTGCGATATCCCTGACCTATATCGAGGGGGTGTTCGCATACACACAAGACGAGATCAATCGCATACGTGATGTAATTGCCGATTCAGAAAGGGGATCCAATACAGGCGCCGGTTATGCCCAGTTAGTGGGATTCGTGACCGACCCTGATGTGACGGGCATTACACTGTATGGCGACGAAGAACCTGAGAATCGGTTCGATATCTATAAATTCCCCTTACTGCTCAATAACGGTTCCATCGAATCCTGGGATTATTATTTTCGTGGTGGATTGAATTACGCCACGTTTGAATCCGACAATATCCTGGTTGGCCTTCCATCTTCCGATAATCTGGATACGAAATATACCGCCTACAGTGGTGCGCTGGGCCTGGTTCTTAAGCGGCCCATTTCGCAAAACTGGAATTTTGCGATGGGGCTCGATGTTGGGTTGGCCCGCTTTGAAAACGACTCCGACTACAAGGGTTTGATCGAGGAACTTGCGCCATTTGTTGACAATCTGATGTTCAACTGGTCAACCAATGCCCGTCTGGGGAGCCTCGTTGCCGGTCTGGAATACCGACAGGATTACGGAAATCTCGATCTGGCGAGCAGTGTGCACTACATCCACAGTTACATCTCGAGTTTTGCTGAATCGGGTGATTTTGTCGGTTTCAAGGAAAATACGGATACCTTGCACCTGGCCGCAGACCTGCATCAACCACTGGGATTGATAGGAGAGAACTTTCCCATCTCCGGCATTGTCCACCTGGGCAATATCACATTCATGGGTGACAACCGTGATGCCCTGGGTTTCAGTTCTCTCTGGAGCTTTGGCTATGCCTTGCAACTGGCCATCGACAACACAGACCGGGAGGCCCAATCACTCAAGCTCGGATTGAACTACCTCAAAGGTGATAACCAGTACCATGGTTATGAAATCGTGTTCGGCTTCCACTACTGAATTAACGCATACAAATCTGTGTGGTTGATTAAAAATCAACTTCGTTGCTGGGTGAATACCGGCGTCAACTGCGTCAACACCGTTTTCGCCAAACCCATTTTCTCCTCCGTACTCTTCTCCTGGGCCACCGGGCCGTCAACAAACAAACACGCCAATCCATGCACCGTGGACCACGCCAGAAGTTCCTGGGGACTGAAGTCGCAGGGATCCTCGTCTGCGATGGTCTTCAGGAATCCTTCCTGCAGATAACCGGCCAGTCGCTGTGTCGCCGCAAGGTAGTCAGGATCCCCTGAGTAGATCATCTCCTCACGCCACATGGCACGAAAAAAAGCCGGTTTGGTGAGGGCAAAATGCACATAGGCCATGCACACCGCCTGCAGTGCATCCTCGCCCGATTCCTGGGCCTTCAACATGGACGCCTCCATGGAGTCCGCGAGTTGATTCAACGCACGGGTCGCGAAAACCGTCAAAAGTGAACGTTTATCTGCATAGTGGCGAAAAGCCGAAGCAGGGGAGACACCGATGCGCTTTGCGCAACCTCGCAGGGTGACGGCTTCAATGCCGAATTGTGTGGCGATTTCATCCACCGCGTCGAGTAGGGACTCTGCCAGATGACCGTGATGGTAGTGACTGTTGCTCTTTTTCATTCTTTAAGTTTTAGCACTAAAAGTTATCGCTGTTAACATTTTTTCTCGGAATCCTTGAAATGCCGCCTGAAATCAACTAAATTGTAAGTTAACAGTGTTAACATATGAGCATCAAATATGTCATATGGCACTGAAATACCTGTAATTATTTGGAGGATAACGTCGATGTGTTCATCAGACTATTCAACGGCGGATCGTTCGCGTGGAGAGTACTTCAACGGTCGCATGGGAAACTGCCGTGGTCACTGGAGCGGCGCAAATCTGGTCGCAATGGTGTTGGGTTTCGTCATCTTTCCACCCTTGGGATTCGCCGTGTTGGTGTGGACAATTCTCGGTCACCCGATTCAGGAGCTCCCTGGCTGGGTGCGTGACAAATGGCAGCAATTTTTTGGTAACCGTCGTTCCGAGGTCTACCGGGATAGTGAAAACACCATTTTCAATGAATTCCAACAGACACAACACGACCGCATCCGTGAAATCAAGGAGGAGATCAAGAAGCGGGCGGAGGCATTCAAAGCATTTCGATTCGATGCGAAACGTCGCAAGGACCAGGCTGAATTCGACGAGTTCATGGCCCGCAAACCCTCAACCAGCGACGACGAGGGATGATCGGCCGGCATCTGATACATCCTTGTTGATCAACATAACGGAAATCCCGGCATATGCCGGGATTTCAATATCTCTTTTTATTCGATCAGGGGTTGTTCAAAGCTCCATTCGGAACAACGTACTCGGTTTGATCTGACTAGGGCTCTGGTCGATCTGGGGCCGGGAATTCCGTGCCCTGATCTGGTCATACGCTGAGTCATAGCCAAAACGGATCCTGCTCGTGGGTTCGTCTTGACTCGGGTTCCGCCACTCCATTGTGTCCGCAGGGCCTTCTCGCCACCCGCCAGCATTACCACGTAATGCCTCTGTCTGTCGTGAATCAAGGGCATCCAGAGAGAGGTTCAGGTGATCGTTTCCCTGGGCGAATACCGCCCATGAGAAAGACATGGCTGCCACAATGTAAAACCATGGACTGCGTTCCTGGGGCAGGGCCCGTGAAATGACCAGAGCAGCACGCATCATTCAGATCCTTTTGCCCAGTCCAGAGATTTAAACCAGTAGCTATGGGTTGCATCGAGCCATTTATCCGCTTGTCTCGCAGTCACCCAGGCGTTGAGGAAATTGAGCCATTCCTGCTCACCCTTTTTGATGGCAAAGCCCGCCTTGTAACCCACGAGCGCTTTAGGCAGTGGCATATCCACCTTATCCGGATGTTGCATCACCAGAAACTCAGGTTGCGGACTCGAGGCCAGCCAGGCGTGAACCTCACCGTCAAGCACTGCCGCCTCGGCTGCATCCGCGGTCTCGAATTCCCGGATCGTGCTGTTATCGAACAGCTGTCGGGCCAACTCCTGAGCGGCTGTCTTGGCAACCACCGCGAGGGTAATACCCTGCTGATTGAGCGCAGAGAATTCCTTAATATGCGCTGTCTTTTTTGTGTTAGCGATCAGTGAGATGCCGGAGTCCGCATAGGGCAGGGAGAAATTGACCTTCAATGCCCGGGCGGGCGTGATGGCCATGCCTCCGGCAATGATATCGATCTCCCCGTTGATGATCGCGGGAATGATGTCTTCCCAAACATAAACCTTGTATTCGGGCTTCACGCCCATGTCCTGGGCGAGTTTGGTCGTGACATCGATTTCATAGCCGGTGAGTTGCCCGGATTTGTCCTGCATCGTCCAGGGCGCAAACAGGGATACACCTACGCGCAATGTCCCCCTTTTCAAAATCTGATCAAGCTCATCTGCCTGGCTAATCGGGGAAACCAGGATGAGTATCGAGACAAACACCAGCAGAGTGTTGCGAAGGGCGTAGGACATGTTCAGCTCTCAACGTCAAATATTAAACGTCGTATAAAAAACCATTTTGACGCCTCCTGCAACCAGTAAAAACCGCGCTGGATAGGCGAGAGATTGAACAGGTTATTCTTGATGCAGCCTCACTGCGTGATAAAGAGGAGATTAATTCCCGCTGGTATCAGAAGCAGTTCAAATCCGGTTTTCAGTGCATGGAAAGTGGGCTGATATTGCCATGCAATGGGAGCTCCTGCACCAGGCTGGGGCAGCAGAAGAGTAGGGCGGGGCTCGGAAAGTGTCACCCGTTTCGCGTAACGATTCTAACGTCCACCCTGGTAACTTCAGACCTGAATCAAATGCTTGTGTTTGAGCGTTTCTTGACTCAGAGTGACTGGGACGTCGAACTCCCGTGGATCGTGCCTGAAACGCCCGGCCGATTGAGGCCTCAAAGCCGATAGAGTGACCTTGTATTTAACAGGGGTACTCGCGACATTCTGAGACCTCATAACAAAAGTTTCATCGAAAGTTCGTAAACTAAAGTTGTTTTGTTTTACCTCCGAGGGGCCTGTCCGTGATAAATCCGTCAAACAAGGTGA
The DNA here is from genome assembly GCA_040506775.1 of Candidatus Thiodiazotropha sp. Lineage (GTDB taxonomy): Bacteria > Pseudomonadota > Gammaproteobacteria > Chromatiales > Chromatiaceae > Thiodiazotropha. The sequence goes on from JBEVWC010000002.1 coordinate 452,770, forward strand.
AGATCATCGCCACCATCGGGCCGGCATCCGATTCAGAAGAGGTCATGCAGCAGTTGCTGTTGTCCGGGATGAATATCGCCCGCCTCAATTTCTCTCACGGGGATTTCGCCACCCACGAGGAAAACATCTTAAAGCTGCGCCGGGCAGCTGAGAAAACCGGTAAGCGGTTGGCGATCATGGCCGATCTTCCCGGTCCTAAAATGCGCATCGGCGAGATACCCGAAGGACCGGTGGAACTGCAGATCGGCGACCGACTGGTTCTGACTACCGAGGATATCGCGGGTGATGCCCAGCGAGTTTCAGTCAGTCTCAAGCAGTTGCCGAAGATACTGTCACTGGATGACAAACTGTTTCTCAATGATGGCCTGATATCCCTCAAGGTGGAGGCCATTGAGGGGACTGAGGTCCATTGTGAAGTGCGCGCAGGGGGCGAACTCTCCTCGAGAAAGGGTCTGAGTCTCCCAGGCATTGACCTGGGCTTCGGAGCATTTACCGAACATGATCGGGAATGCCTGGAGTTTGCTATGAAGGCGGGCGTGGATGCTGTGAGCCAGTCCTTCGTCGCCTGCGGCAAGGACATCGAAGACCTGATCGCGGCTGCGGAGGCAGCAGGGCGCAGACCCTTCGTGATCGCCAAGATCGAACGCCTTGAAGCGCTGGAAAACCTGGAAGACATTCTCAATGCGGCCGATGGCATCATGGTGGCCCGCGGTGACCTGGGTGTCGAGATTCCCATCTCACGCATGGCGGTGGTACAGAAAGATCTGATGGAGAAAGCCAACCAACGGGGCAAGCCGGTGATCACCGCAACCCAGATGCTCGAGTCGATGACCGAGCACCGCAGACCCACGCGTGCAGAAGCCACGGATGTGGCCAACGCCATTCTCGACGGTACGGATGCGGTAATGCTCTCAGCCGAATCCGCAGTGGGTCGCTACCCGGTGGAAGCGGTGGAAATGCTGGCCCAGATTGCCGGTGATACCGAACCCAGCCGTGGCCTGTTCGTGCGTGAAGAGCGCATGCGCCGCAGCGGCAGTGTCAGACCCACTGATCTGATCGCACACTGCGTACAACAGGCGGTGGCGAAGCTGAACCCAGTGGCTGTGGTGGTGCCGACCCGCTCAGGCGCCTCAGCCCGGAATATTACCCGCTACCGACTGCCGGCCTGGGTCAGCGCGTTCAGCACCGACGAGGCGGTGTGCCAGGCGTTGCAGTTCTCCTACGGGGTGCAACCGATCAAAGTCGACAAAGATCTGCATGATTGGGGGCCGTTTACCTGCCGTTGGCTACATGATCAGGGATACAACAGCGGTCTTGTGATTCTTACCCAGGGGCCTTCTCCTGAGAATCCCGGCGCAAGTTACAATCTGCAGATCGCCGAATTATCGTCCTGCAGAATCGAATAGCTTAGGGGTTCTGTCCTTCCATAAATGGCAAGTCGCACCACGCATACCGCCTTCCTGCCGACTATCGATACTGTCTCTAATAGCAGGGATAGCAGAAGAGGGGGGGTATTAGTGAAATACCCCTGTATCATAGTTACCCCCATCGATATCTGGTAAAAAACCTTCTAACCGTGAGTTAACGCCAACCGCAAGGCATTCGTATAGGAGTACGCGTTCATGAACCTGTCGGGTCGAATCAAGGCAATGTTCAAGACCTCCCTCATCGGTGGTCTGGTGGTGATCCTGCCAATCGCAATCCTGGGCCTGGTATTTCGATGGGTGTTTAAACTGGTCACAGACGCCATTCAACCACTGACGGATGAAGCCGTAGCGGTCTATGGGGTCCCGGAAATCGTGGGTGACCTGATCGTTGTGGCAATCATCATACTCGTCTGTTTTCTTGTGGGATTGGCAGTCAAAACCAGTATCGGCCTGTATCTGCATAAAATGTTCGACAGCTGGCTGCAGCAGCTTGCCCCAGGCTACCGCATGATCAAAGAGGTGATCGTTCAGATCTTCGGAGATAAGGAGAATTCACCGTTTTCAAACGGCAAGGTCGCGCGGGTAAAAATATTCGGACTAGACTGTCCCACGGAAGTCACCGCGCTTATCACCGATCAGGGTGATAACGGCATCTACACCATCTTCATGCCAACCGGGCCGAATCCCACCAGTGGGAACATCTATCATGTGCATGAGTCACAGGTGACCCTGTGCCCGGATGTGAAGATGGATTCTGCGATGCGTACCGTCATAGCCTGCGGTGCAGGAACTGCGAATGTTTTTGGATGGAGCAATATAAAAAATAAGTAAAGTAATGCGCGCAGACTTTTTTCTCCTATTACAACGCAGGTAACAAACCGATTTCCTTATAGTACTTAGCCGCACCCGGGTGCAGATGCTGTATGGGTACATTTTCAACCGTGTTAGCTGCCTGTGTGTAGCGGCCCTGTGCCAAACGGCTGACCAAGGCTTCATGCCCACGATCGATGGCGCGCGCCAACCGGTAAACGAGTTCTTCATCGAGGTCAGCTCTGACCAGTATCAGAGACCACAGGCCGACCGACGGAATGTCCTGTATCTGTCCGGGGTAGGTGCCACCGGGCACTGTCATCTCCTGAAGGTGAGGGTATTTCTGAAGAATCATCTTGATCTGATTCGGAGTAGGCGGAATGAACCGGCCGCCTGCCGGACCACTGGCCACTTCGACGAAACCGGGCCAGCCAATGCCCGCACCCCAGAGGGCCTCAGCCTTGCCTGCGATCACCAGCTTTGGACCATCCGCCGCCTTGTCCAGAATAATCTCTTGAAAATCCTTGTCCGGTTTCAAGCCCAGGCCATCCAGTACATCGTTCGCCAGTATGCGCAGCCCGGAAGCCTTGGTGCCAAAGGCAATCGGCTGGCCCTTCAAATCGTCAATGCTCTGGTAATTCGAATCACCACGAACCACGAACATCCCGGGGTTGGGGTACATCACAGACAGTACCTTCAGATCAGCTTCTGGGCGACCGATGCTGTCCAGTGCAATGCGCGCGGCATTTCCTTCGACTTGGCCAACGTCAACCTCTCCGGCCTCGAGTAATTTTAAGTTGTGTCGACTGCCCCGAGTGGCGAGCACCTCCACCTTGAGCTGTGCGTCGGTTGCGTTGATCACATCGGCCACCTGCTCTCCGTACAGTTGAAATCCGCCACCTTTGGTCGCCGTGGCCCAACTGATGTGCGTGGGATCGCCTGCCACTGCCAGTCTGCCCGAAATCAACATCAGGAGTAAAATTATCGTAGGAAATGGTCTCATGACACCTCCGAACACAGTTCATTCAAAACATCCGATTGCTGCCTTGATGGTAAAAGCTTGCTTAGTACATACGTATAGTGAATTTCCAACATAGCTACCAGAGGATGATGCCGGATATTTTCTAATGACAAGTGCCAACTTGTACTTCGAAGCACAGCTAGTTTAATTTGTGCTGCTATAGTTGCCACTAGCCTGAACGGCAGAATTTCAGCAGTCAGCCTGGCTATCGTCAATGACTTTCTCGACCTAAACTCTTGGTGAGGTGGCTTCGATTGACTGTTGGACCAGGTCTACTTATCAGATCGCCCATCATTCATGGGAATCAGCAAAACAGTCATTTTTTCTAGGCTGGTTCGTATGACGTGTGAGGATAGTTCATGCTATAGCATGGTGTCTGTTCAAGCGCGAATTCTCACGCTAGATGCCAGCTCAGTAACCCCTCTCCTCGAGAGCATAGGACACTGCGGGTGAGGCCTCTATATCGCCTTAGTGAATATTCCCATGATGGCCCGGATTTGCTAGGTTTGAGGAGGATTGGGGTAGAAACAACAATCAGTATCACAGCTACCGATATGATTGGATTCGTGATATTCGAGGGAGTAATCCGTGGGAGCTAACAGGCCAGTCAGGCGACTCAAGAAAGAAATAGTGATCGGTTCTGGACAAGCACAGATTATCGAACATCCCAGACAACTCGCTCATATCCTATGGGCGGCATCGCGTGGAGAAACTGGCACAAGAAATGTTGCGCTAATCTGGATGCTTTTTGGCAGTGGGTTGCGGATCAATGAGGCCGCTCAACTGAGAATCAAAGACATCTATTTCCCGACAGGGGATCTGAAGGAGGCTTTCAGAATCCCGGCCAGATACACTAAGACCTGCAAACCGCGAACAATCTACATACTGGTCCCACAGCAACGTGAAGCACTTGAGAACCTCAAGGCACAGCGACTTCAGGATCGAGTCATGCTGTCTCCTAATGGCGCCTACGGCGGCCTTGCGCCTGAAAGCCCTGTTTTACTTTCTCTGAAGGGCAAGCGATGGCAGAAGCTTGCGTTCAACGTAAAGCGGTACCGAGATAGTGAAGGCAATCGGAAAGAGACGATGGTCTGTGGTTCACTGGAGAATCTGGTTCGAGAACTCATAAAGCAAACCGGCATCCATGGCGGATCCAGCCACTCTGGCCGTCGAACCCTGGCTACCTGGCTGGATCGCAAGGGTCGTGACCTTCAGCAGATCCAGGGCATACTTGGGCATGCCAGTCCGGATATGACTCTGGTGTATATCGATGCCTGGGATTTTCGTATAGAACAGGCTTTCAAAACTACCTGTCAGGGACTGACCCTACCCAAAATTATTTTTTCCTGATAGATTACTGGACATATTTGACCAGTTGTTTTAATCTCAAAGACTAGACGTATATGACCAGTAACAATAAGACACCGTTTCACAAGAAAGCCAGGGAGAAGGGTTGGGATTTACAGGATATCGCCAAGCGTTGGGGCATCAGCATCCGGCAGATGAGTCGGGTAGCCAACAGCCCCAAGCAAAAGGATCTGGATGCAGTGAACGGGCTACCAATGCACAATAAATCAAGAGGGTAAGCAAAGTCTAACTTAAGTAAGTTGGGGCAAAGTATGCAGCGAATAATTGGCGCAGGAATATAAAAAGGCACTTCAGATGGCAAGAATATTTCCAAGAAATATTTCTCAGAGACCAGAAGGAACTCTTGAAATAGAAGAAATCCATGAAGGGCATATCGGAGTTTATTTTATTCCTCATGAAGAGGTATTGGCGCAGAAAAATCTTGACGTAAGACGCCCAGAAAAATATAGGACGAACTTACTAAATATAAACACCACAAAGGATTATGTAGAAATTCATCCTATTAATACTTTTACGACAAGCGAAGATTTCTTAAAACCTAAATACCCATCTCTTAAAACTATTGTTCTTGAAGGTTTCGGTGAGCATCTTCCAGAGAGTGTGGGCGAAGTCAAGTACTTGTTCGAGGAGTTACCTTCCGGTTTTGTGAAGGATTTTGATTATGGATTGGGACTGATTAAAGATTTGCAGCCCTTAGTATCTGGCATTGAATCTATCGGAGCTGAGCATCTCGTTATCAAAGACGCTCATTTGGATAAGGCGGAATTAGATACAGAGCATAAAATATTAACTCTTAGCTATGCACAGTTTGAAAAAATCAGAAAGGAATTAAACAAGGTCATCAGGAATTCTCAATCGGCATCCCGTGCTGTAAGGAAATCTGTAGCCAATAATCTTCTAGCCTATTTTCTTAAGGATGTAAACTATCCAATAAGGCCACTTGAAATTCAGAATACACCAATCAATAAACTGGTTGCAAAAGATGTAGAAAATGTAAACGTAGCTCTTTCAAAGTCTGACCAGATAGTATCAATATCAATTGTCGAAAATAACGCCAAGAAAATTTCTCAGGATCAACCTGAAAAGCTTCTTAAACTACGAGATAACATAGAGCTGGTTACACTTGAAAACCTGATTATCAAATACAATGAGGCGCTGGAGAAGAAATTAAATGAATCCTATTGGCAAAATCTGTTTAATGAAAATCCCTTCATACTAAGCATGATCTTTGGATGCCCCATTATAAAGGTTCAAGACCAGGCTTCCGTTGGGGGAATCAAAGTCAAAGGAACCGGTAACAAGATTACAGACTTTTTGCTCAAGAATTCCAAGACAAATAATACTGCAATTATTGAGATTAAAACGCCGCAAACTCCAATCCTTGGGAAGAAATATAGAGATGGCGTTTACTCTCCATCCGTTGAACTCACTGGTTCTCTCAGTCAGGCATTAGATCAAAAATATAACTTACAAAAAAATATCGCCTCCATAAAAGAAGCGTCCCGCATCTATAATATGGAAACGTATTCGGTAAATTGCGCCCTTATTATCGGAATAATGCCTAATGATAAAGATGGAGAAATAACGGTAGATATGCAGAAATCTTTTGAAATATTCCGCCAAAACTCTAAGGATGTAGAGATAATTACTTTTGATGAGCTTTTAGAAAAGTTAAGAAATTTGTGCGGTTTGCTATCCGCCAATAACTAGGAGTAACCCCGCAAAGGTGACAATCATTCTCAGCATTCAAGTGAATAATATTAATTATGGGATAGAATTATACAATGTACAGCACACAAACACTGAACCACGTAACTGGTCGCACTGGGGCCAACGGACAGAGGCCGTCCCCTCGGGGGGGACCGACCTGCCCGAAGTGCTACACACGGACCATTCGTGAACAAAATGTATTTTTCTGTGACGAGTGCGACTATACATACCGTGATCCGCGCGATGAGAAATGAGGTTTGAAGGTGAAGACATTTGAATTAGCCATCGTTATACGGACAAGATGAAAATCGAATATACTGCACTGAACGAAGATGAAACCTATTCAGGTTCATAGTAGGACTGAGATTAATCCGTATGCGTTGATAGAATTATCAGAATCTAAAGAAAGCATTATACGAGAGAGAGGCGAGGAATGGGCTAACGGCGCTGTTCCTGCTCTTGGAAAGAGTCTTATTCAGGTGGCGATCAACAGTGACTTAGGTGAAGCCGTTGAAAACGCAGCAATTGAAGTAAGTATGGCGGCTTGGTTAAGCAAGTCGGTATATCGAGGGATCGAATCGGAATCGTTCATCGCAAGTAATTTAATATTCACCATGATACCGGATAGTTCCGTCAAATGTGATCGCGTACTTCGAACGTAATTGGTCAAGATCTAATCTAAAGGATAAATAAGTGCCAGTTGAACCTATTACAAAGGATATAAAGAAAGAAATCATAAGAAGCTCATTAGAACAAATAGTTCTAGGGAATATCCCTTTTGTTGGTAGTGCTATTGCAAAATATGGCCGAATATTTATTCAATCAGAGTTTGATAATGAAATTGATCGCTGGCGATCAGATGTAACCAACCTTTTAAACCAATTGGAAGGTGCGGTAGAACGACTTTCACAATGTATGTCTATATCGGATCTATCTTTTCAAGTAGGTCTTGTTGTTAGCTCCTTATCAGTTGACGGCATAGCAGAACCATTTGAGATAAGCGATCTTTTAGGGAAGATGCCCGACGTAGTGCTAGAAGAACTAATAGAAGCATGTGGCGAGTTATCACATATCGGTCTTTTAGAGTTGTCACAGCGTGTAAATTCGCTGGGTAGTTTAGAAATATATAATGATTTTTTTAAAGTATTTGATCCGTTCGTTCATGGATGGTATCCGGAAGTAGATGCGGCATCACTTGCAGTATATGTTGCGAACCAATCAAAGAATGAATCGATTTGTATCTCTGCTGATACTATTGCCAGTCATTTTGATTGGAGACCTCGCAGACTAAATCCTGCTCTGCTAATAGTAGGAGAATATATATCAGATGCGCGAAAATGTACCAGCTATACTCCGCCGTGGGCACATAAACATATTTGGGCAGATCCTAAAGAGCGCGCAGCATTACGACAAATGGCAAGAGATATACTCGGTAAATAGTTTGAAGCATCGTTGTAAGATATATTGGAATAGATTGAACGATGAAAACGCTTGGTATTGATTCAAGTAATTCCTCTCTTGTTTATGAGGGCGCGTCCAACTGGGGTTATCCTATTTGGCCTGGTCCAACACTCCTTGCTGTTACTATTGTTGATGAGTCGTCGAACGACATCACACTGGATAATCGTCAACGTGACGTATCGACGCTGGACTATGTACTTGTCGATCTCGGATATGACCCGAACAGCCGCGTCCGAAAGGGGCGCCTGTTCAAGCGGTCTGAAGGTACTCAACCCGCCTTATGGCATGTACAACCGCACCCAGCATTTCCTATTGAGCGAACAAGAATCGACTCAAATGGTGTTTTGGACAAATCCTTGGCTACCTACTGCGGGTTCAGCTTGCCGCAAGAACTGAAAAGTAAAGCAATACAGCGGCCCTTTTTTATTCTAGGCAATGAGCTGTCGTTTACGCTCTGGTCACTTGTCGATATTGAATCAACGGTTTCAGGCGAGCCGCTCGTCTATCTGAAATCCCGCAAGGTCTTCGGAGCACTTCCTGATCTTAATCAAAACGCCGTTCCATCAGCACACTATGAGCGGATTGTTGAAAAACTAGAGATACTTTCAGAAGATCTATATCGTGCCGGTCCTGAGTCTGTAATAGATCGGTGCCGTGAGGCAGCAACTGCCATTCTTAGTGGATACCTCCAAGATGCAGGAGTCTCACAATCTGGCAAGGATTTGGGAGTTCTTGCCAACGCCTACGACAATCACAATCAGCAGAATCAGGTAATAGCAGGCCAAGCTCGGGCGATTGCTCGACTCCATGGTCGTGGTAAAAACTCTGAACAGGAAAAACGCTCAGTTCGACCACCCACAGAAACCGATGCAGAATTTGCTGTGCAAGCAGTTGGATTGATTGTAAGAGAATTGGGTTGGGCAAAATGACCGAGTATGCCATGTGGTGCTTGCAATGAATAATTCTGGACCTTATCGATTCCGTCTGCGTTTTGCTTCGGTGTTGGCAGGAAAGTTTGCAATTAAAGAGCCGGATTTTCAATTCGAAGTATCAGATGGTCAGATGCTTGAGGTTGCTGCAAGAAATGCAGAAACACTAGATGCCGCTACAAATTATCATATTGACGGAGCTGGATTCGAGTCAGCTGAAGCAGCTACTTTTGCTGCAGAATCACTTAGGGTGAGGTTACGCCTTCTAAACACAATTCTAGGGTTAGGATTGAACATCCCTGTCGGGAATAGAGTAACGTGCCGGGCTACAGATAAATTTAAGCGTAAAGTGAATATTGAGAGAGGAGCAACTCTAGTCGATAGCATTTGGGGAATATCTGTTTATCCGGACGATGGACTTCACCATGAACTATTTGTCAGTGGCAATGTCGTTGTCAAACCCAGAGATTCCGAATATTTGTTTGAAGGTATCAAAACACTTTGGAATCTAGATATTAACCTTGACAAGCAATCCGAGGATGCACTTCAGATTCTTTGCCTTGCCACACAAGAAGCTTCAGACAAAGCATCATTTCTAGCAAGTTATCTTGCATTAGAGGAACTCATAGAGCGGCATCATCGTAGTGATGCTGCAAAGGAAGCTTTACAGCATTTTATTGGAGAGCTAGGGGAATACGCTGCGGATAACACAAATCCATTGTTGCCTGAAGAGGCAGATTCATTGAAAGGTGTCTTGGGATCATTGAGTGAAGAGTCATTCCGCGCAGCGCTAACTCGACTTGGTAGGCAGATTGAGAAACCGACAGAGATATGCGGCTTGACAGTTCCAAAGTTCTTGTCTACTTGTGTTGCCGTACGAAACAGGATTGCCCACCATGCAGATCCGGAAACAAAGATACCACTTAGAGACCTAACTAAGTCACTCAGAGAATTTGTGTTAATGTTGATATGGACCCGTAATAAGTTGCCAAATATAAGCTTGAATACACCTTCATCTACGGTCAATATACCCACCAACGGTCTTAAAATTCATGTTGTATAAGCAAAGCACGAATAGAAAAAGGACTAATTGGAATAGATCGAGGTAAACATGGAATTCATTACATCGCGATAGAGTCGAGGTGTTATAAGGAGCTCACCAGGAATCCCTTCAGTACATCACTCAGAGTAGCCAGAGGAAATAGTATGACGCCAGAACAGCTGAAACTTGTTGATAAGACTCTAGGCATTCTAGGTTATCTGTCATTTTTACTCGCAGTAGTCGTAGTGTTGATAGGCGCGTATGAGATTGGCAATAAAGGCTATAAAAGGTTATTGATTAGTCTATTAGATATAGATGAAGCAGGTATTGTCTTCTATCCATTATTGGTGGCGGGTATAGCATTTCTATGGTACAGAGCATATTTGAGGGCGGGTAGAAACAATCGTCTGCCGTGAAGTGGTTGAAATCAGATTGAATTGATGATTTCTCTGAGCGTTACCGGATTGTCAGTCAGCACTTTGAGTGTTATCGCTCTGGCTCTGGTTCGCCTTGAACCTAGAATACACATCAAGACGCGGTGCCTCGTTAATATAACTATTAGGTGAATAAGCATATGAGCGACTGGGACTTTCTGTATGACATGCAAAATGAGGGCTATAGTTCAGAGCAAATAGCTGACGCTGCTGCTTGTGGGTATAATCCATGGGAGTGGGAGCCGCTTTCAGAGAAGGAATTTCAATCGTGGCAGTCACAGCCAGATTCTGAACTGGAAAGTATATTCTACGGATTGGTCGAGAATGCAATGTCGTACCACGCCAGAACTGGGCGTTACCTTCAAATTTGGGGTGAACTGGGTGAACTGTTTGCAGAAATCTACTACGGTATTCAGCGACATAAGCCGCATACAAAGGGTTCGGATGGTAAACTCGGAAATGACTTTATAGAAATTAAAACCATCTCTCCGGAAAAAGATAAAGAACAAGTACAAGTCAAACGTGCTGGTAATTTCAATAAACTACTTGTGGTCAAAATTAGTGATGAATTTGAGTTTGAAGGCCGACTCGTTGCAAGGAAGATGCTTCCAAAGGGAACCGGTGCGTATGCGAGGGTGTCATGGTCAGGTCTCACTTCAACTGATGATGAACAATAAAAATATGCCGCACGCCTTACTAGATATAACGAGACGGGGGGACGTTGATATAGTTACCAATCCTGCAATGAATTAGTTGATGTATAATGCAGGCATGAAAAAGACATCAGATGAAAGAACAAATAAACAGTTGGAGTGAAGAGGATCGTAGTAAGCTATTATCGCTAATTAACGAAATGCGACAGCGACATCATCGTATTCATGGTCGATTGCCGACCACTGGTGAGGAATTGCGATTTTACGATGAGGCAGAACGAGAACTACACTTACAAAGAAAAAAATAACTTGAACAAGCAGCTGCGGCATATAAAAAGCGTAAATCTGGATTGGAATAAATTATATGGACGTGCTTTTAAGATATATATGACGCAGCCTAACAAATATTCTACGGAAGTGGTGGTACATATACAACACGCTGATCGTATCCATATATACGGATAGGTGCAATGTTAAATTTAACTTGCAGTTAAATGTTAATTACACATTAAAATAAACATTAGGTGGTTTAAGATGAGAGCAATCATAACTCTTGCGCTGTTGATGACTTCCTTTGTAGCAAGTGCAGACGATTATTGGGATAAGAGAGAAGGGCTAAAAAAAGAAGTAATCTATATCGGTGAATACAATATTACCAGAGAGGAGTTATATGAAAGCATTCTGGATCCTATGATGAGGAATAACTGGGACATAGTGGGAGCTACAAAAGGCGAGATTACAGCAGTATATAAGGAACAAACTAAGCTGCTTGTAACAATAAAGCAAGATCGAATTGTCCTGGAAGAGCACCCCGACTCGATTATTTTTCATGCAAAATGGATAGAGTCCCTACGAGTTCACATTGAAAGAAGAATCAAAAATGCACATTATATTAGACTTCTGAAATCATTTGAGTGACATCACTGTATGCTTTTGTAAATGTATTGAATCACTACCAGGATTGAAAGAAGCTTACGAGGCTTATTGGCCGGCATTCGCTCAACAAATCAGATCTGTTAGAAATTAGGTAGGTCATCCCTCCAACATCGATCCAATTACCCCAGATACTGCTCATGCCCAATACCTTGTTTTCCCAGAATTGGCGCAACGTCTAACTGAATGGCTTGGTCGAGAATACCAATGAAAGCCCTAATGTATAAGGTTAGATCGAAGCGAGCCGCTATCTGAACCGTTTATTAGGCAAACCAACAGCAAAATCGGAATAGTAACAAAGGAAAGCGAATATGAAATACATATCAATGATACCCGCGACCGATTGGTTCTTCGTCCACAAAAACATAGGTGACGGTCCAAAATATTTCGTCAATCATTTAGCGGCCTGGGCATTGACAGACGAGGGTGATAGTGTCGGTCTCTTGCCGGTCAGTGATCCAACGCTGAAGGAGCGGACCAGTGCCAAGTTAGTAGAGCCACCGCCCATCGAAGGAGAATATATCCACAAAGATCGGTTAACCGCAGATATGCAAGCGTGTTTGCAAACTCACGATTGATATGCTTGAACTCGTCTCCGCGCAACCTGCAACGCCACCTCTGCCGTATTGTACAAGGAGATACTCGGAAGAGTATATGCACTCTCACCTACGAAACCCGCATGCAATCATCACGTACCATGTACGTATAAAGGATGCGTGGTATGCGCAAACGAATTGAGGGATCGGTAATCATCCTATGGAATGGACAAAATCCGGCAATACCGTCGTTCACCAATCCGGTTTCGAACTCAGTGTGGATCATGGGACGTTCGCCATGCCGTATGAGGTCAATGCCCGCAGCACAGAAGGCCTTTCGCCAGCCGCCCTGGCCCGCATGATCCGCCTGGGCCTGGCCTACGGCCGGGCGAGTGAGCGATTGCCCAAGAATCAAGCACCTCGAGATCCGTTGAGACCATCACAGCCCCGGGTCGTTGTGCGCAAAAGACGCCACATCGGTTAGGCCCGGCCGGACACGCTAGGGGCGTTTGGCGGACATTCCCGGCGGTTCCTCGAATCCCCAGGCCTCCAGCAAGCCCTGCAACTCTTCCAGGGAGTGGTAGGTGATCACCAGCTGGCCCTTGGCCTGCTCCTCCGAGTAGGAGAGCCGGCAGGGCAAGCAATAGGTCTCGGTAAACTGCCGCTCGATCCGGACCAGGTTCGGATCCTGCAGGGCTGGTGCTCGGGTGGTCTCCCCCGAGAGGAGACTTTTCAGCTCATTGACCCGCTCGCTGAGGATCCGCACCGACCAGTGCCGGCGCACGGCCATGTTCGCAAGTTCCACCTGGTGGCGTTTGGGCAGGGCCAGCAAGGGCTTGGCGTGTCCCACATCCAACTGCCCCAGATCGAGCAGCTCCTGAACCGGTGTGGCCAGCTCCAGCAGTCGCAGCAGGTTGGTCACATGACTGCGGGACTTGCCCGTACTCTGGGCCGCCTCCTGGTGGGTGAGCTTGAATTCCTCGATCAGTCGTTGCAAGGCTTGGGCCTCCTCGATGGGGGTCAGGTCCTCCCGCTGGATGTTCTCAATCAGACTCGCCGCGGCCGCCTGTTCCAGACTGAGCTCGTTGCGGGCGATCACCGGCACCTGGTGAAGGCCGGCCTGCATGGCGGCCCGCCAGCGCCGTTCGCCGGCGATGATCTCGTAGTGGCCATCGCTCTTGTTGTAGCGCACCACGATCGGCTGGAGTATGCCGTTGTGCTCGATGCTCCCGGCCAATTCGGCCAGCGCCTGAGGATCGAAGTGGCGTCGGGGCTGCCAGCGCCCCGGTTTAAGCTGCTCGATACCCAGAAAGCGCGGGGCGCTTTCGGTGGGTGGGGTCTGAGTGGGCAGGGTAGGGAGGGCCATGATCAACTCCGGGTCTGGGTGTCCACAAGCCGATTACTGAGGGTCAGCAGTTCGGTCGCCTTCTGCGCGAGCTGCTGCTCCAGCTTATCACAGCGCTCGCGCCATTCCTGATTCTGAGTCTGGGTCAGAGTACGCTCTGTGTGGAGCTGGGTCAGTGACTCACGGGCCTGGGTCAATTCCGCCTGCAGGCGATCCTGAGCCTCGCGGCGTTGCTCACTCTCGGATGTCAGAAGGTCGATGCGTTCCGTGAGCGGCGGGATCTGTGCGGCGAGCTCCGCGCCGGCCTGCTTAGCCTGCAGGTAGGCCTCATTCCGCTTCGAAAGCTTCCGGTTCAGGACCTGACGTTCAGTCTCGGCCTGGTGTTCGGATTTCAACCGCGCCTGACGTTCCTGGTCATAAAGCTGGGTGAGACGGGTCTCGGTGGCCTGGTGTCGTGCCACCTCCTGGGCCAGTTCCGCCTGCAGGGCCTCGCTGCGTTGCACCGCAGCCTCGATGCGGGCCCGGGCGTCCTCCCGAATGGCCGGGATCTGCTGCTCGATCGCCTGGCGCCGATCGGTCTCTGAGCGTAACTGGGCGGTGAGTTTGTCGCGTTCGCCGACCCGTTGGTCGATCTCGTGTTGCAGGATCTGGATCTGTTCCCGGGCCTGGGCCAGGGCCTCCTGGGCGGCGATGCGTTCGGCCTGAGCCGCCGCGACTTCCTCTCGGGCCGATTGGGTTGCGGTCTCGTACTCCGCCCGGGCCTGGGCCTCGGCCTGAGCGCGGATCACCGCGAAGGCCTCCAGCAGCGGGGAGAGGGCTTCGGGCGGAAATCCCTGCAGATACTCCAACTGCTCCAGATGATCCCCCAGGTCCTGCCACCACTGGGTCAGGGCCTGGTGGATGGTGGTCATCGAGCCCCGGTTGCCGATGGCCTCCAGGATGGCGCGCTGACTGATGGCCTGGCCCTGGCCGGCGCGCAACATTTGATGGGCGGCCTGGGCGACCTGCTCGGCGGTACTCAAGGAGGGCTGGGACATGGCGGGACTCCGATCGAGAAATGATATTAAACAATATCTGTTATCCGATACTATTTACAATATCAATGGATATCATTTTTAGCTTATCTGTCTGATAACTCCGCTTATCAGATGGAAAAAGGCCGAATTTTGCCCTATCCTGGGTTTTTGAATCGCCGAGACCCATCCCGAGGGTCGACGACCGACATTAACCACCCCCGAGGTACCATGAACGAACTGCTTGCCCCAGTCTCGGCCCTGATCGAACTCCCCCAGGACCGGATGCCCGACTGTCCCGCCTGGGAGCGACTCAGTCCCCACTGGCCGGCACCGTCTGATCGGGAGATCCCGGGGCAGTGGGCCGCCAAGGTGCGGCTGTTTCGCTATCTGGCCCAGGCCTGGGGGGCGATCTCGGATCACTCCTACCGAGCCTTGTGCGGGGACCTGCGACTCTTCTTTGACTGGTGCCGAGCCCGGGCACTGCCGACCCTGCCGGCCCACCCGGACACCGTGACCGCCTTCGTGATCGACCAGGCGGAGCTCAAGGCCCGAAGCACCGTCCAGCGCTACCTGGCCTCGATCGCCACGGCCCATCAGCGGGGTGGGGTCCCCAATCCGGTCCGGCACGAAACGGTGACCCTGACCTATGACCGGCTGTACCGGGACGACACCTCGGAACCGGCCCAGTCGGCCGGGCTGCGCTGGGAGCATCTGGCCGAAGCGCTGCCGAAACTGGATGATTCACTTCGAGCGCTGCGCGATCGCGCCCTGGTCCTGGTGATGTACGACTGTTTGCTGCGGGTCTCGGAGGTGCCTCGGCTCACCCTCGAGGGACTCAGCCAGGGACCGAACGGCTACCGATTGCGAGTGATTCGCTCGAAAAAACGCTCCAAGGCCCAGCAGGGTGTGGTGAAGACCAAGTTCGTCGATGAGACCACCGCCCAGGCAATTCAGACTTGGTGTCAAGCGGCCGGCATCGAGGGCGGAGCGCTCTTCCATGGGGTAGCCAAGAGCGGCCAAGTCCTCGGGGCGCCGATCAGCACCAAGGGGGTCAACCGCGCAGTGCAACGGGTCGCTGCCCTGGCCGGCCTGGATCCGCGTGAGGTCAGTGGCCATGCCTGCCGGATCGGGGCCTGTCAGGATATGCTCGCTGCCGGCATCGATATCGGCCGGGTCATGCTGGCCGGGGACTGGGAGCGACCCGAGATGCCGGTCTACTACGGCCGTAACCTGACCCCGGATCAGTCGGGGGTGGCCGAGCTCGCACAACGGCAACGGCGTGGAAACCTAGCTGTCGTTGCTTCGCCTGCCGCTCGCGATCCATAGCGCTTATGGACAGGTGGCGATATAATACAGACAAATGGCAAATTGAACGAAAGGCTCACTATGGCATCCTCTAAAGACAAACCTCGGCAACCTGAAGTGAAATCCACGAAGCGATCCCCGGCTGATCGGAAAAGCCCCCCGGGCAGGCGTGTCGCTGCTGAGGCGTATACACCGCCAGGCGAAGTGAGGGTGGGCGAAGTTGTAAAGGTGCGCGGGCAGCAGGTCGAATGGGTTTCTAATGATGAGCGTGTCAGTCGTCTGTTGACCGGCCGGAACGTAAAGACTGAACGTTTAATCGGCTGTCTTCGTGAAGGCTTGGCTGTGACGAGTGTCGAACGTGTCATGAAAGGCCTGGGGATCGAATCGACCGAATCGCTGCTCCCCATCATCGGCATGTCGAGCAGAACCTACGCCCGGCGCAAACAATCCAATCAGGCACTCACCCCGCTGGAGTCTGATCGTCTCTATCGCCTTGCCAAGATCGAATCATTGGCCGAAGGCGTGCTGGGCGATAAAGAGTCCGCCAATGACTGGCTACAGAGTCCCAATCGGGCGCTAGGCGCGGTGCCTTTAGCCTTGCTCGATACCGAAGCCGGAACCGAACAAGTCGAGACCATCCTCACCCGCATCGAGCACGGAGTCTACAGCTAGTGCGCGTCTGGCGCTTAACCACCAGACAGCACGCGACTACGGCATTCAGCGGATTGGGCAACCGGAAAGTCGGTAGCCGCTGGGTACCGTCCGGGTATTCCGCTGTCTACACCTCGGAAAGCCTTTCGCTGGCAACGGTTGAGACGTTGGTGCATATCGACCCCAGGCATTTTAAAAATAACTTTGTGAAACTCTGGGCGGAGATCCCGGAAGGGATGGAAATGGAGACCCTGCAGGTCGATTCCCTTCCCAAGGATTGGCGCGAGGTCTATGAGGATCCCCGACTACAAGCGATCGGGCAAGATTGGGTTGAGCGGGCCGAGAGTGCGCTTTTGATGGTGCCATCCGCCGTCGTTCCAGAAGAAAATAATATTATCATCAATCCACTTCATCCGGATTTTCCGCACATTGGCGTGGGAAAACCGGAACCATTTACTTTCGATGGCCGGCTTATTACTTGAAGCCTTCTGTCGCCGATTGAAAAGCGAGTTGATAGGTGAACCCTTCTGATTGCTTATAGGGGTTTGAAGTCCAACGGAACGAAAACGTACGCTAAGACTTTTATCGGCCAGTTGCGGACATATTTCAGAAAAGCCTAGAATCATAAAAAAAAGCAAGGCTTGACCCCATATCCCTTTCTAAAATACTGGAAATCTCGATTACCGTTGACGTTTATAAGTCGCCGCTGGATAGCCTACCGGCTGTGAAAGCGACTTATAGCAAGGACTGCAGTGCGCTCAAGAACATAGTAAATTTACTGCAGCTGTTTGTATAACCCCAAAATGGGAAGCACCTGAAGTCGAGTAGCTCAATACTATAGGATTCTGACAGTCATATCCAAGCAATTTATACAACAGTTTTTCGGACTTTATACGGTCAGATTCTCTTACGAGAAAAATGGTCCTTTTAATAGTGCCAAGGTCCTTTAATAGTTCAATTTCCCACGTGATATTTTCCGTAATTTTGCTGATATCCATTATTACAACATCCACTTCTTGCACAATGCGACTAACACAAGTACGCCAGCCTCTATTAGAACAAGCGATAGGAAATAATTTATTACGGGATAAATACCAATTCAGGTTCCGCATGGTATGCCGGTTCATTTCATTTATTAGACGAGAAATGTGTTTAGGTCTACATATTTTGCGTAAGCGAAAATGAAACATTGATAGTTGGCCATATATTATAGGAATTCGAATGAATATAGGTATTCGAATACTTAAGTCTGCCAATGTATAGCAGTGGCCTATTGGAACAAGCTCTCTTTTAATTACGCTTTCAAGCTCTCTGGTGATCCATGAACGATTAAAAGGGCGAAGAAGAAGGAAACGAATTGGTTTTTTCCATGAAAAAGCCAACGGTACTAGCCATGGAAGAACAATGAGTGTGGGAAATACAAATATAATTAAGTAACCGCTAAACAGTAGCTCGATAACCTCATAGATTTCAGTTATTGATTTGCCAATGATTGTTCCTACTGCTGCCCAATCATTTGTTGGCATTGGATCGTTCCAAATTTTTACGTGAATAATTTCAGTCATTCGATTGATGTAATCAATGAACATAATCAATCCTGAAAAGATTAGTGCGAGGGTTATTTTGGGCACTAATCGTCCGATAGTTTTACGCCGATTTAGGTTCGAATAAATCAACTTGTGGTCAAAAGAGCGGCAACTTGATTTATTTGCTTTAAAATATTTATTCCAGTTCTCCTCCACATGCCAACCTACGAGGTAATCAGAATAATCAAGGACAGATTCTGAAAACACAAGTAAACTAGAAACTGTTAATTGCACTAAAGATAATAGAAAATGAATTATATTTTCTAATAGATATCTTGCATCTAGTTCAATAGAATTTAATTCTATTATTGAGTTGGCAAGCGATGATATTAAGTAAGATATACCTACTAAGAACAAAATGATTGAAAAAGTCCATTGCGCCCAACGATGACCATGTAATGCGAAGTAAGACAAAAATGAGATAATAAATAGTAAAGCGAAATGCAATATAGGGCTTGGGAGTAGCACCCAATTAAAGAATTCCAATAAATCAAAATCAAAACCGAATATTGAAATAACTTGTAGCAGAAGACTGATAATGCCGATCGATGAGCAAAACCATAAAATAGTATGCCCTTTTCGAACTGAAGCTGCCTCTGAATCGCTGGTATTATATTCAGAATTATTAATCATAAATTCTTTTTAAGGCAAACAGCCACTTCTACAGAACTGTACATCTGGAAAATTTAATGCAAAAATGTATCAATATCATTGAGTCACAAGGTCTTTGTGCACACGCTGTATATACATTCCTTTCTCCCTATATAGGCAATCCGTGTAGGACCGGGTAGTGTTCAGAATTCTGTGTCATTTCTATAAACTTAGGCTAAAAGATATGATACATGAAAGACAAAATACAATTCGACATGGAAAGTACCATCCAGGCATTACGTGAGAGCAAAGACCTCAGCGGCAAGGATGGCATCTTCACCCCTCTGATCAAGCAGCTCACTGAAGCGGCCATGCAGGCCGAGCTTGAGGAGCATATTGCGAACGAGGACAACCCCAATCGAAAAAATGGCAGCAGCCGTAAAACCATGAAATCTCCGGCGGGGGAATTCGACCTGAATGCGCCACGTGATCGGGCCGGCACCTTCGAGCCTAAGATCGTCAAGAAACACCAGACCCATCTGACCGATGAGTTGGAACGTAAGATCATCAGGCTCTTTGCGCTGGGTAACAGCTACCAGGATATTCGCACGCATATCGCCAAGATGTACCCCAGTCGGTGCAAAATGATTCAGTGCAGCCTCCACCTGGCCGCTTCGCAGATTTGATTCACAATCGGGTGATGAGTTTCATAATTGCCTCATATGGGATTGTTATTGTATCTGCTGCTCAAGCAAATCATTCAATATTCGTTTTCAGTGGTCTGTGCCAAGATTGAACCACAGGACTGCAAGCGCCAGCACTAGCAAGCCTCCTGATAATAGATGTCGCTCAACACGATGGAGCAGAGTTGTAATTGCCCATCGTATAGGATTTCGCTCAGCGCGCGATATTTCCTCCGTCAGACGTTGGATAATACTCATCATGTCATGGAGAGCGCTGCCATTGTTTTCCCTTTCGCAAAGGAGTTCCTTCAAGTAGTCGTTGAGTCGGAACTCAGTAGTCCGTACAACTAGGACCGGTTATTTTTGCTTGGAATCGCCACTCAATATTTGCTGACAATTGTCAATGTTCGTTTGAACAATTTTAATACTAGGATGTGAAAGTGGCAAAGTAGCACGCATTATTGCCAGGGCTAGGCGAAAGTGCTGTTCAGCATCCTCATAACGCCCCTGGTCTTCGAGGTTGATCGCCGCATTGTTGTAGCTGGTAGCGGTAGAGGGGTGGTCCTCGCCCAGTACCCGCTGGAGGATCTCCAGGGCCTGGCGAAAGAGCGGTTCGGCCTCCTCATATCGCCCCTGGGCATTGAGGTTGGACGCCACATTGTTGTAGCTGGTGGCGGTAGAGGGGTGGTCCTCGCCCAGTACCCGCTGGCGGATCTCCAGGGCCTGGCGATAGAGCGCTTCGGCCTCCTCATATCGCCCCTGGGCATCAAGGTTGTACGCCACATTGTTGTAGCTGGTGGCGGTAGAGGGGTGGTCCTTGCCCAGTACCCGCTGGAGGATCTCCAGGGCCTGGCGAAAGAGCGGTTCGGCCGCCTCATATCGCCCCTGGGCATTGAGGTTGTACGCCACATTGTTGTAGCTGGTGGCGGTAGAGGGGTGGTCCTCGCCCAGTACCCGCTGGAGGATCTCCAGGGCCTGGCGATAGAGCGGTTCGGCCTCCTCATATCGCCCCTGGTCATCAAGGTTGGACGCCACATTGTTGTAGCTGGTGGCGGTATCGGGGTGGTCCTCGCCCAGTACCCGCTGGCGGATCTCCAGGGCCTGGCGAAAGAGCGGTTCGGCCTCCTCATATCGCCCCTGGGCATTGAGGTTGGACGCCACATTGTTGTAGCTGGTGGCGGTATCGGGGTGGTCCTCGCCCAGTACCCGCTGGCTGATCTCCAGGGCCTGGCGAAAGAGCGGTTCGGCCTCCTCATATCGCCCCTGGGCATCAAGGTTGTACGCCACATTGTTGTAGCTGGTGGCGGTAGAGGGGTGGTCCTCGCCCAGTACCCGCTGGCGGATCTCCATGGCCTGGCGAAAGAGCGGTTCGGCCTCCTCATATCGCCCCTGGGCATTGAGGTTGTACGCCACATTGTTGTAGCTGGTGGCGGTAGAGGGGTGGTCCTCGCCCAGTACCCGCTGGAGGATCTCCAGGGCCTGGCGATAGAGCGCTTCGGCCTCCTCATATCGCCCCTGGGCATCAAGGTTGTACGCCACATTGTTGTAGCTGGTGGCGGTATCGGGGTGGTCCTCGCCCAGTACCCGCTGGCGGATCTCCATGGCCTGGCGAAAGAGCGGTTCGGCCTCCTCATATCGCCCCTGGGCATTGAGATAATAGGCGATATAGGATTCGAGTAGCGCCATCTGCTCGAGATCGACCTGGGTTGTTTGAATTCGCTGCAATAACATCAGCGCGTGCGCCAGCAGTTGTCGGCAGACCAGCCAGTGTTCTGGATTCCCACCATCGTTTCCACCAGGCCAGAGCGTTAGCAACGCCGTCAGTCCTTGCGAGGAGATCTGTGAGTAATCCCCTTCGGCGCGAGTGCGAGCGACCTCTTGCACGAGGCGGTGGATGTTGATCGTCGCTGCGCCATCATCCCATTCGCCGAAAGCAATCAACGACAGATCAGCGAGTGAGCGGATTGCATCCCCGCGCCGGTCTTCATCGGGCATCCCTGCGACCACCAGCGTCATCGGTATGGCGTCAGGCGCATAGAGGGACAGGAGCCGTATCAATTGTTCTGATGCCGGCGCATCCTCCGACGCCCTGGTCAGGGCGAGGTCGAAGGTAACAAATACCGACTGAGGGTAACGTGCCTGGCGCGGAACTTTTTTGATCAGATCCGCTATCCGGGTACGATACTGCTCGAAAGGTGTATGGGTGCTCCAGCAATAACTCCGTGCATGCTCGAGTGCAAGGGGTAGGTATCCCAGATCCTCGGCCAAGCGGGCTGCCGCGTTGGCATCCTTGTCCCGAGAACGCTCCAGCAAGAACTGCAGTGCTGTTTCCGGTGGAAAGGTGCCAACCGGCAGTTCTGTGGCATAATCATGCCAATCTGACCATCGGCTGGTGAGTAAGAGGCGGGTGCCTTCTTGCGGAATCAACCCCTGAGCAATATCTGGGCTTTCGACGTTGTCGTAAATCAGCAGCCAGGGTTTGGCTTCTGGGCTCTCTTGCGAACTGACAAATGCCAGATGATCAAGTGTGGCGCGTGCCGCCACCTCGGTGTCAGGCATTTCCTCGAGACCGGGAATCAAGCGTGCTCCCAAAGTCACCAGATCATCAATTAGCGTCTGACGCAGCTCGCCACGCGCCCACCACAGGCCTTGATACTCGGTGCGATGCTGCCATGCGTAATACTTGGCAAGAAACGTCTTGCCGACACCGCCTAAACCGATAAGGGCCGTTGTGCCAGAGTCCGTCAACGCAACGACAGATGAGTCCGCTTCTCCTGCATTGCCAAGCGTCGACTCGAGCGCGGCAAGCTCATTTTCTCGGCCAATAAATCCTCGTAAGGACTCGATCTCAGGATGCACTATCTGTTTGGGCGAACGGCGATACAGTGCCGCGAAATCAAACTCGGCTTGGCGTTTCTCCACGCCGATGGCTACGCGTATCACGCGCTCCAAAGTGGTTGCATCGCCAAGCACGGGGACTAGGTCAATATAGGCAAGATCCTTGAGGTGTTCGCTTGGCGGTACGTTGTCGATGCGAAAAACCAGCAATCGCTCCTTGAGATTGCGTGGATCGCTCGCGAGTACCTGTTCGTACTCTTTCTTACAATACTCTGATTGCTGATAAGCACGAGACAGCAGCGCGATCATGCGCTTGTCATCATCAAACCCCTGCGCCATACGCGCCATGAAACTGGCATGCCCAAAGTCCTCATCCTGTAGCCAGGTATCACAACCGACTTCGCGAAGGATCTTGGCAATCGCAATTGCAATGTCGCGGTCTGCGCCCGCACGGGAAATAAAGAATACTTGGGTATGTTCCGTTTGCATGGATCGACCTTCTGAATTCCCTGATTTTATCTATTAATATAGCTACTTATAATCTTAATTATAACGGTGCAACCCTATAAGAAATGAATCGGATCAAGCACATGGCAATACTTACGAGTTAAGTATTTACCAAGTTCAAGAAAACGGGCAATACAGAATTTACATATCGAAAGCAGGAGATACGGTAGGAGATATTTTCACAGCATCACAAGAAGATGTATTGGATGCAAAACAATCGAAAAGCGCCGATCTAATAAAAGAGTTAATATCAGTGGCAAAAAGTGATATTGATCGTAATGAATTTAACCAATATTGACACTTGGGAAGTGGGGCAAGCAACCCCTAAGAAAAGTCTACGCGTGAAACAGAATAGAGGTGGACAGGCATGACGGAGGCACTAGTAGGTCTTCTTGGGGTAATTGTCGGCGCACTAATTACAGGAATTAGCGAATATATTACAAATAAGATATCGCGTCGAAAACGTGGCGAGTACTTAGCTATCCGTGTTGTTGCCATTCTTGATAACTTCGTTAGTCATTGTGTTCATGCGGTTAACGACCTCGGTTCTATCACCCTCAAAGATTTAACATAATATACATTATGCGCATAGTGGACATGCGATAGCAGCTTTGTAGGTTAATTCTTACCAATGATGAAATATTGGTTCTTTCCCCTGCGTTTAGCCTCATACATCCCCTTGTCCGCACGGGTCAACAGATCACTCCCGTTTTTTGCATGATCCGGGAATGTCGAAATTCCGATACTGCACCCGATTCTTACCTCATCGAGGGCTGGAGTTTTGAGTACTGTAACTGCGCCGATCAGCTTATCTGCCAGTTTGAACACGGCGTCATCACCTTGGACGTCCTCGACCAGTAACACGAATTCATCTCCGCCGATTCTGGCCAATGTGTCATCACCCCTCAGGTGTTTCACGAATGTCTGGGCGACATCATGTAACACCTGGTCACCGACCTCATGTCCCATTTCGTCGTTTACCTGCTTGAAACCGTCCAGATCGATAAAAAGAATTGCCAGACGGCCGCTGTTCCGGGTAGCCCGACTGATCGCCTGCTCAAGGCGTTTGTTGAACAAAACCCGGTTGGGAATCTTGGTGAGTGGATCGTAGAGCGCTTGCCTGCGGAGCATCTCTTCACCCCGCCTTTGCGCGGTTACATTGCGCACATAAACGGAGAATCCTTTGACGGATTGATCGGATGCCATGTCGGGTTTGTAAAATACCTCTACATCCTGTTGCTGTTTGAATCGGTAGTCGATACGGTCGTTGTAGCTGATTGTATGGCCACTCAGTACGCCCTTCACATAGGGTTGAATCTTCTCCATGCCATTTTGGCCGATATATTGAATGACATGCTTTCCGATGAACGTATCCAATGATTGGCCTGATTCATCGGCATAGACTTGATTGCAGAAACGGTAATACAGACCCTGATCTACATATGCAACATAATCGGGTATCGAGTCCAGGACGAATGTCAGCAGTGAACGTTGTGATTCTGAGGACTGCAATTGTGTTTGTAATTCTGCAACCTCCTCCTCCAGTTCCTGAATCCGTTTGAGCAAGGCATTATTATTATTGTCAGTCACGTCATCGGAACTCGTTGTCAAACCTGTGGAAGGCCATCGATCAGTACCACATGTGCCTCAGCAGAGGCAAAACGCATTGCTTTCCAGGGTTTGTATTCCTCTGAGTTGTACCAGGCATGGAACGCTCCGCGGTCAGGCCACTCATGCACGACAGCGATGTTACCGGGCCACTCGCCCTCTATCGTCTCATAGTCACCACCGGCAAGCAGGAAACGCCCTCCATACTTCGTCAATGTGCCTGTGTGACCGTCCACATATCTCTGGAACTGATCTGGATCTTTGACGAGGACGGAGACTATCGAGTATGCCGGCATGTGAACCACTTTATAACAAGGGTGGAGAATGTTCTGAGGTACAGTCTGTATAACTTTGTGAGTGTATAAAGATCGTCCATCAAATGGAATATCGTCACACTCTGAGGTCATCATGGATGAAGACGCCATGACCGAATAATTATACAGTTATTACAGTTACTTACGTAATACTTCTGAAATTACTGGGAATGAATTTCCGGTAGTTGATCTGGCTGAATTGTCAGTTTTGAACGAATTAATGGAATTCGATGATCATTCGACTGACCTTCGTTCAGGTATCCGGTGTGCTATGACAGTGCGGGAAGCGACCTCGATTCAAGGAAAAACGGGCGCCCGCGGCTTACCCCTCAGGTCGTACACTCTCTTTTTGAGCCATCATGTAGTCATCCAGTACCACCTTGAATGCAGATTCTGCCCTCGCGGCAGCACTGACGAGCTCCTCATGGCGTTTACGGCCATGTTCTTCGAACTCCTTTTTCGAGTCATCATTCGATCGCTTGGCGAGTTCAAACACTTCACTGGCTCCGATATTCGCAGAAGCGCCTTTTACTGCATGAGCCTCGTCATGATAGCGGTCGTAGTTATGCTCCTGAATGGCATTTTCAATGACCTGCAAGGAAGTCTCCAGGTCCTGCAGGTAATTCGTGATGAAGGCTTCGAAAATTCCATCTTTCGATCCCAGTCGCTTGAGATTGTCGATGACCTTCATGTCCAACCCTTCAGTATCGAGCTGCCCGGTTTGCTCCTGCACAGGGGATGCGATCTCCATGAAGGGGGTGCCTGGCCCTTCTCCTTTTGAATCCGTATATTGGTATATTGCCTTAAGCAACTCATGCTCATCGACAGGTTTCTTCATGTAAGCCACTGCGCCCGCCCGCTCACATTCTTTCTTTGCATCCGTAGTGACATTCGCCGTGAGAACGATGAATGGGATCTTGTTATATATCCCGTTGACCGCGTTGTATTCCCTGATTACATCCAGTCCGCCCACGTTCGGCATCTGCATGTCTACAATCGCAAGATCAAAGATATGTTCTTCAAATAACTCCAATGCCTGATCGCCATCTTCTGCTGACACGACATTCATATCATGGGCTTTTAACATCTCCTCGAGGATCATGCGATTGACCCGGGAATCTTCGGCAATCAAAACATTAAGCTTCTTGAAATGTGCTTTTGTCGCATCGCTGAGTTTGGTGATACCGGTAGGCAGCTCGGTTTTTCTGTTCACCGCATGCAGAGCATTGAAAAGCTGCCTTGGTGTCGAAAGATCACTAACGATGGCCGCAACTGCCTCTTCGTAATCCGAATGGCACTCCTTCAGATCGATCAGCACAGTATCAACATCCCGGGATACGCCAAAATTAACGTATTTCAGGAACTCGCTGATATCGCCTTCAACGGATAACCCATCGACCAGAAGAATTGGCAAGCCACTGACTTCATCCTCGTTCTGTACCAATAGAGGACAGATGTTATGCAAGTCAGCTGTCGACTGGATATTCACTCCCCAACGTGATGTAAAACCTTCCACCCGGGTCTTGAGCGAATCATTTTTCGTGAAAACGAGACATTTAACTTTGGCGAATTCTTCTGTGATCGGGGTTTCAACCACCTGCATGGGTATATCGAAGTAAAAACGACTACCTTTACCCATATCGCTTTGAACATGGATCTGGCCACCCATGAGCTCCACCAGTTCCTTGGAAATGGTGGTACCCAGTCCCGAGCCACCATATTGTCGCGTGATGGAGTCATCCACCTGATTGAAACGTTCGAATATGTTTGCCAAGGCGTCCTGAGGAATACCAATGCCGGTATCAATGATCTCAAACCTCAAAATGGCCTCTTCATCATCCACGGACAGTGCATTGACTTTGATTTCTATATAGCCGTGTTTGGTGAATTTTATGGCATTGCCACAGAGGTTGATCAGAATCTGTTTGAGTCGACTTGCATCGCCCACAAGACTCACGGGTACATCGGTGGAAATAAAGACGTGGAACCCAAGATTCTTTTCCTTGGCCACAGGCATCAGGCTGTCACTGACGCTGTGTATGGTTTCGTACACATCGAATGGCGCCATGTCTACGTGCAGGGTCCCTGCTTCGATGCGGGAAAAATTCAGTATGTCGTCGATCAGTTGCAGCAGATGATTCGCGGAATGATCGATGGTCACAATGGATGACAGGGTCGCTGGCGGGAGTTTTTCCTTGTAGAGCAATTTGGCGATGCCGATGATTCCGGACAACGGGGTGCGCATTTCATGGCTCATATTGGCAAGAAAGCGCCCTTTTGCCTCATCCGCCTGCTCTGCCTTGGCTTTGGCGTCTGATAATTGCATCAACAGTCGTGATACGAACACCGGGATGATGATATTGGTCACGATCATCCCGTATCCGATGATGGGATGCTCAAGCCAGAATTCGTTGGTGTTGATCAGAAGCAGGAGGCCCGCAAGGGAAAAGAACATTCCCAGGTAGAGATATTTCATCCCGTATCGGGCGCCGTAGCCGACGGTGATCCAGAGTATCACGGTAAACAATGGAACCCCTGCTTCCCCTGACCGGTACATGGCCAGACAGGTCATTCCGTGATCACCCAGCATAGTGATCGATTTACGAAATCTGGATTCCTTCTTGTAGACGATGAACGAGAAAATAACCCCTATGGAAAAAAGCAGGTAAAGCGATGCCAGGTAAAAGGCCGTGTTGAAGATATTGGAATGGGCGTAGAGGACATCGTGAATCAGGAAGTAGATCACCACGCTTGCAGTGAACAGTACGCGAATGACCGCCTGCTCGTACTCAAGCAATGCCTCTTCCGAAAGCCCTTTGCAGATGAAATCCGGTCGAGGAAGTGCGAAAACCTGTTTTCTTGTTATCCCTGCCATAAGCTCGTACTCACTTGAGACCCGGTCCCGATCACCTGTACGTACAGGTTTATTCGCGACTGCCGCATTCCGGCAAAGACGAAATTTTGAGGAAAATCACAATAAATTAACACAAGTCAAAAAAACTTCCCCGCTTCATTGATAACCTCCACCGCCGGGTTAGGCTTAAGTTACACATTCTGGGGTAATCACATTTGTATTTCACGAAGTACTAAGTAAAGAGGTGTGAGAATCCTTGTGTTATCGTAAGTTGACTGAAGTAAAAGTATGTCAGTCATATCAGTATATTGACAATTACGGAGAGTATCACAATGTTAGCATCGACTCAGAAAATTGAAATAATTGAACACAGTTATAATACGCTCAACGTCAGTTATCAGGAGGACCTGAAGGCTCAGTTTTTTGCCATGAACCCAGGTGCCATTCCCTGTTTTTCACATCAACTCCTGCATGATATCGACAGCTTTCAAAAAAGCTTAACCGATCAAATCAGTAGGAATTCGCTTCCCCACCAGCCGATTGATTATCTGATCTTCACCTCGGACGTTCCCGGTGTATTCAACCTGGGCGGCGATCTCGCCTTCTTCGTGGATTGCATCAAGAACAATGACCGGGAGACTCTCTCGCGCTATGCCCGTTTGAGTATCGATGTGCTCTATCGGAATTACAGCAATCTGGGCCAGAAAAACCTGACCACCATCTCGCTGGTCAACGGCACTGCCCTTGGTGCCGGATTTGAAGCGGCGCTTTCGAGCGACTACATCATCGCAGAAGAAGGCAGTGAGTTTAAATTCCCAGAAGTGGTGTTCAACATGTTCCCGGGCATGGGTGCTTATTCCTTCCTCTCCAGACGCATAGCACCTGCGGCCGTGGAAAAGATGATCATCAACGCAGAAGGTTATACCGCTGAGCAACTCTATGACATGGGTATTGTGGACATGATCGCGGATAAGGGTCGGCTGGACGAAGCGTTGCATCAGTTCATCCGGCGTTTGAAAAAGACCCGCATCACACGCAAGGCGGTCCTGAACATGCGCAACAGGATCATGCCTTTGGAGATCCAGGAGCTCTATGACATCGCGGATGACTGGGTGGATTCGGCTCTTTCACTTTCAGACCGTGATATCAGCGCCATGTCCCGTCTCGTACGTGCCCAATCAAAGATGATGGCCAGTCAGGAACCGGCTGTATCCCAGCAGAGTCTGTCTGCCTGAGGACAAATTCCTGAGGAATGAACTGTTCAACTCACTAACTGACCGTTGCTATCCAAAATGGACCCCGTACTGCGTGATTACCGACCAGGTATTGCCATATCGTGATGCGTCAGGATATGGCAGCGACCAACCATGACATAGATTCAAAAGGAATGGCCTCATCGATGATTTCATGAAAGATACCCTACTCTACCGTTGTCGCTGAACCGGCTCGACCGGTTCGGCGACAGCGCGATTTACCAGGTCCGGTGATTACGGAGGGAGTTGTTTTCCCTTCTGACACGTCTGAGATGGGGAACCCCCGTATTTCAGGCAAAGCGGATCGGCAGCGCGCGTTTGACACCTGTTTTGCCATCCCCCCGACTGATTTGAGCGCACATGATCGACTGGCCTGAATGAAGTCATGAAATTTCAGATGAGCTTGCGCTACTGAAATTGAACGGTAAGTGATTAATTTGTATATATATTATTGTTATTGTTGAACATTTTATATTGTTCAGGGCGGCTTAAAGGGGCGATCACGCAGCCTTTCATTGAATCCTGTCAGCCATGCCTAACATAAACGTATGTTTATGTGTTACCCAACTACAATTAATTAGACTTATTGTTCATTGCATTTAAAAATCTTACCTGAACCTTACGAAAATCCGCATTGGATCCGGCTTCCCGACAGCTGAATGATCTTTTCAAGGAGGACCGACCATGCCCCTGATACACATTGGCGACATGTTGCATCATGCCTATGCGAATCGCTATGCCATTGCGGCATTCGACGTGGTCAGCCTGGATTTTGTGGACGCTGTGATTTCCGCCGCTGAGGCCCAGCAGGCACCGATCATCATCAGCCTGGCCGAGTCCCACTTTGAGTACTTTGACTTCGAACGCCTGATGAGTGCCGTGGTGCAGGCCGCGAACAAAACCTCCGCGCCGGTAGCCATCCATCTGGACCATGGTACCTCCCTGGGATCCGCTGTAACCGCCATCAACCTGGGCTGTACCAGTGTAATGGTCGATGCGTCCAGCCTGCCCTTGGAGGAGAACATCAGCCGGACCCAGGCCGTGGTGCAGATGGCGCATGCCTGCGGGATCCCTGTGGAGGGTGAACTGGGATATGTCCCAGGGGTCGAGGGTGAAGATGCCGAGCGCCATCCCGGTGAGGTGGTCTACACCACAGTCACAGACGCAAAAGCCTATGTTGACGCCACCGGTGTGGACTTTCTCGCCGTCTCCATCGGCACCGTGCACGGCCGTATGAAAGGTGAACCCAAGCTCGATTTTGAGCGACTTGCGGAGATCAACGGATCCCTGGGTATCCCCCTGGTTATTCACGGTGGAACGGGATTGAGCGACTCACAGTTCCGGCGTCTGATCGACAACGGTGTAGCCAAGCTCAACTATTACACTGCGCTGGCCGACGCGGCCGGTCGCTGTATCCATGACAATGCACAAAGACTTGGGCCAGCGGGTTACATGGATCTGATGAAGGGGGTAGCCGAAGCCGTTCAAGAGGAAGCGATGCGTTGTATCGGCCTATGGGGCAGTTGCGGCCAGGCACGCGCCCTGCTCGCAGAATGCCGTCCCTGGCAACCGGTTGCTCATGTCATTGTCTACAACACCGAAGGATTGGATGACGAAGGCGTGGAAGGGATGATGGCGGAGGGTCGGCGGGTACTTTCACAAATACCCGGGGTTACCGAGGTGTTCACCGGGCATGCGATCCAGGAACAGGCCCAGTATCGTCATTGCTGGGTGGTCCGCTTCACGGATGCTTCCGTCATCGACAGCTATCGGGACCATCCTGAGCATAAGAAATTTGCCGATCAGCGTTTCCGCCCCCATGCCGGGGGGCGCCTGAGTATCGATTATCTGGACAGCAGTCCTGGAGCGGGAACCTGACGTCACTCCGCCAGGTATCGCGCGAGTTTTTCAGCGATATCCATCATTCGCGATACGTAACCCCATTCATTGTCATACCAGGCGTAGATCTTGACCTGGGTACCATCGATGACCATGGTCGATAAGGCATCGACAATGGATGAGCGCGGATCATTGAGATAATCCACCGAAACCAGGGGCCGCTCCTCGTAACCGAGTATGCCTTTCAGGGGGCCTTCCGCCGCTTCCCGAAAATGCTGATTGACCTCTTCAACAGTCACCGGACGCGCCGCCTCGAAAACAAAATCGGTCAGCGAGGCATTCAGCAAGGGCACCCGCACGGCATGTCCGTTCAACTTGCCGGTGAGTTCCGGAAATATCTTGGTGATCGCCTTGGCCGAACCGGTCGTGGTGGGGATCAGAGACTGACCGCAGGCACGAGCGCGACGCAGATCCTTATGCCCCCGGTCGACGATGGTCTGGGTATTGGTAATGTCGTGAATGGTGGTCATGCAGCCGTGCAGAATGCCGATTTTTTCATGCATGACCTTGACCACCGGCGCCAGGCAGTTGGTGGTGCAGGAAGCGGCGGTTACCAGATGGTGTTCCGTGGGATCGTATCGATCATCGTTGATACCGTAGACCAGGTTCAGCGCCCCCTCGGTGGGGGCCGCCACAAGTACCTTCCTCACGCCCTGATCAAAATAGGTGAGCAGGGATTCGGGATGCTTGTGATGCTTGCCCGTGGCTTCGATGACAATGTCGCAGTCCGACCAGTCGGTCTTGGAAATACCTGCGTTTGTGGTATAGGCCATCGCCTGGTCATCGACGATGATCTGGCCGGATTGCGCACTGCAGTCTGGTTCCCAGATACCGTGCACCGAGTCGAATTTGAGCAGATGCGCGGAGCCATGGGCATCCGTTGCGATCTCATTGATCCGCACGAACCTGAGGCCCGGTCTTCCCCAACCGGCTCGTAATCCCAGCCGTCCCATCCGGCCGAAACCGTTGATGCCGATGCGTATACTCATGTTGTTTGCCTCTCAATCAATCTGATGAATCTTAAAGTGATATGTCGGGTTAGCAGGCTGTTGAATTTCTACTCAGAAGGTCCCGATCCGCAGCATGACCAGGGTACAGGCCTCCAGGTAGTGAATGCCGGCCTGCTGAAGTCTGTGCATCAGTTCGGGTGATTCGGTGCCCGGATTGAAGATCACCCGTTTGGGTTTGAGTGTGATGATGTCATCCACCAGGGGTTGAATTCTCTCGGGACCGACATACAGGGTCAGAGTATCCACCGGATCCTGAATCGATTTCAGATTCGGTGAGACCGCCAGTCCTTCGATCACCGGGATTTTAGGATGAACCGGTGTGACCGGATAGCCTTTTTCCTTTAGCAGGCGAACGGCCTGATTGGAATAGCGTAACGGCTTGTTACTGGCACCCAGAACCGCAACATGACGTTTATCAGGTTCACTCGCTTTCATCGATGAATCGGTAATCCGGGTTGTGATTGACTGGCCATGTCATGATCAGTTGGATCTCTCGTCCGCTTTTAGCTGATTGTCTGTGCCCAGTAGGCGCTTAGCATGGAAGGATTCCGCCGCAAAAACTCCGGCTCCGGATACCCTTCAATCAATCGATTAGTATTTTTTCAAGATACCCTGCGCAACCCTCCAGACTGGATAACCTGGGATAGTCGATCTCCGGTATCTTGATTCCCAGACGTTTTTCCAGGGTCAGTATAACATTCAGGTAATCGATGGAATCGATCTCGAACTGATCACGAAAGCTCACCCGGGCATCCAGTGTCGCGGGTTCCATTTCGGGCACGACCTGCTGCAGCACCTCGATGACCGTGTTGTTGATTTCGTCTCTGTTCATACCGGCTCAATCCAATCAGTTTGAATCGCTGTCGAGAGGGCCACTCAGGATCGTGGAAACATCGCCCTCCGGCAGTCCCAGTTCCCGGGCCCGCAACACCCGGCGCATAATCTTGCCCGAGCGGGTTTTCGGCAGGTCGTCACGGGCCTCGATTGCCCGGGGCGCCACCGCCGGTCCGAGATGCTTGCGGGCATGAGCCATGAGTTCGCGGTTCAGGGTTGAATCCAGCATGAACCCCGGCTTGAGCACCACGAAAGCCTTGACCGTTTCACCCACGATCGGGTCGGGCATGCCGACCACTCCGGCTTCCAGTACGGCGGGGTGTGCCATCAGGGTCTGTTCCACTTCAAAAGGCCCGATCAGGTGACCGGCGGACTTGATGACATCGTCGGCACGGCCGATGAACCAGTAGTATCCCGCATCATCCCGCCGGGCCAGATCCCCGCTCAGATACCAGTCACCGGCAAAGCAGGCATGATAGCGGGCATCCTCATTGATATAACCCCTGAACTGGGAAGGCCAACCACTGCGCAGGGCCAACTGGCCTCGAGCATTGGCAGCCTGCACCGGCTGTAACCCACCCTCCGGCCCGAGTTGAAAAAGCGCCGCCTCGATGCCAGGTAAGGGTTGTCCCATGGAACCCGGACGAAGCTTCAGACCCCGGTAGTTGGCGATCATGATAGCGCCGGTCTCGGTCTGCCACCAGGTATCATGCACCACTCGGCCAAAGGCCGCCTCGCTCCAAACAACGGCCTCCTTATGCAGGGGTTCACCGACGCTGGCGATGAATCGCAACGCCGTCAGATCATACCCACGCGCCACCTCAATGCCGTATTTCATCATCATGCGCAGTGCGGTAGGCGCGGTGTACCAGACATTGACCCCTTGATCCTGAAGCACCCGGTACCAGCGCTGCACATCGAAATCTCCCTCATCCAGGATGATACAGGCGCCCAGAGCCAGAGGCGCGATCAGTCCATAGGAGATACCGGTCACCCAACCCGGGTCTGCAGTGCACCAGTAGACATCACCGGGTTGCAGATCCAGAGCAAGTTGCGCCGTGCTGCGGTGTGCCACCACTGCGGCGTGGGCATGCAACGCCCCCTTGGGTCGCCCCGTGGTGCCACTGGTAAAGTGGATCAGCGCAATCTCTTGCGCATCGGTGGGTTCGATAGTGAAACAATCATTGGCATCATCCATGAGCGTATTCAGGCTCAGGGTACCTTCCGGAGGCGTGTCGTCCCCTGTGATCAGCACGAAATCGAGACCGGGAAGCTGATCCCGTTGCGAGGCGATCTTGCGCTGATAGATCTGAGCAGTGGTCACCAGTACCCGGGCCTGACCGATTTCGAGTCGGGTGCGCAGGGGTTCGGGTCCGAAAGCCGCGAACAGGGCACAGAATACCGAACGGTTTTTCCAGCAGCCCAGAGCGGCGACAAACAGATCCGGCACCCGCCCCAGCACGCAGAACACCCGCTCGCCTGGCGCAACACCTAAATGACAGAGCAGGTTGGCGAAGCGGTTGCTCCTTTGATCGAGACGGGCATAGCTGAAGTCTTCGATATGGCCGTTCCGGTCGAGACAACGCAGCGCCAGCTGGTTGCGTCGCCCGCTCTGTGCATGACGGACCACGGTTTCATGGGCGATGTTGACACCGCCAGTGTCGGGCAGACCGTCCAGAGCTTGCCAGGCATCCTCCCAGACTTTCGTGACCCTGTTTTCTGACACATCCTGATGATCGGACAACAGGCTCTGTGGCTGTGGGTGTTCGTCCCTTATCTCAGTATCGTGTTTCATGGCATGTTGGATTCCGGGCAAAACAGGACAGCCCGTTACAGTCTGAAATTGAGACCCGCAAGTGGAGTAATACGCTCTATCGCTCAGTCCTTGAACACACTGTGTTAAGCATAGTGCAGTTCTCATGCAGTCGTGTTAGGGCCCATGCCGTGGAGGAATCCGCTGTGTTTGATCAAGTTGGCAAAAGGGACCATGCTTATTAGGGATAACGGGCCCCAACTGAATGGGATACCCATGCGTCCTTGAACAGGAAGCCTCCAGGCGAGACCTGACATGTCCACCCGAAATCTTCAATACCTACTCAAGCCCCGTTCCGTGGCCCTGATCGGCGCCAGTCAGAAACCCGGTTCCATCGGCTCCGTGGTGGCGCATAACCTGTTTCAGGGCGGTTTCGAAGGGCCGATCATGCCGGTCAATCCGAAGCATCGGTTCATCCGTGGCGTGTGGACCTATCCGGATATCGGGAGCCTGCCCGAAACACCGGATCTGGCAATCATCGCCACACCCCCGGACACGATACCGGGGATCATTGCCGAACTCGGGCAGCGCGGCACACGGGCGGCGGTGGTCATCAGTGCCGGGTTTGCCGAATGCCGCGGGGATCAGGGCATGCAGCTGCAGCAGGCCATGCTGGAGGCAGCCAGGCCTTACACGCTGCGCATCGTCGGTCCCAACTGTCTCGGTCTTCTGTTGCCGGGTTTGCATCTCAATGCCAGTTTCGCCCACCGCACACCTGAGCCGGGGCGACTCGCCTTTGTCGCCCAGTCCGGTGCCATCGTCACCTCGATCGTCGACTGGGCGCACAGCCGGGGCATCGGCTTTTCCCACCTGATCTCCCTGGGAGATATGGCGGATGTGGATTTTTCCGACCTGATCGATCACCTTGCCAATGAACGGGAGGCCCGGGCAATCCTGCTGTACATCGAGTCGATTCGGGATGCGCGGCGATTCATGTCGGCGGCCCGGGCTGCATCCCGGGTGAAACCGGTCATCGTGGTCAAGGCGGGGCGTCATCCGGAGGGAGCCCGGGCGGCCGCCTCCCATACCGGCGCCCTGGCCGGATCGGATGCCGTGTTCGACGCCGCCTTTCGGCGCGCCGGGATGTTGCGGGTCACCTCGCTACAGGAGCTTTTCGACGCAGCGGAGACCCTGGCCATGAGTTGCCGCCCCCAGGGAGAGCGCCTCGCCATCATGACCAATGGCGGAGGGATCGGTGTACTGGCCGCGGACGCGGTGGTCGATGCGGGGGGACGCCTTGCCAGCCTCTCGGACGAGACACTCGAGGCGTTGAACCGGGTGCTGCCGCCCACCTGGTCACATCGCAATCCGATCGACATCATCGGTGACGCGGGGGGCGAGCGCTACGCCGCGGCGCTGCAGGCCGTTGCCAATGAACGCTCGGTGGACGGCATCCTGGTGCTCAACTGCCCGACCGCAGTGGCCTCCAGCACACAAGCCGCGCAATCGGTCATCGAGCATGCCAGCACCCTGCCCGTCCCGCTGTTGACCAGCTGGGTTGGTGAAGGCGCCGCCGCCAAGGCGCGGGCGCTGTTCGCGCAACACCACATACCCAGCTATGCCACCCCGGAACAGGCGGTGCGAGCCTTCATGCACATGGTCAATTATCAACGCAACCAGGAGACCCTGATCGAGACCCCTGCTTCAATACCCGAAGCCTTCAGCACCGACCTGAACAAGGCGCGCGGCGTGATTCAACAGGCACTGGCTGAGGGGCGTGACTGGTTGAGCGAACCGGAATCGAAACAGGTGCTGGGGGCCTATGGCGTACCGGTGGTTGCGACCCGCTTGGCCCATACCGCAGAGGAGGCCGGGGCGCTCGCCGCGGACATGGGCGGCACGGTGGTTCTCAAGGTGGTCTCTCCGGAAATCATTCACAAGTCCGATGCCGGGGGTGTGATTCTCGACCTTTCTGGGGAGCAGGCGGTTCGGGAAACCGCCGAGGCGATGCAGCGACGAATTGCCCAGGCGTATCCCCAGGCCCGCCTGTCGGGATTCAGCGTCCAGCCGATGATTCGCCGGCATGGCGCGCACGAACTGATCATCGGCGCCAGCGAGGACCCCCAGTTCGGGCCTACCCTGCTGTTTGGCCAGGGCGGCACCGCGGTGGAGGTGCTCAAAGACCAGGCCCTGGCACTGCCACCACTGAATATGCGCCTGGCCCATGAGGTGATCAGCCACACCCGTATCTACGAGTTGTTGCGCGGGTACCGGGACACTCCAGGGGCCAATCTGGATGCCATCGCCCTGACCCTGATCAAGGTCTCACAACTGGTCATAGACCTGCCGGAGATTCAGGAAATCGACATCAACCCCCTGCTGGCTGATGAGCACGGTGTGGTGGCCCTGGACGCACGGATGAAGATTCAGC
This sequence comes from Candidatus Thiodiazotropha sp., assembly GCA_040506775.1. Classification (GTDB taxonomy): domain Bacteria; phylum Pseudomonadota; class Gammaproteobacteria; order Chromatiales; family Chromatiaceae; genus Thiodiazotropha. The sequence continues at coordinate 489,572 of JBEVWC010000002.1, forward strand.
CGGCTGAGGGATCAGGCACCGAACGTCTGGCGATCCGCCCCTACCCCAAAGAGCTGGAGGAACTGATTCCCCTGGGGGATGGCCGTACCCTGCTGCTGCGCCCGATTCTGCCCGAGGACGAGCCCACACTGCAGGCCTCGTTCACCAAGCTGACTCCGGAAGAGGTGCGATTCCGTTTCTTCATTCCGATGAAGACCCTGTCCCATGTGGCGGCGGTTCGCTTCACCCAACTGGATTACGACCGGGAGATGGGTCTGATCCTCACCGAGCCGGGGATTCCCGGCAAGACGGAGATCTTCGGCGTGGTCAACATTATTGCCGACCCGGACAACGAGCACGCTGAGTACGCGATCATCGTACGCCACGACATGACCGCGCTGGGTCTGGGGATCTTCCTCATGAAACGGATCATCGACTATGCGCGCAACCGGGGTATCAAACAGTTGCACGGGGATGTGCTGAGGGAAAACCGGCAGATGCTCAAACTGTGTGAGGTGCTGGGATTTACCCAGGCGCGATCTGTCGAGGACCCTGGACTGGTTCAGGTGACGTTGAAACTGTAGTGACCGCGACCGGTCTTACAGAGAAACATCCACCACTGAATCCAATCGATGACTCATGGCCCTTAACCGCTTTCAATCCCGTTTGCCTCAGACCGGACAGCGCAGCTGTCATGATTCCGATGGTCTGATCATCGATTGCGCAAACAGCGGACAGGACGCGGAATACAGCGTCGGTATCCAATGGCCGGACAATCGATTTCGGGTTTGTGGGGAACTCGTGGAGGACAGGCTGACGGACCTGACCTGGACGCGCTGTGCAAACCCGGCCGGGTTTCCGCTCGACTGGCAGGAAGCGCTCGACTACGTGGCAGAGATGAATCAACAGCAGGCGCTGGGATTTGATGACTGGCGCATGCCCAACCGACGGGAATTACGAAGCCTCATCAGCCATCAGACCCTGCGACCGCCGCTGCCGCTAGATCATCCCTTCACCGATGTGTTCGGCAACTGGTACTGGACATCCACCACCGCCGCAGTTGCTCCGGACCATGCCTGGTACATCAGTCTGGATGGGGGACGGATGTTTTTCGGTGGCAAAGATCAGTCCTTCATGCTCTGGCCGGTGCGGGGCCGTGCGAACGATCGGGTGCTGCAGACCGGACAGAATGTTTGCCATGATGCACTGGGTCGGGTACGCCCTTGCGCTGGCAGCGGTGCAGATGCCGAATACCCGTCCGGTGCTTCCTGGCCGAAGCCCCGTTTTCAGACAGTTTCCGATGGGGTGCAGGACCTGCTGTCGGGTTTGGTCTGGCATTCGGATGCCGATATCGGCGAGGGGCCGGTTTCCTGGCAACAGGCCCTGAGATCAATCCACGAGCTCCGAACCGCGACTGGCGAGTCCGCCTGGCGACTGCCGAATATCAACGAACTCGAATCCCTGGTGGACTGTTCACGTGGTCAACCCGCCCTGCCGGATCAGCACCCGTTTCAAGCTGTTCGGGATGTCTACTGGTCTGCCACCACCAGCCTCTACGAACCTGACTGGGCATGGGCACTCTACCTGGACAAGGGCGCTGTCGGGGTCGGGATGAAACGCTTTGCCCGTTTTCATGCCTGGGCTGTCAGGGTCTGTTAACACTTAACCAATATGCCCTGCCGGGGCTTCTCAAAATCCTGCCACACGCTCCCCGCGTACCAACAGGCTTCGGATCACAGGATGCTGATCGTCCGGCAATGAGGGTTCGATCCGGATCTCACCACCCTGGCTGGAGGCGATAGGTTTGCCGTCCCGGTAGAGAATTCGATGTCCCGGTTGGGCCGGGATGCGCGTCCCCGGGGTAATGATTCCAGTGAGATTAAGGGGATCGCTGCTGCTGAGGGTGATCGGTTGTTCTTCATTCCGACGCCGCAGCGATTCGCGGAGGGCATTCACTGCCTCGGGCAGTGCGAAGTGTTCGCCGGCAAATCCCTGCACGAAGCGACCACCGCGGATCTCGCCCCGCGCTTCCAACCTGCGGTAGACATACAGCAGATCCCGCCAGGGTGGCAGACCATTCTCCCGCTCCAGCAATTTACGGAACACCACGCCATAACGATTCAAGAGCGTTCGTGCGATCTGTTCGTTGCGTTGGCTCTGATCACCTTTGTTCATCCCGGGACGTACCAGAGCCCAGCGTCCTCCCGAGGCCAATGAGGTCTTCATTGCCGCGCGCCGACGCCTTTGGGGACGACGTTTGAGCGGATGGATCATCGCCCTCAATCCCTGGAACTGATCCGAGGTTACCAGTCCCCAGGCAACCAGTTCACCCAGCACCTGTTCCAACTGACTGTTCAACAGCCCGGTCTGTTGTTGCAACTCTTCAAAGAAACTGGCGCCCCACTGCTGTAACACCTCTCTCACATGCATCGCGGTGGCACTCAATCCCTCTGGCAGGGGTGTCTCATCACCATGCCAAACCCACAGGTTGGGGCGGAACATGAATGCCAGCGGGGTGGTTTTCACCGCCGGGTTCTTGCGTTTGCCATCCGCTGTTTCGGTCGGGTTCAGGCGCATCCAGGCCAACCGCCCGGAACCGCATAATTCATCCAGCTGCTGTGGATCGTAGGGATGGAGCCGTGCCGGAAGGATTTCAGACTCCCAACTGCCCGCCGGAAGACACACGCCTTCGAGTTGCGACATGACCCGCTCCAATGCCTCGGGACCCTGGGAGGGTTCATCCAGTCCCTGCCATTGAAACAGGAAGCGCATGAACACGGCGGGACTGACCGGGTCGATCTCTCGCCGCAACTGCCTCAAGGTGTAGCGGTGGATACGCGCCAGCAATCCGCGTTCACACCACTGGATTTCCGTCTCAGCGGGGTCGAAACGACCCTGTATGGCATAGCCTTCTCCCTGCAGAATCTCCAATGCGGGTTGCAAACGCTGTAGGGGCAGGCCCAATGGTTGAGCCAATGCGGTTGCCGTGACCGGTCCCAGGCACTCCAGACGACTGCGAATAACCGCCACCAGCGCGGTTTCCGCGGATTCGTCCTCTCCGCCAGGCAATGGCTTGATCATAGGATCGAGCGCATGCTCCGGGCAAATCCGTTGCAGCGACTCAAGCCGCTCCGCGACCACCCACAACCTGATATTCCCATGCTTGAAGCAGGTGGCCCGTTGCTGCTGTTGCAAGGTCTCCAGGTAGATCCGCCAGGTTGGCAAATCGTCGGATGCAATTTCTGCTTCGCAGATGAAACCTGCGATGTTCAGGGCGTCCTGAAGTTCATCCGCGCTTCGAGGTTGCGGCCAGGCCTCCGACTTCACCCGCAGGATCGCCTCGGGGTCGAGCCGCCCCATCTCCGCGGCATTGCTTGGGTCCAGATCACGTCGCTGTTGCACCGCCCGGGTGCGGCGTTCCTCGGCAGGTGCATCATCAAGAAAGGCATAGGGCCGGGCCGTGAGTATTTCGTGGGACATGGGCGATGGGGTCGGCAGGTCCCGGGTGATCACCCGGATGGCACCCGACTCAATGCCCTGCAACACCCGCTTCAATCCCTCGATATCCATCAACTCATGCAGGCAGTCCCGCAGTGCCTGGTTGACCAGGGGGTGATCCGGCACTTCACGCTCGCCCTGGATGTTTTCGAAACAGGCCAGCTGGTCCGGGAACACCAGAGCCACCAGGTCCTCAGCATCATTGCGCTGAAACTGAGCCGGCACCCGTTTACCACCCCGCATGCGTGGCACTGCCAGTGAAATATTGGTCACCCAACGCCAACGGGTGGGAAACACCGGCGCTGCCAGCAGGGCCTGTATCAACACATCCTCAACCGTTTGCGCCTTCAGATACCCGGCCGGTTCCTCAAGAGGGAAGCTGTGCGTGGGACCCAGAGAAAGAATCAGGCTGTCTTCGTTGGCGGCGGCCTGGAGTTCGAAATTGAAACGTCGGCAAAACCGCTTGCGCAGGGCCAGCCCCCAGGCCCTGTTGATGCGTGAACCGAAAGGCGCATGAATGACGAAGTGCATGTCGCCGGTCTCATCGAAGAAACGCTCGAACACCACCTGCTGCTGGGTCGGCAACTGGCCGAGCATGGCCTTGCTTGCCGCCAGGTAATCAACCAGCAGTGTGGCGGCAATGGCATCCACTCCGAGGGAGTCCTGCAGGTAACTCAGAGCAGCCGCCTGTCCGCCTTCATCGAGCCGCTGATCAATCTGCTCACGCAGGCGGGAAACCGAATGGGAGAGTTCATCGGTACGCCCCGGCGCATCACCAAACCAGAACGGAATCGAGGGCGGCTGTCCCCGGGCATCCTCCACCAGCACCCGACCCTGCTCGATCTTGAGGATCCGGTAGGAACAGTTACCGAGTTGGAAGATGTCACCGGGCATGCTTTCAAAGGAGAAATCCTCATTGAGGCTTCCGATGAACAGTCCTTCCGGTTGAAGTATCACATCGTAGTCGAATGAATCGGGTATCGCGCCGCCATTGGTGATCGCGGTCAAGCGGGCATGCCGACGACCCCGCAACAGTCCGTTCACCGCATCGCGATGCAGGTAGTCACCACGACGACCCCGTTGGGTGAGGAATCCGTTGGCGAGCATCTTCACAACCTCGGTGAAGGTCGTCTCATCGAGTTCGCGGTAGGGATAGGCCGCTCGATAACACCGGTAGAGTTGCTGTTCGTCCCAGTCGCGACAGGCGACTTCGGCGATGATCTGCTGGGCCAGCACGTCCAGAGGTTGGTGTGGCACCAGAATTCGATCGAGTTCCCCTCGGCGCACGGCGTCCAGCAGGGCCACGGACTCCACCAGATCATCGCGACTCAAGGGAAACAGGCGTGCCTTGGGGGTGCCGCTCAGCTGGTGTTCCGATCGTCCCGCGCGCTGCAGAAAGGTCGCAATACTGCGGGGCGAACCCATCTGGCAAACCAGGTCCACGTCACCGATGTCGATACCGAGTTCCAGAGAGGCGGTGGCTACCAGCGCTCTAAGTGACCCGGACTTGAGCCGTTGTTCCGCCTGAAGGCGGTGCTCTTTCGCCAGGCTGCCATGATGAGCCGTCACGGCCTCTTCACCCAGTTGTTTTGCCAACGCAGCGGCCGCACGCTCCGCCAGACGGCGTGTGTTGACGAATATCAGGGTGGTGCGATGCCGTTCGATGAGTTGTTCCAGGCGGCGATAGATCACCTCCCAGGCCTCATTGGCCATGACCGCTTCCAGGGGGGCCTCGGTCAGTTCAATGGCCAGGTCCCGTTTACGTATATGCCCGGTATCAACAATGTCACAATCCAGCGGGCCTGATTCCTCATGCACACCGGTCAGATATCGCGCCATCGATTCGATGGGTTTCTGAGTCGCGGAAATGCCGATACGTACTGGGGGCTTGTCACACAGCATGTTGAGCCGCTCGAGACTCAAGGTCAGATGCGCACCACGTTTGTTTCCGGCCAGTGCATGAATCTCATCCACAATCACGCTGCGCACAGTCTCCAGCATCTGGCGGCCCGAATCCGAGGTCAAAAGGATGTAGAGTGATTCGGGGGTGGTAACCAGGATATGGGGCGGTGAGCGCTTCATCATCGCCCGCTCGGACGATGTGGTGTCCCCGGTTCGCACCATGCAGCGGATCGGCACATCCGCGCAACCTTGCAGCAGCAAGGCGTCGCGAATGCCGTTCAGGGGGATTTCCAGGTTTCTGTGAATATCGTTGGAGAGCGCTTTGAGCGGTGAAACATAGAGCACCCGTGTCTCGTCAGGCAGAGGTTCCGACAGTCCATCGAGCAGCAGTTGATTGATCTCCGCAAGGAATGCCGCCAGGGTCTTGCCCGAACCGGTCGGTGCCGAAATCAGGGTACTCCTGCCGGACTGGATCGCCGGCCAAGCCTGTAACTGAACTTCCGTGGGTTCGCCGAACGCTGACTCGAACCAGGAAGCGACCGCTGGGTGAAAAGGAATCGAGCTCATACCCAATCATACCTCTGATTTCTGACTTCGGTCAGGCAAGCGTGCAGTGTCTCAGCGTGGATGCATGTAGTCGCCCAGGCTTTGGATACAGAATCATCGTCAATACCCGTGGTGTCTGAACAACGGGGATCAGTAGACAATCCAGAATCTCGATGCCTGGCCATCGGTGATAACAAAAGCCGCGAACCAACTTCAGGATGAATCCCGAAACCTGACGGTATTCTGGGGGAATGTCATTCTCAAGAAGATGATATTAACTATCACTTTATGTGTGGTTAATGCAGCCGGTGAAAAACAACCAGAAACTATCTATAGATTTTTCAGATTGTTATGAATGCTAGTTAAATCCTATGTAAATTATTGCGCGGCAATTATCTTATCCAGGTCAATTATATGTGGTTTTACAGTTACTTAGATTTTCATCCTAGTAAGCATTTTGTTTAATTACTGGCTGTATCCAATTGTAATCACGTTAAAATATATGCCGCACTTTAACCTCTGTCCCGCGCAGGAAGATCGCAATGAAATATGGGAAAATTGACCCTGCAAACTGAAGAAACCGACAGGCAGGCCGATACACAACCTGTACACATCCGTGCGAAAGGAATTCTGGTAAGGCACTGAATGGATGCCGTTCCTAAGAAGCGCGACCATGAAACAGAAAATATTATCTGAGTTCTTGATACCAATAGCCCGGCTGTCGATTAAATCGGCGCTGCATCTGCTATCAATCCCAAGCGCACGAATCGTGCCGGCGCCCTGCCCGGTTCTGGTTCCAGTCAGACACAGCATCAGGAATCCTGGTCAGGGGAGATCTCTCGAACGTCCCCACCTGAAGTATCCCTACTGACAGTTTGCCAATCCCAGTGGTTGCCCAAAACCATGACTGAACCGCGTATCACGATTCCTGGCCCCTGGCAGGACTTTCCTGCGTTTGATCAGACCTCGGTCGGTATGGCTTATCTCGATCGACACGGTCACTGGTTAGGGGTGAATACCGCCCTGTGCCGGATCCTGCAATCGACCCGTGAAGATCTGATGACGCGCAGGATTCAGGATTTGCTCAAGCCTGATGATGCCGAAGCGGACCGGTTACATCTTTCCGATCTTACGAGTGGGGTGCTGAAACGATACAACTGTGAAGTTTTTTGCCCGGTTTCGGGTGATGCCGGCATCTGGCTAAGCCTGTCACTCAACCGGGTCGAAGGCACCAACCTGCCCGATGTTTATTTCTTTGCAGTCATCCAGGACATCAGTCAGATCAAGGCCACAGAACTGGCCTGCATTGCCAGTGAAAGCGCCATACGTGCACTCCACAGTGCGATGAACGAGGGTCTGGCGTTGCACGAAATTGTCTACGACGAAAGTGGCGAGGCGTCGGACTATCGAATCATCCTCGTCAACAAGGCTTACACCCGGATCCTGGGGTTGCAAAAAGCCCAGGTTGAAGGGCATCTGGCCAGTGAAGCCTATGCTGCGACACCACCCCCATACCTGGATATCTATAAGGAGGTCGCTACCACGGGCGCAGGCATTCAGTTCGAAACAGAATATTCACCCATGGAGAAGAGCTTTTTCATCTCAGTCTTTTCACCGGGTAAAAATCAATTTGCAACGGTATTCACCGAAATCACTTCGCGCAAAAAGACAGAGCTTAACCTCAAGCAGGCATTGGCGGATTTAAATCGGGAACGTGGCTTTCTGAAATCTCTGATTCAGAATCTGCCGGACTTGATCTGGCTGAAAGATACCCAGGGCGTCTATCTTGCCTGCAATCCGGCCTTTGAAGCGTTCTTCGGCGCCAGCGAATCAGAAATTCTGGGTAAGACGGATTACGACTTCGTGTCCCGTGATGAGGCGGATTTTTTCAGGGCAAATGACCAGAACGCCCTCTCTAATGACGCCCCGACTGTGAACGAGGAATGGATCACATATGCCAGCGATGGACACCGCGCACTTCTGGAAACCACCAAGACACCAATGATGGGTAAAGAGGGTGAAATCCTGGGTGTGCTTGGCATCGGCCATGATATTACCGAAAGAAAACTCGCGGAACAGGCCATACTGGAGAGCAGTCAACGTTACGAGGCAGTGCTTTCAAGTACCCGTGACGGGTTCTGGGTCGTGCAGAACGAGGGTTTTCTGATCGAGGTAAATGATGCGTATTGCCGTTACAGCGGCTATACCAAGGAAGAACTCATCGGCAAACATGTCACCGAGCTCGATGCCAAAGAGGATCGTGACAAGGCCCATGAACGGATGTTGCAGGTGATCGAGCAAGGCAGCGCAATATTCGAGACCATGCATGTGCATAAGGACGGAAGCCTGTTTCCGGTCGAGGTTTCAATCAGCCATTCCGGTTTGCAGGGTGGGCAGTTTTTCTGTTTCTTCCGGGATATCCGTGACCGCAAGGAATCCGAGTTACTGCTCGAGTTGCGCCAGAAACTGGGAGAATTGGTTTACACCGAGTCGCTCCCGACATTGCTGCGTTGTGCATTGGATACCGCGGAAATGATGACCCGCAGTCAGATCGGTTACTTTCATTTCGTTGAAAAAGACCAGGAAAACGTCACACTCCAGACTTGGTCGACCCGCACCTTGAGAGAGATGTGTTATCTCAAGGGTGAAGGACTGCACTACCCGATCAGCGAAGCAGGGGTCTGGGTGGACTGCGTCAAGCTTAGGGAACCTGTGATCCACAACGATTATGAGTCACTGCCTCATAAAAAGGGATTACCTGAAGGTCATGCCCCGGTGGTCCGTGAACTTACGGTACCCATTTTCAGAGGACAGAGGATCGTAGCTGTAATCGGTGTGGGTAACAAACCTGAGTATTATGACGATAACGACCTTTCGATCGTCACCCGCATCGCCAACATGGCCTTCGATTTTGTCGAGCACAAGCAGGCTGAACAGCAGATTCAGTACATGGCCTACAATGATGTACTGACCGGACTGCCGAATCGTCAATTACTGGCCGATCGTTTGCATCAGGCTATCGCAATGGTGCGACGCACCGATGAGCGACTCGCGATCTGCTACATCGATCTGGACGGGTTCAAACCCATCAATGACCATTTTGGTCACGATGTCGGTGACCAGTTGCTGATCGAGTTGAGTCGACGACTCACTGAAGACCTGCGTGAAGGCGACACCCTGTCCCGCCTGGGCGGTGACGAATTCGTATTACTGGTCGGTGGACTTGGAAGCATCTATCACGGTGAAGAGATCGTACAGCGGGTGCTGGATAGCATAGCCCAACCGTTTGAGATCGATCGTCGGCGGATGCATATCTCCGCCAGTATCGGGGTGACCTTTTACCCGGATGACAATGTCGATCCGGATACTCTGTTGCGACATGCAGACCAGGCGATGTACCGGGCCAAGGAGATGGGCAAGAATACCTACAGCCTGTACGACCCGATTCAGGACAAGAAGATCCATGCCCAGCAGAAGGCATTGATCGAATTTGCCCAGGCGATGGCGAAATTCGAACTCTGCCTCTTTTACCAGCCACGCATCAACCTTCGCACCGGTGAACTCGCCAGCGTGGAAGCACTGATTCGATGGAATCACCCGGAGAACGGATTGCTCCTGCCGCGTAAGTTCCTGCATCAGATCAAGGACACCCCTCTGGAAATCGCTCTGGATGAGTGGGTCATCAAGGCAGCGCTGGATCAGCACATGGCCTGGCGAAAACAGGGGCTCTATCTTCCGGTGAGTGTGAATCTGTGTACCCGGCATATTCAGCAGCGCAGCTTTCCGGATGACCTCAGGAAGTTGTTGTCGCAATACCCGGCTGAAATCACCAACTACCTGGAACTTGAAATACTTGAAACCAGTGCGATTGGCGATACCTCTCTCGTTTCCGAAATCATGTCGGAATGCAGGGATTTCGGCATCCACTTCTCACTTGACGACTTCGGCACCGGCTACTCATCTCTGACCTATTTTCACCGCTTACCGATCAGTGTTCTCAAGATCGACCAGCACTTTGTCCGTGACATGATGGTCGATCCCAGGGATCAGGATATCGTGGAGGGGGTACTGAGACTGGCCGATGCATTGAAACGTCCGGTTGTGGCTGAGGGCGTTGAGTCCATCGAGCATGGCCTGATGCTATTGCAACTCGGTTGTCAATTTGCACAGGGTTTCGGCATTGCCAAACCCATGCCGGCAGATACGGTGCTGACATGGACCCAGAACTGGTTGGATCAATGGGACTGGCACAACCTGCAGGACTACATTCAGGAGCCTGTCGAACCCTATGACCTGAATGTCTCCATCTTCGCCCAGAAGCACTGGCTTTCAGTGGTCAAACAGTATATTTCCTCGGGACTGACCACCCCACGACCGGAGTTGGATGAAAATGCCTGTCAGTTCACACGCTGGTATCGGGGGATCGGTGAAATCCGCTACGGCAATCGCAAACCCTTCCCCTTCATTCAGGCGAAACATACCGAACTGCATGAACTGGCAAAAGAACTGATTCTGATTGCGGAGCATCAATCGATTGAGATGGCTCAGTCGCGACTCCACGAAGTCGAGTCACTGGGTGAAGAGCTCATTGGTCTGCTCAAAAAGCTGAACGCTCCGATTTGATCAGGCTCGTTCTTATCAGAAGAACAGCAGTTTGATGATAAACACGATGAGTGCCACATAGAGCACACGCCGAATCAGCTTTTCCCCATGACTGATGGTCATGTGCGCACCCAGCCAACCGCCGATCGAGTTTCCAACCGCCAGACTCAACCCGGTCCACCAGAGTAATTGCAGATTGGACGCGAAGATGAACAATGCCACGATCGTGTAAACCAGCACGATCATGACCTTGTACATGTTAACCCTGATCAGGTCCAGTCCCAGAACACGATGCAGGATCGGCATCAGAATGAATCCCACGCCAATCTGAATGAAGCCACCCCAGAAGCCGGCACCCACCATTAAAACATGCCCAAGTAACAGGTTACGGGGCTGGTCATTACCGTCACTGGGTTTGACCCGGTCATGCCCAGTGGCCATCAAAATCAACACTGCGACCATCACCAAGGCAAGTATGCGGTCAAACCATACACCTTCCAGATGAATCCCAATGGATGCACCACCCAGTGCACCCAGTGACGCCGCCGCCGCCAGACTCAACCCAAGTTTGAACTCTGCATGTCCCTTGCGCTTGAATGCAGTAATTGCGGAAATATTCTGCGCCAGGATGGCAATACGGTTGGTACCATTGGCAACGGGTCCGGGAATACCCATGAACAGCATCACGGGCACGGTCAACAACGACCCTCCGCCTGCCATCACATTCAGCCAGCCAGCCAGCACCCCGGTGAGTGCCAGGAGCAGAATCTGCCATATCTCCAAGGTATTTCTCTCCAAACCGTGTCATGTTTCAGATCGATGATTCCAGCTCCCTGCGCAGACCATCAACTGTTCGAATTATTGCAATTTTATTGATTTTCTTTCAATGGGTTATGCCGGCTATTTCATATATCTCCGCGACCCCTCCAATTTTCCCAGCTCGCCCTGTCTTGCGGATTATCATGGTTGCAATTTCGTTATTTCATAAAATAACCATTTTATGTAGTAGAGGTGTCGTTCAATGAAAAAAATCATGCTATGCGCAATTGCGGCCATGGGGCTGATGAATGCTCTGGTTGTCCAGGCTGCTCCGGAACCCAAGGACCCAAAACTCCAAACCCCCTGGCATCTCTACGTCGATGCCAAAGAGGCTTATGACATGAAACAGGAGAAGGGTGCCGAAGTGCTGTTCGTGGATGTTCGCGACCCGATCGAAATCATGTTTACCGGATTTACTGATAGCGTGGATATCAACATACCCTTCAAACTCGCGAATCGCGCCGCCTGGAATCCCAAAAAGCCGGTATACCAGATGGAGGTCAACCCGGATTTCGAATCTCAGATCAGTGCCGCACTGACTGCCCGGGGGCTCGATAAATCCACCCCGATCATTCTCATGTGCCGGTCCGGCGGTACCCGGGGCGCACCCAGTGCGATGATGCTATGGGACAAGGGATATGATCAGGTCTATGTGGTGACCGATGGTTTTGAAGGTGGCACCCTCAAGGAGGGTGAGCGGAAAGGATGGCGGCTGCGCAACGGTTGGAAAAACTCCGACCTGCCCTGGTCATATAAGCTGAATCGGGAGAAGATGTATTTCCCCGCCGAAGGCTCCTGAATCCAGCCTTTGATATTCAAAATTACCCCGCGTATTTCGCGGGGTTTTTTTATTGCGGGAAGCAAGTCAACAGTCCAGATTGTCAAATCATGCAGATGTTGTAAGGTAGTGTCACAGCTCACTTCAAACTGAACCAATACAATCTGATAGTGTGAAAAACAGTCAGTCCAGTGATGGCCAAATTCTGCCGCCGGATATCCATGGCGAACCCATCAAGGTGGCAACCTATAATGTGCACCGCAGTATCGGGCCGGACGGTATCCGCGATCTTGAACGGACTGCCCAGGTTATCAAGGAGACCGGCGCCCGAGTCATTGCGTTGCAGGAAGTCGAAGAACGTCTCGAGGATTCGCACACACTTGCCGACAGCACAGGAATGACCGCAATATCCGGCATGACCCTTGACACCCCCGACCGCCGCTATGGGAATATTCTGCTCACGAATTTCGAGATACGCTCAGCGGATGTCATCGACATCAGTTGGGAACGCCGGGAACCCCGCTCTATCATCGACGCGATGCTTGAAACACCGGGGGGTCAAACCCTGCGTTGTCTGGCAACCCATCTGGGTTTGTCCTCCCGTGAACGCAACCATCAACACCGCCTGATTGCCACGCTGTTGTCAAAACAATGGGAGGGACCGACCCTGCTCATGGGTGATCTGAATGAATGGCGTCCCTTCTCACCGCAACTACGACGCATCGATCGGCTGCTTGGGCGCTCGCGAGGCCAACGAAGCTTTCCATCCCGTCTGCCCCTGTTACCCTTGGATCGCATCTGGATATCACCCAACCATATGCTACGCGACATAGTCTCCCACCGGACGCAAATCAGTCGAATGGCTTCAGACCATCTGCCGGTGGTTGCACAATTGGACTTGGAATAGTGAAGCCGTTTGCCTGCCATATTGCACAATACGCACATGGCTTGAACAGCCTACATCACCGTGTGGCACCTGCTCCTCTCGCGGATAACCATGATCGTCAGGTAAGCTAGTGGGCCGACTGAGAGTTGCCGAATTTACCGAGCGGCCCACTGGAGCAGTCTCCTGTACTAGTCATTCACAGCCGCTATGAGCTGGTCCTGTTTACCACGGATATCATCCAACAACCGGTCGTAAGCCGAGATGAATTTGTCGACCCCCTCCTCCACCAGGCGCTGGGTAATCACTTCAATATCGATACCCAAGGGTCCGAGCTGATCGATGATTGCGCGGGCCTCATCGAAGCCCTCTTCAATGCTTCGACCAGGATTGCCGTGATCATTGAAGGCATTTGCAGTTTTCGAGGGTATGGTCGAAATCGTGTGATCGCCGATCAGAGGATCGATGTACATGACATCGGAATAATCCGGGTTCTTGGTACCGGTACTCGCCCATACGATCCGTTGCGGCCGGGCCCCGCGCTGGTCCAGTTCACCCCAACGTTCGCTGCTGATGATCTCCTGAAAATCCCTGTAGGCCAACTTGGCATAGGCAACTGCGGTCTTTCCCATCAGCTGCCGTGCGGTCTCCTTCTCAGCCTCAGGGAAGGGTGCGGCTGCCATTCTTTCGAGCTGCTCGTCCACTGCAACATCGATACGGCTGAGAAAGAAACTCGCCACTGAACTGACCCGTTCCAATCCCAGACCATCTGCCAGGCGGCGCTCCAGGGCGCGTATATGGGTCAGGTGAGTCTCACGATACGCCTGCAGTCCGAAGAGCAGTGTGATGTTTACATTGATACCGCGATAGATCAGTTCTTCAACAGCTTCGAGTCCCTGAGGCGTGCCTGGGACCTTGATGTAAAGGTTGGGCCGGTCGACCCGGTTCCACAGATCCTGAGCCTGCTGCAGAGTGGCTTCCTTGTCATAGGCAAAGCGGGGAGATACCTCCAGACTGACATATCCGTCCAAGCCGTCGGTCTGCTCGTACAAGGGTCGCAAGGTATCGCAGGCTGTTGTGACGTCTTCGATCGCGAGCGCCTGAAAGATGCTTTCCGAATCCAGGTCACGCCGGAGACCGCCTGCAATATCCCCGTCATAACGTTGCGAATGGCTGATACTGTTCTGGAATATCGCCGGGTTTGTTGTGATACCCGCAAGGGCATTGTCCTGAATGTGGCGGCTGATCACGCCTTCTTCCAGCATGTCTCGGGAAAGCTCATCGAGCCAGAATTTTTGTCCAAATTGCTGCAGTTTTGCGAGAGAATTCATGGTGGGTTCCCTTTTGTCAGAATTTATTCTTGGTTACACAGGAACTGATACCAGAAATGTATAAAGGTTCTGTGACAAACAATCATAATCCGGAGGGAAATATACAATTCCTTGAAAGGATTCCACTGAACTGCCCGCTTCTCAATGAATCACTGCTAAGCGATGGAAACCTCGCCCAAGGCCCCCCAACACAGGTTTATGAGCGTAACCAGCGCCTCGCCAACCAGGAAAAAATGACCAGAACCCCACCTACGATCACCACACCCACAAGACTTTCAGCGGATGGCTCGGTGATCGCCTCCCAGAGTGAACGCGAAAACAGAGTGATCGCAGCGAGTCCCGGCATCAGACCCAGCATACTGCCCAGCACAAACTGACGGAATTTCAGGTGTGAGGCCCCTGCCACCAGATTGAAAACCGTGAAAGGCGCCACTGGGAGCAGTCTCAGCAGTGCGACCGCCACAGTGCCCCGTTTGGCCAGTCGTTTACTCAGCGACTCGATCTTTGAGCCTGCCAGCCGCTCCACCATGTCGGAGCTGATTTTGCGGCCCAGCAGAAACCCCATGCATGCGCTCAGAATGGCGCCGAAGAACACATAGACAAAGGCCTGCCATGCCGAAAAAAGCACACCTGACAATATTGCCAGCAGGGTCAGAGGCACCATTGCCGTACTTGCCACGATCACCAGCAGGATGCTCACCAGGCCCCTGACCCAGGGGTTCGGAAGCAGGGTCAGTGCCTGCTGTAACAGATCGGGGGTCAGCCAGGATTGTAATGGTGTCCATCGCCAGGCGGCTGCAAGCGCGAGCAGAGCCAGCACCACGCCAGCAAACACGACCAGTTGTCGCTTACCCGTATTTCGACTTTCGCTGGGTACATACTGAGCGACGAAATACTCCGAACTGAAGGGTTCGGGTGGATCGACCACGCTGGCATCCGGCACCAGTTCATCGACCTGGTCGGAAACCTGCGCATCCAGCGGACGCAAGGATCGCCCCTCGCCTTGCAGATGGGTAATGGCATCGATGAGACTTTCCGCAGCCGCTTCCGCATTGCCAACATCGTGCGGATTCGAACCGAGATGTTCCGCGAGCAACTGCCTGCGGGTGGTTTGTATGACCGCCGATACCGGGTCATCATCAGATCGGCTTTCGATGACCAGGTCGCACTCAGTATCCAAGCCCATGGAACGATTGCTGGTGTTCGACGAGCCAATGCGTAACAAGCGGTCATCCACCACAAGCAGCTTGGCGTGCACGCTGATGCAGTCGTCTCCCAAACCCGGTTGATACGGGTAATAGATGGCGAGTCTGCCATGATTGTCTGCGGCCCTCAGTTTCGCCAGTTCCCGGGCGCGCAGTACATCCATGGTTACCTGCTCCAGCCAACCGCCGGTTTTCAGGGGGAGCACCAGCACCACTTCAGGCCCCGATGCCTCCTGGAGTCGCTCGATGAGTGCCCGGGTCAATGCCTGAGAGGTGAAATACTGATTTTCGATGTAGATGAATCTCCGGGCCGAACCGATGGCGTCAAGATAGAGCTGACGAACCTCGGCCACGCCCTTGCGCATGCGAAACTCCGGCTCGGTACGGGCAATCGCTACAGGAACATCATTGATCAGTGGCGTAACAGATTCCGGCCAGGGACTTTCGCTGACCGGTTTGATCCGGCGGATGTAACGCCCACCCGATCGACGCCAACGGGTTCTTGCCAGTTCACTGAGTTTCAGCGCCACCTCACCCTCCACCACCATCATCATGTCGTGGAAGGGTGGATAGGGTTTGCCGTTGGGATCAATCCTTCTCGGATCCTCCGCCTGGTGCTCCGAGGTGTCCCAGCGCCAACGGCTCAGGTCGATACCACCGACGAAGGCCAATCGATCGTCAACGACCACAACCTTCTGGTGATGTGATGCCCCCTTGGGATGTCGGCCGTCCAGTCGAAAATGGAAACGGTGGGGGGTTTGCATACGCAGCCTGAGCGCCGGGAGCAGTTCGCGCTCAATCGCGTAAATCATGTTGAAATCCCATGACAGCAGGTAGATTTGCAGGGATTTGTTTTGCTTCACCAGGCGCGCCAGAAAATCCCCCAGCTCATCCGATGCTTCGAAGGGTTTATCGTCACGGAACAAGCGTTCCCTGCGGTCGAAGTCCCATCCGAGAATCAGAATGCGGCGTTTCGCGTTCAGACAGGCTTCGGCAAAGGCTCGAAAATAATCCGCAGTGTCTACCACCACACCCATACGGGACGCGGGTAAAACGTTCCAGCAGTTCTTTCCGGGCTGCAGTATCTGATGATCCATTGTCATGGCCTTCCTGAATATCACTCATTGCAGGGATGTAAGACTCAGCCTGGGTGAGGCTCAAAGTCTGTTCAACCGAACAGGATTTCCGCTTCGAAGGATGAGCTAGTGGGCCGCTCGGTAAATTCGGTAACTCTCAGCCGTACCACAAGCGCCAGTAGCGGGGCTCTGAGTGTTAGCGAATTTACCGAGCGGCCCACTAGACGACCATGATAGTCGGCAAGGTGATAAAAATTAACCCGCAAACATCCGGCTTTGATCGGCCGAATATCACTTTTACATGCCAGGGCGTTTGTGTCAGTCCTGAAGGTGATAAGATCAAAGCATCGCAACATTGAGATTGGTTAAGGACATGCTGTCAGAAACATCCCGCATTGCTGTCATCCGGCACCTGGCATTTGAAGATCTTGGCAGTTTTGCTCCCACACTGAATAGTCTCGGTCTGGCCTATGAATATTATGATGCGGGCGTCGACGAGATTCGGGAACCGATCGAAAATGCCGACCTGTTGATTGTGATGGGTGGCCCGATCGGAGTGTATGAAACTGACCGGTATCCGTTTCTCAGGGCCGAATTGGAAGCTTTGAGTTCACGCCTCTCGGCCAGTCGCCCAACCCTCGGCATATGCCTGGGCGCACAACTCATGGCAGCGGCGCTTGGAGCCCGGGTCTATCCCGGCGCTGTCAAGGAGATCGGCTGGGGACTGTTGCAATTGACGGAACAGGGACGCGCGTCCTGTCTCGGAGCATTGGAGGGAGTACCGGTTCTTCACTGGCATGGCGACACATTCGATCTACCGCAAGGGGCGGAACGCCTGGCAAGCAACGAAAACTACCCCAACCAGGCATTTTCCCTGGGTGATGCCATTCTGGGGATACAGTGTCATGCGGAGGTCGATCCTCAACGAATCGAGCAATGGTTGATTGGCCATTGCAGCGAACTGAGCCAGACCGGCATCGAACCGGATGAACTCAGACAAGCTACCCGCGCGGTGTCACAGCAGATCATACCTGCTTCTGAAACACTGTTGAGAAACTGGCTCGAAAAATTACCCTGAAGGTAACTGATTGAGGACATCCATCCTGTTGTTTGTGTTCAAAAATGCTATGATTCCCGGAGGTTGAAGACAACCGGCCGTGAAGTTTCTGCAATCTAGTCTGGTTATCTCTACCAGTGAGCCAGTCAATGCCCCGGCATGGACCTGCAGAATAGCAATGAAACCGCACCAGAGAACCGGAACCAGTCACCTTTCATGTCGAATAATCTGTTCATCGCGGAGAAGAAGCTAAGCCAGGGGAAACCGGCCGATGCGCAAAAAATACTCTCGCGAATCCTCAAAAAAGAGCCCGATAACCGTAAAGCCGCAATACTCATGGGTGAATCGCTGCTGCTTCTCGAACGCGTCGATGAGGCCCTGCCCTATCTGATGCAAGCGGTTGCCAATGGCCAGGGCGAACCCTGCTGGTTCGTACCTTGCGGCCTGGCCCTGGAAAAGAAGGGTCAATATGTGGATGCGGAAAAATCCTATCAGCTGGCTGAACGCAGTGGCTGTACGGAACCGCGGATGTATTACCTGATCGGAAACTTTCACACCAACATCACCCGGAACTATGCCAAGGCTGAGGTCTACTACGCACATTTGATCACCCTCAATCCGGATGCATGGGTTGCTTACCTGGCATTGAGTCGACTGTATATCCTGCAGGAGCGCTATGAGGAGAGTATCCAGGCCCTCGACCATTGTTTGCAGAACGGTTATGAATCCGTTGAGCTGTACATCAATCTGGCTCACGCCCTGGCCCACCAGGGACGTCAGCAGGAAGCCCTCGATTGCAATCGCAAGGCGTTGCAGATCGAACCCGGCCACCTGATCGCGATGCAGAACTATCTGACTCAGTTGCTGTATACGGAAGATGATCAGGCGTTGATCTACCAGGAGGTCAGAAAAACCGTAGCGCCGCTCAACCGGCAGTGCAGAAAAGCCTTCCAAGGATCGGTCGATTGTAGCGGGGGAAGAAAACTCAGATTGGGTTTCGTCTCTGCGGATCTCAGGCAGCATGCCATCGCCCACTATTTTCTGCCTGTCATTGAACACATCGACCGCAAGCACTTCGAGTTTTTTTTCTATTACAACAGTATCGTTCAGGACGCGACCACCGAACGCATCCGCCAATTCGCCGATGACTGGTGCGATTGCCAGCATTTCACGGATCAACAACTGGAGATGAAGATCCGCGATGACCGCATCGACATCCTCATTGATCTGTCGAATCACACCCTGGGCAATCGCCTGCCAGTGTTCACCAGGCGCCCTGCTCCCATGCAGGTCTCCTGGCTGGGGCTTCCCGTTTCCACCGGCCTGGATTGTATCGATTTTGCCATCAAAGACCGTCAGACCATCGAGATCTGCAATCTGACTGAGAATGCCTCGGAAACCATGTTGCCGGTTGAGTCCCTGAATCTCTACTTTCCATTTCATGAATTGCCGCCGCTCAGCCCACCGCCAAGTCAGAAAAACGCTTTCATCACCTTCGGATCATTCAACGTGTTGCGGAAAATAGATCGCAGGATACTGGAGGTCTGGGCGAAATTACTTCGCAGAATCCCGGATGCACGCCTGCGGATGGTGATTGAAGACTACAATAACCCGACCATGCGGGATTATCTCTACGACCTGTTCAGCGAGTTGGGTGCCGATCGGGAACGAATCATCCTGAAACCCAGTCTGCCGATGGATGAGTACATGCTGTCGCACAATGAGGTGGATATTGCCCTGGACCCTTATCCGTACCACGGCCAGACCACAACTTACAATGCGCTGATGATGGGCGTTCCGGTGATCTCCTGCTGTGGAAAATCGATTGCCAGCAATCTGGCCCGACGCATACTCACAGCAATCGGCAAACAGGACTGGCTTGCTGAGAATTTCGAGGACTATCTGGGTAAGGCGGCAGCGCTCGCGGAAGACCCCACCCATCTCGTGCAGATCCGGGAACAGCTGCGCGAAGAGATCCAGAGATCCTCGATTATGGATTTTACAACCGCGGCGGCCGGTATCGAATCGGCACTGCTGGAGGGCTGGCAGCTTCGCTGCAAAAAATAACCGGCGTGATAGACCGGGTTACAATCAGGCGCATTACAGAGCAATGATCACCTCGGTTCGTGATTCATCAATACAGAGCAGGTTGTCAACTATGAACATCTCAGAACAGGTCGATTCGATCGAGGCCAAGATCCCGGAACTGGATACCCTGACCCGTCTGCGTCGATGGGCCGTATCGGCAGACCGGGAAGCCGCGCGAAAAGAGGTCAGCGCCTACACCGAACAGTTGATTGCCCGGACCGGGCGCGGCATGGTGTTGCGGGAAGCCGACTTGAGGGGGCTTGACCTGTCAGGCTTCGATCTGCGTCAGGCCGTACTCAATCGGGCTGTGCTCCACGGCACCAATCTCAGCGGCGCGGACATGACCGGTGCCGCCCTGGTCTGCCCGGGCATGGAACGCACCCTGCTCAAGGGGACCATCATGCGTGGGGTCTACATGCATGCCTTTGCCGCCCAGGTGTGCGATTTCACCGGGGCCGACATGAGCAATCTCACCGATGCCACAGGCAGCCTCTTTCATGGCTGTTTCATGACCGGTGTCAACCTGTCCGGCAACTCCATTGCCGGCACGACCTTCTATCAGTGCATCATGGATGATGTGGATTTCCGCCGCAGCAACCTGCAGGGATCGGCGATCAATGAATGCCACCTGGCCGGCGCCGACTTCTCCGGGGCACAACTCGCGCAATTGAGCATCACCAAGTCCAACTGTCGGGGCGTCCGTTTCAACGATGCCAGCGGGGAAGGACTCTGCCTGCAGCGGCTGGTGGATGCGGACGGGATATCCCTGGCACAGGCCAACCTGCCCGGTTTGCGCATTCGCGGCGGTAGTTTCACCCGCCTCGATGCACAGAGCCTGACCGCCCGTGAAGCGGATTTCGCATCCCTGTCCATGTCCCGCGCAAACTTCAGACTGGCCGACCTGGAACAGGCTCGCCTGCTCAACCTCAACATCGAAGAAGCCGATTTTTCCGGCGCCAAACTGGATAATGCCACCCTCTACAACGTGATGGCGGACCGATCCGATTTCAGCAGTGTCAGCGGGGAGAACATCGCCGTACGGGAGTCCTCTTTCCAGGAGGCCAGGCTGAACCGATTCACTGCCCGTTGCGCCCATTTCCGGGATTGCAATCTGACCGGCGCGGACCTGCATGGCGCCTACCTGTATCGCGCGATGATCACGGGGGACCCGCCCAAGGCCATGTCGATGAGCGGGGCCAACCTCTCCGCGACCACTCTGGTGCAGTCCTATATCGCCGGCGATCTCACTGGCGCGGACCTGCGCGGCGCCCTGCTGGTTTATGCACGCCTGAACCAGATCATTCTGAATGGCGCCGACCTGACCGGGGCCTCCCTGTTCGGCGCCAGCCTGGTGAAATCACTGTTCGAGGGAGCCCGTATGGATGATGTGGTTGGTCCGGTATTCAGTGACAGATGCAGCGGCCTGCAGCAGGCTTTGTCAGAGGCGCAGGGTGATGAAAGCCGTAAACTGGCGGCATTTGTTGCAGGCCTTGAAGAACTTCTAAAACAGCAGCAGCGGGGCTCCACTTGAACCCCAGCGAGTTGCTGCCGCAGCCGTTACTGGAAATCGAACGCGTCTGCCGTCAGGCCCTGTCCGGTTTCCTGTCACCGGAATCCGCCGTCGATGAAACCCTGAAACAACTCCTGGATGCTGAATTACGCGGCAAACGCTCCCATGGTCTGGTACGCATACCCTGGTTGCGCACGCGTCTGGGCAGATTCCAACACACGCCTCCGGAGGTGCAGGTGCTCAGCCCCTGGCTGACCCGATTCGAGTGCCGAGAGAGTCTTGGGTACCTGGCGGCCCGTCAGGCGGCGGACAGCCTGCAACAGCAACTGCTGCAACAGGCCTTTTCGGTGGTGGTCTGCAACGCTGCCTTCCCCACCGGGGTGATCGGAGATTACCTGCGTCCTCTGGCCCGATCCGGCCATGTCGCACTGGGATTTGCCACCAGCCCGCCCCTGGTATCGTTTGAGGCTGGAGAAAAACCCCTGCTTGGCACCAACCCCATCGCCGTGGCCATGCCGGGAATCGGCGATGCAGCCCCCTTCGTCGCCGATGTCAGCCCTGCTCCCGCCACCTTTGGTCAGCTGCTGGCGCTGTTGTTTGGCGCCCCGGGTGAAGTCACCTCGCTGAGCGTTGAGACCCGGGAGGGTCAACCTCCACAACAGGTATCAGAGCTGTTTGATGATGAGATGCGCCTGACCGGAAAAATCATCCAACGTTTCGATGACGTGGCCGGGCGCAGACAGTATGCCCTGACCCTGGCTGTGGAAGCGCTCACCACCCTGTTTGCCGGACACAGCAAACGCGGCGCCCTGGTGATGATCGGCATCAACGCCGAACAGCTGCCGGGACTTCATCCCGGAGATGTCGGTCAGCTGCTGGAGCGCCTCTCAAAGGTACTTGGCGCGGAACAGATTCCAGGTGCACATGGTGAGGCCCGCTTGCAGGCAATGCGACGGGCTGGCGAACTGTCCCTACCCAGGAGGCTGTGGGAGGAACTGACGCGGATGGCTTCAGGCTGAGTTAGGGCAGGCATAGTGCATTGAAACTGCTCGTCTTCCCAATCGACATCGACGCAAGTCAACGCCTCGAGGCCGAGCTGAGCGCACTGGGCATCCCGGTTGTTGCCGCGAGTTCACGGGTCCAGACCCTTTCCGGATCCGGTTACCAGGATAGGGTGTCTCTGCCCTACGTGACAGATCAGACCTTTGCCCGGAATCTGAGCGAGCTGATTCGGCAAAAGGGTATCACTCACATTTACACCCATCATCAGGCTGTGTGGACCCGTCTGCAGTCCCTGCTGAAAGCGTCCCCCTCACTTTATCCGGTCGAACTGGTTCAACCAGACCCCTATGAACGGGATTGGATCAGGATTGCAGAAAGTCTGGATTGGGCGGATCAGATACTGAGCGATGATTTCACCCAAATGCTTCCGGATTCCAACACTCCAATCAACCATCCGCCTATCGACCGATCGGCAATCGCCGGCCTGCATCAGCAGTTCCTGCAGATTCCCGGTCAATGCGACCTGACGAAACTCGATGCCTTGATTCATGTCGTGCCGTTGTTACCGAAGGGTGATCTGGTGGAAATTGGATCACTCTATGGCCGCTCCGCCTATGCCATGGCCTGGTTGGCCGCCCGCTGCAGGATCGGCAACCTGATCTGCGTCGATCCCTGGTCGGCCACAAGACTCGAGGATCAGGGGCCCGCTTCGGAACTGATCAACCGGAATATCAATTCAATCGACTTTGAAAAGATTTTTCAGGGTTTCCTCTGCCACCTCTCGTTATTGCCCAATGCAGGCTATATCCGTGAGACATCCGAGGACGGATACCGGGTATACCAGGAGGCCGTAAAGGCCGGCTGTCTGGAAACCCCCGAACTCGGACATATCCCGGTTCAGGGCAGAATTTCATTACTCCACATCGATGCCAATCATGACTACCGGCATGTGCGTCAGGACATCGAGCTTTGGGAACCCCTCCTGGCTCCAGGCGGTTGGGTGCTTCTCGACGACTATATCTGGAGTTTCGGTGATGGGGTCAAGCAGGCGGGAGACGAACTGCTGGCCCGGGGGGGATTTGACTGCGCCTATGTGCAGGGTGAAACCCTGCTGCTGAGGAAATCATCGTGACAAGGCATTGGCCAAGCGGATTAGCCAAAGGCGCAGTCATACACTGGGGCCATACTGCAGATCCGATTCGGGCGGATTTTCGCGTATCACCCGGGCCGGTGAACCCACCGCAAGTACATGGTCAGGCAGGTCCCGGATCACCGTGGCGCCGGCACCGATGAGACAACCCTTGCCAATCTGCACCTTTTCGATCACCTGGCATCCCAGACCGAGATAGGTCTCACTGCCACACACCACATCGCCAGCAACCCGACTGCCGGGACCCGCAAACAGGGCCTTGCCAAGATCCGCCCCATGCCCCACGGTCACCTGCCAGTCCAGAGCTGCGAAATCTCCAATACAGGCCCCGTGGTTCACTGCATTCATACCCATGAGTAAAACGCCCTGCCCCAATTCTGCATGGGGCGAGACGAAGCTAGACGGGTTGATGATGGCCGGAAGTTCGGCACCCTGCTTTTGCAACCATTCCCCATATCGACGACGGGCCAGTGGATGGCCGATACCGATGGCGAACAGGTGACGCGCAATAAAAGACTCGTCCTGTAGCAGTTCATCGCCCCCGAGGATCGAGAGGTCCAGGACAGGTGTCCCGGCAGGCCGGGTTCGATCAACAAACCCCATGACCTGAATACCCGCCAGGCGGGCGATATCCCGCAGGCAACCGGCATGTCCACCGCTGCCGATGATGACCAGTGATTTTTTTTCACTCATGAATCTGTTCCGGACGTTGATCGATGACACGTCGTGCCTTGAATGCGGTACGTGGAAAGCTACCCGGTGCAAGGACCATGACGGTCATTCTCAATCCCAGCATCGCCTGCAGGCGCTGCTCCGCCTGTGACTTGAAACGGGCATGCTCCGTGTTTTCGCACTCGGTCTCGATCACCACTTCGTCGAGCTCGCCCCGGCGTTCCAGACGGATGCGGAACTCCACCCCCATGTCCGGAATACCTCTCAGTACATCCTCTACATCGGAGGGATAGAATTTCACTCCCCGTACAATGATCATATCGTCCAGTCGGCCGATGATGCCATGGGGCATGCGGGGATAGGTTCGTCCGCAGGCACAGGGCTGGCGGGTCATCAGGGTCTCATCACCCGGGTAGTAGCGGATCATGGGCTGTGACCGGCGCCACAGGTGGGTATACACCACCGCCCCGCGTTGCTCGTAACCAAGACCCCGGTTCGGGTCGAGGGGATCGACCACCTCGGTGTAATCGATGTCCTGGTAGACATGCATGCCGGTGCCGTGTGCGCACTCCATGTTACTGCAGGGATGCAGTTCAGCCACATTCCCGAAATCGATGGCCCGGATTCCAAAACCGGCCTCGAGTCGTTGCTTCACCGCCGGAATACCCGCTCCGGGTTCGCCGCCGAAAAAACCCAGGCGCAACGGCCCGGAGGCCAGATCGATACCTTCGGCACGGGCCGTCTCGAGAATGTGCAGACAGAATGAAGGGGTTCCGCAGATCACCGTGGCCCCCACCTGTTGCAACATGAGGATCTGGCGCAAGGTATCGCCACCTGCCATGGGAAGGACTTTTGCTCCAATCCGTTCGGCCGCTCCCAACAGTCCCCATCCCCCGACATACAGGCTCAGGGGAAAGACGATCTGAACGATATCGTCGGGGCGCATTCCGGCCCCCCAGCACTGAAGTGCCTGCTGCTCTGAAATCTGTTCCCAGTCCGCTTTGGAGATGGCAAACAGGGTTGGCTGCCCGGTGGTACCGGAGGTGCCTTGAATGCGGGCTACCTCATTGAATTCAATCCCAAGGTAATTGCCAAACGGGGGAAAATCCTTTTGAGACTGGCGAAGCATGGGTTTCGTCACCACCGGTATCTTTTGTGTAAAATCCTCCAGTGAACGGATATCCTCCGGTGTCACTCCATGGGCATCATAAAGCTTCCGGTAGAACGGTATGCCTGGATAGACATAGTCGAGTTGTATCTTAATGCGCTCCAGTATCCGGTCATTGCGCTGCTGCTCAGAAGCGGTCTCCCGAATCCGGTCCCAGAAAGGTTCATCGTTGGATCTCATGCGATGCCGGTTCATGGTTTCAAAAACGGTTAGTATAGCAACAATGCAATGCCTGATATGTCAAAGCGCCCTGCGACCGTTCATGACCAAATCCTTCGAACGTTTCAATCTCGATCGAGTGGTCTATGAGGTCTGCGGCGAATGCGGTTGTGTCCATGCCAGGACGCTACTAGACCTGCCAGAGGAACAATGGCGAAACATTTGCCATGATTATCATGGCGGCTACAGGGCCCAGGACGATAATCCGGATGACCCGCGTTGGCGGAAACGTCTCAACGCCCAAGCCGAGGTGTTGTTGTCTTTGAGGGCATCACAGCTGCTTCCGACCAACACCGAATGGCTCGATTTCGGGTGCGGCGACGGCGATCTGTTGAATCTGCTCAATCAGGGGGGGCTTCAGGTACTGGGCTATGATCCATACTGGCACAAAGCGGTATATCTCAGTGAAACCGAACTGCTGCCGGGCCGGTTTCCAGTGGTGTTGAATACCGCTACGCTCGAACACCTGCGCGATCGGGAAAGTCTCGACCGGGTGGGCTCGCTGGTCAGTCCCGATGGCGTCCTGGCATTACACACCCTGGTGCGCGGTGAGATACCCAGGGATCCTGATTGGTTCTACCTTCTTCCGGTACATACCCTGATGTTTACCAACCGGGCCATGAGCCTGTTGTTCGAACAGTGGAACTTCGACTGTTCACTCTATGCGGTGGAAGCGAGACTCTGGCTGTGGTTTCGCCAACCCCTGCTGGAGGAATTGAAACGTGTTGTCCATGAGCATGAATCCGAGGATTGGCAAACATCCCGGGGATTCCTGGCTTACTGGCCCTGAACGAGACAAGCCATGTCTGAAGAGATGCGAAACGAAACCCGAACCAAGGCGTTTCAACGGAACGAAGAGCTGGAGATGTTGCTGGAGTCGCTCAACAGCACACTATCCCAAGCTGAACAGGTATCACTGGACAACTTCACCGCGCCCCGTTATCCCTTGATTCTGATTATGGGCGGACCCCGTTCAGGCACCACCTTGTTGCTGCAATGGCTCGCCGCCAGCGGGCATTTCGGCTACCCCTCCAACCTGCTTGCCCGGTTTTACCGGGCCCCGCGCATCGGTGCGATGATTCAGGAGATGTTGCTCAATCCCCGTTATCGCTACCGAGAGGATTTTGCTGACCTGCAACCCTACGGCTATGCACACAGTTTCTCATCCGATCTGGGTAAGACCGAAGGGCTCGCGGCGCCTAACGTGTTCTGGTATTTCTGGCGCCGTTTCTTCGACTTCGGTGAACGCCCCTTTCTTGACGAGACAAAATGGCAGCAGGCCAACAGCCGGGATTTTGTGAGGGAACTGGCCGCTATGGAGGCGGTATTCGACAAGCCATTCGTCATGAAAGGCATCATTGCCAACTGGAACGTAGCCCAGCTGAACGCCTTGTTCGAACACGTCCTGTTCATTCATGTGCGTCGGGATCCCGCGCAACAGATCAACTCCATACTCAAGGCCCGGGAGCGGTTCCGCGGAGATCGAAAACTGTGGTGGGGTTTCAAAACACCGGAATTCGATTCTCTGGAATTCGATTCGGCCGAGGCGGAGATTGCTGCGCAGATATTTTTTACCCGCCGTGCTCTGAGCCAGGCATTCGAACAACTCCCCAGCGAACGATGGCTGGAAGTGGATTATGAGCTGTTCTGTGAAAATCCGGCAGCTACATATCAGCAGATTTGCGAACGTCTCGAACGCCAGCGCTATTCCATCACGGATGCCTACCAGGGACCGGAGAAATACCGGAACAACAACCAGTCGGTGAATGTCCCGTTACAGCACCTGGATGCGGTCTATCGCAAGCTGGTACTCGAGTACACAGAGACTTGAGCCGCTAGTGTAGGACACTACACTAGATTCAAACCAACAGGGTTCGTAGCACAGCGGCGATCCCCGGAACCATATCCGGGGTAACGGCAAAGCCGGCGGGCATTACAATAATCCGCTCGGTGACCACCTCGGTATGTTTTAGATTCCGTTCTGCCTCGGGAAACAACTCACGATAAGGCATCATGCGATGACAGCCGGGCCAGAAGTATCGACGGGCCAGGATGTTCTCCGCGTGCAATGCCTTGATGATTTCATCCCGTCCCAGTTTACAGTCTGCTTCGGTTTCAAGAACCACGTACTGATAGTTGCTGTCCTGGCTTTCATCCATCATCAGCAACTTTATACCGGGTACGTCCCCGAGTGCTTCCCGGTAGGCTGAATAGACCTGACGATTGTGTGCCAGAAGCGTTTCCAGGGCTTCCAGATTGGCCAGTCCCATAGCAGCGGATATCTCGTTCATCTTGCCATTGGTTCCGGCACAAACCACCTGGTCGACCCCTGCAAAGCCGAAATTTCGCATCAGTTTCAGCTGATCCGCCAGCTCGTCCTGATTGGTCAGCACCGCCCCGCCCTCCAGGGTGTGAAAAAACTTGGTGGCGTGAAAACTGAGCACCTCACAATCTCCGAAATTGCCCACCCGTTTCCCCTGATGGGAGCAGCCGAAGGCGTGGGCCGCATCATAGATGAGCTTCAGATCATGACGCTCCGCCAACCGTTGCAGCGCCTCCACCGGCGCCATACGTCCCCAAAGGTGGACACCGATGATCGCGCTGGTACGCTCAGTGATCAGGCGACGCA
Organism: Candidatus Thiodiazotropha sp.; assembly: GCA_040506775.1. Lineage (GTDB taxonomy): Bacteria > Pseudomonadota > Gammaproteobacteria > Chromatiales > Chromatiaceae > Thiodiazotropha. The sequence continues at coordinate 517,686 of JBEVWC010000002.1, forward strand.
CGGATTCGGGATCCAGGTTGTGACTGAGCGGATCGATGTCTGCAAAAACCGGCGTCAAGCCATGCCAGTGCAGTGCATGGGCGGTGGCCACATAGGTGTGGGAGGGTAGAATCACCTCCCCTTCCAGCTGTAACGCGCGGATCGCGATTTCCAGTCCCAGAGTACCGCTGCTCATGGCGACACAGTGTTTTACCTGGTGGTATTCTGCAACCCGTCGTTCCAGTTCCTGCACCACCGGTCCGTTGTTGGTCAGCCAGAGCCGGTCGAGTATCTGCCCGGTGGTACGCAAAAAACCGTCCCGATTTGCCACGTGCGGACGCCCCACATGCAGGGGTTCGGGGAACGTGGGCTCCGCGCCATTGATAGCAAGGTTATGGGCTGATGTAATGGTTTTCATGAAACGGAAAGACAAAAGTCATGTGACTTCTGAATATACACCAGAGTCTGCCGCTCAGCTAACCACCCCAAGGGATTGGCCTGCGGCGGATTGTTGGCTCCTTCCAATCGTCCGGATCAATGCAAGCGGCCGGTGCATGCCAGACCTAAGTGACACGCAACGGCCGCAGGGATGTCGAAAAATACCCGAGCCTATGCCGCGCGGATATTAATCTTGCGCGGTTGATACTGCTCGCGTTTGGGAATCCTCATCGCCAGTACGCCATTCTTCAGCACTGCTTCGATTTTCTCCACATCCAGTTCGTTGCTGATGGTAAAACTGCGCTGATAGCGAGTGGGTCTCAGCCCGGCGACATGCAGATCGGTCCCGCTGGGCATCGGAATATCGATGCGCGCGTCGATGGAGAGAATCTCCTGGTCTACCTGAATATCCAGACCCTCCGTGGATACACCGGGAAGATCTGCAATCAGGGTGATGCCCTGTTTATCTTCGTAGATATCCACATTCGGCCGGGTCGCCCTTTGAGGCACCTCGGCTTTACGGATTTCGTTGTTCTCCTGCTTGATCATCTGATTTTGGTTGCTCATGTCATTCATCTCCGATATTCAATAGTGTTGAGGCACAATCTGTTCACTGAACCTTGATCTGAATTGGTTTAGGTGGCTCGCGCCGGGGAATCGTGATCAACAGAACACCATTTTCGTAGTGCGCATCCACACGACTCTCATCGATGTCGTCCGGCAGGTTGATGACATGATGGAATTCTCCATCGAAGCGTTCCTTGCGCAGGAAACCTTCTGCCTGTTCCTCTTTCGCCAACACGCGTTTGCCATGAACCACCAGTTGATTGCGATCAACCGTGATTTCGAAACCGTCGGGGTCCATGCCTGCTGCGAACAGCGCGATGTCGACCTGCTCCGTAGAGGTGGCAAGGCTGACCGGCGGGTAGTTGCTCGCCTGGGACACCCGCGCGCGATGTTTCAACCCGACGGCGTCGAACAGGCGGTCCATTTCCCGCTCCATATGACGAAACTGATGGAACAGACTGTCTTCCAGAGGACGTTGTTTCAGGTACATTGACTCTCTCCTATCCGTTGTAACTTGTTGCATAGGAGATAGGGATTGGGCTGAAAAATTTCAAGAGTCCGGTTTAAAACCCCGGTGTGAAACCTTTGTCGGACGATCGGAAAATGAAGCCGTAGCCTGCCGCCGAATGCTCATGCTGGGTGCTCGGACAGGACTACGCGAATAAAAGCACCTGAGAAAAACCGATCCGGTGGGATCTGGGCGCAGGGATACCCATAAGAAGATGCCACGGCAGATGCCGTGGCATGCGAAGACGGTGTCGAGCGCAGGTCCGGGAGATTGTTAACAGGCCCTAAAGTACCGGGATCTGTTGACCTAACCTGGCCGGTAGCCGGTCTAGCGGGTATATCCCATGCACTCTTTCAAATTGACACCGGGAATCAGGGAAACCACCATGACCACGAGAATGATCACCGGGCTGAACAGGATCATCCCAAGCGCAAAAGTCTGAAGGGTGAGAAGGTAGGCTTCGCTGGCGAGAAGATGCGCCAGGACTTCCAGGAACATGCCTCCAATCAGAAAAAAACCAGCCAAACTGAAGGCGCGACGTAAATATTTGCAATTCAGGAACAACATACTACACCTCACTGCATTGCGTATTTGTCGTGGCGGATACTAACGGTTTCGTTGAACCCGGTCCCTGACACATGTCAGTCCGAATCTGAGTTTCGAAACCCATATGGCGCTCACGAGCCCATTATCTCATAAATTAGATTATTATGAACTATTAAAGTTTCCTATGGCGGCCTCTTTTGAGCAATGTTTATTTGTCATCTGTCACATTTATTGCGTTGAAAGTGGGAATATTCGTTCGATTTACTGCCAGAATCCGGGTTTTGACCCGCCACCAGCACGGTTGGTCCAGAGCCTCTTAACGGGCCCAGGAGTTGTGGACACACCGAATCACGGGAGTTCAATGTGAACCATTTCAAGCTCGACCCGGATCTGATTTATCTGAACCATGCCGCTGTCGCCCCCTGGCCCATCGTCACGGCTGAGGCCGTTGCGGATTTCGCCCGGGAAAACACAACCCGGGGCGCGTACGACTACCCCCACTGGCTGATGAAGGAAAAGGCCCTGCGGGTACTGGGGGCACGGCTGCTCAATGCACCGTCCGAGAGCGACATCGCCCTGTTGAAAAACACTTCAGAAGGTCTCTCCCTGGTTGCCTACGGTATCGACTGGCAAGCGGGGGACCGGGTGGTCTCGATAGCCCAGGAATTCCCTTCCAACCGTATCGTCTGGGAGTCCCTGCGTGACCGGGGTGTGGAGGTCCGGTTACTTGACCTGGATGGCTGCGACGACCCCGAAGACGCATTGATCAGTCTGTGCGACGAGCGAACCCGGTTGCTCTCGGTGAGTTCCGTGCAATACGCAAGCGGTACCCGTTTGAGACTTGAACAATTGGGTCAACACTGCAGCGCACAGGGCATCCTGTTCGTGGTGGACGCAATCCAAAGCCTGGGCGTGGTGCCTTTCGATGTACAGGCCTGTCAGGCGGACGTGGTTGTCGCGGATGGCCACAAATGGCTGTTGGGCCCTGAGGGGTTGGCCCTGTTCTATTGCCGGGACACTCTGCGTGAGCACCTGCGTCTGCATCAGTATGGCTGGCACATGGTGGAGTCCGCCGGTGACTTCGATCGCAAGGATTGGCAGGCCGCCGGCAGTGCGCAACGGTTTGAATGTGGCAGCCCCAATATGCTGGGTATTCATGCCCTGCATGCCAGTCTGTCCCTGTTGCTGGACACCGGAATCGAGCATATATCCCAGAGTGTTGAGCACCTCACCCAGGGAATCATCGAAAAGGTGGACGCCAGGGGTTTTGAACTGCTGACACCACGCAGTACCGAATCCCGGGCAGGCATCGTAACCTTTCGTGTACCTGACAGAGACAACCAGCGCCTCTACCGCGATCTGATGGAAACCCGGGTAGTGTGTGCCCATCGAGGGGGTGGGATCCGCTTTTCACCCCATTTCCACAACACACCTGAACAGATCGAAACGGCGTTTAACCGCCTTGATAAACAGCTTGTATGAAACGGTTCTCTGAAGGGTGGTCGATCGGGGACCTTGGCGAGGTGTTGTGGTGTATTTGCAGTGGATATATTAATAACCACTAATTTAGTGATTCAGATCAAAATAATAATTTTCCGCTAACATATATTAACTGTGTACCCCTCTCCCACCTCGGGTGCAGAGGTGTCGCAACAGTCGGTTCAGGGAATTGTCTACACGACAGGGACCGCACAACAACAGAGAGGATCGGGTATGGGATTACCCACTGAATCCGTACTATCACAAACGAGCTAAGAAGGAGAAACAGACGCCATGAAAAAAACACTGAAAACTGTATTGCTCACCGCAGTGGCTGGATCCGCACTCCTCGCCACAGTTCCGGCACAGGCATTCTTCGGAGGCTGGGGCCCCTGGGACTGGTTTGATGATGACTACTATGACGGTCCCTGGGGCTATGGTCCCTACGGATATCCGGGATATGGCTATCCGGGATACGGTTATGGCTACCCCGGTTACGGTTATGGCTATCCAGGTTACGGCTATGGCTATCCCGGCTACTACGGCGCACCTTACGGCTATCCCTATGCCGCACCACAGGCCGCTCCCGCACCGGCGCAAAAGACCGAATAATCCGAGCTGAACATTTCGACAAAAAACCCCGCTTTCGAGCGGGGTTTTTTTATTTCCTCAGACCGCTGTCCCATAGGAACGGTCACCGCATGGACCTACCTGATCACTGGATGTTGACGCCTTCTTTCAAACCGCCGACCGAAAGGAGTGTTTTGGCAGCACCCGCACCCAGATTGCGCGCAACCCGCTCCCACACATCCTCCTTCTGTGTGAAGTCGACAATCTCCTCGACGCCGATGACTTCGCGGGCAACATAACTGCTGCTGCCGAATTCGTCGACCAGACCCAGCTTCCTGGCTTCCTCGCCACTCCAGAACAGACCACTGAAGATCTCCGGGTGCTGTGCATCCTGAAGTCGATCACCCCTGCCCTCTTTCACAACGCTGATGAACTGCTGGTGCAGTTGATCGAGCATATTCTGGACATGCTCCCGGTCCGATTCGCGCAGAGGTGAGAACGGATCAAGCATCCCCTTGTGATCACCTGCGGTGAGCAGACGCCGTTCGATCCCCAGTTCCTTCATGCCATCAACAAAGCCGAAACCGTTGATCAAAACCCCGATGGACCCCACCAGGCTGCCCTCATCTGCGTAGATCTTGTCAGCCGCTGCGGCGATGTAGTACCCGCCGGAGGCACAGATGTCCGAAATCACCGCGTATACCGGGATATCCGGATGTTTCTCTTTAAGACGCCCGATTTCCCGGTTGATATAACGGGACTGCACCGGACTTCCACCCGGGGTGTTCATGCGCAGGATCACACCCTTGGTTTTCTTGTCCTCGAAGGCCTTGCGCAGGGCGGTCACCACCTTGTCGGCACTCGCCTTTGTCTCGGATGAGATCAGACCTTCCACATTGATCAGGGCAGTGTGATCTTTCGCGCTGACCTGGGCGTCCTGCCATTTGTCAGACCAGAGAAACACGCCCAGAACCAGGAACAGGTAACCAAAGGTCAACAGCTTGAAGAAAATACCCCAACGACGGCTGCGCCGGTTCTCAGCCACTGTCGCCATCACCATCCGGTTCAATAATTCACGCTCCCATTGGCTCGGCTCAGCCTGTGATCTTTGTTCACCACTACTTTGATCTGACATGAGAAATACCTTTTAACTTACTGTATTAATGAAATAATAATAGAAATTAATTTATTACCCAACGCTTAGCCGGGAGAGCCACCCGGGTATCTGATCAACGGCATCGACACACCCGAGGGGCTGGTGTTTCTGCAACCGATCTTCCGTATGGACTCCGTAAGTAACCCCAAGGGACGGCATACCCGCATTGCGGGCCATCTCCAGATCGTACTCGGTATCACCAATCATCAGAGCCTCTTTGGGCTCCATCCCTGTGTAATCGAGTATCTGATGCAGCATTTCAGGATGGGGTTTGGAAAAGGTTTCATCGGCGCATCGGGTGACCAGAAACAGGGGTCCCAGGCCGGTGCTTTGCAAGGCGTGATCCAGGCCCTGACGACCCTTGCCTGTGGCTACCGCCAACAGATAGCCGAGATCGTTCAGAGTTTGGAGCGTCTGCCGCGCACCCTGGAACAGTTCGGAAGGCGCAACCTCGGCACTGAAAAAGTGCACCCGGTAACGGGCTGCAATCTGCAGATGCAACTGGTCATCACCGGTTGGAAACAGTTGATGGACCGCTTCCCGTAAACCGAGACCGATGATGTTGCTGATTGCCTCACGGGACGGTACTGGCAGATCCAGGTCCTTGATCGCTGCCTCGACACAGGCGACGATGCGGGCTTCGGAGTCCATGATCGTGCCATCCCAGTCAAATACTAATAGTCTAAACTTCATGTGTACTCTTAAGATTATCCAACACCTGCTGAAGCTCATCGGGTAATGGGGCCTGAATAACCCGGTCCTGCCGTTCACCCGGCCAGCGCAGCTTGAGTTGATAGGCATGCAGGAAAAGTCTTCTCAACCCTTTGTCTTTCATTTTTTTGTTTAATTCATCGTCGCCATACTTCTGATCACCCAGCACCGGGGAACCAAGCCAGGCGCTATGCACCCGGATCTGGTGGGTACGCCCTGTCAGCAGTTCCGCCTCCACCAGGGTTGCCTCGTCAAAGCGCTCCAGACGACGAAATACCGTCTGGGAGGGGCGTCCCTCTGCATCGACCCGGACGATACGCTCCCCACCCTGCAGAGTATTTTTTTTCAGCGGCTGGTCGACACGCTGAACACCCTTACGCCAACTGCCCGCAACCAGCGCCAGATAGCGTTTATCGATCCGATTTTCCCGCATGAGTTCATGCAGTACGCGCAATGCGCTGCGCCGCTTGCTGATCATCAGGCAGCCGGAGGTGTCACGGTCGAGACGATGCACCAGCTCCAACTGTCGCTCGTCCGGCATCAGATGGCGCAGGGTTTCGATGACCCCAACGCTCACTCCGCTACCGCCATGCACCGCCACCCCGGAGGGTTTGTTCATAACCAGAAAACGCTCGTCTTCGTAGACGATGGCATCACGCAGCCGGGTCTGCAGGGATTCGGGAACCGGGTTGTCCGCCCCGGGCTCGAGCCTGACCGGAGGAATCCGGATCCTGTCACCGGCCTGGAGTTTGTACTGGGCCTTGACCCGTCCCTTGTTGACCCGCACCTCACCGGTTCGCAGTACCCGGTAAACATAGCTTCTGGGGGCACCCTTCAAATGGCGCAACAAAAAATTGTCAATTCGCTGCCCGGCGAACTCGGATGCCACGTCGAGAAATTGAACCGAAGGAGAATTCTTTTTGGATTCTGACATTTAGCGCCAATTTTAATTCAATTGTAAGATTGATGTTCGCACTGAAGGTTGCTATATTCAGTTTCAGTTTTTCTGACGTCGGATCGTTCATGCTCATTGATGTGCGCCCGCCGTCGTTCGCGCGGTCTGTAGACTGATTTGCGCCCCGAAACCCCTGATCGGCGCAACCCGGGCTACCCAGCCAAGCGCACAGGTGCCCTCGGGACCTGGCTCTTAATCTGAACCCATACTGCCGCGCCAGAGCATGCTTTCGGGCACCAATCCCTTAGTTAAGCAGGATTCGCCCTCGGAATAGATGCCGGGCCTCTTCCCACATGGCCCTGTTGCTCTCCCGTGCTCTGTGCGCCCTTATCCGTTCGATCAACAGCAAATCCCGAGCGGCGGACTTTAACAGTTTTTAAGCCGTCCGAGCCAGTTTTACGGCTTGGTCTAACCCGGTTACGGGTTCGATGACAGAACCACTGACCCAGTGGTCCGGCCATAGTTATGCCGGACCCGGTCAGACTGGTCTGTTTTGTCCTGGACTGGAGATCAGGACGGCTGCAATGGATACAACAATATGAAACGAATGCTGATTAACGCAACTCAACCTGAAGAGTTGCGTGTTGCCATCGTCGATGGCCAAAAGCTGTTCAACCTTGACATTGAAATTCCCGGCCGGGAACAAAAAAAGGCCAATATCTATAAAGGACGCATCACCCGCGTCGAACCCAGTCTCGAAGCCGCTTTTGTGGATTACGGCGCCGAACGGCACGGTTTTCTGCCCCTCAAAGAGATCTCCCGCAGCTACTTTACCGAGAAGGCCCGTGAATCCTCCGGACGCGTGAGTATTCAGGAGGCTCTCAGGGAAGGTCAGGAAGTCATCGTCCAGATCGAAAAAGAGGAACGGGGTAACAAAGGCGCCGCTCTGACAACCTTCGTCTCACTGGCGGGCCGCTATCTGGTGCTGATGCCGAACAACCCCCGTGCCGGAGGCGTTTCCCGTCGCATCGAGGGGCAGGACCGGACCGAACTTCGTGAGGCCATGAGCGAGCTGCAGTTCCCCGAGGACATGGGGTTGATCGTACGCACCGCTGGGGTTGGCAAGAACAGCGAGGAGTTGCAGTGGGATCTGGATTACCTGATCCAGTTGTGGACCGCGATCGAGCAATCGGCCGAAAAACCAGCTCCGTTCCTGATCTACCAGGAGAGCAATGTCATCATCCGCTCGATCCGCGACTACCTTCGCGCGGATATCGGCGAGATCGTCATCGATGACGAGGAAGTCTACAACCAGGCCGAACGCTTCATTAACCAGGTGATGCCGCAATATGGCAAAAAGCTGCGTCACTACTCCGACGAAGTGCCTCTGTTCAGCCGCTACCAGATCGAGAGCCAGATCGAATCCGCGTTTCAGCGCGAAGTTCGGCTTCCCTCCGGCGGCGCCATCGTGATCGACCACACCGAGGCACTGACCTCGATCGATATCAACTCGGCCCGGGCCACCAAAGGCGCCGACATCGAGGAGACCGCGCTGAACACAAATCTGGAGGCTGCCGACGAGGTCGCACGCCAGTTACGACTGCGGGATCTGGGCGGACTGTTTGTCATCGACTTTATCGACATGACCCCTTCGCGCAATCAGCGGGAGGTCGAAAATCGCCTCAAAGAGGCCTTGAAACAGGATCGCGCCCGGGTGCAGATCGGAAGGATCTCCCGATTTGGCCTGTTGGAAATGTCCCGCCAGCGCCTGCGTCCGTCTCTGGGTGAAGCCAGCGAACAGGTCTGCCCCCGTTGTAAAGGACATGGCACGGTCCGCGGCGTGGAGTCCCTCTCACTCTCCGTTCTGCGCATCATCGAAGAGGAAGCGATGAAGGAGAATACCGGGCGCATTACCGCTCAGTTGCCGGTGGACATGGCCACATTCCTGCTGAATGAGAAGCGCCAGATGATCCATGACATTGAGAAACGTCAGGCAATCGAGGTCCTGCTGATTCCCAACATTCACCTGGAAACCCCGAACTACAAGATCGAGCGAATCCGTCTCAGCGACATGCCGAATGACGACGAGGATGTCTCCAGCTATAAACTGGTCTCCGAGGAACCGTCAGAGACCGAGGGCGGTTACACCCCGAACAAGCCGGTCAAATCCGAACAGCCTGCGGTCAAATCCATCGCTCCGGCCAGCCCGGCACCGCAAAGACAGGCCCCGATCGCCACACCGGTGGAGGGCCACGAATCGGGCTTCCTGAAACGCATCTTCAGCATCTTCTCCTCCAAACATCCGGGCGAGTCGGAACGCACCCCGGATACCGAGATGAAAAAGCCGGAAACCCGGGTCGCCAACAAGGACAAGGAGGCGGCACAGGACGACTCTAATCAGCGTCGCAGTCGCCGGACCCAATCCAGCAGCGGCAACACCAGCCGCAACCGCAAGACAAACACGGAACAGCGCGGCGACTCTCGACAGGCTCAGGACAAACAGACCGCCAACAAGCGCCGCCCTGCACCTAAAAAGCCGGCGGCGGATGCCAAGCCAGCGAATGAGCCCAAGCCCGCGGATGAGACGAAACCGCAATCCGCCCAAGGGGATGCGGCAGCCACATCGGACAGCGGTGAAACCAGCCGTCCCAAATCCCGTCGGGGTCGCCGCGGCGGACGCCGGCGTCGCAGCAGTGCCGATAAGGCGAACGAGGGGAACTCGCCATCCACGGCGGTGGAAGCGGGTGCATCCCAGGAGTCGCCAGAGCGCGAATCCGCGGATGGCCAGAAAAAGAGTCAGAGTCGTCCCTCACCCCGGACCCGGCCGCCAAAGGCTGGTGCGGATGGGGCTCAGTCTCCTAAAAGCGAAACCGCAAACGAGCCTTCCGCCTCCCCAGCACCGGCAGATGCCAAACCGGCTGTGCCCAGGGAGAAGCCCAGTGAAGACAAGAAACTGGTCCAGGTAGAGACCCGCGGCGCGGATGTGGCTGAAAAGCCAGTGGCCCAGGAGAAGCCCGCGCCCAGGAATGAGAAGCCCGCTGCCCAGGCAGATGCGGAGAGCAAACCAATGCCCAAACCGGCAGAGACTCCGTCCCCTGCCCCGGTCGCAGCGGCAAAGCCCAAGCTGGAGCAGGTCGAGACCAAACCGGCTCCCGCCGCCACTCCTTCCGCTGAGGTTTCGAAACCGACACCCAAGGATGAAGGCAAACCGGCGGTACAGAAATCCACCGTCGAGAAGTCTCAGGAAAGTGTGCGTAAGGTCGCGGACGCCGCCGCTCCAGCGTTGAAGCAGGTGGAGACGAAAGCACCGGCCGCGGCCTCTGAAAAGCCCAGCGTGGTGGATAACGGCGCCGGGGAGTAAGCCTGTCGCCCCGGCGGTTCGATGAACCGTCGGGGCTTCATTTCAAGCCGGTGATTCCGGAATCAGCCCAGAGCGTGCTCGTTACGGATTCGGCTCAGAAGTCCCCTCGAGGCCTCCTCCACCAGGTCGAATACCCGATCAAAACCGGCTTTTCCGCCGTAGTAGGGATCCGGAACCTCGCGTACCGGCTGATCGGGTGCGAAATCCAGAAACATGTGCAGCCGAGTCTCCAGTCCCGGCGGACACAGGGCTGAGAGATCCTGATAGTTGGAGCGATCCATGGCAACGATGTAGTCGAACGCCTCGAAGTCTTCCACATTCACCTGGCGGGCTCTCAGATCACTGAGGTCGACACCCCGTTTCAATGCGGTTTCCCGGGCCCGCCGGTCGGGCAGACCGCCGATATGATAGTCGATAGTCCCGGCGGAATCGGTCAGAATCCGGTCGTTCAAACCTTCCTCCGCCACCATCGCCCGGAACACTCCCTGGGCTGTCGGTGATCGACATATATTACCCATGCAGACAAACAGTACCTTGATGTGCTTCATTGGTATCCAGCAAAAAAATGATCAAAACAGTGGACTGCGCAAACTAATACGATGCGTAGCTGAGATCAAGTGGTGTACAGGCACAGGCCTCAGCGGGGACCGAAAGGCAGTTTCGGCGGCGTAAAGCGTTGCTTGCCAGCCCCGGGAATCTCCAGTTCGAGGGTCAGACGCTCACCACGTCGTTCCACGGTGGCGCTGGCGTTATCCACCTGCACAAGTTTCCAGTCGTCCTGATTCATACCTTCGGTCACCCGCAACAATCGATTACTGCTCAGATCACGAATGACCGCAACCCGGTTTTGCGGGGTGATCACGACGCCCTCGAGTTTCAGCTTGAGGGGCAGTGCCCGGGGCGCAGCTACTGGTGCTTTCTCTTCAGGCTTGGGTGGCATGCGTCCTTCAACGAAAAGTGGTCGCTCGGTGATCTCCCGATAAGCGTTCATGGGCACCGGGGTGAATGTTATCGTTGAGGTGGTCTCGCCGGGTTGCACCTTTTCTGCAGTGATCCGGGTGAAATCCCCTACCGCTGGCGGGTGCTGCCACTGCCAGACCAACAGACCCGACACAACCAGCAGGATGCCGGACAACAGCAGGCTCAGGCCATTGACGGTACCTTTCCAGGCATTCATGACGCGGGGCCTTTCATGTAACCCAGCAACTGAAAATCGATATCCAGCATCGACTCAGCCTCACGAATCTGTTCTGTCGCGGGCATGCGTCGGCGCACCACCGGACGACTCCGCAGAGTGATCTCATCGATGAACAGATAGGGTTTTTCAGTTTCGAGGCGATGAAAAATCTGTACGCTCTGTTGCAGATTGCTTTTCATCCGCACCCGCACCGCAACCCGGCTGAAGCCCTCCTCTTTACTGATATTGATTACCTGGGTACTGACGATCTCACCCTGGGCGGCAGAAACAATCTGTTTTACCCGGCGTTGCAATTCCGCCTCAGCGAGGGACTCGGTCTCACTCTGCAGATAGCGGCGGTCGGCCTGGCGAATCCGGCTGAGACGCTCGTAGGCGCTTTGAAAGTAATCCGTCTGGGAGGCCATGCGCTGATAAAGGCCGATCTGATGTTGTTGCTCAGCGATTCGCTCATCCAGATTCTGATTCATGTTCCAGAGCGGAAGCCCAATCAGGATAACCAGGCCCAGGAGCAGAGTCAGAAGCAAAGCAATGGCCAGGATTCGGCTCTGTTTCGCGGTGAGTCGTTCGGTGAATGAACGCACTAGCTTTCATCCTGTGTGTTGACGAGGTCTGCGGATATGTGGAATCGCTCAGTATTGGTTTTACTGTTCTGAGTCACCGGCGAGCGAAAACTCACATTGCGGAATAATTTGGAGGATTCGATCAGTGGAATCAGTACCGCGGATGCGACAGACTGACCATACAGATGGACCTTGTTGTCACGGATCTCGAACTGACTGACCCAGGTGTCATCGGGCAGGATCAGGGTCAACTCCTGGAGCACATCCAGCACCGGGTGGGTCTGCAGTTTTCTGCTCTCCAGGAAACGGTTTTCACGCTCCGCAGCAGTAACCTCGTCACGCAGGGTGGCAACCTCGTTGGCCTGTTTCTGATATTGGCTGCGGGTTACTTCAAGCGAATCCGACAAACGGCTCTTTTGATAGAGTGGCAGTGCCAGCTGGAGACATAACAGGACCAGGAGCAGAAGCGCTAACACCCCGTTGACGATGCGGTAGCGTTTGATGGGTTTGGTACGCTGCGCCATAGGCAGCAGATTCACCCCGTTGATACCGGGTTCGGACTCATCACAGGGTGCAATGCCATTGATGCGCACACGATGCTCTTCAAGCTCGCGCATGGCATCCTTGAGTTTCTCGATGGGCGCGAGCACCAGCGTAATATCGAGTACCCGGTTTTGCCGATCCCGTTGGTTGATCAGGTAGTCATAGAACACCTGCTGGGCATTGAAGGGGGTATGACGATCCATCTCGAACGCCAGAACCTCGCGCAGATTCTCCTCGGCTTCAATGGGCAGGGTAAATGTCTTGATGAGGTAGTTCTTGCGTCCCAGGCAGAGGGAGATCCCGCTCGCGGAATTCAGCAGCCGGCGCTGCTCCGGATCCTGCCAATCGATCTCCCGCAGGTAATTCTGAGCCACCTCCTCGCCATTGCTGCCGTGATTGACGATGCGCAGGGTCTCATCGAGATAATGAAGCCGGACAGGCCGACCGCCACTGAACAGGGCCTGCATCGATTCGGGCAGCAGGTTGGCGATTTCACCGCGCCACCAATGCCAGAACTCCAGCCAGTGAATTTTCAGTGTTTGTACCGACATGCCTAGATTCTATCCCGAAGTGAATACCTGAAGTGAATCAATTTGTCCGGTCACTCACGCCAGTCCCTGACCAGGTAGGGCTGATCCGGTTGGCTTTGCAGTGTGACATCCGCCTGTACGAAGGCGCGAGCACCCTGCCGGGTCTGCACCTCCACCTCGATCCGGTAGTCCTTACCTGCGGCTGTATTGCCTGCCGGGTTTCCTTCCCAGGCCCCCCAGTCCGGCTCGATCTGGTCAAACGCATTACTCAGCGCTGCATCACCCAGCGCGGATTGCTGCAGCAGTTGACGTAACTCGGGCGATGCAAAACGCAGATCGACCTGCCCAGCGCTCGAATGCACGGTGACATAGGGCCGCAGGCGCGCCACCCGGGCGGCATCAAACCCCATCACATAGGCGAGTTCGTCGAGACTCATCAAATCACGGCCGGCCGTGGCATAGGCTAAACCAGCCGCACGATAGTCCGGGTCCTCCGCACCGGCGAGACGGCGCAGATCGTCCGCATCGCGCCAGTCCTCGATGCGGTCCGCGAGGGCTTCACGCTCCTGTCGATCGTCACTGATCAAGGCGAAAAGTTTGATCAGTGAATCCCGGTTGGCCTGATTGAGGTTGACCAGTCCCGTTGCCTGACGAATGGAGATACGGGTAACCGCGAAGTCATCCTCCAAGGGGTAGACCCGACCATCGAATACCCAACGTTGCGCCGGATCAGTGACCATCAGCTCACGGATCGCCCGGGCAAAACCGGACTGCGCCCGATGTTTCGCCTGCAGCGCCTGCACCGCATTTTGCGCGAGCCTGGACTCAACCTTGGATTGGGTTGCGAAACTCGCAGCGACCACCGTCATCAATGCAATCAGCCATAAGACCATGACCAGAGCCAGGCCGGATTGTCGTGATTGGATGGTACTGCGCGCCATTTCAGCTCCCCGTGTGCCACTGCCGCAGGGCGATGTAGCGCACATCCCGGGCACCGTTCGCCCCGCTGCTCTGGATCTCGATCAGTTCCGGGTAGTCACGGGCACTCTCCAGCCAAAGCTCGCTCCAGGCAGGGTTCCTCGAACCCTGCTGCACGCCGTAATACTGAAACCTCATGTCATCGAGTCCACTGAGCAACACACGCTGGCTGCCATGATCCGGTAACACGAATGCTCGTTCCTGAGGCTGATAGGGACGATACATAAGGACTAACCGGGTTCCCTCCACGCTGTCCTGCTCCACGGAGAGACGGTATTCGAACAACCCTCCCGGGGCATAGGGTTGCGGTGCCGGGGCGATGAACTGAAGCAGGTTTGCTTCGCCTATGAACGCCAGCTGCCGGCCTTTTGGATTCGTCCAGCTGATCGGCTGGATCTGCGCGATGGTGTTATTCACACGTGTCATGATGCGCTGTTTGGCCACCTGCCGGTCACTGTGTGCCGCCAATTGGTCCCAACCCTTCAGATTGATGAACAGCATGGAAATGGCGGAGGTAACAATGGTTGCGAGGATCAGCAGGGCGATCAGGATCTCCAGCAGGGTGAAACCGGCCTGGCGTGAGTCGAGTCCTCGCATTTGCTCAGTGATTACCATATGCCATTCCCTGCCGGGTAAACACCAGACGTCGCTCCCCAGCCGGTGAATCCCAGCGAACTTCGAGCTGTTCCTCATAAGGTGTAGCCGGGACCGCAAGACGTTTTTCATCCATCCCGTTCGGGTTGGAATGGCGTTCATAAAACCAGCGATACCCACCTGTCTCCTCACCCTCGCGGCGCGCTTCGGATCCGCTGACCTCGACACTCATCTGCTGCATACGGGCATCGGCGATTGAGACCGCCTCCAGGTAATCGGAGGCCACCTGATGATTGCGTATCGCGCCTGAATTGATGCGCAGCACCACGCTCATGGTCATGGCGAGGATCACAAACGCCACCAACACCTCGATCAGGGTCATACCCTCAGATGCGCAACGCTGCTGCATCGTCCGCCTGCGCCTGTTGGGACAGGATTTCGACCTGACTGGTCAACCAGTCCACCCGAATCGTATAACTGCGGGCTCCGGCTTCAATCCGGATCATCCCACCACTGGCACTGCCATCCGGATAAAAACGCAACGCCAGGGTCTGCTGCGAAGCCATGCCCGGTTGGCGGGAAAAATGAAATCCCTCAGGCAGCTGCCGCAGCGCCCCTGCATTGATCTGCTCACTCTGATAACGGTCCTCCGACAGGTCGATGTGCATCGTGGTGGGTTGACCGGTGGTGATCGCACTTTGTTGTACGAAGCGTATCTCCTGCACCAGGTCCCGGGTCACGGCTTTGAGTTTCAAACTGGGGAAGGCCTTGTGAAACAGGGGGGGCGCCAGGGAGTAGATCATGCCGATGATCACCAGCACCAGCATGATTTCGATGAGGGTGAAGCCCGCCTGAGCACAGCCCGGACAACCCGGTTTGACAGCGCTCATAGGGCCACCAGGGCGTTGACCCCCAGGATCGCCACCAGAATCGACATCACCACACCGGCGATGATCAGGCCCAGTACCAGAATCATCACCGGTTCCACCAGACTCAGTCCCCGCTTGATCAGGGTTTGAGTCTCCTGATCGAGAATATCCGCGGTCTGCATCAGCATCGCTTCCAGCTGACCGGACTCCTCTCCGACCCGAATCATCTGCAGGGCGTACTCGGGAAAGCGGGCGTGTTCGATGAGCGGGTCGGCCAGGCGGCGTCCCGATTTCAGATTTGAGATCACCTGGTCCATGCCGTCCGCAATGACCCGGTTGCTGATGGTTTCCTTGACGATGGCCACCGCTTTGAGCATGGGCACACCATTTTCCAGCAGGGTGCCCAGGGTTCGGCAGAAACGCGCCGCCTCCACCTGTTTGATGATCGGCCCCACCAGGGCAATACCCAGCAGGCGGGCGTGCCAGCGCTTGGTGCGTACAGGATCGCTGAGTTGCCATTTGAAATAGGCGATGACCAGGAGCAGCGCGGCAGCCAGCATCCAGCCATCGTTCTGCAACCAGTTGGCAACCCCCATGGTGATGCGGGTCGAGAGCGGCAGGGTTTCACCCATGTCCACGAACAGGTCCTGAAACTGGGGTATCACATAGGTGAGCAGAATCAGGATCGATACGATCGCGACGAACAACAGGATCGCAGGATAGATCAGAGAGGAGATCAGGGCGCTGCGAACCTCCCGGGAGGTTTCCAAATGATGGGCCAGGCGCGCAAGCACCTGCTCCAGGGCGCCCCCCGCCTCACCGGCACGCACCATCTGAATATAAAACGGGCTGAACAGTGCCTCTTCACCGGCCAGTGCATCCGCAAAGGTCTGGCCGCCTTTGAGGCGATCGCGGATATTACCGAGATGCCGACTGAAAGGGGCTTCGGCGCCGGAGATGGCCATCAGGATCGCCAGTGCCGAGTCGAGGGGCTGTCCGGCTTTGAGCAGGGTGGCCAGTTCCCGGGTGAACGAGGCGATCTGGGTGGCCGACACCCGGCTGCGGCGAAAGCGAAAGCTGAAACGGGACTGGGTGCGCGGGGCGGTACGCAGGGCCTCGATGCGGATCGGCACCTGACCATTGAGATGGATCTGATCCACCACCTGTTCCTGGTTGATCGCTTCCAGGACACCTTCGACGATCTCACCATCCGCAGCGACGGCCTTGTATTGAAATGCTGCCACTAGTGTCGCGTCCTATACTGCACTATCGCTCCTGAGTCACACGCAGGACTTCTTCCAGGGTGGTGATGCCCTGCACTACCTTGAACAGACCGTTTTCGTACATCGAGCGGGCACCCTGGCGCTTGGCGCAGGCAGCCAGTGCATGTTTGTCACTGCCCTTGAGAATCAGATCCTGGAGTTCATCGCTCATTTCGATCATCTCCACGATGGCGCTGCGGCCCCGGTAACCGCTGCCCCCGCAATGTTCACATCCCACCGCTTTGTAGAGCTGAGGGGACTCGGCATAGCCGGCGAGTCGCTGGGCAACGGCCGCAGGGGGATGATAGGGCTGCTTGCAGTGATCGCACAGGTTGCGCACCAGCCGCTGGGCGATCACCGCGTTGACCGTGGAGGTGAGCAGGAAAGGCTCGACCCCCATGTCGATGAAACGGGTAATACTCCCGGCTGCATCGTTGGTATGCAGGGTTGAAAGCACCAGGTGACCGGTCAGCGCGGACTGCACCGCGATCTTGGCGGTTTCCCGGTCACGGATCTCACCGATCATGATCACATCCGGATCCTGACGCACGATGGAACGCAGCGCCTCGCCAAATCCCAGCCCGATTCCGGGCTTCACCTGGATCTGGTTCACCCCTTCGATGTTGTACTCGACCGGATCCTCCACGGTCAGGATCTTGCGCTCGGGACGGTTCAGGTAGTTCAGCGCGGCATACAGAGTGGTGGTCTTGCCGCTGCCGGTCGGTCCGGTCACCACGACGATGCCATGGGGATGATCCAAAGCTGTGAGAATCTTCTGCTCCAGATCCTTTTCAAACCCCAGCCCGGAAAAATTGAGATCGATTTCGTCCCGTTGCAGCAGACGCAGCACCATGCTCTCGCCATGCAGTGTGGGCACAGTGGAGACACGCATATCCAGGGTGGAACCGTGTACCCGCACCTTGAACCGGCCATCCTGAGGGAGCCGGCGTTCCGCGATGTTCAGATTCGCGAGGATCTTGATGCGTGAGATCAGGGCCGGCGCCAGACTCAATGTGGGGTGCTCTGTTTCCCGCAGCATGCCATCGATACGATAGCGGATCTTGAGGACCTGCTCGAAGGGTTCTATATGGATATCCGAAGCCTTGGACGCCACCGCGCGCTGGATGATCTGGTTGACCATCTTGATGACCGGCGCTTCGCTGGCCAACTCCTTGAGTTGTTCCACATCGTTGCGCAGCAGTTGATGATCCAGTCCCTCCGAATCGATCTCCGCATCCTGCTTCTGCAGTTCGCTGAAATGTTCCTGCAGGGTTTCATCGATCTCAGAGGCGATGCCGGTCAAGGTCCTCACCGGTTTGCCCCCGATGAGTTCCAGCGCATCGATCACATAGTGATCCGTGGGATCCACCATGATCGCAAGGCTGTAGTCGTCCTGCTCATCAAATACAACCAGACGATGCTGTTTGAGGAATTTCAGGGAGATCGAATCGTTGAGATGGGCGACATCCGGATAGGCCTTGCGCTCCAGCAGCGGAACACGGCACAGATCCGCCAGGGCATGGGCCAGATCCCGGTCCGAAATGAGGCTGAGTTGCAACAGAATCGCCGCCAGCCGGTCATCGCCCTGCTGACTCTCCTTGAGACGCACCGCCCGTTCCGCCTCGGCGATGCCCAGACGGCCGGCGCGCACCAGCGCCAGAGCGAGAGGATCACGGGAGTAAGCCGGATCCGCCGCCTCACCGGTTTGCGGGGGTGAAGACGCTTCTTGGTTGAGCCGTGATTGAGACTTCATGCAACTCCTGTCAGGGTCGCTTACAACTGCTCGGCGTCCCTGGATTCGATGTACTGTTTCTGTAGCAGTGTAGCATCCCGGATGCGCTCGCGAAGTTCCTGGGAGATCTCATAGGCTTCCTGAGGATTACGCACGACTTTCGGGGTCAGGGTCACCAGCAGTTCGGTACGGCTGACGTCCTTGGTGGTACTGCTGAACAGGGTGCCCAGCAGAGGTATGTCCATCAGGCCCGGGATACCGGCCTTGCCGTTCGAGGTGTTTTCGCGGATCAAACCACCCAGAACCACGGTCTGGCCGTCATGTACGATGACCGTACTCTCGATGGTGCGCTGGGAGATCGAAACGTTGCCCCCACCGCCCACGGCGGGTGAGGAACCCGGGGTACTCACCTCCTGACTGACTTCAAGAGTCACCATACCCCCTTCATTGATTCTCGGGGTCACCTGCAGCAGTGTGCCGGTGTCACGGAACTGAACCTCCGAGACGATCGGGGCATTCGGGTCCGTGGTGCTCTGGGATGAGCGGGTAACGATGGGGATCTGGTCACCCACCCGGAAGCTGGCCGTCTGATTGTCGATCACCATGATCTGCGGCGCGGAGAGGAACTTCACTGAGGATTCGTTCTCCAGGATGTCGAAAAACGCCCTCAATTCATCCAGGCTGTTGAACAACCCCAGGGCGAATCCGTCACCGCTGATGCCTGTGGGCAACGGCGTATCCAGGCCTCCCTGATAGGGCCTCCCGCCGCCGGTGGTGCCGTTGAAGAACCAGCGCACACCGTAGCTGAGGTTGTTGCTCAGGGTGACTTCCGCAATGGTTGCCTCGATCATCACCTGCTTGGGCGGTACATCCAGACGGCTGATGGTGGCCTTGATTTTCTGGTAGTCACGGGGACTGGCCATGACCAGGATGGCGTTGTTGTCCGCATCGGCAATGATCGTCGCAGTGGAACCGCTGGAGGAGGAAGCGGCTGCTCCGGGGCCTCGGTCACGTCCGCCAGCCGGACCACCACCCATGCCGGGCTGGTCCTGGGTCAGGGTATTGGCCCGGTCCGCGTTGCTGGTGTTCAGATCAAGACCTGTCGAGGTGGGGGGACGGACGTTGGAACGCTGCAGCGGATCGGAACTGCTGATGCCGCTACCCGAGGAGGGTGTGGACACTTCGTTGCCGAAGATATTCTGCAGGATCGAGGCGATGTTCTCCGCCTTGCCGTTTTTCAGGTGATAGACGTAGAGGCGCCGGTCCGGGGATTGATCACTGCCCTGGTCGAACTGCGCGATCAGGCGGCGGGCCTCATCGATATAGCGAGGCTGCGAACTGATGACCATGATCGCGCTGAGACGCTCCACCGGAATCAGCTTGATCATCGAGCTCATGGGTGAGGATTCACTGTCCCCAAGCAGTTGACGCAGTTCCTCCGTGAGCGTTTTGGCATCTGTGTATTTCAACGGAATCAGACCGAACGACATACCGCTGAGCCAGTCCACATCAAACATCTTCACGGTCTGCAGCAGGTTGTTGATCTTCTGATACGAGCCGGAGAGGATAAGCAGATTGCGACCCGGATCGACCCGGATCTGATCCCCCGAGGGCGAGAAGGATTCGAGAATCTTCTTCATTTCAGCGGCGGAGATGTACTTCAGCGGAACGATCTGCACACCCTGGCCCGCACGCATGGGTCCGGCGCCCTGACCGACGGAGGGTTTGAGGGCGATATCCTTGGCTTCCGCAGCGGGCAGAATCTTATACAGTGCGCCATTGCGCACCAGCACCGCACCGTTCATCTGCAGGATGTTTTCCAGAATCGGCAGCACTGCATCGGTACTCACTGGGTAGGTCGTATGGATCGTGACCTTCCCCTGTACCTTGTCGTCGATCAGGTAGTTTTCACCCAGAATCTCCTCGAAAACGACCTTGACCACCTCGCGCAGATCCACGGCTTCGAAATTCAGGGTGATGTCACCTTTGGCCGGTTGCTTCCCGGCCTGGGCAGCGCTCGTGGTGTCGAGGAACTTACCGCTCCCCTGACGTACGTAAAATTCCGGTTCCTGGCGGGTTTCCTGGGACAACACGAGTTCCTGATCGTCATTCTGCGCTGTCTCGAACATCGGATATCCCGGAGCAGGATCAGCCTTGGGTATTACCGCTTCGGCAGCCCGATCGGTAGACGGCTGTTGCGCGCAGGAGGTCAGCACCACCAGCCCAACGGCGGCAATCGTGTTACCTATCCTGTGAATCATTCTGTTCCGCATTGATCAATTCCAAACAAAATTCCACTCGTGTTACCGGACTGTCTCCAGTCAGAAACTCTCCTGATACTATCTCAGCAGATTTCGCCGCCCTGTGAGATCCCTCGGAGGGTGTATTTGCATGTAGGGTAACCCCTTAGCTTTGATGCATAAAAACCCTACCCTGATATCTACTGTCCAGAACCTAGTTCTGATTCGGGTGTTTGTCCGTTGTTTCGCCGGTCACCGCTTTGTTGAGATCAGAGGGCAGCTCTGAGTCACTGCGGGTCCGAGCCCCTGCCCCGAACATCCTCAACGATCATCACAGCCAGTGCCAGCAATAGCACAGTCATGATGATCGCCATCCATTGAGGGATGCTCAAGTTGACAAAAGTCCATTGGACATCCCCACAGAACCCGGTCGGTTGGAACAGGGTCGGCGCCCACTGATCGAGCTTCAGCCAATCCGGGAATTTTGCGTTCACATCACAACTCAATGAAGGCTCAACCCATCCCATCTGCATACCGGTAAGTTCCAGTGCCAGCAGCAAACACCAGCCAGCAGCCGCGCCCCATCCCAGGTAACCGATCCATCGAATCACCGGCACATGGGGTGCGCTCATGCTGATTACCGCAGCCAACAACATCCCGAGTACCGCCGCACGCTGGTACACACACAGCACACAGGGATCAAGATTGAGCGCGTACTGGAAATAGAGGGCGGTAATTTCCAGTGCAAAGGCCACCAGAGCCATACCAAGCCATGTGATGCGATGATGGGCCAACGGCATGTTTTCTGTCCTTCAGTGACATGGGATCAGGGGGTGAAACAAGGTAGTAACTGACCCTACCCCCAGGTAGTAATACTACTCCTATCGTGACGAATGCTCTCTGCATATAGTAGTTAAAGATTCCCGGTAGTGCCCGAAGCCCCACCTGACGCCGCAAGGCCATGAAATTTCGGGCAACGATCCATCAGCGGCATATGCCGAAATGGGATCCAGAAGTATTTTCCCATCGCCCGAGGCCGTATCCACTTAACACCAGTGCCCATGCTGAACCGTCACCTGCTCATACTACTGGTTTTGATCGCGCTGGGTCCCGCGGCCCTGCCGGCCGCCAGCTTGACTGCAGAAGTGGCCAGCCTGCGTGCCCTGGCCCAGGATCAGCATCTCATCCCGGTGATTGTGCGCTTCGACACGGCCCTTCCCATCAGCGATCTGCGATCGCTCGCAAGTCGCTCCGAAGTCTACCAGAGCGGGCCGGCCTCCCCGGAGATGCGCAAAAAGCGCTTTCGCCGTGAGGTGTTCAGCGCCCTCAAGGAACAGGCTCAGACGTCCACCAGCAGGATCTCCGGGCTGATGCGGCAAAACGGTGTGAAGACGCCGCTCAAGACCTTCTGGACCATCAACGCAGTGGCCTTCGACGCACCGGCGGAGTTACTGGATGAGATTGCCCGGTTGCCCGGGGTCTCGCGTATCAGCGCGGACATGCGTCTGAGCATGAGTTCACCCCAGGCGGAGGACACCAACCCCCTGCCCCTGTGGAACCTGGAGCGGGTTAATATCAGCCAACTCTGGCAACAGGGCGTCAACGGCGAGGGGGTCGTGGTGGCCATCATGGATTCCGGTGTCGACGGAAATCACCCGGATCTCGCGGAACAGTGGCGCGGCGGCGATTTCAGCTGGTTCGACCCCTACCTGGAACATGATTTCCCCACCGATCTGGCCGGTCATGGCACCCAGGCCCTGGGACTGATTCTCGGTGGTGATGACAGCGGTTATGCCATCGGTGCGGCACCCGGGGCCCAGTGGATCGCGGCAAGAATATTCGATGACGGCAATCAGAGCACCCTCAGCGCCATTCATGCCGCATTCCAGTGGCTGCTCGATCCGGATGGTGACCCGCTCACCGACGATGCGCCGGATCTGGTGAACAACTCCTGGGGATTCGCCAGCACCATCGACCAGTGCTACCAGGAGTTCGAAGAGGATATTCGCCTGTTACGTGAGGCGGACATCGGTGTGGTCTTCTCCGCCGGCAACTATGGACCCTATGCGGGAACCAGTATCAGCCCAGCGAACAATGTCGGAGCGATTTCGGTCGGCTCCATCGACCAGCGCGATGAGATCGAATTGCTCAGCAGCCGGGGACCGGGGGCCTGTGATGGGGGCATCTTTCCCAAACTGGTGGCGCCGGGTGCCCAGGTCTACACCACTGACCGGCTGCCGGTCGCCTACAACGTGGTCTCCGGCACCTCCTTCTCAGCCCCCCATGTGACCGGCGCCATGGCGCTGTTGAAAAGCGCATTCCCCGAAGTTCCGATCACTCAGATCGAAACCGCGCTCTACGACTCGGCGGACGATCTGGGTGACCCGGGAACCGACGACCTGTTCGGTTATGGGGTGGTCAATGTGGCCGCTGCCTATGAACTGCTGCAGGAACGCCTGGGCGAATCCGTGGGCAGTCAGCTCAGCTTCAGCGAAAATCACTACTCGGTGGACGAGGCCACCGAACGTCTGGTGGTCAGCGTCCGACGCCAGGGCAACACCTCAGACGAGGTTTCAGTGGCCTATCGCAGCGAGAATGGCACGGCCCGTGCCGGACGGGACTATGCCCCGGTATCCGGCCGGCTGCAGTTTGAGGAGGGAGAGACCCTGCGCAGTTTTGAAATCCCCATCATCAACGACAATCTGGATGAAGAGAACGAGACCCTGTATCTGATTCTGGAGGAGATCGAGGGGCCCGCCCTGTTCGGTGTCAGCAATCAGGTGGAGGTCTCGCTGTTGGATGATGATGGCGCCGGCAGTGTTGCCTTCGACGCGCTGTCTCAGGCGGTCAGCGAGTCCCGGGGTGAAGCCCTGCTAACCCTGGTACGCTCGGGAGGTTCCCAGGGCATTGTCAGTGTCGATATCAATCTGGTCGGCGATACCGCCCTGCCGGGCGAGGATTTTCTGCTCCGTTCGGATCAGATCACCTTTCTTGACGGCGAGACCACGAAACAGATTTCGATCAGCCTGATCGATGATCGGGATTATGAGGCGAACGAGCGTTTTCAGGCGATGATCGGAAATCCCACCGGCGGTGCCGTGATCGGTGATCCGGCTTCCACCAGCATCACCATTCTGGACGACGATCCGGATGGGCAGTCCGCCGCCTTTTTCCTGGAAGCGGCACAATACCAGGTCAACGAGAATGGCTTGCAGGTCGTCCTGGATGTGTTGCGGTCCGGGCAGACCGACAGCCGGGTCAGTGTGGACTTCGCCACCCAGGACGGAACGGCTCATGAGGAGTCCGATTACAGCCCGGCCACGGGCACACTGGTGTTCCCTGCCGGGGTCACCCGTCAGCGCATCGTCTTGGAGATCATCAACGACACGCGCTACGAACGGGAAAGCAGTTTCTCAGTCAATCTGTCCAATCCCAGTCCGGGCGCCCGGATCTACGCACCTTCCGCCGCGATCATCCGCATTACGGACGATGATGCCCTGCCCTTCGTCTCTCCGCATTCCGCATCCTTCGGTGGTTCCTCCAGCTCCTCAGGCGCCACACGCCGGTCCCAACTGCGCGATTCAGGGGGTATCGGGGGGTCCGGCAACCGGGCGTCCACCGGTGGGGCTGGAGGTGTGCAACGATTCGATCTCAATCTCAATCCCTACTCCCAAGCCGCTTTGGCCGGAGCAGGCAGCAGTCCTGCGGACGCAAGCCGTATAAGTGCGGAAACTGAAACGGATGAAAAGCGCGAATCCAGCGCGGAAACATCCAACCTGTGCGGAGAGACCGAATCGAGCACCGGGACGGATTCCGGGGCTGAATGCATCACCGGCTCAGTGGATACGGAAGTGACCAGTAAATCTGCACCGACCGTGGAGGAAGCACCCGATCAGAGCGGACCGGACACGCAGCCTGATGATCCAAACTGAATCGGCGATCAGGTATACCAGACGGATTCCACCTGCATCCGCTCACCAGCGTGCAGTTTCACCGTAAATTCACCGCCTGAGAGTATGGTTCTTTCCTGCATCGACTCAAGAAAGGGCGGCAGTGTTTGGCGGTATTTCGTGCGAATGATTTCACTGCTGATCAGCCCTTCCAGGATGAGCCGGTCATCCTGGCGAACCAGTGAGAACCGGGCCGTACCCTCCATCTTCTCGTTGAAGCAGATCCCTTTCAGGGTGTCTTTCAGAATGCGGTAAAGAATCGACTTCTGGTCCTGTTTGATGCTCGATTCCTCGACTCCCAGGTTGATCAGTATTTCCAGACCCTGGGTGATGGTGTGACATTCCGAAACCAGCGAATTGAGGGCCGCCTTGAGTCCAAAATCATCCAGACTCGGAGGTCTCAGATCGACAGCCACGGCGCGGATCTTGTGCGCAGCATCCTGTAATACCGGCACGATATTCTTCGAAAGCTCCGCCACCTCGTTATCCACGGCCACCTGTTCCAGGTCGATCAGGTAGCGCTCAAGCTGCATCTTAGCCCCGGACAGGGTCTGTACCACATCCTCATGCAGTTCAAACGCAATACGTTTCTTCTCATCTTCCTGGGCGGTGATCATCTTCGAGGTCAGATATTCCAGTAAACGCTTTTTCTCCTGGGTGTCCCGGTTCTGATCCTCGATGATGCGCTCCGAACGTTTGATGTGTATCAACAGGAAGAAATACAGGAAGGTCATCAGGGTCAGGGTGATCACCAGCAGGACCAGAATGGTCCGGTTCGCTTCCAAGGCGTAGTAGCCGATATCTGAATAGATCTCCATCACCCCGATTACAGGGGCATCATCCGTAGCGCGAATCGGCACATAGGTCTGTACCAGATTTTTCTCCCCGATGGAGGTGAACAGGGTAAGGTTGTCATCATAGGTCAGGCTCGAGGCCGGCTTGCCGGAGACCGCGGAATCGAAGGCTTCGTTATGCTCCTCATCGTCCTCGGTGTAGTCCGGATCCGTGGAATAGACCACCCGACCCTCGAGATCGTAGAGTTTGATGCGCATCACATCGGTGTCATTGAGCATTCGCTCGATGACCCGGTGCAGCACCGGTTCAAACGGCAATTTGGAGATATTTCGGTCCTGATTCTGCTTGATCACATTGAGAAACATCACGAAGTGATCGTTGAGTGCGTACTCCGTTGCGATAGTCAGGGTCTCGTTACTGCGAATGCTCGCCGCCTCCACGATGTTGGAGGTCTCGTAACGGAAGAAGAAAAAGATCATCAAGGCGGTCACGGCAACCGCAATCAGACTGGTGATCGCGTATCGCCTTGCAAGATGGAAGTGCTGGGCTGGGGGCTTGAAATCTGTCGGACTCGACATGGTGTTCAGCATGATTCCGCTGCTAGGCGGCTGCCACTATTGACCCGTCAGGGAGCCTTCCACTCCGTGACGCGTACCAGATTGCCACCCTGCCCGTCGACTTTCGCAATGTAAAAACCTCTCGAGGCAAACCGTTGGCCCGGGGCCATGCTCACCCGGGGATATATGGAAGTATAAGGCAGATCATCGACCATATGTTCGATTTTTTCGATGAAGTAGTCCCGGTAGAAATATCCCCGAATCTGCTTCAGGGCATCGCCCGCAGCTTTGAGGGCAAAATAGGCATTTGCCTGTATCTCCTTGGCCTGGGGATTGTAGATCCGTTTAGACTTGAACCAACCCGTGGAGCGCAACAGATGGTGATTGAGCTTGTCCGGCATTTCCTGACTGTGAACGAAGCGGATATGCTCACGCCACTGCGTTGGGAGTGCATCCGTCTGAGTTCCGTAGAAGCGGGTGGAAAGGTATATGAGAGGTGATTGATCACCGGCCTTACCGAGCTTCTGCAACAGGGTTTGGGTGGCATTCCTGCCGGTCCAGAAAACCAGGGTATCCGATCCTGGCTTGGAACCAATCAGTGAATCCGCCTGTGCTGATTGATCGAGCGTGATATCTCGTACCGAACGGCCCGCATCGCTCATCCGGCCACGAAAACGCTCAGCGGCCTGGGTACTCAGCGTGTCGGTGGGGTCGTAGACCTGAGTCACCTCCGCTGTTGTGGCGAGATAGGCCGCCAGGGCCTCTGCATCCTGAACCACTCCCCGGTCCAGGTACAGATTGTAAAAGCCGAGTTCCGAAAGTTCCGGGGTTTGTGTGGTGGGGAACAGGCATGGCAGAGCGTTCTCCTCACAGAACTGATGCACGGTCGGCCAACCCACGGGCACCAAGCCGTTGAGCACGGCAAACACCGGCTGCTCCAGCATATACGCCTGCAGCTGGTCCGCCCAGCCCGACTCAGGTCCGCTCAGTTGCCATGTGTGCAGGTGCCATTTACGGTAGGGTTTGAACATCCACTCCTTGTGCCAGGGTGCGTGTTCCGCGCGCTTACTCTCGTGCCGGGTTTCCACGTTCTTCTGCTCGAAATAATTCTCCAGGACATCCATCAGGGCCCGGTTGTCTTCGGGCTTGTTTGAATCCAGCAGAATCGTCGCAAAATGAATCTCGGTATCGGTCACCCCAGGGGAGATGGACTGGGACAGGGTGTCCAGATAGCTCATCAGAACATCCAGGGCCGGTTCATCGATTTCGTACCTGGGCATGAATGGGTTCATAGTCTGGCCGTTGGCATCTATGCCCTGGGTGATCGCCCTGAGGAGGGTTTCCCGGGTATACGCCTGCCGGTAGATTGGAGGCGCCGGTGGCTTGCTGGTTGGCAGCTGCAGGGGGTTGAACAGTATGTGTCCGGCAATCGCGGGTACCACTTCCTGACCCTCGGTCGAACCCATGCCACTGCGGCGATGGCAGGTCTCGCAAATCAACTGATCGCCTTGAACCGCGATATCGCCCTGTACCACAGCCTTGACCTGATTGCCGTTGGGCAGGATACCCTGGGAGTAGAGCTGTTTGCCCAGGCGATACTGGTCACTATCGATTTCCGCGTTGTACAGGCTGCTCGAGAACAGCAGGGTCAACGCGCTGACCAGACTTGTGGCCCATGGATTGGGAATGCTTATCATGACAATTCCAACTGGCCCGCCAACGCAAACCTGTTACCTGCATTGAGCAATGACAACCATGAATCCGGGCATGGATTCACCGGGACACCCATGTGAGTGGTCGATGTGATTTCCATGTGTGATTCAGGGTGCTCACTGCTGTTTCACGGTCTTCTGATATTCACGCACGATGTCCTCCGCGCTGGCCAGACCGTCGATGCGTTTCCACTCCGATGCGCCCTGCCCCCGAATCAAGGTGATCGGTTCGTGATTCATCTTCGACCCGCGGAAGATATCAAAGGCCTTCTCGACCGCGACCACATCATCATAACTGCCGGTGTAGAAGTCCCATCCCTTGCGTGCTTCGAAACGTTCCGCATACGCCTTGAGACGTTCCGGAGTGTCATATTCCGGATCGATGGTAATGGAGATCATCGCCACCTCCTCATTCTCATCGAGAAGCGCCTGAACCTGGTGAAAACTCGCGGAGAGCACCGGGCAGATGGTGGTGCAGGTGGTGAAAATGAAATTCACCATGACTGGACGGTCCATGGCGAGCAACTCCGGCAGATTGACCACTTCGCCGAGATGCGAGGTGAGATCCACGTCGGGTATCGAGTAACTGGCCTGTTTTACCTGGTAACCACTTTTATTCATCATCATCATGTGATGAGCATGATGATCATGGGCACCGTGGTCCATGTCATTCATAGCCACTGTGAATCGCTCAGCAGGCGCAGATGCTTGCTGGGGTTGTGTTACGCAATCCAGTTTGAAGGGTAAGGGTGGATTGTCATCGAAGGGTGCCGCCTCCCAGGCGGCACACACTCCAGGCAGCAGGAACATGCCCAGCATGGCCGCTCCCCATCCTTGATGAATTTTTCGTTTTTCTACTTTGTCTTCCATACTTCTTCTCCCCCGACGACCGGAACCGGACCGTTAAATGTCCTGACTCCGGCCGATACAGCTTGAATGATGACGATAACCGCGACTCACGGTTGTAAGGAACAGTAACAGCAGCGTAACCAGCAGCCAGGGATCGAAGGATCCGCCACCACCGCCGCCGCCACTGCTGCCACCCCCATCAGTGGGAGGCGTGGTGGCGCTGTCGTCATCGACAATGGTGATTTGCATAGTGCTTGCCGCACTGTCCAGGGTGCCACCCCCGGTGACGTTGCTGAGACTCAAGGTAAACGACTTGTCACCGTCCTGCAGGGTATTGTCGATAATCTGTACCTGCACGGTTTGACTGGCGACCCCATCGGTAAATGTCAGGGTACCCGGTGTGATACTGAAATCGGTGTCTGCGACAGCAGTGCCGGAGGCGACGCTCAGATCGACACTCGTATCACCATTGGTATTGTCCGAACGCAGAATCGTTACATCCAGTACACCATCGGATTCGCTAACGGACTGAGCGGTGATTGCAAAACCGATCCTGGCAACTGCGTTATCGACCTCGTCGTCTGTAATGGTTACCGATCCCTCGTCGAGTGAACCCAGTACGGCACCGCCCTGCGGATTACTCAGCGCGACCTGGAACTGTTCATCCCCTTCCAGGGAGGCATCGTCGAGGATCGCAATCTGAAAGGTTTTACTGGTGGTTTCTCCGTCGGCGAAACTGATGCGACCGGTGGCAAAGGTGTAATCCGACTCAGCGATTGCGTCTCCGTCCCGGGTGGCGTAATCCACTGAAATGGCGCCAGTCGAGCCACCACTGCGATTGATACTGACGGTCAGGCTGCCGCCATTCTCGGCTGCGGTGTAACTGGCCTGGCCAAGGTCCAGTGCGCCGGCTGCGGGCGGATCATCATCGTCTCCCAGGCGAACCAGAACACTCGCATTGTCACCAAGGACTGCACCAAAAGCATGACTCAGGGTCACCCGGAATGTTTCCGAACCTTCATAAACCGCATCGTCGTTGAGCGTGACCTGGAAATCCTGAGTCAATTCACCATCGGCGAAAACCAGGGTCCCGGTAGCGACTTCATAGTCACTGCCAGCGGTTGCGGTATCGTCCGAGGTCGCGTAATTGACCACCGCGCTGCCGCTGCTGCCACCTTCCCGGGATACGGTAATGATCACGCTGCCATCGAACTCCTCGGCGGAAAACTCACCCAGACTGAAACCCAGGATACCGGATGTCGGCGCCTGATCATCATCCTCGATAAGCAGGGTCGCCTGGGTATTCGCGCCCAGCACGGCACCCCCTGCGGGCTGGCTCAGGCTAAGGCTGAGCGTTTCGTCGCCTTCATAGGCATTATCATCAAGCAGTGTGACACTGAAGGATGCCGAGGCGACACCACTGGCCAATGAAAGGGTTCCGCTGGCTGCGGTATAGTCCTCGCCTGCCACGGCGGTCACATCGGTGGTAGCGTAATTGACGCTGACCGCACCGCTGGTGCCGCCACTGCGGGTTACCGACACAACCGCGCTGCCCCCGGCCTCGGACTGACTGAACTCGGAGACACTGAACTGCAGGCTGCCCGCTGCGGGAACCGGATCATCATCCGTTACCGTCACCTCGGCCAGGATGGGGGTACCCAGAACCCCATTACCGGAGAGGCTGCTCAGGCCGACCATGAAAGACTCGCTGTTCTCGTAGGCAGAATCGTTGAGTATCGGTATGTTGCAGGTCTTGAGCGTCTCACCCTCGGCAAAGGTCAGGGTGGTCTGGGTCGCTGTGTAGTCGCTACCGGCCGCTGCGCTGGAGTCTGCGGTCGCACACACCAGGGTTACGGTGCCGGTGGAGCCGTTGATCCGGGTGACCGGGACGCTGATCTGCCCGGAGGATTCCCCGGCCGAATAGGCGTCGCCACTGAACTGGAAGCTGCCACCGCTTGGCACCGGTTCATTGTCGAGGATACTGACCTCGGCGTAATCGACACTCCCAAGACCCACACTGACCGGGTTGCTCAGGGTTACCATGAAGGTTTCCAAACCCTCCGCAACCGCGTCATCGGTGATCGGCACGCTGAAGCTGGCGCTCACCTGTCCATTGCTGAAGGTCAGGGTTCCTGAGGTGGCGGTGTAATCGGAACCGGCCACGGCCGTGGTATCGGATGTGGTGTAGTCAACCGATCCAGTGCCCAGATCCCCGTCATTGCGCTGCACCGTAATGCTCAGGCTGCCGGCATTCTCGACAACCCGGTACTGTGCGCCGCTGAAGCCCACGGAGCCTACCGGCTGCGGATCGTTCTCGCTGATCGTCACCGTAGCGGTGTTGAGCACACCAACCGCATCCCCGCTCAACTGCAGGATGATGGTTTCATCCCCCTCATAGACCGCGTCGTCAATGATAGGAATGGTGATGGTTTTTTCCGTTTCGCCCTCGGCGAATGTCAGTGTACCGCTGGTGGCGGTAAAATCCTGACCCGCTGTCGCAGTACCCTCGGTCGTGGTGGCATAGTCAATCGTCACGGAACCGCTGGTGCCGCCACTGCGCGCCACTGTGACAACCGCACTTCCGGCAGTTTCACTGACTGCATAGTCGAATGTGCTGAACTGCAGCTTCTGCCCGGTAAAGCCGCCTGCCGCGGCACCCAGGATGAAATCGTCGGAGAAGAAAATACTCGGCTCGGCCCCCACCTCATCCACAGTTTCAATCACCAGGGTGGTGAAACCGCCATCATCGATGAAGCCGAGAAACGTCCAGTCCAGGACAGAAGCCTGGGTACCGGTGAAATCGATGGTGTCACCATTCGTTGTGAAACCCAATTGCGCACCACCGCCGCTGTAAAACCAGCCACCGACGCCATACAGGGTGATGCTGCCGGAATTCAGGGAGACGGCATCCGGCACCGGATGCGTCGCGTTGCCGGCTTCGAGAGCGGCAAACAGCCGGTAAGTGCCGTCATGCGCACCGCCGAAACCATCGGTGAGCAGACCCGAGGTGACGTTGGGGTTGGCGGCCCAGGTGATGCCCTGGCTGGAGACGTTGAGGGCAGGAAACACACCCCGGGTGGCAGACCAGGCATCGGACTCGAAACTCTCACCGGTCATGCTGAGCGTGCCCCCATTGAGGCTCGCCAGATCCTGGATGAAGCGGGCCTCGGCATCGGCGTCACAACAGTAGACGGTGACCGCTGCCTGGCTGTTCAGGGACAGCATCAGACCAATGAGCGTGATCAGTGAGGCGCATTTCCTGATTATCATATGATCCATTCCTTATCTAACGGGTAGGGTAATAAAGACGACAATACCGGGTTTTCCCTGGAGGGTCATGCCTCACTAATTGACGACCAGATGCGCCTCCTTGAAGTCTCCAACGACCATCGTGACCGTCTCGCCGGATTTCACATGGGCGTCGGGATTGGCAAATACGATGTAATAGATCCTGTCGGGCTTGATGTTCCGGCCCCGGTCAGTCGTGCGAAAGGCACCCACTTTTGCCGCCATGGGTACGGGAAGTTTAGCATTGGATTTCTCGACCACCAGTTGCGGTTTGACCTGGGTACTGAAAAAAACCTTGGATTTATCCACATCCAGGACTTTGAATCTGAAATCGATCATGTAGCCGGCCGCGGTGAGGCGCAGACTGATCAGTTCCACCCCCCATTTCTCGGCGATTTCCCGGGCTTTGTCGGCGGTTACCATAGGCGGTAACACCACCTTTTCCGCCACGGGAGGTTGAAATTCAGCGACCGGATTCGCGGCTTCCGAGGCAGACTCTGTCTGCGCCTGGGCCAGGGAGGTGAAGCCGAAGAACACCACCACACCCACGACTACCGCCAGGATGATCAACAGCGGATTTCCCCGGGGTTGATATTCAACATCCTGTTTTACTTTGTCCTCGATGATTCGTGGGTCACTCATGAAAATACAACCTGTCTATCAGATACTTAGCCCGTCCAGGTCTGTAACCGGCCCCGCTTGTGGGTTGCCGGTTACAGAGGACGGGTTCTTTTCTGCGCAGCGGTCAGTTGATTAAAGAGGTGCTGCGAGTACCTCAATCGTCACCACCACAGGCGCGCTGGGTGTGCCACCGTCATCCAACTGGTAACTGAATGAATCAATACCGCTGAATCCCGGAGTCGGCTCATAACTGAAAGAGCCATCCGAGTTCAAGCTGAATACGGCAGCACTCGCTGGGGCAGCGCCTACCAGTTCGACCAGGGTCGTCGGGGTATAGGTGTCATTGACCAGAACACCCGGTGCAGCTTCTATCAAAGATGCGCTGAGTGCGAGGTCCAGGGTGTACGCATCGGCAACCGCTTCCAGTGTCACGGCCGGTTCATTCACCGTCACGGTGACGGTGCCAACCGCGGTGGTTTCAGCCGTTACCCCATCCGTGAGGGTGTAGGTGAACGTCTCAACCAGGGGATAGACCGTAGCCATACCGGCCTCTGGCGGTGTGTAGGTGCACTCACCCAGAGTCAGATCCGGACAATCGACGCTGCCTTCCACGATACCGGTGGTATCCAGGGTCACAATCGACAGGGTATCACCCTCGGCATCCGTGTCGTTGGCCAGTACATTGAAAGTCACCGGCACAGCGTCATCGGTCACGACATCGGGATCATCCACAGGCACCGGGGCCTGGTTCTCCACCAGCGTCACACTGACCACGATGCCATCGATCTGGTCCGTGCCGTTGGACATGGAATAGGTGAAGCTGTCCGCGCCCGCCACATAGGCGTCCGGGGTAAAGGTACAGTCACCAGCAGGTGTGCACTCAACCAGT
Source organism: Candidatus Thiodiazotropha sp. (assembly GCA_040506775.1). GTDB lineage: Bacteria > Pseudomonadota > Gammaproteobacteria > Chromatiales > Chromatiaceae > Thiodiazotropha. Next base: position 551,063 of record JBEVWC010000002.1, read on the forward strand.
CCGCCAAGCGTCGGGGTGGTGGCGTCTGAAGCAACCAGGGACAGAGTGCCACCCTCAGGATCCGAATCGTTGGCCAGTACGTTCACTGTACCGGGGCTGCCGACGCCGCCTGCCGGGAAGGTGATGATGATCTCATCCGCCGCACCGACGGGGAGCGCGGCTCCGAAATCCAGGAAGGCCAGCATGCCGCCAATGCCATCGCCAATGGATGCATCTTCCGGATCACTGGGGTTGGTCATGTAACCGTTGCCGTCATAGACCGCATAGGTACCGCCCACGGCCGGGGAAACGATCACATCCTTGGTCTTCAGCGGCGGCAGGTCCACCGAGTACTGCTCTATCGGTGCGAGGGTCTCGACTCCGGCGCTGTCCTGCCAGGTGTAGGGAATACCGTCTTCGGCGTGGATGGTGCCGTGCATACCCTGGAGGACCGGCACGTGCTTCTCGCTGGCGGCACTCGCAAAGCGCAGCAGCGCCGGTGCACCGGCATTACCCATGGGGATGGCTGCCGAACCGGATGCATAGGGTTCACCGTTGATCAGGAACCAGCTGGCATTGTAATCGATCGGGGTATAATTCGGGTCACCTGGATCGTAAGCCAGAGTCCCGGGGGTGGTATCCGCAATGGCGGCGTTGTGCGCAGGATCGATGTCACTGTAGAACATGATCTGTTCATTGCCGTAGGGGACCCCGGGGTAGATCTCTCCCGCTGCGGCGGTCTGGGTAACCGCTCCGTAAAGCCCCATGTACACCTGTTTCTGCGGCTCGGTGCCGGAGTAGTAGATGAAGGTGCCGCCCTGGTTCTGGATCGGAGTTTCCCGGAAATTGTTCCAGACAAAGGCGCGGCGTCCGCCGTTGGGACCGGCTTCACGGCCGTAGGAGCGCATTTTCTGGGCCGGGCTGGTGCGGGCGCCGAAGGTGCCGTCGTTCCAGGTGGGACCGTTACCGTTGGTAGCCGAAAAGGGACGTTCCTGACCCGTCATGAAAATCGAGGTCGGCACCGGCAGCAAGTTGGTGAGAAAGATGCGTGCATTCGGGTCGCCCGGGAGCAGCGTGATCACAGGTCCGGGTGCCGTGGCCACCGGGTTGTTACACTCCGCGCTGTTTCTGCGATCGGCAATGGGATTGGGGATGTTGTAACACGCCCCACCCACGTCCAGCGCATAACCCCACATGGTCACCGTGGAACCATCCGGCAGGGTCTTGGTGAACTCCTTGGCGATCAGGTAGGTGTCGGTGACTGCAAGGGCCGGCCCCGCAAGAGACGACAGCGCACAGGCTAAGATGATTGGTTTAATCTTGGCATTCATGTTTGTTGACCTTTTCATTGTCGTGTCCTCTCCCCTGAATCAGTAGATCGGAGTACCGGGAGGAAGGATGACGACCGCACCCAGGCTACCCCCTGGAAAGATATCGAAGGTGGTCAGCTCTTTTTCCGCATGGGAGTGCCACACCAGGAAGTATCCGCCGTAGGGGTTCAGACCGCCCTCGCCCGGAGGCAGGTCGCCCACGTCGCCGAGGAAGGGACTGCCGCTCCACCAGCCACCCAGGGACAGGTCACCGACACCGGGCAGGTTGACCAGGCTGGACAGGGCCGTACCGTGATCCGCACAGTATTCATGGTCGTAGGTGGAACCGAATTCAACATCACCAAATCCGTCATTGTCACCGTCGATACACTGATGCGCGGTGTCATGGCCGTAGATGTCCCATCCCAGGTCCTTGCCGGACCAGGTCCACAGCGCATCCACAGTCTGTTTCGGCGCGGAGTTGATGGTGTTGTCGGAACGACCCAGGTTGGCTATGGAACCGTCGGAACTGAGCATCTTGCCGTCACGGCCGATGAAACGCAGGTTCTCACCATGGTAGTGCATCGGGTGGGAATCCTGCCCTGCGTTCACGTTGCGGACGAACACTATTTCACCCGGATGGGCCTGTACCAGAGACTCATAAGGCTGATTCGGGAACAGGGGGTTGTAGTCGCCCTGGAACAGGTCGGGGAAGACCCGGCCATTGATGAACCAGACCTTGGCGTAACGGTCCGAATTGGTGAAATGGTTGTAGTGACCTTTCTCCATCTGCATGTGGATATCAGGATCGATCTCTGTCATCAGATAGAGGTTCTCCTGGTCATAGCGGGTACCGGTCGCGTCACCGTAAGCGGTACGGGTGCCGTCCGTGGGGCGCACGACCAGAACACCCTGCAGACCCATCTCAGCGTGCAGACCGGGGTTGCTGCCATCCAGACTGTGGTAGATGTAGGTGCCGGGTGAACCTGCGGTGAAGCTGTAGCTGACGGTCTGATTGATATTCGCAGCGTTTGTCACCAGACCGGGAGTACCCCCAGTGGCCGTCACTTTGTGACCGGTCACCACGATCGATACCGGGTCCGGCACACCGTAGTTGGTCATGTTGATCGTCACCACGTCACCGGAATTCACAATCAGGGTCGGTGCCGGATACTGGGGCATCGCGTAGCCCTGCCCTTCCGGATGGGAAGCGCCGGCCCCCTGCAGCATGTCACCAAAACCCCACATGTAGAGACTGGTGCCTTCCGGCAGGTTGATATTGAACGGGAAGGCATACAGCCGGAACTCACCGTTCACGGCTTCAATACCCCGTATATCGTGATTGGCCTGGCTCTGGGTCCAGGGCATGAGACTGGCCATGCCCAGTAAGAGGACGCTCATCAGCCGTCCAGGTTGTTTGAATAACTTTCTCATCATCATTCTCTCCTAGTTCGGCTCGGCGCTCAGTTGACTACGATCTCGGTGATCATGCCGCCGTCGAATTGGGTTCTGTTGCTCATTTGGTGCAATTCCGTGGCATGCAGGAAATAGGTACCCGGCTCGATGCCTGTGGTATCGATAATCACGTCGTGGGTCTCACCCCCGCCGAAGTTCACCGAGGTGGTGGTCCGGTAGAGGTTCTTGCCATCCACGCCGCGCATCAGCTTGGCGCCGGTACCGACGATGCGCATCTTCATGCCCGGTGCGGTCAGGGTCCAGAAGCGGTCGAGACCGACGTTGGAGAGCCTGAGCAGCAACCGCTCACCCTGGTTGACACGGATCACCGAGTCCAGTTTCTGGGTCGGGGTGCCATTGTTCAGCAATTCACCGGGACTGCCGGTGACCTTGCCGGAGGCGTCATCATGAGGTGCGGGCAGCGGCGCTTCCACCACGGTGTCGGGGTAGCCCCGGCCGTTGATCATGGGGTAGTTGCCTTCCAGCACCGCGAACGGCAGGGGCTGCACGAACAGATCGGCGTCATGAAAGTCGTTGTCGAAACTCGACAGCTGCAGGGCCTTTTCCACATCCCAGGCGGTGGTGCCGTCATTGTCGTTGTAGGCATAACCGGTCGGGCCGCCACTGCCAGAAACTTTACGGGTTCCCGCGGGGCAGTTGCCGTTCGGTACGGCCACACCGTTGACTTCGTCGAAACAACCGATCGCGTCCTGCTTGGGATGGACATAGAGGTTGGCCAGCATGCCCATCTCCATGTGCTCGGTGGCCTCCACGTGGCAGTGATAGAGGTAGGTGCCCGGCTCAACCACGTTGTAGTAGTAAGTCAGGGTTCCACCCATGTTGATCGAGATCGAGACCTCAGGCACGCCGTCGAATACCGTGGCGGCGTTGGGAAAGCCATGCCAGTGAACCGTGTGCGGATCGAACAGGTCGGGACGCATCACGGTTCCCACGTTGGTCAGGTTGAGCCAGAACTCGTCCCCCTCATCCAACTCAATGGTGGGACCGGAATACTCCGCGTCCAGGATACCGTTATCGATCAGGTCCGCTTCTGCTGTACCGGTCTGGTTGCCGAAACCGAATGTGTACATGGGTTCCCCATCGGACATGATCGCGAAGCTGTCACCGGCCACCAGGCTGGCGCACTTGGCGTTCGGGTGTTCCGCGGTCGGCGCAGCAACCACGAGATCACCGTTCGGGTTGGCGTTCATCGGGCCCGGGCACTGCAGGTTGACCACCGCGGCAGCGTTGCCCATGAAACCCAACAGCGTCACTGCTATAGCTCCTGCGAGCGTGTTCTTACGAAAAGTGTTCATTGGGCGTTACTCCTCATGGTCTCGTAACTGCCAGACTCAAAGATTGAATATCTCGGTGTTTCCTGTGTCTTCCCGACCCCGGCCGGTGGGAACCGGCCGTCTTGATCGGTCCAGACGTTCATCGTGTCTGTGCGTTTCATCAGAGCACCTCGTCCGCGCCGATGTCGGATACATCCGTCGTCGGTCTCGGTTCATTGTCGATGTCGACACTCAGAGGACCGCTGGCCGGTGTGGTACCGCCCGCATCGATCGCCGGAGACGCACCGTCCAGGTGATAGTCGAACAACACATCGTTAGGACCGTTGGTACCCGGCTGAACCAGACTCAGCGGGCCAAAGGCGACCTGGATGAAGTTGCCACCTTCGTCGAAGGCTGCCGCAGTGGTCAGACTCTTCGGCTCCTGGAACAGCATCACCGAGTCACGACCCACGTTGAAGTAGCCGTTGACGAACCCGGGATCCCCGGTAATGAAGGTGTTGCTGCCATGGTAAGGCGTTCCGGACAACAGCAGGGATTGACGCGGGTTGAGCAAGTACCCGTTACCGCTTTGCTCCGTGGTGCCGGACACAACGCCCAGGTCCCAGGAGACCCCATCCATGGAGGTGAAGGTGCTGATGTCGCAGGTCGCGTCAGCCGGCGGGTTTGCAAGATTCCCACAGGTCATCGGCACCAGGCTGAATTCGATCGCCAGCGTATTCGGGAGATCGTAGTTCACCCAGCGGAAGGAGCGGTTGTGGTACACGATGGTGTCGCGCAGCACCGGATCGGAGAAGCGTGAACCCTCCGGACGGTTGCCAAACACGGCCGGGTCGACCAACACATCACCAACACCCTCATCCACGTTCAACAGTTGCGCCATCACGCTGCTGTGAGTGCGGGAAACAATACCCGCCGGCAGTGCGGTGGACAGGTTCGGATTGCCGGGCTGGAAGGCCTGGGAACCGGTTGCAGTACTGTCGTTGTTGGCCACGGTGTTGTTGCGGATGAAGACCTTGGGGGCATCACTCAGGGAGAGACCACCCGCAGCCAGACCGGCAACGTTGTTGTTGATCATGTTGTTGTAGACCAGCACCTGATACCAGGGACCACGGGCACCCAGACTCTGGGCAATGTCCTGACCGTTGATGCTGTTCAGGCTGATACCACCGCCGTCACCGGCTCCGGCCAGATTGCCGCGCAGCAGGTTGGCATTGATGGTGACACTACCCGAACCCGGAGACAGCAGCAGACCGGTCTCGTCCTCGGGAATCAGGGCCGGCTGACCGCTGATCATGATGCCGCCACCCGGAGGCGCGGTACCCGGGGTCTGGGCAAAGGTCTCGTTGAAGATAATGCGGTTGTCTTCGATCAGACCGTTGCGGGACAGGCCCAGGTGAGCGATACCGCCGCCACCGCCCTGGCTGAAGTTACCGCAGACGAAGTTGTCGGTGACCTTATAGCTGTCACTGCCGGTATGCAGACCAATACCGCCGCCAGGACCGTTCAGGGTGCCGTTGAACACCACATAGTTGTGATGGATACGCACCAGATCGTTCACCGCGTCGTCATAGATCAGCGAACCGACCGCCCGGTTGGGATCCCCGTCCACGAAAGCGGGATCGGTCTCGTCGGCGATGGTATGACTCAACTCGGGATGACCGATGCGGATACCGCCGCCGTTGAAGCCCGAGTTGGCCTCCAGACGATTGTTGGATACCTCCAGGAACTGGTTGTAACCGTTGGCCACGATACCGCCGCCGGTGCTCGCACCGATGATGGTGAAACCATCGATACGGGCGCCGCGGTTAGCCGGATGACCAAAGCGGTTCGGACCAAGACGGGGACCGGCCACGAATACACCTGCGCCCTCTTCCGTCGGGAAGGGTCCGGCGTTCAGGCCTGGGAAGCCAAACGGCGCCAGGGTCTGACCCGGAAGCTGGTCGATAGCCGTGTTGGCCAGGTAATCCGCCAGCAGACGCCAGTGGATGATCTTCTCGGTGGGCGACTGACGTGCATTGATGGTTACCGCACCGGCACCCCATCCCTGCAGCTTGACAGGCTTCCACATGATCACCAGTTCGTCGTAGATGCCCGGAGCCACCAGGATCAGGTCGCCCGATGCCACACCCGGCTGACCTTCCAGGGGATTGCCGATGGCTTCCTGGATGGTGGCGAAATCGCCCGGAACGCGCCAGACGTTGTAGGGGTCGCCGTTGCGACGCTGACCCACACCTTCCGACAGACCCACAGTCAGAGTCACACCGGTCGGGGATTCCGCCCCGTCCATGTTGACCACAGTCACCTGGTACTCACCCGGTGCAACAGTGGCGGGTACGGTGGCGTACAACACATTGCGAGTGGAACTGGGATTACGTCCCAGCAGAGTACGATTACCCTGGGCATCTTCCAGCCAGGCCATCGTGCCTCTTCTCAGACCACTGTCAAAGCGGTAATCGCGATCGATGTTCTTCAGAGCCTGATCAACACCATCCCACTCCGGGTTGGGTACGGATACCACACCCATGGAGTCGATACGGATTTCCTCTCCAGGCAGTACGAACGGACCGGTATCATCCACCCGGGTGACCGAAGAGATCATCGGGGTGCTTTCGGGCTGTTCGCAATCCAGCGGGTATTGGCCCACACCGGCGAAGGCCGCGATCTGCACCACCGGTGTATCCAGGTAGGTGATAGTGCCCGGCATATACTGGAAGGTGTAGCAGAACTGGCTGTAGCGGGGATCAAAGAAGGGATCCACGATCAGCTTCGGCTGGCCGGTACCGTCGATACCGGAACCGTTGTCGGTACTTGGGTTGTACTGCGGATTCAGCACCGGACCCGCGTCGTTCATGCAGGAGATCAGCATGTTCGGCGACATACCCGAAGGCATCGGCAGGTTGGCGGTGAAGGTCGAGGGCACCATCGCGTTGTAGCGACCGTACTCGTCCGCATAGACCCGGTTCACCTCGTTGCCGTTCCAGTCGTAGAACGCCACCGGGGTGTGCGGGGGTGCGTACTTCTCACCGAAGTTCGGCGAGTTCGGGTTGAACTCATTGGCCAGGTCATTAAGGATCATGCCGGAGACGTTGGCCGCCTTCGGTACGTCGGTCATGAGAAAGAACTCAGCCGCTGCGTTCTGCGCCGAGGAGAGCGGGACTTCCTTCATATCGCAGGAAGGACGGGTCTCACCGGCGAAGGGTGCGTAGACACTCTCGTCACCGAGCAGCGCCACATCGACCAGGTTGGCGCCGCCAATACCGGCGTCACCGCTGCCGTCCTTGGTGACCATGGCCAGATACTGGGGTACGACATGGTCTTCACCCACACACACCGGGGCCAGAGCCTGCAGGGTCGGTTCGATGCCCTGACCCTCCTGGGGAATGTACTCGTCACCGAAGTCCACGTTCTTGTGGTGTTCACTCAGGTTCTTCATACCCGGAGGTGTGCTCATCTGCACGATGTAGTCATTAGGCAGCATACCCAGTTGCAGATGGGCGGCCTGGTTGGCGTCAATGGCGCTAACCGCGTTTGTAGCCGCTGACAGGTAATCCTGGACTGCCGCTGCCGCTCCTGGATTGACCGCCGCAAGGTGGTCGAGATCGTAATCGGAGAAGGCGTAGCCACCATCGAACACACCCTCAGTCACCTGGTTGTAGCTGCGCAGACCATCGAAGCAGCGATCGTCGCTGATGGCCGGAGTCACAATGGAGCCTGCAACGTTGTTGCGTCCTTCGCAGCCGCTGGGCAGATTGTCATCCCAGCTGTCGCTGTAGGTGACTTGCAGCGCGTCATGCAGATCGAATAAGCCATTGCGGTTCGCCGCAGACTCGGCACAGAGGTGATTCGGATCGGTTGAACCCGGCTCAGCAACCCAACCGTAGTCGATGTCGCCGGGTCCCGGGAAATCATCGAACGGATAGTTGTTGACGTCGGCATAGCCGATACAACCGTTCTGGTCGACATCGTCGATCATGCCGTCATCGGCAGCCGCGATCCCGTCACCGTTCCAGTCGATGTCACCATAGGTCTGGGTGTTCAGTGCATCCCCGCCGTTCGGGAAGGAGGCACCGGTGGGAAAGGAGTCGATATCGCCATCCGCGTAGAGGGCGAACTGGACCCGGGGCACACCCGGCTCCCACTCTTCCGCCGCAGCCTTCTCAGGGTCGTCTTCCGCACGGGTGGTGGCGTAGTAAACGATACCCGAGATACCGCCGTTCTCACCCACGAATTTGGGCGGAACCGGTCCGGTGGGACCAAACACGAGCGGCGTGAAGCTGATGTAGTCGGTCTTACCGAACTGCAGTACGTTGGTCTGTCCAAGGAAGGCCTGAACCGCCTGGGTCAGAACCACACCGGTCTCGGTACGGGAGAAGTTGTCACCTGTATTCGGGTTGTTAACTTCGAAACCGGGACACTGATTGGTGGCGGGATCGTATTGGGACTTGTCGGAACAGTGAGCCAGCGGGGTCAGTTCACCGAAACCCGGAAACTCAGTGTTGACCTTGTCCACAGGACCACCGGCATCAACCACGAAGGTGGCGCCAGTGGCTTTCTTGTTACCGAAGCTGACTTCGGCCACCAGCCAGTGGAAGAAGGGGAACTTCTCATCGAAGGGCGCCATGCCGTCACCGTCGGTGGGGAAGCTCTGGTACATGGTGCCATCGCGCCAGCGCAGGGTAACGCTCTGGCTCTCCGGACCGATGCCATCCTCGCCGGGGTCCTGGAAACCGTTCTGATTGATGTCGTTGAACACGCTGGTATTGAGTCGGGCAAACCAGTTGAAGACACCAATGTCGCCGAGTGCACAGGAACCACCGCCGTTACAGGTGGCGGCGCCCTCGTCCACGGTAAAGGGTTGTGCGCTGATCACGGCATCCAGGTTGGAGTCAAACACCACCAGGTTGTAGGTGCCTGCGGGCACGTTATCGATCGAAAAGCTGCTGTTGGTGCAGGAAGTGGCGTACACACCGGTACCGATGCCACCGCCGGCCATGTCGTTCAGACCGATCCAGCAACCGGGAAAATCGCGGCCGCTGTAGAACTGGGAGAACGGCGGGCGGGTCAGGTGGATATCGGTGACCGTACCGGACACGGTTGCACCACCTTCAGGAAACGGATCGAAACCACCATCCACGGAGGGTTTGATGAAACCGATGAAGACGTGGGGACCGGGAGGACCGAACTCCACGAAGGCGGCCGGCTCGTTGGCCTTGACCCAGGCATCGATGACCTTGGTGCCTTCGATGGTGCTGGTCTGAATCCAGCCGGTAGCTTCATTGGCAGCCTTGGTGGGCGGGTTGATGATAATGCCATACTTGCCAGGAGCCATGTTCTTGACCACCAGCAGACCTTCACTGTTCGGCTGCAGGGTGCCGTTGCCGAGGGATTCGACGATCGGAGCCCCATCCACGAAGCAGATGAAGTTGGTCAGGGGGTCAGCATCGGGCTGATGATCGATACCGCAATCTTCACGGTAGACGGTACCCAGGGGGCTGCCGAAGGCATCCTGGATCACCTGGCCACCGGCCATACCGTAACGACCACCCGGCTCCTCGAGGAACAGGTTGAACTGGGACCAGTCAACATGGCCTGGTTCACCCGGTGCCGGATTGGTCTCTTCCGGCAGATCGGGTGCACCGTTGATCGGGCTGTTGTCATGGAACAGGTAGATGGAGATCTGCGCGGTGGGGATCGGCTGCGCCTGCACCGTGACCGTCAGGTTGTCGATCACATTGCTCGGATCCGCGGCATCAGCCACTACCGTCACGGGGCCGCCGCTGATGCTGTGGCCCGCGAAGGGCAGCACCGACACGTAGTAGCGACCGGGCGCGATGTTGGAAATCGTTGCCGCGGAACCGTCCGTCTGGCCATTCAGGCTGCTGGCGTCAGTTTCCCCGGTAGCCACCGGGTGGTGACTGCGATGAAAATCCAGGGACAACAGATTGTCCGGATCAGTGCTCGGGTTGGTGGGATCGACCGCAAAGGTCGTATCCTGCTCAATTACCCAGCGAAAGCCATTCACCGCGTTACCCGCCGCATCAACCACATTCAGGTTGAATTGCGCCGCGTTCACGGTGGAGGACAACATCAGCAGAGTCATTGATGTCAGCAACATCACGACTCTGTTCGTGTAACCCTGATTTTCATTTATCATGGTTTTTTTCTCCAGACCCCTATTGGTCATCTTAAGATTCGGGGGTTGCCTGCCGGACCATCCAGACACGACTTCCCCTTTCCCGGTTCTTGGATTGAATCTTACGTCGCTTAATAAAGAGGGTCTTTGCGTGCAACTACGCCTTTGGGCGGGGTTGTACCCCACTGGACACCCCATGAAAGTGCGTAGTCCAGCGGGGTTGAAACCCTACCTTCCGGGTAGGGTTGACATGGAATGGGTATGGCGCTTCAAGCCTGCCGGTGACATATTTGCAATCGAGTGTAATCCGTACCATGATTAAAGACTGGGATCTAACTTATTAACCTATTAATTACAGTGTGTTACGTCTTAATCACCGGTTAGGGATTGGGAAAAAAAGGACTTGAATTCAGCCCTGCTGTCACGCCCCTGGCTACACTCAACTGCAACAATTAGAAGAAGGCTGTCTACCAATTGAAAAAGCGCCATTGACGACACAAAAAACTATGAACCCCGATACAAAAACCATCGTCATTGCAGAAGATCACACCATATTGCGTGCCGGACTCAAGGCGCTGCTGACCTCGAACCCCAACTTCCAGGTCATCGGTGAGGCGGATAACGGCAAAGACGCGATCCGCAGAACCGTCGAATTGAAACCCGACCTGGTGATCATGGACCTGAGCATGCCCGGCCTGAATGGCATGGATGCGGTGCGGGAGATCAAGGAGCGCATGCCCGAGGTCAAAGCCCTGGTGCTGACCGTTCACAATGAAGAGGAGTATGTGCTGGCCAGTCTCAAGGCCGGCGCCAATGGCTACGTGCTCAAGGACGCCACACAGAATGAATTGATGGTCGCAGCGGAACGGGTACTGGAGGGCAAAACCTATCTGAGCGCCGAAATCACGGAAAAGGTGGTCAACAGCTACCTGCACACCAACAGCATTCACCAGGAACCCCTGACACGCTGGGATACCGTCACTCAAAGAGAACGTCAGATTCTAAAGCTGATCGCGGAAGGCCATACCAACAAAAGCATGGCGGATTACCTGTGCATCAGTGTGAAGACTGTGGAAAAACACCGCGCCAATCTGATGAAGAAACTCGACCTGCACAGTGTTTCGGCGCTGACTACCTACGCCCTCGAAAAAGGGGTGATCAGCCGTTGAGGGCCGCCATGACCAGAGGGAAAGAAGCGCGAACCTGAACCCCTTGATTGAGTCCGGTATCGATGCGGAATCGACCCTGTACGGATTCTGCGCGTTCACGCATTCCGACCAGTCCCAGCCCCCGCTTGCCCTGGATGTGTGAGGGATCGAAACCCACACCATCGTCCACCACTACCAGATGAATGGCATCATGAGATTGCAGCAGAGAAACGCTGATTGATTTGGCTTTTGCGTACTTCACCGCATTGTTCAGAGATTCCTGAACGATTCGGTAGATGACATTCTTGTACTCTTCCGATATCGCGCCTTCATTGACATCGAAATTGGTCGTTACATCCAGTTCATCACTGCCTTCGGAAATCTGACGGCACTGCCAGGCGATTGCCGCGACCACTCCAAGATCATCCAGAATAGCGGGACGGATGGCTCTGCAGATGGAGCGCACTTCGGTGATTGCCTGTTTGACCATGTCGGAGATCGATTCCAGGGAATCGCGATGCTGGCCTGACAGGTCAGTGAAGAGATCCTGCTGATCGCAACGATTGATGCAACTCTGTACATGCAGATTGATGCTGGTCAGCAATTGACCCAGCCCGTCGTGCAGTTCCCGGGAGATGCGTTTACGCTCCTCCTCCTCAGAGTTGATCGGGACATAAGTGGGTCGACTCAGGAAGCGGTAGTCTTCCAGACCTTGAGCATTCAGCAGTTGCGCCAGCTGTGCTTCGGCATTCAGATGGGAGGGATTGTCATTGGCATTTTGCAGTTGTCTGCTGGTTGACGACAGTTTCAGACTGTTGATGAGGTCCAAGGTGCTGTCGCCTTTCTCTTTAACCGATGCCATTCAGAATCCCCTAATTGCTACTGAGTCTTGTTTCGATACAGCTTCTGGGAAACAAGTCACAATTTTCTTTGTGATTGAATGGCGAATTACTAAGCAGTGTTTATGCCATATTTTTTCTACATCATATTTTACAATTAGTTACGAACCTTAATTAATCTGAATTTTCAAATCCTGACGATTCATATGTAAATTATTCCGACATCAGTTAACCGGCCTTTTCCGACCGACTGCGTGATATAACGCTGTTTCATCTGAGGGATGTCGAATAATTTTACAGAGTGATCAGGTCAGTTTTTCAATGACCTTATGAAGATCGTCCCTGGTATCCACCCCATGCCCCGGGTCGGTTGCCGCAGTGCTGACATGAATTCTGTCGCCATGCCACATGATCCTCAACTGCTCAAGGGACTCAGCCCGTTCAATGGGAGCATGCTCGAGCGTCACAAAACGACCCAGATAGCCCGCCCGATAGGCATATAACCCGATGTGACGGGCGAACCCAACGTCCGAGGGTAGCGGGTTGTCTGCCTCCATGAACTCATCCCGATGCCAGGGAATGGGGGCGCGGCTGAAATAGAGGGCGTAACCCTGCTGATCGGTGACCACCTTGACCACATGGGGATCAAACAGGATCTGGCGGTTGCTGATCGGTGTGGACAAAGTGGTTACAACCGCCCTTTCATGTTGCTCCATGTCCTGGGCAACCTGACTCAAAAGACTGGAAGGCATGCATGGTTCGTCGCCTTGCAGGTTCACCACGATTTCATCTTCCGCCCACCCCCTTTGCGCGACCACTTCGGCAATTCGGTCCGAACCGCTGCGATGGGTAGAAGCGGTGAGACAGACATCGGCACCGAAACCCCGGCATGCGTCGTGGATTCGTTGATCATCCGTGGCGATCACCACTTCCGCGGCACCGCTCTCCATGGCGCGTTCGAAGACGTGCTGAATCATCGGCTTGCCCGCAATATCCAGCAACGGCTTACCCGGCAACCGGACCGATGCATAGCGGGCCGGTATGACCACTTTGAAGGACGAGCCACTCAATTTTCCGGCACCTCTTCATCCTCGGCGAGCCGCCTCGCCTCTTCCTCCAGCATGATCGGGATATCGTCACGCACCGGATAGGCCAGGCGATCCACGCGACAAATCAGCTCCTGGGCCTTCTTATCGAAGAAGAGCTTGCCCTTGCATACCGGGCAGACCAGGATATCAAGCAGTTTTCTGTCCATTTCTCAGCCTTCTCATCAATAGCTTCAATTGTTTTTCAAAACCGGGATCCACCCGAGCCTCTGCCGGGACATACCAGTACCGCTCATTTGCGAATGACTCGCACTTTACCGCATCTTTCTCGGTCATGAGAACCGTCTCTCCCGCAAATGGCTGCAGGTCCGCTTCACGATAGGCATGATGATCTGGAAACGGGTGACGATGCAGTTGCAGTCCCGCTGCCTCGAGCATGGCGAAAAAACGTTCCGGTCGGCCGATACCGGCCACCGCATGAACCGGTTCTGAGGCGAAATCAACAAGCGACTTGGGTGCCTGCCGGCCATCCAGCGCACAGGCCATATCACCAGCGACCTGCATCGCGAATTCATCCGGACCCGCATCACCGTTGACGATGACCAGATCCACCTGTTTGAGACGCGAGGGTAATTCCCGGAGTGGTCCCGCAGGCAGGCAATAACCGTTACCAAACCTTCGGTAGCCGTCAATGACAACGATCTCCAGATCTCGATGCAGGGCATAGTGCTGCAGCCCGTCATCGGAAACGATGACGTCACAGTTCTGTTCCGAAAGCAGTTGACGAGCCGCCTCGATCCGCCGTGGTGCGGCGTACACCGGACAATCAGACTGGCGTTTGAGGAGTACGGCCTCATCGCCCACCTCCTCGGCCGAGCTCTGCGCTGTGACCTCAACGGGCCAGGATTCCGACTGCCCGCCGTATCCGCGGGTGATGATGCCCGGAGTAAATCCCATACTTCGCAGAGTGCGTACCAGCCAGATCACCAAAGGGGTCTTACCGGTACCACCCACGCTCAGATTACCGACGATGATGACCGGCACCTCAACGCGCTCCCGCTTCAGCAGTCCCCAACGGTAGAGACGCCTGCGCAAGAAAGATACAAGACAGAACAGACCGCTCAGCGGCAACAGGAGTATGGGCAGCAGACTGCGACGATCATCCCAGGCGGCTTCGAAGACATTCAAGAGTGATCGGGCCTCATTCGGCGGGCCGGTGGGCGGCAAAGGTCATTTTGCTCAACCCCAGCTGACTCGCGGCATCCATGGCCGTCATGACGAATTGATGTGGCGTTCTGGCATCCGCGTTGATGATGACCGGCAGATCCCGTTTGTCGCCAATGGCCTTGTTGATCGCCATCTTGAGCGTCTCGATCTCGGTATTCACCACTTCACGCTGATTGACGAAGAAGGTGCCGGTGGCATTGATCGTGATATCCAGTTCCTTGGGGGTATGCGCAGCCTCTTCTCCGGTCGCCTCCGGCAGTTCAATCAGAATCTGGCTTTCCCGATCGAACGTGGTCGACACCATGAAGAAAATCAGCAGCAGGAATACCACGTCGATGAGCGGCGTGATATCCACCTCAGGGGATTTGCGTGGCTTGCTCCTGAGATTCATCTCAATCTTCCCGCTGCCCGTGGATCAACTCGACGAGTTTGAGTGCCTGTTCTTCCATACCGATCACCAGCAGATCGATCAGCCCACTGAAGTAGCGGTGAAACATGAGGCTGGGAATCGCAACGGAAAGTCCGGCGGCAGTGGTGATCAGGGCTTCGGAGATACCCCCGGCAAGCACTCCGGGATCACCGACTCCCGCGGTGACGATCACGCTGAACACCTTGATCATACCGATCACCGTCCCGAGCAGCCCCAGCAGCGGTGAAATCGAGGCAATGGTCCCCAGGGTGTTGAGATAGCGCTCCAATTCGTGCACCACTTGACGACCCACCTCCTCGATCGCCTCTTTCATCACATCCTTGTCGTGATTGCGATTGACCAGACCGGCCGCAAGGATACGCCCCAGGGGTGAACTGGATTTGAGCTTCTTGATGTCCGCCAGATTGAGTTTCTTATCCTTGTGCAGTTGCAGGATCTGCTTCATCAGATAATCGGGCATGACCTTTTTACGCTGCAGTGACCAGAACCGCTCGATCACAATGCCCAGCGCAACGATGGAACAGGCGATGATGGGCAGCATCAACCAGCCGCCCGATTTCACTAACTCAAACACGTATCTGATTCCTTGTTCGTTCTATTTGATTACCGGGTTACCCTCGGCAAGGTTCGTTGAGCGACCCTGCACACTGAGTCAGACACCACAATCCGGGAACTATCGGCGGGTCAAAGCTCAGTGACCCGATTGCCGCGAAGTTCCCCATGATGCGGGGTTCCCCACAGAATCAACCGATACGTTCTCTTCGCCGGATCCCGTGCAGCTCGGATCGACTTTGAGCAACCTCCTCCGCGGTATGGCCTCGGACTCCGACCACTTCGGGATGATACTCGATTCCCCCACCTATTGCCCATGTCCGGACGCACGCTTTGCTGACGCCATCCCGCTGCAGTTCTGCCAATAGCGCCCGCGCTGCGCGCAGTGGATTTCAGGGCTGTCCAGTGGCGCACGGGGTTTGATATGAAACCGAATGGCACCGGACTCCGCGGTATTCAAAACTGCAGCGCCCTGGCTGCGCCAGCGTTCCACCACTTCAGCCTTGGGGAAATCGTACGGGTTTCGATAGCCGACAGAAAACAGGACCCACTCCGGCTTCACCACGTTCACCAGCGCCATGCTCGAAGAACCCGCAGATCCGTGATGCGGTGCGATAAGAATTTGTGACGCCAACTTATCGGCATGACGCTGGACCAATCTGAGTTCCGCTGGCGTTTCTATATCTCCCGGCAGCAGCACCCTCTGCTCACCGGTCTCGATCTGCAGCACGCAGGAGCGGTTGTTCGAATCGCTGAAACGATCCCCCTCGGCCGGATGCAGAATACGGAAAACCACCCCATCCCAGACCCACTGGGTACCGGAGACACAGGCATCGGAGTCAGGCACCCGATCAACCTCGCCACTGAGCATGGAGGTGCCAGGAAAAGCGGCCCGCAAAGCCCCCACCCCACCGGCATGATCCTGATCCCCGTTACTCAGAATCATCCGGTCCACCCGCGCCACCCCCAGGGATCTCAGATAGGGCACCACCACGGCCTCCGCGGCACTGTAACCACCCACCGATCCCGGTCCAATGTCATACAACAGGACATGCTCCCGGGTTTCCACCACACAGGCCAGACCCTGCCCAACATCCAGCAGGGTCAACCAGAATTCACCCGCATCGGGTCGCTGGTTGGTCGTAGCCAAAAACGGCAGGCAAAACCAGATCCCCATCCAGCGACCCGGCAAGCCCCGTGGCAACAGCCACAGCAACACACCGGTCAACATCAGAATCCAGACCCAGACTCCCGTCTCAGGCCAGGCCAAGGATGCCCAGGAAAATTCGGCAAACCCATCCAACAGCCAGAAGGTCTGATTCGCGAAATAACCCAGACCGCTGTACCAATGCGCGGCCAATTGCGGGAGCAGCATCAGCGGCAGTCCGAGCAGCAATAGAGGTACCAGAACCAGACTGAACCAGGGCACCATAATCAGATTGACAATAGGAGAGATCAACGAGGCCTGTCCAAATAGCAGGAACAGAACCGGTAGCAGACCAATGCTCACTGCCCATTGAATGCGTAGCCCCTGTCGCCAACCCGAACCGGCATGAAGACGCCCTGACACAGACCACCAGATGGCCGCCACCGCCAGGAACGAGAGCCAGAATCCTGCTTGTAATGGCGCCAGCGGATCCCACAGCACCACCAGGAACAGGGCCCATAGCAATGCCCTGCCCAGGGAGATGCGCAATCCCAGGATCAGAGCCCCCAGAACCACACTCAGCATCAGCAACGCCCGCTGGGTAGGCAGGGAAAAACCGGCCAGGGAGGCATAACTCACAGCACTGATCAACGACAGCCAGGCCCCGGCCTTGATACTGGGCAATCGCTGGCAGAGCTTCTCACTGCGGCGCCACAAACGGTTGCCCAGCCAAAGGCTCCAGCCTGCGACTATGCCCACATGCAGACCGGAAATCGCGATCAGGTGATTGGTGCCGGTGCGGGTGAAGACCTGCCAGTCCGAACGGGACAGACTGCGCCGGTCACCCACCACCAGAGCCTTGAACAAGGCTGCTGAACGCAGATTGCCCGTGTATTCATCAAGCCCTGCCGCGATGGCTTGTCGAAGCCGGGTGATGACGCCATGCGCACCGGGAGGATCCAGGCGTCGGTTTTCCGGCCCGGCACGCACATAACCCCGGGCGCCGATTCCCTGGGAGAGCATCCCCTTCTCGCCATCGTAACCCACAGGGTTGTGCAATCCCCGAGGTTGCTTGAGACGTACCTTGAAACGCCAGTTTTCTCCTGCCTGCACCGGCGTTCCGCGACCGAACCAGCTGAGCTGAACCCGTGATGCAGGGACCGGATTACCCTGTGGGTCCCGGAGTGACTGAACGTCTACCTGGAAGCGTTGCAACTGCCCCTGTATCGCCGGAAGTCCCTCTACCCGACCCTGCAGAATCAGATCCTGACCTTCGAGACCCAGCGGTAGCCACTGGGCCATTTGATGGTTTACGTGAACCAGGCTCCAGCAGGCTCCGAGCATCAGCGCAAGCATCGGGCGCAGCCATTGAATACGCCACACCAGGACCCCGGGCAGCAATACCGCACACCAGATCAGCTCCGGCAGAGTATTCAGGAGGTGGAATCCCACTGCCCCCAACACGAATCCGAACAGAATTCCATGCATGACATCTCCCTGTCACTGTCAATCCCTGATGATCTATTATACTTATCCCAACCTGTGACGATTTGGCGCTGGAATCGTACTCCGTAGAGAGGTCTTCTGAGTTAAACCCCTAAACAACATCGGGATAATTGGTCAATTCTGGTGTACCATGCGGTCGCGCTTCACGTCTCATTCACGCCGATTATTACTGGACCGGTCAACGAACCACTCATGCCGAAAAGACTGATCAAACGCTGGTTACCTCATCATGATGTGGTGAGGAATCATAAGTATCTGCAAGTCTTCGGCGACCTGTTACACGACCCCAATCTATGGCACCTGAACCGGCACTCCGCATCCGGGGCCTTCGCGGTGGGGCTGTTCATGGCGTTCGTACCGCTACCGTTTCAGATGGTCCTGGCGGCCGGTGCGGCCATCATCTTCCGGGTCAATCTGCCGATCTCGGTCTGCCTGGTGTGGATCACCAATCCAATCACCATTCCACCCATTCTGCTGTTTGCCTATATGGTCGGCACCTGGGTCGTCGGACATCCCGCGAACAGTCCGCCCGTGGAGTTCAGCATGGAATGGCTGCACAACGGAGGCCTGGAAGGCATCTGGCTGCCCCTGCTGGTCGGCTGCGGCATCTGTGCCGTGGTAGCCGCAGTGCTCGGATACAGTCTGATTTTATGGCTCTGGCGCTGGCGGGCGATCGAGAAATGGAAAAGCCGCCGGCAGAGCAAGAAGGCGGTGAAACCGCCCTCAACACCCACCGCATAACATGACCTGCAGTAAAGTCATTCCGCTCAGCAAATCGAGCGCAGCTGGCGACGGGCGCTAAACACGCAAAGTATTCCTGATTCCCACACTCTGCGTGGGAACCCATACCTGAACCCTAGGACATTGCCCCGGCCTGATACGCTCGCATTTACTCGAGATTTTCCAGTTTGCCGTCCACCAGAGTCAGGGTCCTGTCCATTCGCCTGGCCAGTTCCACATCGTGGGTTACGATGATGAAACTGATTCGCCGTTCGGTATTCAACTCGAGCATGAGTTCGTAGACCTGTTCCGCGGTCTTGCGATCCAGGTTGCCGGTCGGCTCATCCGCCAGTACACAGGTGGGATGATGCACCATGGCCCGAGCCAGCGCTGCCCTCTGACGTTCCCCTCCTGAAAGTTCATTGGGTTTGTGACCCACGCGCTGTTCCAGACCGACCCGCGACAGCATCTCGGTGGCCCGGGTCTTCGCTTCGGCAACTGGGCGACCTCCGATCAACAGAGGCATCGCCACATTTTCCAGAGCGGTGAACTCCGGCAACAGGTGATGAAACTGGTAGACGAATCCCAGGTTTCGGTTCCGCAACCGGCCCTTGTCCCGCTCGTTGAGGGTTAACAGATCCTGCCCGTTTAGGACAACCTGACCAGAGTCCGGCCTGTCGAGCCCCCCCAGGCAGTGCAACAGGGTGCTTTTGCCGGAACCGGAAGCGCCCACGATGGCAATCCGCTCCCCAGCGGCAACCCGTAGATCCACACCTTGCAGCACCTCGACCCGGAGATCGCCCTGGGAGAAGGTGCGCACCAGCCCGTTCGCCTCGAGCACCAGGCTCTGATCATTCATAACGCAACGCCTCGGCCGGATGGGTACGTGAGGCCTTCCAGGCAGGATAGAGCGTCGCCAGCAGGGTGATCAGCAAGGCCATACCTCCGATGAACAGCACATCGTTGATCTGTGGATCCGACGGCAGCTTGGTGATGTAGTAGATACTCGGATCAAGGAAATCGACCTTGAAGGTGGTTTCGATCCAGCTGACGATCTCCTCCACCCGGTAGGCCAGCAACACCCCGCCAATCATACCCAGCAGATTGCCCACCACACCGATGGTCGCACCCTGAACCATAAAGATCCCCATGATCGATTTCGGTGAAGCGCCCAGGGTCCTGAGAATGGCGATATCGGACTGTTTGTCAGTAACGACCATGACCATTGTGGATACGATATTGAAGGCCGCAACCGCGACAATCAGGGAAAGGATGATGGTCATCATGCGTTTTTCTGTACGCAGTGCGGCGAAAAAATTCCGGTGCTGCATGGTCCAGTCGCTGATCCGGTAGTACCCGCCCATCTTCAGGGCGAGTTCCCGGGAGACCTGGGGCGCCAGGTAGAGATCGTCCAGTTTCAGGCGCACACCGGTCACACCGTTCTCAAGGCGCATCAGTTTGGCCGCATCGTCGATGTGCAGAATCGCCACGCCGCGATCATATTCACCCATCCCCACCTGGAAGATGCCACCCACCGTCAGGCGCTTGAGCCGGGGCAGGATGCCCGCGGGCGTGACGTTCACCTGGGGTGTCACCAGGGTCACCTTGTCCCCTACTCCGACCCCCAGCACGGTGGCCAGCTCACGCCCGAGTATGATGTTGAAGGCTCCGGATTCGAGACTTTCGATGGAGCCCTGCTTGATGTCGCGCACCACGTCCGAGACATCACCCTCACGCTCGGGAAGAATTCCCCGCAACAGTACCCCGCTGACTTTCTGTCCGCTGATCAGCATGCCCTGTCCTTCCACATAGGGCGCCTCACCGATCACATGCTTGAATTTGGAAGCCTCTGCCATGACCGATTCCCAATCGGTCAATTCCCCGCTGACCCCCGAAATGGTGGCATGAGAAGCCATACCGAGAATCCGTTCACGGACTTCCTTGTGAAACCCGTTCATAACTGACAGAACGACGATCAGTGCCACCACACCCAGCATGATGCCGAGCATGGAGATCATGGAAATAAAGGAGATGAAGTGGTTCCTGCGTTTGGCCCGTGTGTAGCGCAGGCCCACGTAGAGTTCAAGTGGTTTGAACATAGGGAGGTATTAAACCATAGTGTGTTACGTCAACCGCATAGACTAACAGAAAAGCGCGCCATGGGGTCTGCCCGCTGTAGCCTCGAAATCGCATTTTTGTGGGCTGCATCCGTCTTTGGGATGTTCCTGCCAGACGTGAATCTAGGGAAATAAATGCTCATGCTTTCCTATAGTTAGAGAAGAGTGCTATATTGCTTTTTGAAGAGACAAATTCGGAGTTGCTCAGATGACCTTTCGCTTCACAACCCTTTCCGCTGCCCTGCTCCTGAGCCTGAGCGCCCAGGTTGCCACCGCCGATGTCCTGCTGATCGATTCCATCGATTCCTATCCCATCAACAGCGAAGAGGGTGTGCCCCGGCCCACTCGCGCCATGACCATGGACCAGGTACAGAAGCGGTTCGGCGAGCCGCTCACCGCTCACCCCAGTGTCGGCGATCCGCCCATCACCCGCTGGGATTATCCCAGTTACTCGGTGTTTTTCGAATACAACCACGTACTGACCTCTGTGATGCATCGATGAACTGAAGGTTCCCAGTTCCACCTGAAAACCCTGACACCCCTATTCTTGACAATTTTACTCAGTTATTTATACTGCCCGGCAAAACGACCACCGAGCCTGCCGTCATCGGCACACCAGTGCCATCACAGATAGGCTGGCCGGTTTCCTCAAAGTCATAGCGACACCAGGTAGTACAAGATGACCAACCAGATGACCTCCTCCGCTCTGATGCACTCGATCATCCAGCGCATCGCCACCGGCCCGGAACTGAGTAAAGACATTACCCTGGATGAGGCCCGTGAGGGCATGCAGGCCGTATTACGCGGCGAGATCGATGATGTTCAGACCGCGATATTTCTCATCGCACTGCGCATGAAACGGGAAACCGACGAGGAAAACAAAGGCGTCCTGGAAGCCATCCTGAAGAATTCTGAAAGCCGTCAGGCCGATGTGGATGAACTGGTCTCCCTGGTCGATCCCTATGACGGCATGAACCGCAACCTGCCCATCGCACCGATGATCCCACTGGTTCTGGCCGCCTGTGGTCTTCCCTGCGTCAGCCATGGACTGGACGCTGTGGGACCGAAGTTCGGAGTCACCCATCGGCATGTGCTTCAGGCAGCCGGGGTTGACGTGGACATCTCTCTGGACCAGGCCCGGTCGCGTCTCGAAAATCCGGACCTGGGCTGGGCCTATGTGGATCAGAAGACCTTCTGTCCCGGGCTGCACGACCTGACCGGGTTACGCCAACGGATCATCAAACGCCAGGTCATCACCACGGTTGAGGTGTTGGCCAAACCTCTGACCGCCAAACACAAGACCCATCTGGTAACCGGCTACGTGCATAAACCCTACCCCGCCAAGTATGCATCCCTGGCCCGCTTTGCAGGTTTCGAGGGGTGTCTGCTGGTGCGTGGCACGGAAGGCGGCGTAATCCCATCCCTGAGGCAGCCCGGGATGATTTTCCGCTACGATAACGGAGGCGAAGAGCAGCCGGTGGAGATCAGTCCCGAGTCCCTGGCCATCAATCAGCCGGTGCGTGCCGTGCCACTGCCTGAAGCGGCCGGCGCCGACCCGAACGGTGACGAGATCGCACGCATCACGGATGTACGCCAGGCCGCGAAATCGGCTGCTGACACAGGCTTAAGTGCCCTGAGAGGTGAGCCGGGACCCGCCTACGACTCACTGCTCTACGCCAGTGCCTTGATATTGTGGCATTGCGGACGCGAACAAACATTGACTGACGCCGCGGCCCGGGTACGCCAGGTACTCGATTCCGGTGAAGCCGCCAAGCGGCTCGGATAACCCTATGGACGAACAATGGATCGTAGTCGCGCAGCGGGATGAAATCCCGGAAGGCGCCATGAAACGCGTGGAAATCGATGGGCAGCGTTACCTGGTGATCCTGAGTGAGGGGAACTGGTACGCAGTCGACGATCAGTGCAGCCATGAGGATGTCTCCCTCTACCTGGGCTGTGTCCATGGCGACCATATCAAATGCTCCCTGCATGGAAGCCGTTTCAGTTTGAAAACCGGAGCACCTCTGGAGGAACCCGCCACGGACCCGATTGGAACCTACCCGGTGAAGGTCGAGGACGACAAGGTCATGATACAGGCCAAGAATTAGTCACAAGCCTGGCTTTTGGTGATCCAGATCAAAAATCATATGCTTCCCATACTAGCGATACGCGGACAATTCCTATATATTGCGCACCTAGTTTACGAGCCCATTCCTGTGGGCGGTAAAGCATAACAACGGCCCATTGAAGGCATATCATTTCACCACCAAACATGTTCCGGGGAGATAACCGGTGAAATATCTGTTCGTCCTGGCGATAGCATTCTGTATGACTCTCATTTGGCAGACATCCAACATCGCGGAGCGAACCCCCAACCTTCAGAGTTACGAGCAGGAACAGATCATCATCAGAACGCCGCCCCAGGCTACCTGATTCACTCCCAATACGTTTCCGGAACCTCCCGGATTCCCCGATACTGAGTCAACGCCTCGTACTGACTCAGCAAGGACCTATCGCACCAAACTCCGCTGTTACGCCACAAACATGAGAACCCGATCATGTTTTAACCGGTCGTATGCCAGTCATCGATGAATCATTCCTGAAACGCCAAGTCATATTTGGGAATTATCGCCCATTATTCTCCGGACATTTGTTGCATAATCCGGGTGGCGCGGTAGGGAAATACGGGTTGTGAGTGCCACACCGGATCAGGTATGGTTGCAGGGTTTTAGTTGGCAGGAACCATGCCTGCCCGGCGACGGTCGCAACAGATATCCGGTTCAACGCTGAAGACATCGCGGCATCCGCCCGGATTCTTTGCACGAGCGCCCTGCCGGTCTCGGAGCAACCCAAGACAATCGACAATAATTACAAATAATTCAGATAGTTGAAATTATAAATCCCGGCCGCCAAACAGAGACAAAGAACGACCATAAAGTGACTCCCGAAACCACAGCTGTACCACCACCGAAAACCGGCCTGTTCGAAGCACGATCACTCTCCTGCATCCGTGACGATCGCCTGCTGTTCGAATCCCTGGACTTTGGCATCAATCCTGGTCAGGCCTTAGTGTTGGAGGGTCGCAATGGGAGTGGCAAAACCTCACTGTTGCGGATCCTGAGCGGTATCCGCCTGCCGGAATCGGGACAGGTGCTGTGGGATGGCAAGGACATTTTCCGCCTCGGTCCGGAGTTCCATGAGCATATCGCCTACCTGGGCCACAAGGACGGTTCAAAACTGGACCTGACCCCGTTGGAGAACCTGCGTATCGCGCGGGGCCTGGGAAAGGCCCGGGAAGACATCAGCCTGGAGGAGGCCCTGGACCAGGTCGGGCTGTTCGGCTTCGAGGATGTGCCGACCCGGAACATGTCCGCCGGTCAGCAGCGCCGACTCGCAATCGCCCGGCTGCTGGTTACGGATGCCCGCCTGTGGATCCTCGACGAACCTTTCACCTCCCTGGACCGCAAAGGTATCGAGCACATGGAGCGGCTGTTTGAAGCCCACCTCAACCGAGGCGGCATGGCGGCCATGACGACCCATCACAGAATCGGATTCAAGGAAGAGGTCCAACTAATACGTATCAACCTGTCCGAACGATGAGCACACTCTCTCTAACCAGCGCATTCAACCTGCTGCTTAAACGGGATCTGGTCCTGGCCTACCGGCGTCGCGCTGAGTTGGTCAATCCGATGCTGTTTTTCGTCCTGGTCACCGCAATGTTTCCCCTCGGCATCGGCAACGATCCCAAACTGATCGAAGCCGTCGGCCCCGGTGTTGTCTGGGTTGCGGCACTGCTCGCTTCACTGCTCTCCCTCGACAGCATGTTCCGCTCGGACTATGAGGACGGCTCGCTGGAACAGTACATGCTCAGCGCACACCCGATCTCCATCCTGGTGCTGGCGAAGATCCTTGCCCACTGGCTGGTGACCGGATTGCCCCTGTTCATCGTCGCGCCCCTGCTCGCAATACTGCTGAACATTCCCGGCAGCGCGGTACCGACCCTGATGTTGACCCTGTTGCTCGGCACCCCGGTACTCAGCCTGATCGGCTCGGTGGGTGTGGCCCTGACAGTGGGCCTGCGTCGCGGCGGAGTGATACTTTCACTCCTGGTGCTGCCCCTGTACGTACCCGTTCTGATCTTTGCCACCGATGCGGTGAAGACCGCCATTGTCGGCATTCCGACTACCGCGCAGATTTCGATATTATCCGCTATGCTGGTAGGTTCCCTGGTATTGGCGCCCCTGGCCACTGCCGCATCCCTGAGAATCAGTTTGAGTTGACATGATCATACGATTTTTTCATCAGATGGGGTCACCCCGCTATTTCTACGGTGTGGCCGGCAAAATGGTCCCCTGGTTCATGGTCAGCTTTCTGCTGACCCTGCTGGTCGGGCTTTACTATGGTCTGATCGTCGCCCCGCCCGACTACCAGCAGGGTGAAAGCTACCGGATCATGTACATCCACGTGCCGGCCGCCTGGATGTCCATGTTCATCTACGTAGTGATGGCCGTATGCGGACTGATCAGTCTGGTCTGGCGCATCAAAATGACTGAAATCCTGATCATCAGCAGCGCTTCGGTGGGTGCCTCCTTCACCTTTCTCGCCCTGGCCACCGGGTCCCTTTGGGGTAAGCCCATGTGGGGTACCTGGTGGGTCTGGGATGCGCGTCTGACCTCGGAACTGTTCCTGCTGTTTCTCTATCTGGGCATCATTGCCCTGCACAGCGCCATCGAGGACAAGCGGGTTGCCGCACGCGCTGTGGCGATTCTTGCTCTGGTCGGGGTCGTCAACATCCCGATCATCCACTACTCGGTGGAGTGGTGGAACACCCTGCATCAACCGGCTTCGATCACCAAATTCGACAAGCCATCCATGGACATTTCGATGCTGATCCCGCTATTGACCATGGCGATCTCGTTTAAACTTTATTACGGCGCCGTGGTCTTAATGCGCGCGCGCGCGGAAATTGTGGAACGGGAGAGAAACAGCCGCTGGGTGCAGGATCTGGTCGAGCAGGGGGCGAAATGAGTGATTTTTTCGCAATGGGCGGTTATGCCGTCTATGTCTGGCCCTCCTTTATCCTGGCCCTGATCGTCCTGGTGGCCAATATCGTCGCACCGATGCGGCAACGCAAACGCGCCTTAACTGACATCGCCCGGAAACTCCGCCGGGCCAGGAAAGAAACGCAATGAATCCAATCCGAAAGAAACGACTCACCCTCATTGGCCTGATGGTTGCCGGCATGGGCGTCGCCACCTGGCTGGCCCTCAATGCCTTTGACGAGAACCTGATGTTCTTCTTCTCCCCCAGCGAGGTGAGGGAAGGCAAGGCCCCCACCGGGCACCCCTTCCGCATCGGCGGCCTGGTGACTTCAGGCAGCGTCAAGCGTCAGACCGACGGTCTCACCACCGCGTTTGACGTCACCGACAATGCGCAAACCGTGACCGTGGAATACACCGGCATCCTCCCCGACCTGTTCCGCGAAGGACAGGGCATAGTTGCCATGGGACAGATGAACCCGAGCGGTGTGTTCGTGGCCAGCGAAGTGCTGGCCAAGCATGATGAAAACTACATGCCGCCGGAAGTCGCGGCATCCCTCAAGACCGCCCATGATGAAGGGGTAGGCGCCACTCAACCTGCGACGAGCGTGCAATGATTCCTGAACTTGGACACTTTGCCCTGATCCTGGCACTCTGCCTGGCGGTTACCCAATCCGTGGTACCCCTGGTCGGCTCCTACACCCGCAACACGGTGTGGATGGCATCCGCACGAACCCTCTCATGGGGACAGTTCGTATTCCTTGCGCTGGCCCTGGTGATACTGGCCAATGCCTTCCTGACCAACGACTTTTCAGTGGTCTATGTAGCCCAGCACGGCAATACCCTGCTACCGGATGTCTACAAGATCTCGGCGGTATGGGGCGCCCATGAAGGCTCGTTGCTGCTGTGGGCCTTCCTGCTGGCCTGCTGGGGTGTGGCCATCGCGAGTTTCAGCCGCAATCTGCCATTGGAGATGGTGGCCCGGGTGCTCTCCGTGATGGGTATGATCAGCATCGGTTTCCTGCTGTTCATGCTGCTCACCTCCAACCCCTTCGACCGGACCTTTCCGGTGCCCAGCGAAGGCGGCGAACTCAACCCCATGCTGCAGGATCCCGGCCTCGCCATCCATCCCCCCATGCTTTACATGGGATACGTGGGTTTCTCCGTGGCGTTCGCTTTTGCCATCGCGGCACTCCTGGGCGGTCGTCTTGACGCCTCCTGGGCGCGTTGGTCGCGCCCCTGGACCACGGTGGCCTGGGTGTTCCTGACCTTTGGTATCGTGCTCGGAAGCTGGTGGGCTTATTACGAACTCGGCTGGGGCGGCTGGTGGTTCTGGGATCCGGTGGAAAACGCCTCATTCATCCCCTGGTTGATCGGCACGGCCCTGATCCATTCCCTGGCAGTCACGGAAAAGCGCGGCGCCTTCAAAAGCTGGACCGTGTTGCTGGCCATCTCGGCATTCTCATTGAGCCTGCTTGGAACCTTCCTGGTCCGGTCAGGGGTGCTCACCTCGGTGCACTCGTTTGCGTCCGACCCGGCGCGGGGCATCTTCATCCTGATGTTCCTGCTGGTGGTGATCGGTGGTTCACTGATGCTCTATACCTGGCGGGCACCCTACATCTCCGGTGGCGGGCGGTTCGATCTGGTTTCCCGGGAAACCTTCCTCCTTGGCAACAACCTGCTGCTCTCCGTGTTCGGCGCCCTGGTGCTTCTGGGTACCCTGGCACCGCTCATCTATGACGCCCTGGAACTGGGTAAAATCTCCGTGGGATTTCCCTGGTTCAACAAGATGTTTCTCCTGACCACCCCGTTCCTCGCCCTGATGATGGGTGTGGGCGCCCTGTCGCGCTGGAAACACGCGGAACCCGCAGACCTGATCAAGCGCCTGAGAGTGGCCTTCGCGGTGAGTGTGCTGTTCGGCCTGCTCAGCCTGATTCCCATGTTCTCCCAGGGCCATGTCCTGGTGGGTCTGGGCATGGGCCTGGCGATGTGGGTCGCCACCTCCCACCTGGTGATCATTCGTGAACGGCTGAAGAACAAACCGGGATTTGATGGTTTCTGGCGGGACTTCAAAACCGGCGGCAGAAGCTTCTACGGTATGGTCCTGGCGCACCTGGGTGTTGCCATGTTCATCGTTGGTGTGACCCTGGTGAGTCACTTTGGTCTTGAGCATGATGTGCGCATGGGACCGGGTGACGTGAGCGAAATCGCCGGTTATGAATTCACCTTCGATGGCGTCACGATGAAGCCCGGGCCGAATTACAACGCGCACCGGGGACATTTCAAGGTCTCCAAGGACGGCCAGATGTTCGCCGAACTGGAACCGGAAAAACGCACCTACTTCGTGCAGACCCGGCCGATGACCGAAGCCGCTATCGATTGGGGATTCACCCGTGACCTGTATGTCTCGCTCGGTGAACCCCTGGGTAACGGTGAATGGAGCCTGCGCCTGTATTACAAACCCTATGTGCGCTGGATCTGGCTGGGTGGCGTGTTGATGGGGCTGGGTGGCATCCTTGCGATCACCGACCGCCGTTACCGTACGGCACGGGTTCGTTCCGCCGAGCAAGTAAACGCCGCATCACCGCTGCCGGCTTCCGGGAGTTGAACCACAGATGAACCGATATCTGCGTTATTCCCTGCCCCTGATCATCTTCGCAGTGATCGCTGCGTTTCTGTTCAAGGGCCTGGGCATGAATCCCCGGGAGATCCCCTCCCCTCTGATCGGTAAATCAGTGCCCGAGTTTACCCTCCCCACGGTCGAGCAGCCGGACACTCAGGTCAGCAGCAAGGATCTGATGGGAAAGATCTACCTGCTCAACGTCTGGGCCACCTGGTGCGTGTCCTGTCGTGCGGAGCACCAGACCCTGGTGCAACTGGCTCGCTCCGGCAAGGTGGAGATCGTCGGTCTCAACTGGCGGGATGAGCGGGACAAGGCCAAGGTCTGGCTGCAGCAGCTGGGTAATCCGTACTCGGTCAACATCTTCGATCAGAAGGGCCGTACCGCCATTGACCTGGGGGTATACGGCGCCCCGGAAACCTTCCTCGTGGATCAACAAGGGGTGATTCGCTATAAACTGGCAGGTCCCATAACGATGAGTATCTTCAACGACACCATCCTGCCCAAAATCAACGAAATCAAAAGCGAAGGTTAGTCCCGTGCGTACCCTGGTTTTACTCTGCCTGCTCGTATTCAGCCTGCCTACCCTGATGGCATCGACCCTGGCTGAATACACCTTCGATGATCCCCAAAAACATGACGAGTTTCGCAGCATCATCGAACAGATGCGCTGTCTGGTCTGTCAGAACGAATCCCTCGCCGGCTCGAATGCCGATCTTGCCGTTGATCTGAGAAACGAGATTTACGACATGATGAAGCAGGGCCATGGCAAAGACGATATCGTCAAGTTCATGGTGGCCCGCTACGGGGACTTCGTGTTGTACAACCCCCCACTGAAACCCACCACCTATCCGATCTGGTTTGGACCGGTGATCATCTTCGTGGTGGGCGCCCTGGTGCTTTTGCGCATCCTGAAACGTAAGAGCCGGAGTCAGGAAACCGATCTATCCGACGAGGAACGGGCAAGACTCGCAAGCCTTCTGAATCAATCGACCGATCCCCGAGACACGAATCAATGACCCTATTCTGGATGATAACCGCCGGGCTGACTGTCCTGGCCATGGCATTTGTCGCCCTGCCGTTACTGCGCAAGAACGTCAACACGGGCGTCACCTCCGACGAACTCAACCTGGCCATCTTCAAACAGCAGCTCGCGGAACTGGACAACGACCTGGAAGCCGGGATTCTCGAGCAGGCCCGTTATGACGCGGCTCGTACCGATCTGGAAAAGGAATTGCTCACGGACATCGATGCGGACCAGGAGAAACAAACCCGGCAGCGAAAGTCCGGACAGGCCATGGCCGCCGTGGCCCTGCTGGTACCCATCGCCGCCCTGACCATCTATCAGGTCATCGGATTCCCGGACATCATTTCACGTCTCGGCACGCAGACCGCCGCAACCGGCATGCCACCCCATGGCAGCGCTACTGGCGCTCCCGGTCAGGATCAGGGATTGCCGCCCATGGAGGTCCTGGTGGAGCGTCTGGCAGCCAAACTCAAGGAGCAGCCCGACAACCTCGAAGGCTGGATCATCCTGGGTCGCAGTTACATGACCATGAATAACTACCCGGCGGCCATCGAGGCTTACAAGACAGCCCTCAACCTGGATGATCAGAACGTCAACCTGCTGCTTGCCTATGGCGAGGCCCTGGCGGCATCCCATGGCAACGACTTTACCGGCCAGGCCGCGCCCCTGATCCAAAAGGCCTATACCCTGGCCCCGCAAGACCCCAATGTACTCTGGCTGAACGGTGTGCTGGCCTATCAGAGCAATCAGTTTCAGCAGGCCATCGACCACTGGCAGGGTCTGCGCAGCTCGCTGACACCGCAAAGCTCCGAGCTGGAGTCGGTCAACGCGGCAATCGATGACGCCCGTTCCCAGTTGGGCCTGGGCCCGGAGGAACCGGAGTTACCCAGTATCGTCCAGGCCGGTGGTACGTCCTCGTCACCCGCTGCGCCGAAGTCCCCAGCCACTTCCAACAGCGGAATCCAGGTGGAGATCGCACTCTCACCGGAGTTGGCAGCACGCGCCAAACCGGATGATCTGGTGTTCATCTACGCCAAGGCCTTGAATGGTCCTCCCATGCCCCTGGCAGCGCTTCGAAAGCAGGTGCGTGACCTGCCCCTGAGCGTGCAACTCGACGACAGCATGGCCATGATGCCGCAGATGAAACTCTCCGGTTTCGACCAGGTGCAGGTTGGCGCCCGGGTCTCTCTCAGTGGCAACCCCACCGCCCAGTCCGGTGACCTTGAAGGCGTGGTCAAACCGGTCAAACCCGGCCAATCGGAACAGGTCAAGGTGCTGATCGACACCGTTCACCCCTGATCCCCGCTTTTTTCCCCGGGATCGATTGCCATACAGGGCCAACCCGGATATGTTTACTGAACCCATGCTGACTGGGCTGTCTCCTGGTGGGGCAGCCCATCCATCACCGGTATAAAAACCACAACAAATTCCAAACGCTGTCATACAGACCGTTTGCAGCAATCGAGCGACCCGTTTTGCTGATAGGAGTCGAAATGCCCCAATACACTACCCATGAAATCCGTAACATCGCCCTGGTTGGACACGCCGGTTCCGGCAAGACCTGCCTGGTGGAATCACTCCTCCACCGCAGTGGCATGATCGCCAGCAAAGGCACCATTGCCCGGGGTGATACCGTCTGTGATTTCGATGATCTGGAGAAATCACTGCTGCATTCTCTGGATGTCGCGTTAACCCATCTGGATCACGAGAATACCCGGATCAACCTCATCGACACCCCCGGACATGCGGATTTCCTGGGACGCAGCATCAGCATTCTCCCGGCGGTGGAGACCGCGGCCGTGGTGATCAATGCCTCGAGCGGCATCGAACCGGTCACCCTGCGCATGATGGACGCGGCGAAACGCCGCAATCTTTGCCGTTTCATTATCGTCAACAAGATCGATGCCGAGGCGGTCGACTTCAATGGTTTGCTGGAGAGTCTGCAGGAGACCTTCGGCAAAGAGTGTCTGCCCATCAATCTGCCCGCTGAGAATGGCAGCAAGGTGATTGACTGCTTCTTTCAGCCCGGGGGCGAAACCACCGATGTGATGTCCGTGAGTGAAGCCCACGACAGCCTCATCGACCAGGTGGTCGAAGTGGATGAGGCACTCATGGAGATCTACCTGGAACAGGGACAGGCCCTGAAGCCGGAACAGCTGCACGACCCCTTCGAAAAGGCGCTCCGTGAAGGTCACCTGATCCCGGTCTGTTTCACCTCCGCGGAAACCGGTGCGGGACTGGAAGAACTGATGAAACTGTTCGTCAAACTCATGCCCGATCCGACCGAAGGCAACCCGCCGCCCTTCATGAAAGGCGAAGGCGCCAACATGAAACCGGTGGAGGTCTCCCCCGATCCGGAAAAGCATGTGATCGGACACGTGTTCAAGGTGGTCAACGACCCGTATCGTGGCAAGCTGGGTATCTTTCGCGTACATCAGGGCACTTTGGCAGCAAATTCCCAGCTTTACATAGGCGATGCCCGCAAACCGTTCAAGGTGAACCATCTGTTTGCCCTCCAGGGTAAAGACCAGATCGAGATGACCCGGGCGGTACCCGGCGACATCTGTGCCGTCGCCCGGGTGGATGACATCCATTTCGACGCGGTGCTGCATGACTCACATGACGAGGATCATCACCACCTGCGCAGTATCGAATGCCCCCTGCCCCTGTTTGGTCTTGCGATCAACACCACCAAGCGCGGGGATGAGCAGAAACTCAGTGACGCCCTGCGTAAGCTGGAAGACGAGGATCCCTGCTTTCATGTGGAACACAACGTCAGCCTCAACGAAACCATCATGCGTGGTCTCGGCGACCTGCACCTCGAAGTGTTGTTGCAGCAGATCAAAAACAAGTACAACGTGGAGGTCGAGACCCATCCGCCGAGCATCGCCTACCGGGAGACCATCACCCGCAACGCCGATGGCCACTACCGGCATAAGAAGCAAACCGGTGGCGCCGGCCAGTTCGGTGAAGTCTTTATTCGCATCGAACCGTTGAGTCGGGGCGAAGGTTTCGAATTCGTCAACCAGATCGTCGGCGGCGCAATACCTGGGCAATTCGTACCGGCCGTCGAGAAAGGGGTTCGCGGGGCCATGGAGGAAGGCGCCATCGCCGGCTTCCCCATGCAGGATATCCGGGTCACCATCTACGATGGCAAATACCATTCCGTGGATTCCAAGGAGATCGCCTTTGTCACGGCGGGTAAACGGGCATTCCTGGAAGCCGTGGATAATGCGGGCCCGGTCATCCTCGAACCCATCGTCAACCTTTCCATCACCACGCCGGACAACTTCATGGGCGATCTGACCGGTGATCTCGCCGGACGGCGGGGTCAAATCAGCGGCACCGAAAGTGGACGCAACAACATGCTTGTCATCAAGGGCCAGGCGCCGTTGGCCGAACTCGAAGGCTACGCAACTCATCTCAAGGCCATCACCGGTGGTGAAGGCAGCTACAGCATCGAGTTCAGCCACTATGAAGCTGTGCCAGGCAATATCCAGAAACAGCTGTCTGAGAAAGCCAGGCAGGAATAGTAAGCTAACAGCTGTCGCGTCTGTCGATTGATCTACCCCTCTCCCCGGCCCTCTCCCGCGCGGGGAGAGGGGGATTGCCTGGTCAGGTTTGCGGTGTACCCTTCTGCTTCGGATTCTGATGGATCCCGGGTTCCACTTCGTTTCACCCGGGCTACGTTTGTGGCCGGACTTTACGCGTTCCCACGCAGAGCATGGGAACCAGGAAATCGTTGATAGTCTTCTTTCCCTGAACCTCACCCGCATGGGTAGAGGGTCATCGCTTGGTAAAGTTTGTGTTATCCGCAGTCGTAGGTCGGGTTAGCGCAGCGTAACCCGACACAACACATCGAAATGCGCACCCAATGCCGGGTTACGCTCCGCTAACTGGAGCGACACCTTCCACAGGTCAGGAACAACAGACCTCCCCCTTCAGATAAGCCTGCCTCTGCGCCTCTGGCAGCCGCTCTATGGCGTAGCGCAACATGACTCGAGGCATGCTCCGACAGTGCTGCCTCAGAAACTGCCCGGCCTTCTCCGGGTCACGCTTTCCCACCTCACGCAGCATCCAACCCAGCGCCTTGTGAATCAGTTCATGGGGATCCCCCAGCAGTTGCTCCGACAACGCCAGGATATCCTCATATTGGCCGGCGCGGATGAAGCTGAAACAGGCCAGCACTGAAATTCTGCGTTCCCAGAGTGACGACGATCGCGCGAGTCGATAGAGAGGCTTACGATTTCGATCCAGAAGGTGGCCACCGACGATCTGCGGCGCTGAACTGTCCACCAGATCCCAGTTGTTTATACAGCCTGTATTGTTCAGGTAGAGGTGGTAGATCTTTGTTCGGAGCTCAGGTTTCGCCCGTTCGAATCGCCACACCAGGATAAGCAATGCGAGCAGGCGTGCCTCGTGAAAGGGTGAGTGGAGTAGCGCTTCGATATCCGCGAGTGGCAGATCCCGACACAACCGCACCTGAGCACGGATCTGCGGCACCCGGATACCCAGAAACCGGTCACCTTCTGCATATTCACCGGGAGCGGTTTTGAAGAATCGCTGGGAATGGGCGGCAATGACCGGATCAGCCAGTCGTTCGAGGGTGGTTATAACCTTGTTGGCATCCATGATGGCGCTATTTCATGGGCTCCATGCCGTCAAGTCAATTTACCGTATCGAGGATGACGCCAGGAGACCAGTCGCGTTAAAGAAGTAGGTGAGGAAAAAAACATAACCCGGAGTCAGCCACAGAACATCCGGGTTATGGAGGGGAGTACCATGTTTTTATCCGGAGCGAGTGTGTTCCTGTCCCCGTATTGAGCCAGATCCTTCGGGCTCAATACGGGTTACCAGCTCCTGACTCGTTTGCTTCAGTACGGATTTTCGTGGCAAAGGGTGCAGGAAATCATCTGACCTTTTGCAACTTGAACTGTCCGATTATCGTTGCGTCTCAAGGTACGATCCACAGCGGCACGGGAAAGTACAGTACCTTCCCCATTTCTGCCATGACAGGCTCGGCAAGCATTGCCACTCGCGCTGCTTTTCGCCATATCATGATGACCACCATTGGAGAAGCGGGTATCACCCACCACATGCATGCCATGGGGACCGCCCAGGGTCAGACCCAGATCACCTTCATGACAGGTGCTGCACTCGACGATGGTGCCTTTGTGGCCCTGCAGCTGATTAGCTGCCACGTTGTCATTGGCCAGGTCGTTCTTGTTCGGCCAGATACCGTGGGTGGAACCGTGACAGGCCTCGCAGAACACCCCTTGGTGACCGGTGCTGACCCGGTACAGCATGGGATTGCCGATGCGGGGATCATCCGCACCGGTAACCGCCGGGTTGTCTGCCTCGATGACATTTTCGGCAAACCGCTTGTTCGTCGGCACGATCGGTGTGGCCTTGCTGTCGGTGCTGCGATAGGCCTGGAACAGACGGATGTTGTCGGTATTGCCGTTTGAGTCGACGCCGTTGACAACGGTGCCCGTGGTGCCCGCCAGGTTGCTCATCGCGTCACCGGTGTGGCAGGAACCGCAACCCGGCTCGTTCGCCCAGGGCACTCTCGGCTGGTCGGCGTTGGTATAGAAATCGCCGCCCAGATGGAAGTCGCCCGGGTTCGCCGGATTCACATCACGGGAGAAGTCATCGCCGACCTGAGTCATGTTGCCATGGCAGTCCTGGCAGACCATGCCGCCGTTGGCCATCGCGCCACGCAGACAGTCGGTACGCCGTCCGGGATGACACTGATAACAGGTCTCTTCCAGGGCCTGGCGACGCTCCTGCAGATTCAGAACGAAGCCAAACGCGTCTTTCTGCACCGCAGGCATGTCCGGGAACAGCCGGTTGCCGTTGGCGTCCGTGACCGTGCCATGATGACTGTGCATCACGTTGGACATAGTCTTGACCGAATGCTGCTCACGACCATTGGCGAAACCGCCATAGGGATCCTGATTGAGACCGCTTCCCAAGGGTCCCAGCTGGGCCAGGTCCAGTGCCGGGGTGTAGTGGCACTGCTGGCACACCACCGGGGTCTGGTTCTCCAGATCCGTACCGTGTTTCAGGTCATGCAGACGCACCAGGTTAAGATCCGCTGCATACTCCTTACTGACCTCCAGAGGTAACTGGTCAAGTTGCGGATCATCCAGCACGGTGGCGACCGGGATTCCTTCCTGGGTCAGACGATCCGTGGCGGCACCGTTGCCCCCGTCAGCCACATCGTTGTGGCACGCGCCGCAATTGGCCTCACCGGAGATCGGCACCACCGTATCCACGGACGCCAGGGTCGTACTACCCTGCTTGGCCTGTACCCGGTACAGCGGCCAGGGGTTCTCACGACCGTAATCGTCGAACGCGGTGACCGGAACGCCGGGTGCCTCATACCAGTTCACACCTTCAGAGACATAGCCGAACTGGAAGCCACGATTCAGGCTGCCCAGCATGTCGATGAAGAAAGGCTGATCCACCACATAGGCCTCGAACATCTTCTCTTCGTTGACCAGGTAGGGACCTGAGCGGCCAGGCATCTCCTGCTGGTCAGCAGTCAGTGCACCGTTACCCAGGTAGAGCTGTTCCACATTCGGCATGGGCAGCCCCAGGTCCACGATCAGCGAGGCATCACCGGCCGGATAGAAGGCCGGCAGTATACCCGGCGGGTAGAACGGATCGTACGCGGTCCGAGCCACATCCCAGAAATTGGTCTTGAACACCACACCATTGACCATGCTGGACAACACCGGACCGCTGCCTGCTGAGTTGATACCGGTCAAAATCGGATCGTTCGGGTTGGAAGCAGCCGAATAGTAGACTTCGACACCATCCGCACGGGAGAGGATTCTGGGATCGCTGCCCCGCTGAATGACGGTTGCGTGCAGTACATTGAACGGCGGCAGGATACTCGAAATACGTGTATCGAAATCACCGCAGTGCATACCCAGGTCATTCACCGCGAAGACCTTGTAGCCAGTTTGATTGATGAAGGGCATTTCAGCGACTGGGTCACCGGGCACGCCATTCTGGCTGGTGGAGTTGATGGACACATCCGGAACCGGCTGAGGATCCTGGATCGATGCCTGGGTTGACTGGCTATCCGTCTGGCCTTCGCTATCGGTCACCGTCAGGTCAACCGAATAGGTGCCCGCCGCATCGTAGGCATGTGCCGGGTTGGCCTGAGTGCTGCTGTTGCCATCCCCGAAATCCCAGGCGTAGGTCAATGCCAGTCCCTCCGGATCCGACGATCCGGCACTGCTGAAATTCACATTTTGTCCGGTGACACCTGTGTAGGGACCGTTTGCATTGGCCACCGGTGGCTCATTGGGTGTCTGTATCGGATCGATGGATGCGCTGGTGATATCAGTGGATATCTCGCCATCATTGTCTGTGACGCTCAGGCTGACCGTGTAATTGCCATCACCGGCATAGGTATGGCTGGGGTTGGCCTGATCGCTGCTGTTGCCGTCACCAAAATCCCAGGCATAGCTGACAATCGAACCATCGGGATCTGTTGAACCGGCACTGCTGAAATCCACCGCTGTGCCGACCACGCCAGTATAAGGTCCGTTTGCCCGGGCAACCGGTGGTTCATTTGGCGTCTGAACCGGATCGATACTCGCCGAGGTCACATCGGTATCCGAAGCGCCATCGTTGTCGGTCACCGTCAAACTGACTGTGTAGTTACCGGCCGATGCATAGGTATGATTCGGGTTACTCTGATTGCTGCTCGAACCATCGCCAAAATCCCAGGCATAGGCAACCAGACTGCCGTCTGAATCGGAAGAACCGCTGCTGCTGAAACTGATACTACTGCCTGCAGTGCCACTGTATGGCCCGTTGGCATTGGCAGTGGGGTTCACGTTTCCTCCACCGGTATCACAGTCGGACGGGGCGTAGCGAACATCCCGCTCATCGCTGGAGCCATCGGACTGCTCCGCACGGATCCGACAGGGCACACTCGCGGGATTACGGGTGATGAACGACCACCCCCTGCGCCCAACCAGGCTGCTGCCGAGTTGCTCGTTGGAGGCCGCATTGAAGATTTCGACCGTGGATCCATTGGAACCCGTGCCCCGGACTTCAAGCCGATTGCGGCGTTCATTCCAGCTGGCGGAATCGATTGAAAAGGATGAAGACGATGGCCTGTCCGCAAAGACTGGCGCGGTGAAGGCTGTCAGTGTGATCAGCACAAGAAGGCTGAAGGTATTCGCTATCAGGACTCTACCCCTCGACACCATGATGGTTCTCCAGAAACAAGATTGTGAGCAGGTAGCCGCTTGATACTGCAGACCATTCCTTGTGCTGGAGCGGCTGCACATGAGAGGGAAATTAGCAGACGAGACTTAAGGTTTACTTAAAGCAAAGTGGAACGGGTTCACATAAAGGCAGAATTCAATTCACAAAAATGCGTCCAAGCGAATAACGAATTTGAGTGATGGCTTGATTTCAAAATGACAATATCACTGCTGATCAGACAGTTGATTTACAAACTCATCATCTGACGGTTTGTTGACGCAATTACGGGCTCGGAACGTCCCGATATGAGTTGATGCTGAATAAATTACTGGAAGAACGCCTCAGTCCAGATAGCGTTCTGCAACACTACCGGATCAACTCACAGGCATCCACGAAAGCCTGCAGATACGGTATCCCGTGAGATTTGAGTTGCTCGATGGCCTCATCGACCCGTGGTTGGGTCTGGCGCAAAGCCTCGTCGGGTGCTATCGGGGCCACCTGAGCCAGCAGATCTTTGTTTGAGCGTGCCGGTTTAAACGGACGCACCACCCACCAATCACCCTTGTCCGTCCACAGCATGGGCAATCGAATCAGATATTCATGCTTGGCAAATTCCGCACGATCGGCCGTGGGAGACTGCATCGAGGGGATACAACTCAGTTCGGGATAACGGCCGTGCGTCGACCAGCCGATCAACAGAGTGAATTCATCATAGTCCTTTGGACTCGGACTCAAGACAACCCAACAATGCAGCTGTTCGGAGACTGCCCACAGGTAGGCCCGCTCTCCCGGAAACAGGTAGAGGGATTTCACCTTTGTTTCCCGGAACTGGGGTAGATCGGCTTTCATGCGCCTGGCGAACAGTTGCCGGAGCGCTTTTCCGTACTCCTTTTTCATCGCCCTTTCGTCCTGCTCCTTGTTGATTTGAGGATGTAACGGTTTTCAGGGTTGTGCTGCGTCAGCCACTTCCGTTTTGCGTAGCGCCCGAGCGAGACGGAACTTGAGAAATCCCCAGCCAAATCGCAACAGCCGCAGCATGTGTTGCGGGTGCTGCAGGGTCAGCCAGGTGTAGTGCCAGCTGATCGCCGGCCGGCGATAAAAGGAAACCAGAATCTCCCGGTAGTGGCGATCCAGTTCCTCGATGCTGATCCCCTCCGGAGACCAGAGAAAGTTCATGCCGTTCATCTTCTCCCAATGATCATCCCGGATATTGGCGCCATAGAGATCGTGATAGATCGGAGAACCCGGATAGGGGGTGAACTTGGTGAGATTCATGATGGTCATGGGGATGCGGCGTACAAAATCCTTGGTCTGCTCGATCGATTCCAGGGTCTCTCCCGGATAACCGAGCATGAACAGTCCTTTGGTACGGATACCGGCCGCGGCGGTCAACTTGACCGCGTTTTCGGAATCCACCATCTTCGCGGATTTCACCATTCGTTCGAGCATTTCCTGGGAACCGCTCTCCAGACCGAAGCTGATCTCCCAGCAACCCGCCTGCTTCATGAGTTTCAGGACGTCCTCATGTACGGTGTCGACCCGGGAGGTACAGGACCAGGTCATGTTGAGACCTTCCTCAATGAGCAAGCGGCAGAATTCACTCGCACGTTTCCTGCTGGCGAGAAACAAATCATCGACAAACATGACGTGCCGGATCCCGTAAGTCGCCTTGAGATGTTTCATCATCTCGACCACCTTGGCCGGAGAGTAGTAACGGACCCGGTCACCGAAAGTGGATGTATCGCAAAATTTACAATGAAACGGACAGCCTCTCGACGCGGCGATGGTTGCCACCGGTCCACGGGGATAATCGTAGATCGCGGGTTTGTAGGCATCGGGAAAATCCGGCAAAAGGTCCCAGGCCGGCATCGGCAGAACATCCAGGTCCCGGTTGATCGCCCGTCCCGCGGTTTGATTGATGAATGGACCATCGCGGTAGAGCAGTTCCGGTACATCCGTGAGAGGCGCTCCCTCCTCGATGGCCCGTAACAGATCGATCAGGGTTTTCTCCCCCTCCCCCAGTACGGCGAAGTCAAACTGCTGGAAACGCTCCATGGTCTCCCGCCCCATGGACGAGACATGGGGACCACCAATGATGATCCGGGTATCCGGAAGGTGCTCCTTGATCTGTTTGGCAATCTTGGCGCTGTTCCACACCCCCACGGTAAAGAGCGTGATACCAACGTAGGCCGGTTTGGATGCCAGGATCCGCTCCACCACCCCTTCGATGCTCAGATTCATGATGTTACTTTCGATGATCTCTGGCTCGTATCCGTGTTCACGGACCTCTGCGGCGAGGTACATCAAACCCAGGGAGGGTGAGTTGTTGGTAATCTCCTTGACGAACTCGTAACCCTTCTCGATCGCATCATAGGGCGGGTTGATAAAGCTGATTTTTCGATTGCGCATAATGTTCGGAGATCCGGGGGGTTATCTGAGACTATAGTTTAACCGCTATCGTCCCCCTATCAATCGCATCGAACACTCGATAACCCTCCAATATGAAAGTGTGAGGCATCACCCATTGTGCCGAACCCGCGACTTGACTAACCGATAACCCGTATCTATATTAGTATTTAATTAATTTCTACATATTGAGGTGTTCATCATGAAAGATCCACTTGCCATTACCTGTGACGAACTGCGTGAGCTTGCGGAAATCCATATGCTGGAGGTCGAAGTCATCATTGAAATGATGATCGAAGCCGACGCGGATCTGTGCCAGGACCTCGTCTGAAGCCTGTCCAGGCATTCCCGAGCAGTCATTCACTACACATATCTCACTGATTTATATCATTTTATGATATTCAATCGATCTCCAGAACATGCCTGAGATGAATCGTCTCCAGGCATAAAAAAAGCCCGCCTAGGCGGGCTTTTTTTATGCCTGACCGGGTAAGATCAGTTGATGGACTGGTAGTAATCCATGAGGATCTGTGCCACCTCGGGACGGGAAAACTCCTTCGGCGGAGCGATGCCCTGTCCGAGCATCTCACGAACCTTGGTGCCCGACAGCAGGACGAAGTCCTCCTTGGTGTGGTCCGGAGCCTCGCACATCATCACGACCTTGTTGAGCTTCTTGGAGTATGCGGTGTGATCCGCCTTGAAGATTTCGATCTCCAATGCACCCGCCGGCACCTCTTCCTCGAAGATGGTCTGCGCGTCGAACGCTCCGTAGTAGTCGCCCACACCGGCGTGATCACGACCGATGATGAAGTGGGTGGCGCCCATGTTCTGACGGAAGTAGGCATGCAGCACCGCTTCGCGGGGCCCGGCATAGAGCATGTCGAAGCCATAACCGGTCACCATCGCGCTGTTGGGCGGGAAATAGAGCTCCACCATCTTGCGAATCGCCGCATCACGTACCGGAGCGGGGATATCACCGGGTTTCAGCTTGCCCAGCAGCATGTGGATCACCAGGCCGTCACAGCCGAGACGATCCATGGCCATGTGGCACAGTTCCTCATGCGCCAGATGCATCGGGTTACGGGTCTGGAAGGCCACGACCTTTTTCCAGCCACGTTCCTGAATCTCGTTACGAATCTCAACCGCAGTGCGGAAGGTATCCGGAAAATCGCTCTGGAAGTAGGAGAAGTTCAGCACCTGGATCGGTCCGGAGAGGGCGATACGGCCCTGGCCATTGAACGCCGCCACACCGGGGTGTTCCATGTCGCTGGTCCGGTAGACCTTCTCGGTCATCAGCGCCATCTGCTCGTCACTGACGGTTTCCACCGACTCGATGTCCATGATCGCCAGCACCGGATTGCCTTCCACGTTGGGATCACGCAGGGCGATGCGTTTGGCGTCGCCGATGGCATCGGTATTCTCCACCAGGCACATCACCGGCACCGGGAAGAAACTGCCGTCGGTCAGGGTCATCTTTTCAGCAGCGCCCATGGCGTCTGCGACATTCATGAAGCCCTTCAGAGGGTTGAAGTAGCCAGCACCCATCATCACCGCGTTGCCGGCGGCCTGTGAGCTGATCATCACCGAAGGCAGAGATTCGGCTTCGTGTGAAAGTTTGTGATGGGTATCCGGGTCGTAGACGAACAAAGGTTTTAGTTCTGCTGAACCAACGGGGTTGATCATGACGTTTCTTCTCCTTCGTTGTGATCGCTAAAGGCTCTTGACCGGTCCGGTCGATCATCGGGGCACCGGAACGGATCGGTTTGTGTCGGCGGGTCAGTTACATGCTTCCTGCTGCTGCGTCAATTTAAAGCAGAGTCTGGAAATGTTATCTATCCCGTTGTTTATTATCGGTTTATAAGGCCCAATACCTGGCTGGACCCTACTCAAACAGCCCATACCCTACCACAACACGGAATTATCCAACCCCAGTTATTTTTTATGCACTCAGCAAAATATCTGCTCCCTCGCAATGCGGCATTGCAGCAATCAAAGCATGCCCCCAGAGAAGCGAAGCGATGCGGACAGTCTGAACGTCAGAGCCGCTGGGTGCCTGCTGTTTTAGAACTCGTGAGCCGACTCAAGACAATCCCTCCAGTTGAAGTTCCCGGGTATATCGGCAATCTTGCGTGCGACCAGATAGCTGTTCAGGTAGCACGTATGGCGAATCATCCAGGGTCGTCGCCAGGAAAAAAGATGGCTTTTGAAATCGTAGGAAGTGCCCAGCACCTGGAAACCCGCCCGAACACAGAACAGGGTGGACAGAGCCTCTGTCGTATATCGCCAGTAATCCTGGGGATAGGCATGCAGTGGGAAGGCATGGTGGGTCTGAACCGCGACGAGCCCGTTCAAACTTAACATTCTGGAAATCTCCTCGACCGCCAGCCAGGGGTACTGGACATGCTCCAGGGTCGAACAGGAGATCACAATGTCAAACCGGGCCTCACCGGTCAGCTTTGACAGGGAGTGCAGATCACCCACGATATCCACATCTTTCCCGGACTGGAAATCAGTCCCCAGGTACTCCCCTGCATGAGGTACCCAGGCTTTGTGCAGAGTACTGCGATTTCTGCGGCTTCTTTTTGTTCCGAGTTCCAGCACCCGGGGTGACGGAAGCCTGGAAGCTTCCTCTATAAACGTGATCAGACAATCACTCATGTGCACTTCCTGTGAATTCTTTTGATCCTGTTTGCCTTGCGGTTCCTGCCGTTCAATCAGCAGAATCTCCAATCGGCAGGAGTAAATGATTATATATCCCCGAGTGTTCACCAGGACAGTTGACGCGTGTGGGCCCGGACCCGCTTGCCATGGACATAGGTACACTTAGCATGGGGATTCCGGTAGAGTCCCTGGTATTGGGAACCATTCGCAAACAGGCAAGGAGCATTCACCTCACATGATCGCGGTGAACCTGTGGGATGCGGGATTGACCCATGCCCTTCAGGACGCCACAGGATGCAGGCGTAAACACCGCGAATCAGTAACCCGACTTAGACCACCGAAATGAACAAGGTGACCGGAATGTACAAACTCGCAATCTTACTGTTCTTCGCATTGCCCAGCGGGCTTCTCCACGCCGAGGATCAGGAACGGGTAATCGAATCCCTGGAGGCCTATTTCGATTTTGCCGAATACGGTGGCGCAACCATCTTTCCGGAACAGATTCCCGCCGAGGAGTGGAAGAATTTTTATCTCGTGGATGCCCGCAGTGACTCCCAGTTTGATACGCAGCATATCCCGGGCGCAGTCAACATCGAATGGCGTCAATTGCTCACGCGGCGTGATGAACTGCCGAGAGACAAGCCCGTGCTGGTCTATTGCAATACCGGAGCCCTCTCATCCCAGGCCGTGTTCGCGCTGCGGGTTGCGGGATACGACAATGTGCGCATACTCCAGGGCGGTATTGAGGCCTGGTTGCGTAAAGGGGGTTTCGAAGCCTACGCAAGAGCCGTCGAGCCGGCGAAATAACCTGCCGGGTGTCAAAAGGGAAGATGCAGAATCTTTTGTTCGTTTGCAGTGAGTGCCGGCTGCGCAGTCCAACGGCAGAAGAGGTTTTCTCACGCTATGAAGGTATCAAGGCACTGGCGGCAGGAACGAATTCAGATGCAGAGACACCGCTGAGTGGTGATCTGATCGAATGGGCAGATGTCGTCCTGGTCATGGAAAAGTCGCATCGGGACAAGCTGTCCAAAAAATACCAAGCGCTGCTGAAA
Organism: Candidatus Thiodiazotropha sp.; assembly: GCA_040506775.1. Taxonomy (GTDB): domain Bacteria; phylum Pseudomonadota; class Gammaproteobacteria; order Chromatiales; family Chromatiaceae; genus Thiodiazotropha. The sequence continues at coordinate 595,004 of JBEVWC010000002.1, forward strand.
GGAAAGAAATTGGTGGTTCTGGACATTCCAGATCATTATCAGCGGATGCAGCCGGAATTGATTCAGTTGCTTCGAGCGAGGGTATCGAGACACGTTCAGCTGTGATTCCACTGCTGACCAGAATGCAGCCTGTGAAGACCGGCGCTCTGGCAGTTGCTGGCGATCTATATCTTCGGATCCTTACTCTCGTTCCCACGCTCTGCGTGGGAACGAGGTATCGATCACCTCAAAAGCCGGCCATCATCGACTCACGCCGACTCATTGATCAGATCGGACCTTTGGGTGGGGATGCGCTTCCGTGATTCGAAGCCGGTCCCGCAACCCGCTCACACGTCGCATCGGACGCCCGATCGTCGTTTTCAACACAGCTTCCGGACCCATCAGGGAGAACCGCGATTTTGCCCGGGTGATCGCGGTATAGAGCAGTTCCCGGCAGAGCACCGGGCTGTCCCGGTCCGGGAGAATCAGGAGTACATGCCCGTATTCCGAACCCTGACTCTTATGGACTGTCAAGGCATACACGGTCTCACAATGGGGCAGGCGTGAAGGGTTGACCCAGCGCAGGGTCTGATCGGCGCCGAGGAAGGCCACGCTCAACATATCGGCCTGCTCCGGGTGCGGCAATACCAGGCCCATTTCGCCGTTATACAGATTGAGTTGGTAGTCGTTGCGGGTGATCATGACGGGGCGTCCCGGATACCAGGTCTGGTGAGCGGGTATCCGGCCCGTTTCGCTGAGCCGACGTGTGATCTGCCGGTTGAGAGCCAAAACACCATTGGGTCCATCCCGCAAGGCGCACAGCACACGAAACTCGTACAACTTGCTGAACAGCTGCGCGATCGGCATGCCCGCATCGATCATCTCCGCCAATTCGCTGAAATGCACCACCGCCCGTTCAACCGCCCTGGACTGTCTGGTTAGCCAGGCCAGATCACCGGCCTCATCCGCATGCTCCAATTGTCTGCAGGCCCCATCCATGTCCCCCCGGTTGACCGCCTGTGCCAGTTGGCCGATGCCACTCTGATCACTGAATCGATAGCTCTTGCGCAATACCACCACATGATCACTCAGGCGGTTGTTCGATTGCCCGGACGGTTCGATCGTCTCCCCGGTGACGGCTTCGAGTTCCCGGGCAAACGTCTCTTGTGGCCCATCGCAGCCCTCGCAAAGGTCGCCGAGTATGGCGCCCGCCTCCACCGAGGCCAACTGGTGATGATCACCGAGCAGGATCAGGCGTGCATGGTCCGGCAGAGCCTCCATCAGTTTCGCCATCAACGCCACATCAACCATGGAGGCCTCGTCGAGAATCAGCAGATCCAATGGTAAAGGGCGTCGCCGGTGATAACGGAATCCGGTCCCCTGGGACTGCACACCCAGCAGTCGATGCAGGGTGGATGCGGTTTCCGGGAGGTCATCGATCTGCGCCTGGGTGAGCGGCAGACGACTCTTGGCAACACCGATGGACTGCTGTAGACGGGCCGCCGCCATACCGGTGGGCGCCGCCAGGGCAATCCGCAGATGTTCGCCGCCGGGCTGCTGTCTGAGCAAGGCAAGCAGTCGTACCACGGTGGTGGTCTTGCCGGTGCCCGGTCCACCCGAGATCACCGTAAAAGGGTGCAGAACCGCGCTCGCGGCCGCGAGTTTCTGCCCATCCGGCGCCGACTCGGAAGTCGCTGGGAACAATCTGTCGAGAGCGTCTTTCAGCTGCTTTCGATCCACAACGTCCGAGGGTTGCCGGGCACGACTGAGCAGCGCATCTGCCAGTTGCTGTTCATAGCGCCAGTAGCGGTGCAGGTAGAGCCGGTTTCGATGATCCAGGATCAACGGTTGAAATTCCCCCGGCCGGCCCACCACGCCGCTTGCCAGCAATACCTCGCACCAGGTTTCCAGCGCCGGGGTATTTAACGACATCTCTCCCGAGGCTTCGAATGTCTGCCCGGACGCCTCCTCCAGATCGAGACACAGGTGACCCTCCCGGGTTGCCAGACTGGTCAGGGCAACGCCCAGCGCGAGTTCCATGGCAGGACGAACGGCTTCCGTCATGAGAAAATTCGCCAGGTAGAGATCCACCGCATTGAACTCCGCGCAGGCACGCAGCCGCATTGTCAGGTCGTGGTTCAATGGCAGAATACTTGCGTGATCCGCGGTCATTTCAAGTCCCCTTCGAGCATCCGGTCCAAGGCGTCGATAAACGCCCCGGGGGGACGTTCGGACACGATACCAAGGGGTTGTCGGTTGCCGGGATGCATGCCTCTGAGAAACAGATAGAACACGCCCCCAATATGCCGATCGTAATGGTAATCGGGCAGCCGCTGTTTCAGATAACGATGCAGCGCCAGGGTGTAGAGCACGTACTGCAGGGTGTAGTGGTGATCGACCATGGCCCGGGTCAGGGCCTGGGGATGATAATCCTGCACATCCGTGCCAAGCCAGTTCGATTTGTAGTCCGCCAGATAGAAACGCCCATCGGACTCGAAGATCAGATCAATGAATCCTTTGACGTAACCATCGATGCTGCTCACTCGGGTTCGCTCGAGTCCCTCGAGCAGGGCCGGCGTCTGACTGAACCGGTGCTGTTCGGCCAGGGTACGAATCTGATGCGGCTGGAAGGCATTTACCGGAAAGTGAAATCCCATCTCGTTGCGCCGCTGCCGATTGTCGATATCCTCCAGTTTCATACCCTGTTCATTGAGCGGTGTCTGCAATACCTGCTCGATCCAGTTCGCAACCACCGCTGACCAGCGCAGATCGATACCATGCAGCGCGAGCTGCTCATCCACCAACTGATTCAACCCGGAACGCTCCTGATGAGTGAAATCGAGGACCTCCAGGATCGCATGCAGACAACTGCCGGGGCCTGATCCACGGGGAAAACCGTGCGCATCCCAGCGTTCCTCCTGGAACTTCGGAGGTTCAGGATCCTCGCTGTACTGATCATGATCCGGCAAGTCTTCCGAGAGCCCCGCAATCAATGAGGAGAAGCTGACCACCTGGCGATAGGGCCAGTGGGTGAAGCGGGCCTCGCGCGCCTGAGCCAGCGGCTGAGGCATCTCCCATGACGGTTGGATGTGTGACGAATCAGAGGGCAGTGGATGCCAGGCGATACTACCCCCGGAGCGCTTGCACAACTGATCCAGCCTGTTGATATCGTCCTCTGGGTTAACTGTGCCGGCCAGTTTCAGCCACTCATCCAACCCCTCACCCTCCAGAGCCTGATCACCCCGATGTATCAGACGGCAGAGTGCGGAGAGATGGTTTCGTTTAGCTAATCCCCAGGGAAGATAACAACGGTAGCGGGCGCGGGTCACTCCCACGTAGAGCAATCTCAGACTTTCCGCCAGGTCTTCCCCCTTACGATAGGCCAGGTTACGCGGTGTCATTTCGCTTCCCAGGTCGAGCACCGCAGCATCCCGGTGATTCGGGTCATGAAACAGGAAAGGTGGCTTGTGATCCCGTATCGCGACCTCATCCCACAAAAACGGGCAGAACACGATGCCGTACTCCAGCCCTTTACTGTGGTGCAGGGTCTCGATGCGCACCCAATGACCGTCGCTCTCCAGGCGTAACAGGTGTTCATCCGAACTGTCCCCGCTCAAGCGCTGGCGGCGATACCAGGCAAGCAGGCCCTCCATTCCGGGCTGTTGCGCACGGTCCTGTTGCTGGAGGAGTTCCATCAGGTGATACAGATTGGTCAGGCGACGTTCACCGTCGGTGTAGGCCAGTAACCGGTTTTCAACCCCGAAACGCTGCAGCAAGCCACGGAACATGACGATGAAACCCTGGCTTGACCAGATTTGATGGTGCTCGAAGAACTGTTGAATGATTCTGCTCTGGGATGATTCATCCGTATTGAGCGCATCGATGGCTTCCCCGTTCCAACCCAGCAGTGCAGTTGCCAGTGCGGTACGCACCAGGGCTTCTCGATGCGGTTCCCGGATCGCCAGCAGCACCCGTTCCAGCGCCTCGGCCTCCGGGGTGTCATAGACGCTGCATTGGGAACTGCTGACACTGAAAACCCCGCGATCGCGCAACGCCCTGGCCAACAGATCCCCCTGTCGGTGGGTGCGCACCAGCACGGCAATATCGCTGCCCCGTATGGGCCGACCTCCGATACGCAGCGGAGTGGCGGATGTGCCGGACAAGAGCTTTACGATCTCTGCGGCGGTGGCATCTGCCACGGCCTGGCGAACATCGATGATCGACTCCTGGGCGGCTCCTGCGAGGTGCCAGATCTGCAAGGCAGCACCCTCAAGTCCCGTGACCTCTGCATTTGAACCCCCCCCCTCAGGCGGAGGGCTGACCGGATGGAACGGAATACGCATGTCGAAAAAGGGGCTGTAAGAGAATTCAAACAGACTATTCACCGCCCGAATCATGGCCGGAGTGGAGCGCCAGTTGACCGCCAGTGAATGATGACGCGTCGCAGGATGCTCCCGGGCGCGCAGATAGGTATAGATATCCGCGCCGCGAAAGCTGTAGATCGCCTGCTTGGGATCGCCGACAAGAAACACTGCATCGGGATCATCGCCGTAAATCGACTGAATGATCTCGTACTGCACGGGGTCGGTATCCTGGAATTCGTCCACCAGGGCAACCGGGTAGCGTTTGCGCAGCAATCGAGCCAGGACTGCACCGGTATCCTTTCGCAGGGCCTCGGAGAGTTGCAGCAGCAGGTCATCGTAGGACCACTCCCTGGCCTGCTTTTGACGCTTTGGCAATTCGTTCTGCAGATAGTCGTAAGCGCGCCTCAGCAGGTCCGAGCAGGCACCGTCCATGGCCTTCTGACAGGCCCGTTTGAGCTCGAGCAGTGTTTCCATCTCACTGAAAAACGGATGCTCGGGTGGCATCATGCCGGGTTTTACCGCACTCCGCAGATATTCATCGGTAAAGCGATCCGCTTTATCGAACGGCGCCTCGCAGGGTTCGCCAATCAACCACTGATCCATCTCCACGCACCACTTGGCTAGATGTCGCTTTTGATACTTGCGGCCATCCAGAACCCGGGTGTCACCGAGTTTTGTCTCGATCAAACTCCGCTCGCGGGTCCACAGGGTGTGGAGTTCTTCCTGTTTTACCCGTATCTGCTGCTTGAGTGCCTCGAATTCGTCAGGCCAGGCCTCCGCCTGAACCTCGAGATAGGGTTTGCCCAGGGCCGGTCTGAGTAAGTGCAGCAGGCCGTCAGGACTCGAAAATTTGTGCAACAGGGATTGCAGCAGATCTACCGGCAGGCCGTTGATCGCAAGCCGCCAGAAATCGTCCATGACCTGAAGTTGTCGCTCGTTCAGATCGGCTACCAGTTCACTCCGAAACGCCTGTCCGGACTCGAAGGCATAATCGGTAAGCACCCGCTGGCAAAATCCGTGAATCGTGTGGATGGCTGCCTGGTCGAAGTTGGCCAGAGCCAGATCGAGACGGCGTTTCGCTGCATCGGGATCCTTGTGTTTGTTAAGCTGATCGCGCAACAGCGGGTCGTCGGTCTCAGCATTTTCGAACACCTGGCGGGCGCTCAGCAGGCGCTGACGGATACGTGTCTTCAACTCCGCAGTCGCGGCGTTGGTATAGGTCATCACCAGAATCGATTCCGGGTCCAGACCCTGCTCCAGCAACAATCGCAGGTAGATACTGGTCAGGGCATAGGTCTTGCCTGTGCCGGCGCTGGCCTCCACCAGGTTGAGGCCCTGCAGGGGTATGCTCTCGATCTTCATGCCCCCTCCCACTCCAGATGTTCGAGCAGCGGCCCCATGACCTGACGACTTATCTGCATGAAATCAGGGTCCGGTGCGGGACGCTGGGGAAACAACAGCTGCATATAGGGCTTGTCCACATCCCCTGCCTGACGCTCGCTTCCAAACCAGGTTTTCTGGGCCGCCTTGAGCGCCTTGTCCTCATTCCCGGCATCCAGCTGCTGCATGTATGTCATCGCGCTGCGGGGAGAAAACAGGGTGGGTGCTTTGAGACCCTGTCGGTAGAGATCGAACAACGCTTCGAGCACCTCCAGAGGTTGGGTTACCGGATGGAAGCGACCCATGTTGGTCGGACTGATCAGCTGGGTTTGGAGGCCGGCGCCCTGGGGTTTGAGTGCGTTCAACAGCAGATGGCGGATCCAGTGCCCCAGCAGGTGAAAGGCACTGAAATTACCGCTGGTGTATGCCAACAGCCCGCTCTGGTAGATCCGCTCGATCTGGCCCTGCAATACCCCGTGCTGCAGCTGTAACTGCACAACCAACGGCATCTCCGAGGCCTGCGTGAGCAACGGCCTCACCCGGTCCGCCAGGGCCTCGGCATTTCGCAGGATCGCCTGGGCGTACAGAGTTCCCACATCTCCGTAGGGTAGCCAGCCGCGCGCCTCGTAGCGGGCGATCAGATCCTCCCCGCTGTGCCCCTCCAGCAAGGCATCAACCCAGACGTCACCCCAGTTCACATCCTGAAACGGCTCAAGTTCGAAATTTTCCCGTGCCTGGGGCATCCACACCAGGGATTCGAGGGACATCCCCAGACGCTGTTGGACAAAGCTGCGTTGCGGATTCTCGAAATATGCGATCAACCGATCGAGTTCTACAACTGGATCGATGCACCCATCGGGCAGGACACCCGGCACCAGTGACGCCTCACGATTCTGACCATATCCCAGATTCATCGCGGCCTCTCGCATGTGCGGGTCGTAACTGAAGCGTTGCGGATCATTCTGAAAATAGGCCGGGGAAAAGGGTTGCAGGGGATGGGCGCAGGTGATGGCCTCCAGTCCGGACTCACCCAGCATGCGCTGCAGGCAGTCCTGTAACTCATCGACCACCACCGAGGGAGGCTTGATGCTGTTGTCCCGTTGATCAAACCCCTGGTAAATGATCAGCAGACGCTCCCGTACCGACATCAGGGTCTCAAGAAACAGGTATCGATCGTCCATGCGCCGTGAACGATCGCCAAAGCGAAACGTGTCATGCATCAGGTCGAATCCCAGGGATTCGTTGCCCCGCGGGAAGACCCCATCGTTCAACCCAATCAAAACCACCACGCGAAATGGCAGACTGCGCATCGGCGCCAGAGCACACAGATTGACCCCACCGCCCAAAAATCCCCGGATCTGGGTCTGGTCGAACAGTTCAGACAGGCGTTGCCGGATTACCGGCAATGGGATGGTCGCTGGGTAGTTCGCCAGGGTCATCTCCTCTGACAACTGGCGGATTGCATCATGGATCGGCAGCAGTGACTGCTGGGTCTCCGGGTCACTCGCAAAACAGTCCTGCAGGATACCCGTCAACAGGACCAGCCAGCCCGACGGGTTGCGTGCCTGCCCCAGACTCCGCTCCAGGTCGAACAGAGTGTCACAGAACGACAACAGGCCATTCAGACACGCCAGGCTCGAACCCTCGGCCGCGTCTAACGGGTAGACGCCCTGCCAAAGGGACTCGGTATCCCCGGGCATCATGTAGCCGAGCAGCAGTTGCCGGATTCCGGACTGCCAGGTGTTATGTTCATCGGCGGGCAACCCCTGTTGCACCTTGTCGCGTCCGTCCCGCCCCCAGCGGACTGCAGCCGTTTTGAGCCAGGGTTGCAGAACCAACAGACAGGCATCATCCAGGTTGAAGCGGGTACGGATCGCGGGAATTTCCAACAGATGCAAAAACTCATCCACACCGTAGCGGGAGTCCGGCAATGCGAGCAGTTCAAGAAACGCAGCCGCCAGGGGACTGGCCTGTCCAAGACGGGTGTCGCTGATTCGAAAGGGGATGCGGGGACGACCGCCCGGGGCACCGAAAACCGCTTCCATCAAGGGTGCGTATCGATCGATATCCGGAGTCATGACGAGTATCTCATCCGGTCTGAGATCCGCCACGTGGTCCAGGGCATCGAGCAGCAGATCGTAGAGCACCTCCACTTCGCGCATCGGGCTATGGCACAGGTGCAGGCCGATCGACGCATCTGCCGATGCTCCCGGTAGCGGCATTTCCAGGTTGACGATCTGCTGTTGCAGGCGCTGCAGAAGGGTTGCGTCGGAGCCGGTTTCGAACAGCTCCTCACCCCCAGGATTCATCTCATTGATCGCGGCAAAGAAGTCACGCCCCTGACGCCCCAGCGTCGCCAGCAGCGGATGCCCCAGGTCCAGATACAGGGCCTCGCTGCCACCCTTCAGGGCACGACGGGCCTGTTCGGATTCGCTCAGGATGTCCGCCCAGTGCTGGGCGCAGGGATTGAGCAGGAACAGATGCACCTCGGTCCACTCAGACAACTGCCGAAGAATCTCCAGGTAACCCGGGGACAAGGTGGGTACGCCGAAGATGCAGACCCTCTCCGGTAACCCGGCGGGTGCTCCATCCCCCTGCGCCAGCGCCAGGCATTGCTGCTGCAGGGTTACCCAATGTACGGGCACATCCGCGAAAAGCTCACGCCAGAGCGTAGCCTGCCAGTGATCACCCGGCTGCGCAGTACGACCCTCCTGCCAGGCAAGAATCCAGTCCGGCCGGTAGAGTAGATAACGGTCAAAGAGTTTTGCCAGCTGTTGCGCCAGCTGAAATCCCTGCTCCTCCCCGTTCCCCGCCAGGTAGGCGGCCAGATCGGCAAACAGGGGCTGTTGCACAAGGTGCGGTAACCTGGCGTGGATACGCCAGCTCAGTACGTCGGGTCGGTATCGATCCTGATCCGGCGCATCCGGCAGCCATTGGTAAAACAGCTGCCAGATGAATGCCGCAGGCTGAGGAAATTCCAGGTTTGCGCAGATCCCCAGCCGGTCGGCAATCTGAAGTGACAGCCAGCGGGCCATGCCGGGGTGCTGAACCACCACGGTTTCCGCCTGCAGGGGATCAGCCAGGGGCTGAGCCAGCAGATCGGTCAGCCGAGCCGCCAGGTTTTCAAGACGATTGGATTGGTAGAGCCATAACATGGCCCTGATTCTACCCTGGTTGGGAACAAACAGGTGCCCTTGTGTAGGGATCTAAACAGCACCAGGGCCTGATAACACTCCTTGTCGAGCGCGGCCCGTTGTCGCTTCCTGAATCAGGACTGGTTGGGCTGATTGTGACGGGTTCGCAGCTTTGGCGTCAGTACCACATCCATGATTTCAAACACCTTGTCATGCATGGTCTCCAGCAGACTCTCAAGCTGGACGGGGCTTAGACGTGTGGTCTGCCAGGCAAACTCATCCACACGCTCAGCGATATGCTCACGCTCCATACCACGCATTTCAGACTCCGCAAGAGAACAGGCTATATGCAGAATGGAAGCTTCCAGTGGATATTTCTTCGACAGGGACGGCCTGTGATGATGAGCCACCACATCGACAATGCTCTCCGGCAGTTTCCACTGATGTAACAATGCTTCACCGACCTGGGCGTGATCGAATCCAAGAATTTCGCGTTCGGCCTCGATGAGCAAACTGTTGTCCTCACCGGCAATCAGCAGTACATCACGGGCCCGCTCCGGCAATTTGAGATAGATGGCCAGGCGCCCGATGTCATGCAGCACTCCCATCACAAACAGGCGTTCGCTGTGCAGAACATGGCACTGCCTGGCGAGTTCCGCAGCCATCACCCCGGTCGTGATGGAATAGCGCCAGTATTCCGCCATGTCCACCAGGTCCCCGGGAATACCGGTAAACACCCGGGCAGCCGTTGTCGCCATGACCAGATTGCGCACTTCCCCCGTGCCGACCACAGTGATTGCCCGGGAGATGGTATCCACTGGGGATTTCAGACTGAAAAAGGCACTGTTCACCAGGCGCAGGAGACGGGCGGATAGGTCAGAATCCTGGGAAATCAAATCCCCAAGGGTCAGCGCAGAGTAGTTGGGGGCATCGATCAGGCGATTGACTTTGACACACACATCCGGAAGTGAAACCAAGTGCTCAATCTCTCGAACGAGTTGCTGCGGGGTCATGCCTCTCACCTCTCAATCAATGCGTGTTTTATGGCGGATAGCGATCCATGCCCTCTCTGTACAAAATTTGATCGTTAATCCAGACCAAGCAGGGCCGAAGCCGAGATACCGGAATACCGCCCAGTCCAATCGGTCTACTGAAATTTGCCCCGGACACATGGGTCTACCACGAAACCAGCAAACACATGAATTACCATGCCTAATCTATTGATTAAAATAGATTTGAGGATATTCATTAGTCGCAGACTGGTTTATCATGCCGGTAACTGTATATAGTAGCGTCACGCATTCAGAAAGCTTGATCAGGGACGCCGTATCCAAGACCGGAGAACCATTCGATGCCGTACTACATTTTCAAAATCAATCCAGACCAAACCACCGAATATCTCGATGAGGCGGAGAAATACCCTGAGGCACGGGGTAAGGTGCGGGACTTGCGAATGGCCCATGCAGAAGACGATGGCACGGTCTACCGGATGGTATTCGCCAAAACCGTGGGTCAGGGCGAAACCCTGATCACTCCCGGGCATCGGGAAGAGAGAATCATCGGCGATGATTGATCGCTTGCACCATGAATCGCGCCGAGGTCCTGTGAAGCAATAGAATATTCATCTAACTGTCTCTTCGTGCTAACCTTATTCGAATAGGTCACAGACCTGATTCTGGCGTCCCGGGCAGAATAACGACCCTGCCCCAAACATGAGACTGCCACAGATCCATCGAAGGACCCATCACACGTGCCGACCCAGGACAGAATTAACAAGTACCAGACGCAATTCCAGCCGCTTCTGAACCGCTGCAAGGATACCGTCCTGGTTTTCCTCAATGCCCTGCTGACCGAGTTATTCAATAACACGGATAAAGCTCTGACGAGTTTCGCTCAGAAGGCAGAGACCAACGAGGTACAGAATCGTTTTTTTGAGGCCATGGCGTTGATTCGCAACCGCCACGGCCTGGTCGAATACGAGTTTCGTGAGCGGGTCACCGAAGGATTCAGCAAGTTCTGGCAGGAGCCCGACGACAGCGACAGCTTTTCATCCCTCGATGAGGATACGGAACTGGAGCTGGTTGACCATGAATCCATGGATGTGAACACGGCCCTGGAAAACATGATCAGCCGCACCGTCGGCAACCATCGTTCCCAACTCTATGCCCTGGGTCAGCGCCTCAGCGTGGTCAGTGGCGGTCGCAGCGTAAAGCACAAACAGATTCCCTCCGGCCCCCACCACCTGGCGCATGCCTTCAACGACGCCATCGATGCCCTGAATCTGGAATCACGCATCAAGGTCATTGTGCTGGTGCTGTTCGACAAATTCGTCCTCAAGCAGTTGGGATCCATCTACGACGATTTCAACAACAGCCTCAAAGAGGCCGGTGTGCTCCCGCACCTTCGCCCGTCGATCCAGAAAACGCCTTATGAAAAATCCCAGTCCGGAGAGGACGAGAAAGAGGCTTCAGAGGCGATGCCGGAACAGACCCAGGAGGAACTGGGAGAAGAGTTATTCGGATCGATTCTGGAAATGATGGCCAATCGGCGACAGGATTCACCGGAAAAACTCCAGGCCAAGGCCGCCGCCGCCCAGGCCGCAGGACGCAAACTCGGCAGTGTACCGCCGGCCACCCGTGAAAATCTGGTGGATGCCCTGGACCAGATTCAGCCGGCGCAGCGCTCTGAGATGGTTCCGGACATCAACGCCCCTGGCGCCGGATTGTCGAATATCGAAATCGACGAACAATTTCTCACCCGGGTCAAACACACCCTGGCGGAGGAACGCCACAAACTCTACGCAGTGGTCGGCGCCGACCGGCTGGAAGCAGCCGATGAAGATACCATCGACCTGGTGGGTATGCTTTTCGAGTACATGCTTAATGATCCGGTTCTTCCCGCCGTTGCCAAGGCCCTGATCAGTCACCTGCACACCCCCTACCTGAAAGTCGCGATCATCGACCGGCGCCTGCTGACCGACAGCAGCCACGAAGCCCGCCAGTTGCTCGACTCACTGGTTGAGGCCGGTAGTCACTGGATCGATGAACGCAACCTGAAACGGGGCATCTACCCCGACATGCAGAATGTGGTTGATCGGGTACTCAAGGAATTTTCCGACAATGTCAGCCTGTTTGGCACCCTGTTGGATAATTTCAAGAAGCGCATGGATGAGTTCCGCCGCAAGACCGACATCCTGGAAAAACGCGCTCAGGATTCCATCAAGGGCCGCGAGAAACTGAACATTGCCCGTCAGCGGGCATCCCAGGAGATGAAGGCCCGCTCCTTCAGCGACAATCTTCCCAAGACCGTCAAAGAGTTCCTCGAGCAGACCTGGGTCGACAAACTGATTTTCGTGCTGTTGCGCCATCCCGACGGTGAAATGAGCGAAGACTGGAATGAGGCGCTGCGTATCGCTGATGAGATTGCCTGGACCTTTGAACCGAAGACCGAGAAGGAAAAAGAGGAGTTGGATCAGACCCTGCCCGACCTGCGCAAGGCGATCGAGGATGGTCTGGCTTCTCTCGGTGGTTTCCATCAGGAAAAATGCAAGAACCTGTTCGAGCTGTTGAGCAGTGCGGAATCCGCGAATATCGCCTCCCTGGAAGCGGCACACCGCAATACCGGGGAGATATCCGAAGCGTCAGAACTCAGTGATATCGAAACGCCCTCCGAACTGCTGGGTGTATCCGGCAAACCCAGACTGGTGGACGTCAGTTCGAAGGAGGAACCGGAATCCATTCCCGAAGACGAAGAGGCGATGATGGAGAAACTTCGCAAGATTCGTTTCGGAACCTGGTTTGAAATCCGTGACAACCAGACCGGCGGCTCGCAGAAGGTCAAACTCTCCTGGCTGAGCCCCCTCACCGCCTCCTGCATGTTCGTTGACCGGGCCGGCGTGCAGACCGCTATCAAACCTCTGCGAACCCTGGCTCAGGAGATTCTGAAAGGGGAATCGACCATTCTCGAAGACAGTGGAGACCCCTTTGTCGAAAGGACATTGCACGCGATCCGAAGGATGTTGCAACGCTCCCTGAAAACAACCGAGGACATTGCCAGCGAACTCATCGACGATGAGGAAGAAGGCAAGAAAGTGCAATAAGAATCAAGAGTATCAGGTGTCATGCAAGAAAAACGTCAATCACCACGCAAGGTAGCCGATCAGATCCTGGATGTTTCCGACCAGATCACCGGAAACCAGATTGGGCGTGTGGTGAACATCAGTGCTGAAGGTTTCATGCTGCTGAGTGAGGAACCCGTGGTCACGGGCTCTGTCTATCAGCTGAAGTTGGAGATCCCAAAAGCCCAGGGAGACAAGCAACCGATAAAATTCGGTGCTGAAGCAGTCTGGTGCACCGAGGCCACCCAGCCCAACAGCTACTGGAGCGGATTTCACATCATCGATATCGACAATGAGGACGTCCTGAGTATCGACCAGATGGTGCTTGACTGGTACGCCACTGAAGATTGAAATTTGCGGGCTGTTGAACCCCGATAGGCTTGGCCCGGGTTAATGCCAATCCGGCGAGCCGGAAATACACCCGCCTTGCGCCCCTGCGAACTGGAGCGACCCTCAAAACTCGTTAGACCATGATAAACGGCGGTGTAGGATTGCCCGGCTCAGCTGCTCACCATGGCCAGGCGATTTTTGTCGAACGCCTCGAGCACCTTGCGCACATAATTCTCGGTTTCCGGGTAAGGCGGAATCTGCTTCCCATACTTGATCACCGCATTTTCTCCCGCATTGTAGGCAGCCAGGGCCAGTTTGATGTCAAACTCGAACAACTGCAGCAGATCTTTCAGGTATTGAGCCCCACCCCGCAGATTCTGCTGCGGATCATACGAGTCGTCCACACCGTAACGCTGCGCCGTATCGGGCATCAACTGCATCAGTCCTTGTGCGCCTTTGCGGGACAGGGCCCTGGGATCGTAGGCAGACTCAACCAGCACGATGGCATGCAACAGGCCCGGGTGCAGGTGATACTGCTTGGCAATCTCATCGATATAGGGTGAAACGCTGGCTTTATTGCGGCGCATCTTTTCCAGATTGAAACGGCTGCGGGTGCTACTCTTTTTATCCCGGCCACTGCGCCAGACCAGACGGTAGTTGCCCTTCATGGGCTTGTCTGTGAAATGAACGCCCCCGTCAGGGCCCAGGTACTTGAAGATTTCCGCCTGAGCAGTAAACGGGAGGCAGATTGCCGCACACAACAGGAGCCATCTCCCGTATCGACCATAGTTTGTCTGGTGTTGCGTCACGACTGCTGACCTGTCCTGAATTTCGCGAATATCAATCCTCAGGCTTGTAAAAGCCTATTCTCATTGTCGGCCCGGTCTGGCGAAACTTGAAATTCAACCGGGCCGGGCATTCTCAGGCCCCGCAGCACTTCTTGTATTTCTTCCCACTGCCACAGGGACAAGGATCGTTTCGTCCCACCTTGGGTTGCGATCTGACTTCGGTTTTGGGTGCTGCCAGTTTGCCATCCACGAAATACCAGCGTCCATCCAGTTTGACGAAACGGCTGTTCTCGTGGTGGGAGCGGGTCACCCCTTTTTCCTTGAAGGTCGCGATAAATTCAACCTGGCCCTCGTCATCGGCTTCGCCGCCCCGCTCGGAATTGACCACCTCGAGCTTGATCCACTGAGAATTTTCAGCCCAGCGGCGGGTGGCCGTAAGATCATGATCGTGACGGTGGTCCGGATGCAGGGAGTCGTGGAGAAATTCGGGCTTGTTCACGACGAACGCCGTATATCTGGCCCTCATCAGGGCCTCTGCGGTTTGTGCCGGTTGTGAATCGTCCAGTATTGGACCGCAACAGACATCAAATTCCCGACCCGATCCACAGTAACAAGCCGTCATCACACTCCCCCGAAGGATGCCAAAAGATGGGGTATTTTAACCAATCTTGCCTGACACGCCATATTTCAGGTCAACGCCGGATGGCGCTGACACGGAGTAGCGCGGCAGAATAACGGTGAAAGGAAGAGAAAAAGTCCCTGGTTTACACTCCGTGTAAGCTCACCACGAAGGACACGAAGCGCACGAAGTATCATACGGTAAAACGCTCAAGCACCCGGCGTCCCGGTCGTGACAACGAGCGTTAGAACCCCAGTTCCCGCGCCCGTTTTTCCAACCGCTTCACCGACACCGGGAATTTCGTACCCAGTTCCTGGGCAAACAGGGAGATACGCAACTCTTCAAGTCCCCAGCGCAACTCCTCGACTCGTTCATCGACTCGCCGATCCTTGCGCATTTGTTCATCCCATTGCTCCCATTTGCGCTGAAGATCCGCCATTTCGCGCATCCGCTGTTGATCACGCGCCGCCGCCTGGGTCAGTTTTGCAACCCGTTTTTGTATCCCCGCGAGGTAACGGGGGTAATCTCTCAGGTGAGGCTCCGGCACTTTCTTCAGAAATCCCTGGTAGACCAGATGACTCAGCTGCTTATTCATATCCGCTGCCGAACTCATCCAGTTGATCTGGGTAATACCCACAACCGCGGTTCGTGCCTGATGATAGGCTTCCAGAATCGTCATCAACTGATCACACCACTGTTGTGCCAGAGTCATCATACGGCCCTTGCAGGCTTCGATCCGCGCATTGAAGGTCTCTGCATCGCGGATTTCCGGTTGATCGTTGAGAAAGGTCTGATCGAGGATAAAACTCACCAGTTCGTCCTCCAGATCCCCACCCTGAACAGCAGACCGCTCACCCTCAGGGGGAGGCACTTTGGTGTAGAGCAGGCGCATTCGCTCCAGGTGCGGCAGGTTCTTTCTCAGATAACGGATGTCTCTGGGCATGCTCAGCATGAGCAGGCGGCGAACCCCGGCCTGATGCGCCTGATGTGCTGTAAATTGCGCATCCAGAAGGCGTATCGAGACACAATCGCCTTCGTCGACGACCGCAGGGAAACCCTGTAAACGGATACCTCCCTGCTCGATCGCCAGTTGCTGGGGAAGTGGTGGGAAGTCCCAGCTCTTGATCCCGCTGCGCTCCAACTCGGGTGCACTCAGTTGTCGGTGCTGTACCTGAGCCTGGGTGGCGTAGCGCTTTTTCAATGCGGGAAGATTGCGGCTGGTTTCCAGCGCCTTGCCATCCGCATCGATCACTCGCAGACGCATCTGCAGATGAAGTGGCACATCAGAGGTTTCCCAGGCATCTTCCGGGATGTGTACCCCAGTCAACTGCTTGAGTCGCTCACTCAGTTCCTGGACCAATGGGCGGTCCCCTGGCTGCAACCCCTTGAGACAGGCATCCGCATAATCGGGAACGGGCACAAACTCGCGGCGCAACTGTTTCGGCAGGCTGCGGATCAGGGTGATGACCCGCTCCCGCAGCAATCCGGGCACCAGCCACTGCAGACGCGCCTCACTGACCTGATTGAGCACATCCTGGGGAACCACCAGGGTGACCCCATCCGCTGCCTCGCCCGGCTCAAAATGGTACTCGAGAGGCAGATGCATGCCGTTCAGATCAAGACTGTCCGGGAACAGGTGTGAGGGCACGGTCTCTGTACCGCTGCGCAGCAGGTCTGCTTCCGAGAGATACAGATCCTTGGGATGTTTTTTCGAGGCTTGACGCAGCCATTTCTCGAAATCGGGTGTGGTGGAGACCCCTTCCGGGATCCGCTGGTCATAAAATTCGTAGATCCGCTCCTCATCCACCAGGATGTCACGCCGCCTCGACTTGGCTTCTAGGTCGTGAACCGCCGCGATCATCTCCTGGTTGTGACGCCAGAACGGGGCCCGGGTATGAAAATCCCCGTCGACCAGAGCGGAACGAATGAAGATCTCCCGCGCCACCACCGGATCGACGGGACTGAAATTGATCTTGCGCCGGGGTACCAGAGTGAGGCCGAACAGGGTGACCTTTTCATACCCGGCCACCTGACCCCGCTTGCGTTCCCAGTGCGGTTCGGAATAGCTGCGCTTGAGCAGGTGCCCGGCGGCCCGCTCCACCCACTCGGGTTGAATTTGCGCAAGGGTACGGGCATACAGTTTGCTGGTCTCCACCAGTTCCGCGGCCATCACCCACTTGGGCTGCTTTCTGAACAGACCGGATCCGGGATAGACGAAGAAGCGGGTGTTTCGCGCCCCCAGGTATTCATGTCCCTGGCTCTTGAAACCGATCTGGCTCAACAGTCCGCTGAGCAGGGCCTGATGAATCTCTTCGTATGCGGATTCCGCTGCATTTTCCCGGTACCCCATCTCATGCAGCTGGGCACGCAGCTGGGTATGCGTGTCATGCCATTCCTGGAGGCGGTTCCAGGAGAGAAACTGCTGCCTGCACCAGTCATGAAACTTACGTTTGGACAGATGCCTGCGTTGCGCCTCAACCGCATCCCACAAGCCGAGAAAACCCATGAAATCGGACTGCTCGTGACGAAACGGCGCATGCGCCAGATCGGCCTGTGCCTGATACTCCAATGGACGATCCCGGGGATCCTGAATACTCAGTGCCGAGGCGATCACCAGGACCTCACGCAGGCAATGCTGATGAGCCGCCTCAAGCAGCATCCGTCCGATCCGCGGATCCACCGGCAAACGGGCCAGCTGCCGGCCCAGGCGGGTGACCTTGCGCAGACCATCCACAGCACCGATCTCCTCCAGAACCCGATAGCCATCCTTGATCAGGCGGGCATCAGGCGGGTCTATGAAAGGAAAATCGGCGATCTCTCCCAGCCGTAAAAGCTTCATCTGCAGAATCACGGATGCCAGATTGGTGCGCTGAATCTCTGGCTCAGTGTAGGCAGGCCGATCGTTGTAATCCTCCTCAGAGTAGAGGCGGATGCAGATACCCGCCGCAACCCGGCCGCACCGTCCCTTGCGCTGATCCGCCGAGGCCTGAGCCACCCGCTCAACCGGCAGGCGCTGCACCTTGCTGCGGTGGCTGTAGCGGCTGATGCGGGCGTACCCGGTATCGATGACGTAGCGTATTCCAGGCACGGTCAGTGAGGTCTCGGCCACGTTGGTGGCGAGTACGATGCGACGGCTGGTATGGGGCTTGAACACCCGCCCCTGCTCCGCCAGGCTGAGGCGGGCGTAGAGCGGCACGATCTCCGTCGCCTGCAACTTGTGTTTACGCAAGCTCTCCGCGGTTTCCCTGATCTCCCGCTCGCCGCTGAGAAAAACCAGAATATCCCCCCGATCACGGGTTGAAAGCTCATCCACAGCGTCCAGAACTGCTTGCTGCATGGGATCGTCACGTTCGTTTTCGGACTCTTCGAGCGGCGCCCGGTAACGCACCTCCACCGGGTAGGTCCGACCGGACACCTCGATGATCGGCGCGTTGCCGAAGTGTTGTGAAAAACGCTGCGGATCGATGGTGGCCGAGGTCACGATCAGCTTGAGATCAGGGCGTTTGGGCAACAGCTGTCTGAGATAACCCAGGATGAAGTCGATATTCAGACTGCGTTCATGGGCCTCATCGATGATCAGGGTATCGTACTGGTTGAGGTAAGGGTCCTGCTGGATCTCCGCCAGCAGGATTCCGTCGGTCATCAGTTTGACATGGGTATTGTCACCAACCCGGTCGCTGAAACGAACCTTGTATCCAACCTGCTCACCGGTGGACGAACCCAGCTCGGAGGCAACCCGGGAGGCGAGTGAGCGGGCCGCCATGCGGCGCGGTTGGGTATGCCCGATAAAGCCTTCCACTCCCCGTCCCAGGCTCAGGCAGATCTTGGGCAGTTGCGTCGACTTGCCCGAACCGGTCTCGCCACAGAGGATCACCACCTGATGCTTCGCGATCAAAGCCTTGATTTCGTCAAGACGCTGGGTGATCGGCAGTTCCGCCGGAAAGGAGGGCTCGGGCAATCGGGCCCTGCGGGCATTCAGGCGCTCCTGGGATGCCCGGATCTGTTGCCACAATTCCACAAGCCGCTGGGAATCATCTCCGGGCTTGCCCTGTCTCTGAATCAGGTTGCGCAGACGCCGGGAAAGCCGATGACGATCCATCATCATGCAGCCATCCAACTCCTGGCGACCGGGAAGATCAGTAAGAAGTAGGTCCGGACCTGCCGGTGACGATTCCTGTTTCACGTTGTGAAGGTCGGTCGGCTGATTGTCCGCAATGAGATGTGCCACCCGATCCGTAATTGTCATGCAACTCGGATCGGTGTCAATCGGATACCCGTCAGAACGGGCCGGTGGTCAGAGAATCACTGCCCGCCGGGCGATCAGTGCCCTCCCCCTTTGAGCGCGGCCACCATACCCTCGATGGTATCCTTGGCGTCGCCGAAGATCAGTGAGGTGTTGTCCTGGTAGAACAGCAGATTATCCACACCGGAGTACCCGGGACTCATCGAGCGTTTCAGAAAATAGACCTGGCGGGACTTGGCCGCATCCAGGATGGGCATACCGTATATGGGACTTGAGGCATCCGATTTCGCGGCCGGATTCACCACATCATTGGCGCCCACAACCAGGGTGACATCGGCGGTGGGAAATTCGGGATTGATCTCGTCCATCTCCATCACATGATCGTAGGGGATGTCAGCCTCCGCCAGCAGCACGTTCATGTGACCCGGCATGCGCCCGGCAACCGGGTGAATGGCAAATTTCACACTCACACCCCTGGCCTCGAGCAGTTCCATCATCTCTTTCAAAGAGTGCTGGGCCTGCGCCACGGCCATGCCATAACCCGGAACGATGATCACCTTGTTGGCGTCTTCCATCCAGTAGATGGCATCCTCGACCGAGGCGGATTTGACGCCCTTCTGCGCTGCCTGGCTGGCTGCGCTGGCCTCACCGCCCGAATCGCTGCCGAAACCGCCGAACACCACATTGACGATCGAGCGGTTCATCGCACGGCACATGATGAAGGAGAGGATCGCACCGGAAAAACCGACCAACGCGCCGACAATGATCAGCAACAGATTGCCCAGGGTAAAACCGGTGGCTGCCGCAGCCCAGCCGGAATAACTGTTGAGCATGGAGATGATCACCGGCATGTCGGCCCCGCCGATGGGAATGATCAGGGTAAAGCCAAGGATAAAGGCCAGCAGCGTCATCAGCACCAGGGAGGTCATGCTTTCGGTCATGCCGAAATGGATGCCCAGTCCCACAGTCGCAGCAGCCATGGCAGCATTCAAGGCATGTTGTCCCTGAAATTTGACCGGGGCACCACTGACCAGGCCCTGCAACTTGGCGAAGGCCACCACGGAACCTGAGAAGGTGATCGCGCCGATGATGATGCCGGCGGACAACTCGCCCATCATGACCGGATTGAGACTGCCTTCGGCACTATGGTTGAGATAGGTGCCAATCGCCACCAGCACTGCGGCCATACCCACGAAACTGTGCAACGCTGCGACCAGTTGCGGCATGGCGGTCATCTGCACCCGGGACGCCAGGACCGCACCGATCAGGGCACCGGCGGCAACGCCCGCAAGGATGAAACCGTATGACTGAACCTCGTGCCCGAGCAGGGTGGCGAGAATCGCGATACCCATGCCGGTCATGCCGAGATAGTTGCCGCGACGTGCCGAGGCGGGATGGGTCAGCCCTTTCAGAGCCAGAATAAAAAGAATCGCTGAAACCAGATAAGCGATCGACTGGGTGTTTGCAGATATCTCCATCGTTCAGGTTCTCACTTATCTTTTTTCTTGAACATGGCCAGCATGCGGTTGGTGACCAGAAAGCCGCCAAACACGTTGATGGAGGCCAGCAGGACGGCGATGAAACCGAAGATCTCAGCGGCGGTGCCTACATTTTCCAGCCCTGTCACCAACAGCGCCCCGACGATGATGATGCCTGAAATGGCATTGGTCAGTGCAACCAGCGGTGTATGCAGGGAGGGCGTGACACCCCAGATGACCCAGTAACCGATAAAACACGACAGGACGAAGACATAGAGCGCAACGAGTGTATCTGGCATAGGTTTTCTCTTTCTCGTTATGATTCGATGGCGGAGCAGCAATCAGGATTCGGCTTTCAAGCGCATGGCGGCGGTGATTTCGTCACTGTCCAGATCCTTGAGTAGCAGCCCGTCATCGCCTTTATCCACCATGATGTTGAGCAGGTTCATGATGTTGCCTGCATAGAAATTGCTCGCATCCGAGGCCACCATCGAAGGATAGTTCGTATGGCCGATCAGGGTAACGCCATGCTTAACCACGACCTGATTGGCCTCGGTAAGGGGACAGTTGCCGCCGTTTGCCGCAGCCAGATCCACGATGACCGAGCCTTCACGCATGCGCTTGACCACCTCTTCGGTGATCAGCACCGGGGCCGGTCGGCAGGGTATCAATGCCGTTGTGATGATCACATGAGCCTTGCTCAGTTCATCCGACAGGGCCTGTTGTTGGTGCGCTTTGGCCTCATCGGAGAGTTCCTTTGCATAGCCTCCCTCACCGGAACCACTCTCACCGATATCCAGTTCTATGGCCTTGGCTCCGAGGGATTCGATCTGCTCTTTGGTCTCAGGCCTGACATCGTAGGCGGATACATCCGCACCCAGACGTCGTGCTGTAGCGATGGCCTGAAGGCCTGCCACGCCAGCACCGAGCACGATCAACTTAGCCGGTTTGGCGGAACCGGCCGAGGTCATCATCAACGGAAAAAAACGTCCGTAATGGGCACTTGCCTCGATCACCGCGCGGTAACCGGCAATGTTGCTCTGGGAGGACAGGGCATCCATGGCCTGGGCTCTCGAAATCCGGGGTATGCGCTCCATGGCCAGGAAGGTGATCTGTTTCTCCAATACCTGCTTGAGGACATCATCCACTTCACAGGACTCGATATGGGAGATCAGCAGAGCGCCTTTTGGCATTTGCGCAACCTCGTCAGCCGAAGGCTTGCGCACCCGCACCAGGATATCGGCCTTCAGGGCCTCCTCGGCGGATACCACGCTGGCGCCAGCCTCCTCGTACTGAGCATCGGTAAAATGCGCCAACTGCCCCGCACCAGACGTGACATTGATCTGAAACCCTTTTCCTACCAGCTTCTTGGTAATGTCCGGCGAGAGCGCCACCCGGCACTCACCCGACGCAGATTCTTTCAACAGGCCTATTTTCATGATTGTTCTATGACTCAGTCTGATTGTAGGAATTGAGAATTATTATCCCGACTCAACCGGGCATTCACAAGGTTGTGACGGCTATCCTGATACCCGCTGGGAGTAGGAAAACTTCAATAAGTCCGCGATCATAACAGAGAATTCTATTCACCGATATTTACCTGATTTGATCCAGCCATCCGGCACTGCATAGTTAATTCACAGTGCGACTATGGGGTTTTATGGCGATGATTGACAGGCCCGGGGTGCATTTTTGGGAATTTTTTCACATTTTTAACAGATCACCAGGGGTAGGCCGGATCACCAGGATCAACAAGTGACTTGTGTTTCTGAGAATTCCCTATGCCCTCCCCGTCTACATTCAAGCAGCTTCATGAGCTCAACAAACCCCATGTAATCTGGATATCAGGATATGCGCAAAGCACGAGGAACAAGACCAGGGAAATGAGTGGGTCAGTCGGCCGAGTATGTTCTGCTAGAGCCGATAATCATTTGATGTAATCCCAAGATCATGAAGTCTGGCGAGGTTGTGAACAACGGGACCTGTCGATCCGAAGAGACTGTCAGCAGGCTTTTGACATTTGCTCAGGCGAGTATGAGAGAAGGCGAAACAGGTCGAAAAATCAAAGATTACTGGAGTAAATGAGCATTTTGAGGCGGATTTCAACGCAGGGTCATATCGTCTGAGTAGCATTTCAACTGCCTGCCAGCCCCGCAACAGGTGCTGACTCCAGTGCGCTGATTCGTCTCAAAGCACCCAACCACATCAGGAGCACATGCATGTTTGGCCGGACTCAGGCGTAATCAGCAGGGCGGACCGCTATCCACCCTGAACTGTCGACCTTTTGGATCTTCCGCTATCAGTAATAGGTACCGTAGTAGTTGGTACCATTACCTTCACGACTCTTGTTCAGAATCAGCCCAATGGCCTTATCCTGATCCAGACGGGAGAGCGAATCCTTGATCGCTTCCACAGGAGTCTGCCCTGCTTCGACCACGACCAGAATCTGTCCCATGTGGTGATTGAGTACTGCGGCCTCGCTGGTTGCCAGCAGCGGTGGGGAGTCGAATATTACGATACGGTCATTGTAGCGAAGGGCCAACTCATCGAGCAGTCGTTCCATTTCCGTACTGGCCAGCAGTTCGGTTGATTTCTCGGACCGGGTTCCCGCGCCGATCAGTTTCAACTTCGGGATCTGGGTGTGAATGATGACATCGGACACTTCACATTCACGGTCACTCAACAGGTCGATCAAGCCGGGCTCGTTTTCGATACCCAACAGCCGGCTCAACGAGTACTTCAGTACGTCTCCATCTATCAGCAGTACAGTGGAGTCCAGTTCGGTCGCAATACTCAACGCCAGATTAAAGGCGGTAAAGGTCTTTCCTTCTGAGGGGAGCGAACTGGAAATGGAGACCAGATTGCCGTGCTCAATCGGTACTGCCCCCTTACCCAGGGCATTGCGTATTACCGGACGTTTTATGATCCGGTACTCCTCTTCCAGCACCTTGTTGCCGGAATGCGGAACTATGTGACCAATGCGAGACAGTGCCTCATAATCAAGGCTGATCTTCTTGGCTGACTGCTCGACATCTTTGCGGATATCCGGGGGCGATTTTTGCTGCGTACTGGCTGTTTGGACTGCTGCAGTTTCCTGAGCCTCCGCTTTCGATGCTTGGGAGAGCTCTTCCGTTTTTGGAGCCGGATGCTCACCTTTGGCTTTCGCCAGCCGCTCGATTGCTTTTTCTATGCTGCTCATATCAAACCGTTCCCATAGGATATCAGGAAGTGCGCACCCGTAACCCGGGCGTAGGTCAGAACCAGGTCTCCGGTATGATCAATACGTCACCGGGCATCATTTTCACGTTGGCGGATATATCGCCATCCCGGATCAGATCATCCAGACGAACACGGTATTGTTTGGTTTCATTGCCGAGTTTACGAACGATCGTGGCCTTGTTGCCAGACGCGAACTCAGTCAGGCCACCGACCTCGATGATCACATCCAACAGCGTCATCCCTTCACGAAACGGAATGGACTGGGGCTGTGATGCCTGCCCAACGACCCGGACCTGTTCTGTATATCGTCCCACGAACTGTCTGACACTGACCGTAACTTTCGGGTTTTTCACAAAGCGGGAGAGGCGTTGCTCGAGATCCCTTGCCAACTCGGTGGGCGTCTTGCCACTGGCGGGCAGGTCTTCCACCAGAGGGGTTGTGATCAAACCGTCGGGACGCACCACCACATCGGTGGTCAGTTCCTGATCACCCCAGACAAAAACGTTCAGGGTATCACCCGGTCCTATCAGATACAGCGGAGACGAGGACGAGGCCTGACCCGAGGCATCCCCGGTGGTGCTGGCATTCATCTCCGGTGTGCTGGAGCAGGCACTCAACAACAACAGCGCCAAGCTGGCTGCGAAACTGGAAAACTTTGCATAACGTACTGATAACATAATACTTTCCTGATATTTAATGATATCAAACCGACTTTGATAACGATGACTCAGCGAACATATTCAGAAGAATCGCCGGACCACTCCCGGTTCAACCAGCCGTGGTCAACCATTTTCGGATGATAGCGCACTTAGCAGCCTTTTGGCTTCTTCAGATTCATGAAACTGCTGTTTATTTTCGAAAACCTTTTGAAGAATTGCCAGAGCTTCGTGATTTTTACCACTCGCGTTCAGCATCACCGCATAGTGGTATCGAATGCTCGGATCCGCGGTGCGATCCATCACCGGTCCAAGAATTTTCAGGGCAGTACCGGTATCGCCGGATAGGTGCGTCAGCCATGCAAAGGTGTCGGTTACCGCCGGGGCGGAATCACCCACTCGCTGATAGGCCTGCTGGGCATACACCAGGGCCTGTTTCGGGTCTGTCTCAAAACTGAGCAAAGCCGCATTGTTCAGCGCCACCACATTACCGGCATCCCGTGTCAGGATGGTCTGATACAACGCCAGAGACTCATTAGACTGCCCTTGTGACTGGTAGATCATCGCCAGAGCCAACCTGGCCTGATTTTCCCGGGCCCCGGCAGACTGATCGATCTGTTCATTCAGAAGCTTAACCGCCGACGCCATATCGCCCAGCCTCAAATAGCTGTCGACGAGCATCTGCACCAGATAAAAAGGAGTCTCTGAGGTGACCTGTCGTTGTAACAGTTCAGTTGCCTTCTGATCCTCTCCCTGGGCCTGGTAGACCTTGACCTGCAAAGCGAGGCCGGTGTAACGCGTTTGCGGATCTTGCAGGAATTCCTCGGCAATAGCCCGCGCCTGTGCGAACCGCTTTTGTTTCAGTTCGAGGTCGAACATCAAACGTTTGGCATTCGGACTGGTGGGTTCAAGTGTTTGAAGGGTGTTCCTGGCAGCATTTACGTCACCACGGCCCATCTGCAGATTGGCCAGTTGCAGATAGGCCCCTTCCTGTTCGGGTTTCAGATCGATGATTCGATGCAAAAGGGATTCCGCTTCCTTTTCACGGCCCAGTTGCTGATCCAATTCGGCGATCAGTGAAAGTACTGCGGTGTCTTTGCTGGTGCGCCATGCGGTTTCATCCAGGTAGGTCGCCGCCTTCTCCGGCTGATGTGTGCGCAGATAGTAACGGGCCAGAATCATCCGCGGCATGACAGGATTCTGCGGAGTGTCTGCAGCCCTCTCCAACCAATCCAATGCGGCTTTCTGAAGCCCCATTCGCTCGCTGAGCTGGGCCATCAATATCAGTACCTGCAGGTTTTGCGGGTCCCTGGCCAGCACCAGATTCAGACGATCACCACTTTCATGCAGGTGGCCATCCTCCAGATCCATACGCCCAAGTGCGATCTGGGCAGGGACATAGGCTGGGTCGAGTTGGGTGGCCTTGAGAAAAAAATGACGCGCCTCGTTGCGTTTGCCGGTAGCCAGCTCAATCAGCGCTCGCAGATGGTAGTCCATGGGAGAACGTACCGCATCTCCTCTGGCGAGCATCTGATCGGAAAGTTTACGCGCAGCTGCATAGTCCTGTTTTTTGAGGTAGGAAAGCAGTAGCAGGGCATTTGCGTGATGATCACCGTTGGCTTCCAGCTGCTCCAGCTCAACTATTGCCTCGTCCACCGCACCCTGGCTGAGGTAAAGTCTCGCGAGCTCCTCTCGGATCCGTGTATCCTCCGGATGACTCTGCATGGCCTTTTTCAGGTATTCGACACCCAGCAGATAATCGCCAGACTGGCTTGCGGCAATCCCGATCATGGAGAGGATTTCCGCATCATCCTGTTGTGTCCCTACGGGCTTGAGCAGACTCAACGCCTCTTTTGGTTTATTGAGCCTGAGCTTGATTTCTCCCAGCAGTTTACGCGCCTGCAGATGTGTGGGTACCTGATTGACATATCGCGTCATCAGCAGATTTGCCTGCTCCAGGTTATTTTCGGAAAAATGAATGGCCCCCAGAAGCAGTAAGGTCGGCAGATGATTGGGCATCTTGCCGAGAGCGCCGGTCAAATCTGTCTTTGCCAGATCGTACTGCTTATCGATGTAGTGATGCAGACCCTTCAGATACAGCACAAGGGGATTTCCGGGATCGGATTTCGCCAGATCATCCAGATATTGCTGGCTCTCAGGCAACCTGCCCTGCTGGACCAGCAGTTGGATCAGCGTCACCCGGGTGAGGAACTTCTCCATCCGTGGATCCTTCGCCTGTGCCAGGGTGACCGCCTTCTTCAGCGAGTCGATCGCCTGATCATACTGCAGATGTTTGACCTGAATTGCGCCCAAAACACGCCAGACCTGGGGATTTTGAGCATCGATACCGATCGCCCGGTTAAGGAATTCGATTGCCGTGTCATCGTCATCCCGCATACTCGCGGCATTAGCCCTGAGAATCAGGGCATTGACGTTTTGCGCCTGTTCCGCCAACAACCCTGCCGCCAGATCATCCGCCTGCTGGGGTTTCTTCAAATGGATGTAGGCATTCGCGACGATTTCCCGAACGCGAATTCGACCCGCTTGAGAAAGCGCGCCTTTTTCATAGGCTTCCACGATTTGCGAAAACTTTCCCTGCATTTCCCAGGCCGACAATTGGATCTGCTGCACTTCCGGATCATCCTGGTGGGACGAATCCAATCGACTCAGTTCCTTTTCCGCAGACAGGCCATCCCCGATTGCGAGATAGCAGCGGGACAGCAGGATACGTGCGGATTGATGTTTGGTGTCTGCCTGCAGGATGTTCTTCAGGTCGATAATCGCCTCTGAATAGCGACCTTCCTCAAAGCCGGCCTCGGCACGTTGCAGGCGCTCTGCTTCATCAATCCCGCGGCTGCATCCAGTCAGCAGGGAAATAATCAGCAGCAGAAACAGCACGTTGAGTTGAAAGTAATCCTTCATGCAAGTATCAGTGTCCATGTAAGTCTGTACGCCTGAGTGCTCAGACAGCTAGCGCCCCGGGATGAATCACAGGTGATCAGCAGCCGGACCTATTTCAGGCCGTATTTGTTGACCAGATCGTAGAGTGTTGGTCGGCTCACACCTAACAGATCGGCCGCCTTGGAAACGTTGCCGCCCACGTAGCTCATGGCCCGGATGATTGCCCGTGCCTCTGCGTGTTCGCGCACTTCCCGCAGGTTGATGGGCATGTGGTCCTCTGATTCGGCGGATAATTGCAATTCTGATGGTGTAATCAGAGTGTCATCCGCCATAACCACAGCACGTTTGATCCGGTTCTCCAGTTCCCGCACATTTCCCGGCCAGCTGTACTCCTCGATGGCTTTGAGTGCCTCGCTGGTATAGCCGGTGACTTTTGAACCGTTCTGTTTCGCGTATTTGCCGAGAAATGACCAGGCCAGCAATACGGCATCTCCTGCCCGATCTCTCAATGGAGGGATATTGATAATGATTTCACTGATGCGGTAGTAGAGATCCTCACGGAACTCTCCTCTCGCAATCATCTCCTCGAGATCCTTGTTGGTGGCGCAGATGACCCGGATGTCCACGGGTATTTCATCCCGTCCGCCAATCCGCTCAATCACCCGTTCCTGGAGAAATCTCAGCATCTTGGCCTGCAGACCCAGAGGCATATCACCGATCTCGTCGAGGAACAGGGTGCCCCCATTCGCGGACTCGATCTTGCCGATGGTGCGCTTCACGGCGCCCGTGAAGGCACCCTTTTCGTATCCGTAGAGCTCGCTTTCCAGGAGGTTCTCAGGTATCGAGGCACAGTTGATGGCAGCAAACTTCTCATCCCTGCGCTCACTCAGACCGTGGATGGCCCGCGCCAGCACCTCTTTTCCGGTACCACTCTCACCGAGCAGCAGCGCCGTGATACTGGTCGGACTGACCTTTTCGATGACCCTGCAGAGTTCCAGCATTTCGGGGCTGTTGGCCACCACGCCATCCAGGGGTGAATTACGCTGGATTCGGTTGAGCCTGCGGTTTTCCTCTTCCAGGCCGTGAACATGATAGGCCCGCTCGATGATCACCTTGAGCACATCCGGATCGATGGGTTTCTGATAAAAGTCATAGGCACCGAGTTCGATCGCCTTGAGCGCGTTCGTCCGATCGTCATTTCCGGTGACCACGATCACCTTCGTCTGCGGCTGCATACTGAGAATTTCCTGCAGCGTGGAAAAACCCTCACTTACATTGGTCGGATCAGGCGGTAATCCCAGGTCCAGGGTAATCACCGCGGCGGTGGTCTTTCTCAACAAACTGATGGCAGTTTCCCGGTCGCCGGCAATATGTACATCATAGCCATCGAAACTCCATTTAAGTTGACTCTGAAGGCCCGGGTCGTCCTCCACGATGATCAACGGTTTCAGTTGATTGCTGACTTTACTCACTCAGTTTCGCCTCAATTTCTACATTCAGAACCGCTACCTGCGGGTTTTCACTCAGGGATTCTGCCCCTTGATCGATGTTGTTATCGGAACACCCTGTTTTTCATATTCATCACCCTGTCGAATCATCCGTGGATCCGCTTCTTGGCTCAGATCAGGACAAGGGTGACGCCGTCTCGCCCTCAGATGCCGTTGTCGTCTGATGAAGGGGGATGGTGATCGTAAATATCGTTCCAGTGCCTACTTCACTTGAGACGCTCAACTGTCCATTGAGTGACTTGACATATTCACGGGTCTCATAGACGCCAATACCCATGCCTGCATTACCCTTGGTGGTTTGAAACGGCCGAAAGAGCCGTTCCTTGATGAATTTCTCCTCCATTCCGCTTCCCGTATCCTGGATGGTGATGATGGCTGAGTGATCCCGGCGTTCCAGGGTGACATTGACAGCACCGCTTGCTTCGGTCGCTTCCTGGGCGTTTTTGATCATATGTACCATGACCGCGGTAAAGCGATCCTGATCCGCGACGATCTCGAGAAAATTGTCCCGGATCTCCAGATGGGGCTTTGGATGGTACGCGTAGAGTTCGTTGACCGCTCTAGCCACGGCTTCTTCTATATAGAACTGCTTGGTACGTGTTGATTCAAACCTTCCCTGACGCAACTGTGAAAGTAATCGTCCCATTTTATCCACGGCGTTACCAATAGTTTTCACCGCATCGTCCATAAAATCCGGGTTGTTTTTATGGCGTTCCGCGTTTTTCACGACCAGTTCGAGTTGTGCGATCAGGTTTTTCAGATCATGCACCACAAATGCGGAAAGGCGATTGAACGCCTCAAATTGATTGGCCTGGCTCAACGCCTCGGTGGTCTGTAGCAGGGCCAGATACCCTCCGGCCTGCTTGGCGGCCGCCTTGAGCAGGTCCCGATCCTCCCAGTTGATCGAACGGCTCTGCTTGGGATGGGTCAGCACCACAAAGCCGATGAGCATCTCATGGTGCTTGATCGGTATGATCAGCCAGATATCCGGGAGTTCGATCAATTGCCGGTCGATGTGCAGATTGTCGTAGCGTTCCGGATAGGCAGACCATTCATCGAGCTCGATAATCCAATCGCTGGTGAGAAAGTAGTCCACCAAGGGAGAGTCTGCGCCGATATCCAGGCTGATTTCGGATGCCTGCCACTCACTCACGCAGCGATAACTGCCGTCATCGCTCAACATCCACAGATAGCCTCCCTTGGCCTCCACCGAGTCGGAGATTGCCTGAATCACCCGGGGCCGGATTTCATCTCCACCAGGCCCTTCGGACAAGGTTTGCACCACTCTAAGCCACTCATCCCGCCAGTCGTATTTGTAGCTGAAAAAGTGCTTGTTGACGAAAACCTTGAGTTTCCCGCGAAACGATCCGGAAAACAGGACCACTGCCAGAAAACTCAGTCCAATGAAGACCACCGCGATCTGCGCGGCCTTTGCCCAGTTTCCTCCGTAATACCGGATGTAATATCCGACCACCGCCATGAACACCAGGTAGCTACCCGCAGCCATCAGGGTCATGGCATGAAACACCACCTGCCGCGAGACGAATACGCGCACGGACCAACTCGGATTGCGGGTGGCCGCAATGGCGATGAAGGGAACTGCCATGGCGCTGGTGAACCCCCTCGCCTGCCAGAACGCCGTATCCACGTGTCGATACATCAGGGCATCCGCGTACAAGGCAAAATCGTATGCGAAAAGAATTCCCATCCCGAGATACAAGTACTTGATTGCCCAACGCATTTCCGGCCGGGTGCTGCGATACAGCTGTTCGATCAGAACCAGTCCGGTGGTAGAGAAACCCAGGTGACCGATCAACTGTAGATTTGCGGTCCAGATCCAACCTCGCATCTCGGGATTGATCCTTGCCAGCAGCTCCACACCGAGCAGCACGACGGAGACAGAAAAGATCCCGGCCGGCACATAGCGCAAAAGCCTGCCTTCGGCACCGGATACCTGTTGCAAGGTGTTCAGAAGGTGAAACAGAAACGCAAACCAGGCAAGATTCCGGGCGATTTCAAACAGTTGATAAACGGTCGTGGTGAATGAGGATTCATAGACCTGGAACACGATGGCCGAGAGTGCCCAACAGGCGGAAGTCGCGGACGCCACCAGCAGGTAGACACCTTCGATTCGCCCGCGCCAACTGGTCATCAACAGCACACTGAATACGAAAAACAGTAACGCGGATACAGCGTAGCTGATGATACCTATGCTCAAACCAACCCCCCACATGAGTCTGATGCCGATTCCAGGCCGGCCCGCGAAGCGCTGAGTCGGATGACTGAGAATGGGAACCCAGGATTTTTTACCGTGTCGGATAAGGACGCAATCAGTACGACACCAGAGTCACCCCGGGACTGACAGCGGCGCAACGACTGACATCTTATAAGGAATGGTGAATCGGATCACCCTGCCAGAATGAATTTCGAGTGGATTATGGATTCTGATTCGCATTCACTTGATAATAGACCGGTTTCAAACTATCAACCTACGCAAAAACAACAGGTTCCAGACTATGACCCAGCAGGCCAGCCCCAGCAAGCACGACAGAAGATTTTCACCGGGAGCGCGGATTCCCGCCCTGTCCCATACACACCCCAAGGGATTCACCCTCATCGAAGTGATGGTGGTAGTGGTCATTCTGAGTATCCTGGCGGCAATCGTGGTGCCGAAGATCATGGACCGCCCGGAGCAGGCCCGCATCACCAAGGCGAAGAGTGACATCAGAGCCCTGGAAGCGGCGCTCAATCTTTACCGCCTCGACAACATGATCTACCCCACCACCGATCAGGGGCTCGAAGCGCTGGTCAACAAGCCCAACGATTCACCGGAACCACGCAACTGGAAGGAAGGGGGCTACCTGGACCGGCTGCCCGTCGACCCCTGGGGTAACACTTACATGTTTCTGAATCCGGGCAGTCACGGATCGATCGACATCTACTCGGCGGGTCTCGACCCCCAGTCAACCGACGACGACATCGGTAACTGGAACCTGGAGTGACCGGTCAGGCCATGACAGGGATTTCCCAAATGGCCCGTATGCAGAGGATCACCCCCTCGCACACCGCTTGTCTCCAACCGATGAGCACGCGTGCGTGCCGGATCAGGGGTTTCACCCTGATCGAAGTCATGACCGTGGTGTTCATCATTGCCATCGTGATCAATATCGTCGCCATTTCGATCGGCCGTAACACCCCGGCCGACCGACTCAAGGAAGAGGCCAACCGTCTTACCAGCCTGATCCAACTCGCCAGTGAGGAGGCCCTGCTCCGCTCCGTACTGATCGGCGTCGACATCACCGAGCAGCGGTACGGGTTTCTGGCCCTGACTGAGGGAAACTGGGAGCCGGTGAGTGACGATCTGTTTCGGGACCGGGAACTGCCTGAACCGATGGAGTTGAGCATTGCCACATCTCTCCGGCCCGGCGATGACGAGGACAAACGCACCCCGGAAGTCATCCTGATGAACAGTGGAGAGATGACGCCTTTTGAGATGAAAATCAGCTCTCGGGATGTGGAGAGCTATTATCGGCTGACCGGAAACGAAGTCGGAGAACTGGCTCTGGAACATGTCTCACCCTACTAAATGGCCTCATTCCTCTCGAGCTGGAAAATGCGCTGCGGGTTTCACCCTGCTTGAGATCCTGATTGCCCTGGCGATACTGGCCATCGCCTTTGCCTCTATTATTTCCGTCTCCGCGAATCAATCGGTCAATGTCGCCTACCTGCGCGACAAGACCCTCGCCCACTGGGTGGCCATGAATCAGATGACCACCCTGCAGATCAGTGGCAAGTGGCCGGACACCGGCACCCAGCGCGGTGACGAGGAGATGGGACTGCAAAAGTGGCACTGGGTGCGCGAGGTCGAGAAGACGCCGGATGACCGGGTTCGCAAGGTCGAAATCCGGGTATTTCGCAAAAAAGGCGACGAGGACAGCGTGACCAGCCTGATCAGTTTCGTGTCACAGCCCTATCAATGACGGACATGAAGCACATCACCCACCGGGGCGCCGCTGCGCAGATGCTCGAACCGGGCAGCAAACCGCACCTGTTCCAGCACGGCTTCACTTTGCTGGAACTGCTGATCGCAATCACCATTTTTGCCATCATTGCCACCTTCGTCTACTCAGGACTCAAAGTGGTCCTGGACACCGAACAGCAGACCAGCGCGTACAGCAAGCGTATGACACAACTGCAATTGGGTCTCAATCTCATGCAGCGGGATATCATCCAAATTGTGGACCGCCCGGTGCGTGATCAACACGGTGATTCTCAACCCAGTCTCTCCAGCGGCGGATTCGCCGGCATTCTGCTCGAGTTGACCCGGGATGGTTATGCCAATCCCATGAAACTCAACCGCAGCAATCTGCAACGGGTGGGTTACCAGTTGGAAGACGAAACCCTCTATCGTGTCACCTGGCCGGTCCTGGACCGGGCGCAGGACACCGAGCCCAACCGGTTCAAGCTGTTCAACCAGGTCACCGCCCTGGAGATTGCCTACTTTGACAAGGAACTGAACAGGCAATCCCGCTGGCCACCTGAGGTGCGAGGCGTTGAGGCCGACCAGCAGCCCACCCTGCCGGTGGCCATAGAGATCAACCTGGAGCTCAAGGACTGGGGCAACATCAGACGTATCTTTCCCTTAGCTAAGGAAGTCCCCGCGCAGGTTACGAACGCGGCGGCGCAAAACCCATGATCAGCACCCGCACGCGAGCACAACAACAGGGTGTGGCGCTGATTACCGCCATCGTTATCGTGGCCATGGCATCGATCGCCGCCGTAGCCATGACTCATCAGATGCAGCTCAGCATCCGGCGTACCAGTAATATCCTGGCAGCGGATCAAGGTTACTATCTCACCCTGGGCAGTGAAGCCTGGTCCCGGGGCATGCTGATCCGGGACCTCAAGGACGATGCTGGCAAGGGTTATGACGGACTGGACGAGGACTGGGCAAAAGAGCTACCCGCCACCCCCGTTGAGGGAGGCGAGGTGCAGGCGCTTACCACAGACCTGCAGGGACGTTTCAACCTAAACAACCTCTACCTGGAAGAGGAAGCGGACACCCAGGCCAAGGAACGGGTAGCCACCTTCCTGGCCCAGTTTCAGCGCCTGCTGGTGCTCCTGGAACTGCCAGAATCGATCGCCCAGGCGACCCAGGACTGGATGGATGGAGACATCAACACCCTGTTCCCGGATGGCGCCGAGGATCTGACCTATCTGACCCAGGAACCCGCATACCGCACTGCCAACGGCCTCATGGGCAGCGCTACCGAATTACGTCTCATCAAAGGCGTGGATGCGGAGACATACGACAAGCTGGTCCCCCACGTGGTGGCCTTGCCGGAAAAAACCGCTCTGAATGTGAATACTGCCGACCCTTTGGTTTTACAGGCCCTTGTCCCAGGGCTCAGCGAAGCGGACGTGGAACAGCTTACCGGGGACCGGGAAGAGAACCCGTTCAAAGACACGAACACCTTTATTACCAGATTGAGAGACCTTTTGGATGAAAATAAAGTAAAATCTGAAGAGATCGAGCCATTGATCTCAGTTAACAGTCAGTTTTATCAGTTGGAGACGGTTGTTCGCATGGAAAACAACAGCCAAAGATTGGTCAGCCGTTTATACAAAAGCGACCAGGATGTCGTGGTTATTTCCCGAACCCTTGGGGCATTTTGATGGCGGAAGTTATCGTACTGCACTGCCACGACAGCCGCTGCGGGCTGGTCAGCTGGTCGATTCGCGGCGGTGTTGTCAACGACACAGCGGAAGGCACTCTGGAGGAGGCTGCGCAACAGGCGCGGGGTAAACGAACCCTGGTGCTGATCCCTGCCTCCGAAGTGCTCCTGACCCAGGTCCGTATACCCACACGAAACCGCCAGCGGCTGTTGCAGGCCATACCCTTTTCCCTGGAAAACGAACTCACTGAGGACATCGACGAACTGCATTTTGCAGCCGGCAGTATCGATGCCGAGCAGATCACACCGGTGATGGTGATTGCCCGGCAACGTCTCGATGACTGGCTCAGCCGATTTGAGGACGTCGGCCTGGAGCCGATGGGGTTGTTCGCGGATCTGACCTGCCTGCCGAGACAGGAGAAAACCTGGAATCTGTACCAGGATGATCACTGCCTGCTGGTTCAAACCCAACTGAATCAGGGTTTCAGCGTCGATATCATGAATGCTGAAAGCGTTCTGGACATGGCCTTGCAGCAGGCGCAGGACAACGCACCGGAAAAGCTGATCGTGCATCACCTGGAAGCCGTCGAACCGATGGCCAAACTTGAAAACATCGCTGCAGATTGCGAGATCATCTTTCAACCAATCCCCAGCCGCAGCCAGCTTACGGCGTTGCTGGCATCAAATCTGAACGAAAAAACCCAGATCAATCTCCTGCAGGGAGAGTACCTGAGGGTCGACAAAATGACCCTGCAGTGGAAGCGATGGCTACCCGCCGCAGCACTGGGTGCAGTATTTGCGGGTCTCTCGATGGCCACCACGGTCAAGGACTACTATACCTACGAGCAACAGAGCAAATCCCTCGACCAGGAGATCAGAACAACCTTTCAACAGGCTTTCCCCGACATCAAGCGCATCGTCGACCCCAGGGTTCAGATGGAGCAGCAGTTGAAGGCCTTACAGGGTAGTGGCGCGGGTTTCACCCAATTCGCCACCCTCTTCGTGCCTGCCGCTGAGATCGTCAAAAAGGCACCGAACACCACCCTGGAAAGCATCAGTTTTCGTGACGGACAGCTTGACCTGCAGCTCACCATCAAGGAGTTGCAAGCGCTGGAACCCCTGAAAAATCAGCTGCAAGCCGCCGGCTTGAATGTGGAGATCCGCTCCGCTAACGCCTCCGGAAATCAGGTTACCTCCCATCTCAGGATCACCGGAGGTAAATCATGAAGCAGTGGTGGCAAAGCAAAACACAGCAGGAGCACCTGGCTCTGATTCTTGGCGCGGCCGCAATACTCATCCTGCTCGTCTATCTTGTGATATGGCTCCCGTTCACCCGGGACCTGGACAAGAAGGCCCAGCGACTGGAGAGCCAGACTGCCACGCTGCACTGGATGCAGGAGAACATCGGTCTGGTTCAACGCATGCGTGCCGCCCAGGGCGGTTCTGCGAAAGCCACCAATGAAGCCTTGCTCACCCTGGTGGACAGGACCGCCAAAACCATCCGCCTGCGCGATCAGATCGAACGCATCAAACCCCAAGGTGACCGGGCGGTACAACTGTGGATCGAGCAGGCGCCATTCGACATTCTGATCCGCTGGCTCGGTCAACTCACCGAACAACACGGCCTGGAGATCGAATCAATGAATATCGATCGGCAGGATGGCCCCGGACTGGTCAACGCCCGGGTCGTGATCCAGCGGGGTGGTCAGGAATGAAACAGGGCTGGAAGCTGACACTGCTGGGAGTGGGTACCTATCTGCTGTTCCTGGTGATCAATCTGCCTGCTCAACATGCCCTGGGTTGGCTGAGCAGTGATACCGAGCGACTGCCCTTCACCTATGGACGGATCAAAGGCACCCTGTGGAATGGCAAGATGGAAGCCATGAGCCTGCGTAAGGTACCGCTGGACAAACTGAGCTGGGACTTTGCCCCCACCCAGTTGTTGTTGGGACGTCTGGGTTTCGATGTGCAGATCACCCACCTGGGACAGACCCTGCAAGGCACCCTGAGTCAGGGGTTCTCAGGCGACATCCGTTTCACCGGGGTTACCGGTCAACTCCCGGCCGAATTGATCACTCCCCTGATCGGACTGGCAGGTATCGACATCAGCGGGCAGGTTTCGCTGGATGATGCGAATTTCAACCTGGAAGATCAACGTCTGGTCCAGGCCGAGGGGCGTGTACTTTGGCGTGGTTCAGCCATCACCCGGCCTTTCCCCCTCAAGATCGGCGATCTTCAGGCGCAGGTCAGCACGAATCCTGAAGGTCAGGTCCTGATGCAGATCAAGGACATGGGAGGACCGACCGGAGTGGACGGTGAAGTGAGTCTCGCTACTGATGGAAACTTCCAGGTGAACGGACATATCAAACCGGGAGCGGATTCGGATCCTAGCCTTGGCAAGGCCCTGGCCGCATTCAGCAAACGCCAGCCGGATGGCAGTTATCAGGTGATATATCGTGACAGGCTTTAATCTTCAGCGATCAGACGATAGGCGATTGTGCGATCATCTGCTATTATGGAATACATTATATTTTCAACATAACCCAATGATGGACAAAGAGTTTCGCCTCACATATCCGCATACCGGCAGGCCCATGAAAAAGCGGATCACGGCTCGCCATCCAGAGTGCCTGGCGGGAGGCATTGATTGCCATGAATAAACTGCTCACCCCTTTAAGCAACA
Source organism: Candidatus Thiodiazotropha sp. (assembly GCA_040506775.1). Lineage (GTDB taxonomy): Bacteria > Pseudomonadota > Gammaproteobacteria > Chromatiales > Chromatiaceae > Thiodiazotropha. The sequence continues at coordinate 632,078 of JBEVWC010000002.1, forward strand.
GACTGAATATCAAGCCGTTATGGAGTGCCGGGCTGTTCCGTCTGATGATCGGTGGACTACTGCTGAATCTGCTGGTTTCAGTCAATCTGCAGGCGGAGCAGATCACCCTCAATCTCAACAATGCGGACATCGAGGCACTGATCAAGACGGTATCGGAACATACCGGTAAAAACTTCGTCATCGATCCTAGGGTCAAAGGCAAGGTCACGGTGATCTCGGCGCACCCGATGGACAGCGACGAGTTCTATGAAGTCTTTCTCTCCATACTCGAAGTCCACGGTTTCTCTACGATTCCCAGTGGCGATGTGATCAAAATCGTTCCCGATGTGAAGGCAAAACAGGGCGGCATCCCCACGGTCGATGCACCTGGCGAACTTCCCGGCGACCAGATCGTAACCCGAATCATTCAGGTCAAGAACGTGGCTTCCGCTCAACTGGTGCCCATTCTGCGCCCCCTGATCCCTCAGGAAGGCCACCTCGCCGCTTACCCCGATACCAACGTGTTGATCATCTCTGATCGCCGGCGCAACGTTGACCGGGTACTCAAGATCATCGAACAGATCGATACCGTGAGTGACAGTTCCATCGAGGTGGTCACTCTGGAACATGCCTCGGCAGCTGAAGTGGTACGGATACTCGAAAGTCTCGAACCGCCCGGCAAGACACCCGGAACCAACTCAACCAAGCTGGTCGCCGACGAGCGCACCAACAGCGTGCTGATCAGCGGCGACCCAACCGCCCGCCTGCGGGCGCGGGTGGTCATCGAGCATCTTGACACACCGTTCGACAACGAGGGCAATGCCCAGGTCGTCTACCTGAAATATGCCAATGCGGTCGATCTGGTGAACGTACTCACCGGGGTGGGTGAAAATATCGACGATACCTCGGGAGGCGCTGCTGGCGCGGCGGCCAAGGGCAAACCCAAACAACCGGTCAATATCCAGGCGGACGAGGCCGCGAACGCCCTGATCATTACCGCGCCGCCGGACGTGTTCCGCTCCCTGCAGGCAATCATCCGCAAACTCGACATTCGCCGCGCCCAGGTGCTGGTCGAGGCGATTATTGCGGAAGTCTCCTACGACAAGGCGAAAAAGCTCGGCGTACAGTGGGTCGTGGATGGTACCCCGGACGGTAGCGGTCCGGTAGGTGTGATCAATCTCGGGTCCCCCTCGATTACCGACGTAGCCAATACCTATCTCGGCACCGGGGCGGTAGCCCTGGGGGCAGGCACCTCGATCGGCCTCGGCCGTTTCGATAGTGACCGAATCAATTTCGCGGCCTTGATACAGGCCCTGGAGAGCGATACTTCGAGCAATATCCTCTCGACACCCAGCCTGACCACTCTGGACAATCAGGAGGCGGAGATCGTGATCGGCCAGAACGTGCCGTTCATCACCGGATCCTATACCGATACCGGCGGCACCAGCAGCAGTGTCAATCCGTTTCAAACCGTACAGCGTGAAGACGTGGGTCTCACCCTGAAGGTCAAACCCCAGATCAACGAAGGCAACTCGATTCAACTGGAGATCGAACAGGAGATCTCCAGCATCGACAAGGCTGCGAGTCTCGGCACCAGTGACATCGTTACCAAGAAACGCACCATCAAGACGGTTGTCATGGTCGAGGACGGCAAGACCATCGTACTGGGCGGACTGCTTCAGGAGGATCTGCAGCAAACCGAAGACAAGGTGCCACTGCTGGGTGACATCCCTCTGCTCGGGGCCCTTTTCCGAGCCAACACGACCACCAAGATCAAACGTAATCTGATGGTTTTCCTGCGTCCGGTGGTACTTCGTGATGCGGCCATCAACACTCAGATCGCGGGTGACAAATACAACTACTTCCGTGCTGAGCAGATGAAGATGAAACAGGAAGGGGTCAATCTGATGGATGACGAGGAAACCCCTGTGTTGCCCCCCCGTTTCGGCACCCTGGCGCCCCCCTTTGACGATCCGGCGCCTGAACCGTCTCTCTGACTGGACAACCCATGACATGGTAGACCAGACATCCGAACTACTGTCCACTGCTGAGGAGGCCGCCTCCGAACTGCTCAGTGGTCTCGTGCAGGAGTCTCCGGCGTCGCCCCAATTGCCTTATACATTTGCCCGCCGGCACGGGGCCGTGGTGGTACGTGACAATCAGACCGGGGATCTGCTGTTGCTGCACAAACCCGGCATCTCCCTGAACGCCCTGAGCGAGATCCGGCGCCTGCTCGGCCACCCGCTGGCTTATCGGCAGATCGACGAGGAGAGTCTCGAGAAACAGCTGTCACTGATCTACGAGACGGGCAGCAAACAGTCGAGTCAGATCATGGAAACCATGGGCGATGAGATCGACCTGGACCATGCCGCCCAGGCACTGAACCAACCGGAGGATCTGCTCGACAGCGATGACGATGCCCCGATCATCCGCCTGATCAACGCCCTGTTCACCGAAGCGATCAAGGAGAAGGCCTCGGACATCCACATCGAACCCTATGAAAGCCGTCTCGTGGTACGCTTCCGGGTCGATGGTGTACTAAGGGAGGTGTTGACCCCTCCGCGCAATGTCGCATCCTTCCTGGTGTCTCGAATCAAGGTCATGGCGCAGCTGGATATCGCTGAAAAGCGCATCCCCCAGGATGGACGCATTTCCCTCAAGGTGGGAAATCGCCCCGTCGATGTGCGTGTCTCCACCCTTCCCTCCAGTTACGGCGAACGGGTGGTGTTACGACTGCTGGACAAACAGGCGGGGCGCCTTGATCTGGAACACCTGGGCATGTCCAGGGAACTGCTGAAACAGATCGATCCCGGAATCATCAAACGACCCCATGGCATCTTTCTGGTTACCGGACCCACAGGTTCCGGTAAGACCACGACCCTCTATGCGGCCTTGAGCCGGCTCAATACTCAGAGCCGCAACATCGTCACTGTAGAGGATCCGATCGAATACTATCTTGACGGCATAGGCCAGACCCAGGTCAACAACAAGGTCGATCTCACCTTTGCCAGGGGCCTGCGCGCCATCCTCCGCCAGGACCCGGATGTGGTCATGGTGGGTGAGATTCGCGACCTCGAAACCGCGCAGATCGCCGTACAGGCGAGTTTGACCGGTCACCTGGTGATGTCGAGTCTGCATACCAATACCGCCATCGGCAGCATTTCCCGTCTGCGCGACATGGGCGTGGAACCCTTTCTGCTGTCTTCGAGTCTGGTGGGTGTGCTGGCCCAACGCCTGGTTCGAACCCTTTGTCCGCATTGCAAGGTAGCCTACCAGGCAACCCGGGAAGAGTTGGATCTCATGGACGTGCCACTCGTGGATGAGGAAGTGACGCTCTATTCACCCACTGGCTGTGAAAAATGTCATCAACACGGCTACATCGGACGCACGGGTATCTATGAGCTGATCACCATAGATGAGACCCTGAGAAATCTGATTCACAAGGGCAGTGGTGAAACCGAGATGCTCAAGCACGCCCGCCAGTTCAGTGAGAGTATTCGTCAGGACGGTATGAGACGGGTGCTCAAGGGTGATACCACCATCGATGAAATCATCCGCGTCACTCAAGAGGGCTAACCTTGGACGCATTCGAATACGTAGCCCTGGATGCAACAGGCAAGGAACGCAGGGGTGTTCTCGAGGGTGACAGCGCCCGCCAGGTGCGTCAACAACTGCGTGAAACCGGACTTACCCCACTCTCCATAGACTCGGCCAGCGGCAGAACCAAAACCAGCAAAAGCCGGCGCTTCCAGCGCAAGATCAATGCCATGGAACTGGCGCTGGTGACCCGCCAACTGGCTACCCTGCTGCGCTCCGGCCTGCCCTTGGAACACGTCTTGAAAACCACGGCCCGTCAGACCGACAAGCGTCATGTGGAGCGCACCCTGCTGGCCGTCCGGGCCAAGGTGCTGGAGGGACGCACCCTCGCGGACGGCCTGAGCGAATTCCCCAAAACCTTTCCCGAGCTGTACATCAAAACCGTTGCATCCGGTGAGCAATCCGGTCACCTGGAAGTGGTACTGGAACGTCTCGCCGACTATACGGAGCAACGCCAGCAGATGCGGCAGAAGACGATCTTTGCACTCTTCTATCCGGCACTGCTGACGATTGTCTCGATACTCATAGTCGCCGGCCTGCTCACTTTCATCGTACCGGAGGTCACCCGGGTTTTCGAAACCATGTCGGCCGAACTCCCCTGGATCACCCGTGCATTGATGAAAACCAGCGACGTGTTCCGGGCTTACGGTCTGATCATCCTTCTAGTGCTGATCGCATTTGGTGTAATGGTCAGCTACCTTTTGAAGAAACCGGGTCCAAAGCGCTGGTGGCACCGTAGCCAACTGCGAATCCCGGTAATTGGCAGACTGATCCGCACCGCCAACGCGGCACGTTTTTCCCGTACCCTGAGTATCATGGCGGCCAGTAGCGTACCGATTCTCGACGCCATGCGAATCGCCTCCCAGGTGCTGACCAATCTACCCATGCGCACCGCCGTTGAAGAGGCAACCCTGCGTGTTCGCGAGGGCTCCAGCCTCTATCAGGCACTGGATCGAACCGGTTATTTTCCGCCCATGACACTCAGTCTGCTCGCCAGCGGAGAATCCAGTGGTAATCTGGAAGGCATGCTGGAACGTTCCGCGGATATTCAGGAGCGGGAGATTGAAACCCTGGTCTCAACCATTCAGGGACTTTTCGAACCTATTCTCATTCTGGTCATGGGTGGTATCGTACTGGTCATCGTACTGGCGATTCTGCTTCCCATCTTCGACCTCAACCAGTTGGTAGGCTGATGCTATGAATTTCACTCACACACCTCGACACCCGTTTCTGATCATCAGCCTGTTCTGCCTGGCTTTGCTTACCGGTTGCGCAACCTCACCGGACCCCGCCTACGATGAAACCACGGCGATCCTCAATGAAGCTCATATCGCCTACAATGCCAAACAGTACAAAAAGGTATTTGAACTGCTTTTCCCCCTGGCCGCGAATGGTAACGACAAGGCCCAGTATGCCTTAGGCTATCTTTTCTATCATGGGCTGGGTGTGCAAAAGAGTGACCGTCAAGCCATGCACTGGATTCAACTGTCTGCTGCGCAAGGCAACAGAAAGGCTATTCAGGCGCTGAAATCCGAATAACCGAACGGCCCGCTAACCGGTCGCAGACAGCGGCCGGACCCGTTGTGTGCTGAGGCATGCCACGCGCTCAAATCTTCTCGGGCGAACCTTTTCAAATCAGCAAAGCGTCAGATTACCTTGGAAAAACTGCCCTGAGAGGCGGTGCTGCCCAGATAATGATCGAACTTCATGCAGATGTTGCGAATCAGCAGACGTCCCCGCGGCTGCACCACAATGCGATCCACCTCGATGGAGAGTAAACCGTCAGCCTGCATCTCCTGCAGTTGTCCCAACTCTGCTGCAAAATAGTCCCTGAAATTCATCTCCCAGGTCTTTTCCACATCACTCATGGACAGGGTGTAGTGACAGATGAGCCGGGTAATCACATCCCTGCGGATCAGGTCGTCCCGGTTCAACGCCACACCGCGAAACACAGCCAGTCGCCCAGCATCGATGCGTTGGTAGTACTCATCGAGGCTGCGCATGTTCTGTGCATAGCTGGGTCCGACCATTCCAATGGAAGTGGCCCCCAGGCCGATCAGGTCGCAATCCGAGTGGGTGGAGTAACCCTGAAAATTCCGGTACAGAGTACCGTTTTCCTGGGCCAGTACCAGTTCGTCATTGGGTTTGGCGAAATGATCCATACCCACATAGACATAGCCTGCACTGGAGAGTTTATCGATGGTCATCTGCAGGATGTCGAGTTTTTCCTGAGGTGGCGGAAGATCCTTTTCTTCAATGCGTCTCTGGGGTTTGAAACGTGATGGCAGGTGGGCATAGTTGAAAACCGACAGGCGATCCGGATCGACTTCCAGAATCTGGTCGAGGGTGGCGGAGAAACTCTCCAGGGTCTGAAACGGCAGACCATAGATCAGATCGATGCTGATGGAACGAAAACCCTCGTCACGGGCCGCCTGCAGGACCTGCAGGGTCTCCGCTTTGCTCTGAATCCGATTGACCGCCTTCTGCACCGTCGGCTCAAAATCCTGCACGCCCAGGCTCATCCGGTTGAAACCCAACTCCCGCAACAGCTTGATGGTATCCCCCTGAGCCTCACGGGGATCGATCTCAATGGAATACTCACCGCTGTCATCATCCAGCAGATTGAAATACTGGCGCGTCTTACCCACCAGTTCGCGCATTTCGTCGTGACTGATGAAGGTCGGTGTACCGCCGCCCCAATGCAGCTGGGTCACAACCCGGGATGAATCGAATAACTCAGACTGCATTCTCAGCTCTTCGTAAACCCGGGCCAGATATCCCGAGGCCATGCTGCGGTCTTTGGTGGCAACCTTGTTGCAGGCACAGTAAAAGCACACCGTATCGCAGAACGGTATATGGAAATAGAGTGACAGGGGACTGCCGCTGGCATTGCTCTCCCGGGCGATAGTCCGGTACTCCTCTTCACCGAACCCTTCATGAAATTGGACTGCGGTGGGATAGGAGGTGTAGCGGGGTCCGCTCTGGTCGTACTTGGCGATCAGGTCGAGATCGAATAAGGTCGTATGGTCCATGGTCGCTCTTGATGGTTTAGGCTTTTGGGAATGTAACGCTTAGGCAGCAGGGACATCACTCGGTATCGACATCGATACCCTTGCGGTGCGTCTCATTGATCCGTCTGAGAAGGATGGCAAAGGGAATATCGTCACCATTGCGTTCCACCAGTGGCATGAAGGGAAGGTCTTCACGATCAAAATGATACTCCCCGTCCACCATGGACTGGTGCAATGCCTTGATGCCCTGCTCCAATGGGTCGAGAAAACTCGGATAGCGTCCCATCTCCTCCATCTGGAAATCGTAACAGTCCCGCAAGTCGTCAACTTCGAAGACGGCCTGTTTGACCCAGTCCACATACTCTTCTGCGCTGCGTGCTCTCTGTAAACTCATTGTATTCGCATCTCTAGATCGTTTATTTAAGTTTGACCGCAAGCTCGGTCAATTCCGCAGCGGTTAACGCAAACACACCCTCACCGCCCTGGGCAAACTCAAGCCAGACAAAGGGTATCTCCGGGTAACGCTGGGCTAACGCATCCGCGCTGTTTCCCACTTCGACGATGAGGATCCCATGGGGTTCCAGGAAATCGCCAGCCTGCTGCAGAATGCGTCTTACAACTTCAAGTCCGTCCTCATCAGCCTGCAGTGCGAGTACCGGTTCATGCCGATATTCATCCGGAAGCATGGCCATTTCCGCTTCACCGACATACGGCGGATTGGAAAGAATGAGATCGTATTTATTGCCTGACAGGGCCTGAAAGAGGTCTGACTCGATGACGGTCACACGATCCTCGAGCCCGTGGGCGGCTACATTTTCGCGGGCCACATCAAGTGCCTGAGGAGAGATATCCACGAGATCGACCCGGCAGTCCTCCAGGTACGCGGCAGTGGCAATGCCAATGCAGCCGCTGCCACAACACAGATCCAGAACCTGTGAAATATTGGATGACTCGATCCATGGATTGAAATGCCGTTGAATCAGTTCCGCCATAGGCGAACGGGGTATCAGGACATGCTCGTTGACATGGAAAGGCAGTCCGGCAAACCAGGCTTCCCCCGTCAGATAGGGGAGTGGTATGCGGCGTTCGATTCGCTGCATGATCTGATTGACAACGCGGATTCTCTCCTCCTCGGTCAGGCGGCAGTTCAACCAGCTTGAGGAAAGATCGGGTGGCAGGTGGAGTGTATGAAGTACCAGAGCGGCGGCTTCATCCAGAGCGTTATCCGTGCCGTGGCCGAAGAACAGCCCGGCTTCTGTGAAGCGGCTGGCCGCCCAGCGGATGTGATCGGCAATGGAGCTGAGAGATTGCACTGGGAGCAGGGTTTCGCAAGCTTAAACGGCTAATGATAGCCCAAACAGCGGAGGAAATTCACCTCTTCCTGATTAACTCACGCCATTCAAAGCCTTTGAAACCGAGGCGAGCCGAACGGCCGCCTCGGTTTCCAGTGCACCCCGGATTGATTCACTCAGCCGGGGTTCAAGCAGCCTCGGAGCGGGAGTTTGCCACGATGCTCAGTGGGTTCTCCTCACCGCTCTTCTTGCCCAGATTGCGTTTAACCAGGTCGCCCAGGGTGATATTCGCCAGGAAGTTGAAAATCTCTGTGCTCAGATCGTCCCACAGGGTATGAGTCAGACAACGGGCGCCACCGCTGCAATTCTGCCTTCCACCGCAACGGGTGAACTCGACCCATTCATCGACCGCGCAGATGATGTTGGCGATCGAGATCTCATCGGCGCTCTTGCCCAGGTAGTAACCACCACCCGGCCCTCTGACGCCGCGAACCAGGTCCTTGCCGCGCAGTGCAGCAAACAACTGTTCGAGATAGGAAAGGGAGATGCCCTGATTCTCGGAAATTTCCGCCAGGGTCACGGGACCATTTTTGCCGTTGATAGCAAGATCCAGCATTGCCGTCACTGCGTAGCGACCTTTGGTTGAGAGTCTCATGTCATGCCTCCAGGGTATAAATGTAATTACCTACTAAATCACTCGGTATTCAGACTAAATTAACTCAGTAATTTAGTCAACATTTATTTGGGAAAAATGCACATTTTTTTTAATTTATTTATTTTATTGATATTTCAACTGGTTATGCTTCTTTGAAAGGATTATTGGCTTGTAGACTGCGGTAGTAATCGAGCACTGCCGGGGTTTCATGGGACAAAAACTGATCGATACCCTGACGAAATCCCGGATGCTCGATCCAATGGTACGAACGTGTCAGGGTAGGCAAAAACCCCCGCCAGATCTTGTGCTCACCCTGCGCCCCAGGCTCAAAGACCTGTAACCCCTGAGCGATGGCGTATTCGATACCCTGGTAATAGCAAGCCTCAAAATGCAGGCTGTCGTGGTGTTGTATACCGCCCCAATGACGGCCGTACAGCACAGTGTTACTGCGATAGAGCAAAGCACCGGCGATACAGTGGCGGCCTTCATAGGCCATCACCAGAACCACCTGCTCCCCCATGGTCTGCCCGATTTCCTGAAAAAAACCCTGATTCAGGGTTGGCAGACTGTAGCGCTCTTCAAAGGTCTTACGGTAAAACAGATCAAACAGTTTCCACTCGTCCGGTGAGACCTCAAACCCGGGAATCAGGCGTATGCTCAGTCCGGCATCCCTGACCTTGCGCCTTTCCTGGCGGATATTCTTGCGTCGCTTGGTCGTCAGTTCCGCGAGAAACTGGTCAAAATCCGCATAACCGGAATTGCGCCAGTGAAACTGCACCCCCAGACGCTCAGACAATCCGGACCTGAGCAACGCCTCGCCCTCCTCTGGCGATGGAAACAGCCAGTGGAGTGAAGAGGCACCTGAACGGTCCATCAATCCCTTTATGGCATCGATCATGGGCTGCCGGAGAGCCTCCGGGTCTCCCTCAGGATCGACCAGCAGTCGCCCGCCTGTAGCTGGCGTATAGGGAGCGGAACTCACCAGTTTGGGGAAGTAATTGAGGCCGCTGCGCCGGTAAGCATCCGCCCAGGCATGATCGAACACGAATTCCCCGTATGAGTTATGTTTGAAGTAGAGTGGCACAGCGCCCATCAGCCGACCGTCCAGTCTCAGGGACAGGTGAGTCGGTATCCAGCCTAACCGCTCCCCCACACAGCCATGGTGTTCCAAGGCTGCAAGAAATTCATGCCGCACGAACGGGTTCTGATCCGGAACCAGACGGTTCCACTCAGTTGCATCGATGGCATCTATGTCGTCGTGAAATTCAATCTGCATGTGTCTCACCGGGACCTGCTCAGTCACCTCTCATTGCCACTGTGAACAGGCCTGTCCGAGACAAAATATCCGGTTGTATCAGACGCCTTGGGTGGAAAGTGTGACATGGACGAATCAAATGTATTCGTTGTTACAGAAAAGGTTGACAGGCGCTCAAGTGTAGCTAAAATACGCCCTTCCTGAAGACGCGGGAATAGCTCAGTTGGTAGAGCACAACCTTGCCAAGGTTGGGGTCGCGAGTTCGAGTCTCGTTTCCCGCTCCAATTCCGATAAAGAGGCCTCGGCACACCCGGGGCTTTTTTATGTGCCGATTCGTATCATCGGAAAGAGATGATAGAATGTCAGGCGTGACTTATGGCTGAGTGGCAGAGTGGTTATGCAGCGGCCTGCAAAGCCGTGTACCTCGGTTCGATTCCGGGCTCAGCCTCCATAACACCGATAACGTGTTCCACTGGATACCAAGCTTGTGTACTTCCGTCCTAGACTCGGACTGTGCATGAACACATCACAAGCATCTGACTGATTATCCATCCCCCGATGAAACACGCTACCGGCTCGTATCGATCACATCGGCCACTCACCGGATGGGATATGGGATGTGACGGGTCGTAACCGGACCTGATCGCTCACGGGAATCAGGACGATTGCTCTGTCCCCCCTATTCAGCGAACATCCCCAAGATACGCGAGTTTTCAGCCCGGGTGGCGAAATTGGTAGACGCAAGAGACTTAAAATCTCTCGACCTTTGGGTCGTGCCGGTTCGATCCCGGCCCCGGGCACCATCCGATAGTTTCAAACGCTCAACGTCGATATGGCAGGGTAACCACCAAACTACCTTCGCTCTCCTCCCGGCTCATGCCTGCCACATCCGCATCCCTGGGAATTCTGAAACGACGTTTCATAGAAATTGCGTTGGAGCTGAAACTGTAGCCCCGTTCTGAACGGTTCTCCAGCCGATGCGACTCCTGGTTCTGTACCACCAGATAGGGACCTTCAACCCTGACATCAATCGCACCGGGCTCATAACCCTGTGTGTAGATACGAAGATGGTAACCCGCTGCATCCTGATCCTGCTGGAAGCGAATCCCTCTCTGCTGCGAAAATCCGGCACCCCGTTCCACTGAAGGCGATCCCATGGAAGGTCCGCCACCGTAATAACCGGCAGGTGGTTGAGCCTGAGCCGTCAGCGTAAGCAAGACACTGAAAACAGCACCTGATAAACGGATAATCATACTCATGGCGAACCTCCCACTTTTGACTGCTTTTTACATTGGAACTCGTCCGAGAAGACGGTACTTCATGGTATTTGACACAACATGCGCTCAGACTGTTAACCCTGAGGAATCATTGACCCCGGGGTCAGGAGTGCGCCAGCCACCACGACTCAGAAGCATCCGTCCCGATCTGACACAGTGTCCTACACTAAAAGGCTAGTCCGGCTTTCACGCTCTGCAAAGCTTAACAGGCCGTTGAAATCCTGTTCAGACGGCACGATCCAGCGTTGAAATCCGCCTCTAATTGTTCGTTTATCGAGTAAGCTGCCCATTTTTGGCAACTTTCACCTTGTCTCGAACGACTCTGAGAGAACCTCAACAGACTGTCAAACGTCCGGATCCTGTCTCTCCAGCGTCCCGCTCACCTGTCGCTCACCCAACAGGCTGGGCCAGGCGGCACGGATGTAGAGCACCATCGACCAGAGGGTGAGAATCGCAGCGATATAAAGGAGGACGAAACCCACGGTGTAGATGGGGATGCCCCAAAGCGGTTCGTCATAGATCAGCAGCAGGATCGCCACCATCTGAACTGCGGTCTTGAATTTGCCGATCATTGAAACCGCCACCATGGCCCGGGCGCCCAACTCCGCCATCCACTCTCTCAGGGCTGAGATGGTGATTTCACGACCAATGATCACAGCTGCGGGAATGGCCAGTGCCGGTGTGGGTTCCGACTGCACCAGCAACAGCAGTGAAACCGCCACCATGAGTTTGTCAGCGACCGGATCAAGAAATGCGCCAAGCGGGGAAACCTGACCCCATTTTCTGGCCAGATAGCCATCCAGCCAGTCAGTCACCGCCGCGACGGAAAACACCAGCGCACAACTGAATCTCGCCCATTCCACCGGCAGATAGAACAGCAACACAAACACTGGCACCAGCACGATACGCAACAGTGTCAATATGTTGGGGACGTTCCACATAGTTACCTCTCAGGATGGCTCTGCAGAGGAATTCCTTTCCACTCCATCATGGTTTCAATCATGAAAGGCGCGATAGATCTGCTCTGCCAGAGAGACACTGACGCCTTCCACCCGGGCGATATCCTCGATCCCTGCCCGGGAAAGTTCCTGTAATCCCCCGAACTGCTTCATGAGCCGTTGACGTCGTTTGGGTCCGATTCCCGGTATCTCCTCGAGTACGGAGTGTTGCCGGGTTTTTGCGCGCCGCTGCCGATGAGCCGTTATGGCGAAACGATGAGCCTCGTCGCGGATCTGTTGAATAAGGTGCAGTGCCGGAGAATCTGGGGGCAGTATAATCGGTGCCTTTCGCCCCAACAAGAACAGCCGTTCCATTCCTGCTTTGCGGTCCACCCCCTTGGCGACTCCCACCAGAGTCAGACCGGAGATACCCAGTTCCTGCAGGCGCTCGTTAACCGTGGCCAGCTGTCCCTTGCCTCCGTCGATGAACAGCAGATCCGGCAAGGGCACCTCCCCCTTTTTGATTCGCTGATATCGACGTTCCAGCACCTGCCCCATTGCAGCGTAGTCGTCTCCAGCCGTCACCCCTTCGATGTTATAACGGCGATAGTCCGACTTGAGAGGACCGTCCTGATTGAATACCACACAGGAACCCACCGTCGACTCGCCCCGTGTATGACTGATGTCAAAACACTCCATTCGTTCAGGTGCCGCTTCCAGGTCAAGCACCTGCTGGAGCGTCGTCAGCCTCAACTCCATGTCGCTGTTGGCATGGATGCGAGCCTGAAGTGCCAGGCTGGCATTGTTGATCGCCATTGTCTGCCAGCGTGCCCTTTCGCCCCTGACCCGGTGACTCAGTCTGACCTGCCGTCCCGCCTGACGGCTCAAAACCTCTTCGAGCAGGTCACGGTCCTCGAGTTCGAGGTTAAGGATCAATTCATTCGGCACCGGCTTTTCCAGATAGTACTGTGAGACGAATGCAGACAGTACCGATCGGCTGTCAGAACCGGCAGGAACTGAAGGATAGAACGACTTATTCCCCAGATTTCTCCCCGAGCGGATAAAGAAGACCTGAATACACGCCGTGTTACCCTTCTTGGCCAGGGCGACGATATCCAGGTCTCCTGCTTCACCACTCACATACTGGCGTTCCTGGGTGCGTCGCAGGCTCTTGATCTGATCCCGATATCGGGCGGCTTCCTCGTACGCGAGGGTTCTTGCCGCTTGTTCCATACGCTGCACCAACTCATCCACGACCTGGTTGGTTTTGCCTTCGAGAAACAGAATGGCATGCTGCACATCCTCCTGATAGGCCGATTCCCTGACCAGACCGACACAGGGTGCCGTACAACGCTTGATCTGGTACTGCAGACAGGGTCTGGAACGGTTGCGGTAGAAGCTGTCCTCGCACTGGCGCACGGGAAAAAGCTTTTGCAGCAATTGCAGTGTCTCACGGGTAGAACTGGCGCTGGGATAGGGACCAAAATAGCGGCCTTTCCCGGTCCGCGCGCCGCGTTTGAATGACAGTGCCGGATAGGTTTGATCCGTCGATAAATAGATGTAGGGATAGCTTTTATCATCCCTCAGGAGGACGTTGTAGCGGGGTTTGAGGGACTTGATCAGGTTGTTCTCGAGAATCAGTGCCTCAGCTTCGGTATGGGTGGCAACAATCTCTATGTCGACGATTTGTGACACCATCACCTGGATGCGACGATTGAGGCTCCTGGTAAAGTAGCTGGAAACACGTTTTTTGAGATTTTTTGCCTTACCGACATACAGGACCTTGCCAGCGTCTCCCAGCATGCGATAGACACCTGGCCGGCTGGTCAATGTCTTTAAAAAACGGGAGTGATCGAACCCGGAACTCATTTCATCTTCCACTGCTGAATCTGGACTGTCCGGAGACTGGGAGCATGGGCTTTCATCGCGCCATGATAGCGCGATAGCCTGAAGATTAAGACCCTGTGGAGGTAACGGACCTGAAAGCATCCTGCCGGCCTGCCCGGTCGTTCGATTGACGAGACCCGGTCACGCTCGATCAACCGGCATATTCAATCAGCTGTGCAAGAGTTTCCGGGCGCGTCGGAACACCTGTTGAAACATCCGCGGTGTCAATCGGCCGGTTTGGGTGTTGTAGCGGCTGCAATGATAGGAATCGATCAAGGTCAGGCCATCATCGAACCGATGTTCACCGGCATGAGAGAAAGGATAGGCTTTCTGGCGCTGTCCCAAGGCCTTGACCACGGCCTGATGGGCAATTGAACCCAGTGCCACAACAACCCCACCCTCGGGCACCTCCTGCAACTCGCGTTTCAGAAAATCATTGCACTGATTGATTTCCTGACCGATCGGTTTGTTCTGTGGCGGCAAGCACTTGACCGCGTTGGTGATGCGGCAGTTGAGAAGCTTCAGTCCATCATCCCGGGCTGTGGATACAGGCCGATTTGAAAATCCGAAATCGTGCAGGGTCTGGTACAGAAGAATTCCGGCGTGATCCCCGGTGAATGGTCTGCCGCTCGCATTTGCACCGTGCATACCCGGAGCAAGCCCGACCACCAGCAGATCGGCCGTTTCGTCACCGAATGGCGCCACAGGCGCAGCGTGATAGTCGGGGTGATCTTTGCGCACCTGGCGCAGAAAATCGGCAAGCCGCGGACAGCGTCGACATGCGGGATCAAACGTCATCAGTTCTTGTCGCTGTCCTTGAGGATCCCGTGCCTGTAAGCCAGCCGGGTAAGTTCAACGTCGTTCTTGATATCGAGTTTTTCGTAAATGCGCTGACGGTAGGTACTGACTGTTTTGGGACTTAATGAAAGGATATCCGAGATTTCCTGGTTTTTCTGGCCTTCGAGAATCTGCAGAAGGACCTGGGTTTCCCTGGATGAGAGCACTTTAAAAGGGTTGTCCGCATTACCCTGCCACTCCGTCAGGGTGTGTTTCCTGGCCACATCGGAGGCAATGTAGTACTGGCCGTTGTGCACAGCGCGAATCGCCCGCAACATCTCGTCCGCGGGGCAACCTTTGGTGAGAAAACCCATCGCACCCACTTCGTGCAGACGTGACGGAAATGGATCATCATCGAGAACCGTCAGGGCAATGACCTTAAGATCCGGTTTGACACGCAACACCCGCCGGGTCGCCTCAATACCGCCCATTCCCGGCATGTTGACGTCCATCAAAACAACATCGGGAGAGGTTTTCTTAACCAGATCAATAGCTTCCTCCCCAGTCGAGGCCTCGCCCGCCACCTCTATGTCTGCTGAATTATCGAGTATTCCCTTAACCCCGGTTCTGATCAGTTCGTGATCATCAACCAGTAGAACTTTTATCATTTTTGCATCTCTTCAGGTCCCTCTTCCCTCTACCCCGGGAAAAACCGGGCAGGCAGTGCTCAGACAGGCTGTCCGGCTGCAGTCTCAAGCGTTTTAAATTTACCCCAAACCACCCGGTTCGGCGAGTCTTTTAATTAACCAAGATATCCTATACCCCGTGATTTCATGCACCCATCAGGGCATTTCACTCACTGCCATGCAATCATCGGAAATCCGTTTGTCCAGGCTGAATCGGTGACCGGATTTGAGGCAATACTGGAGCCATTTCGAGAGAAAGAGATTGATTCTCCAGCGTTGAGCTCGAGTAGGATTGTGACCCCATTTCTGCAGTGGCAAGGCCGATTGGCGCAGATCCAGTACATCGATCTGACGGGAGTCATGATAAACCCTGAGCATCGCATCCGGATCAGGATAGTCACCTATGCTGTGGCTGAAGTAGTAGGTCATGTGGATCAAGCTGGTGTAGGGCGTCTGCTCGAGTATCTCGAGATGCAGATCCATACCCTCCTCCAAGCAGGACTGCGCTCGTCCTGACATCTGATTCAGATCAGGAGCCATCCGCATCAGCAAAAGATAGTTTTCTTCACTCAGGTCGAGAACCATGCCCATGGTCGGCTGTGTTGAAAACAACCGATTGAAACTCCAGGGATAGTCAGGGCTTTTTTGCATCGGACAGAAGTGATTTCAAAGGAAAGGTAATCGCATGTCATGTAACGGCGGCTGAGCTTTTGGTTTCGACAGCTCGACATGACATATGACCTGCGGCCATTTTGTGTTGTTGAACCTTTAACGGCTTACCCGCCATCAGATAAACCGGAGTCTGGTCGAGGCGCAGATGGTGTGTCATCACCAACACCGCGCAACCAGTCAACGCCCCGAGTTACCACATCGAAGCATTCCAACGCACCAATTCCCTGGTGAGTGATATCCTTGCCGCCCCTCCACAGCAGAGTACGGCAGGATGGATCACTCGGAGGCTAGCAAGCCTGTAGATCTGCAGGATCAGCTTTTTTGCTGTTCTGCCTCAATCTGAGCCCTGACTTCGTCCATATCCAGTTCACCGGCTTTGCTCAGCAATTCCCGAAACGCGGATTCCGGCAGCGCCCCAGGCTGGGAGAAGATAATGATACTGTCGCGGAAAATCATCAGGGTCGGTATGGAACGGACCTGGAAATGCATCGCCAGTTCCTGTTCTTCCTCTGTGTTGACCTTGCCGAAAACGATGTCCGGATGATCCTCTGCAACTTTCTCGTAGGTTGGCGCAAAGGAACGACATGGTCCGCACCACGGCGCCCAGAAGTCGATGATTACAAATCCGTTTCCGGTAATGGTGGATTCAAAGTTCTCTTTAGTAAGTTCGATTACTGCCACGTAACAGCCCCTTGAGGATTGTGAAATTTTCAAAGCATCTTAGCAGATGTGGCTATGGTTTGCCCGCCCGATTCGCCTGCCTCCGGTGTCAGGCAAGTATCAAAACCGTGGTCCAGAAAGCGGCCGAGTGCACTTGAGATAAATCTTAGAAAGATTCTGAATAATTCTGATTTACGGGGAATTTTTTGGGGAAAAGATGAGACCGCCGTGCATTGATATGACAGGCGGCCTCATTGCCATTCCGGAAATGTTGGGTGGTTTCCGGTAGCAGGATTAGCCGAGCGCGCTGAAGATCTGATCGCGAATCTGGTCCACGCCGCCGACACCGTTGATTTTCACATACTTGCAGGCACCGGCATCGGCTTCCTTGGAGTAGAATGCGATCAGAGGTTCCGTCTGGTCATGGTAAACCTTCAGACGAGCCTTTACGGTCTCTTCCTTGTCGTCGTCACGCTGAATCAGCGGTTCGCCGGTTTCATCATCCTGGCCCTCCACCTTGGGCGGATTGAAGACCACGTGGTAGGTACGACCGGAAGCGAGATGAACCCGGCGACCTGACATGCGTTTGATGATCTCCTCATCCGGAACATCGATTTCGACGACCGCATCGATCGGTACACCCGCCTCTTTGAGGGACTCAGCCTGAGGGATGGTGCGCGGAAAACCATCGAACAGGTAACCGTTCTTGCAATCATCCTGGGTGATCCGCTCTTTGACCATACCCATGATGATGTCATCGGAAACCAGCCCGCCCTCATCCATGATTTTCTTCGCGGCCACGCCAAGTTCAGTGCCCGCTTTGACATGGGCTCTGAGCATGTCACCGGTGGAAATCTGAGGAATCTGATACTTTTCCTTGATGTAGTTGGCCTGAGTGCCCTTACCGGCGCCTGGTCCGCCAAGCAGTATTACGCGCATAGTTATTCTCCTCGCTTGTTTTTTAATAGATCCGGACGTAACAGTCGGTAGTATCGCTACCCGGATCGTGCGATCCGTATGTCAGGTCGCCCTTCAGGTTCTCACAACGGTAAACTGACCGGGTTACGGTGGTTTACGCCTTGTGTCAGATGCTTCTGGGCGACAATCAACAGCCTGTTGCTTCCGGTGGTTGACAATCCACACACTTGAATGGAGAACCCGCGCTGTTCCTCCCATGCAGCGGATTCCGGTGGAGGCTTACCGAAGTGTGCCACGCCGCATCCGGTGAAACCAGTCGAGGCTATCAATGGGAGGATTCAGTCGGTTTATGGTCTCACCCAGGTCTGGGGGACTGGTGAACACTTCCGAACGTGCTGATCACATGTGCCCATTTAGCCACCGCAAATCCATCGGGCAGAGATTGTAATCAATGACCCTCCTTCATTTAGGGGGCATACGCCCCCTCGCAGGCCTGTTATTGACCACAACCGCCTTGGGATTTCAATTCCCTGCCAGATTCAGCATCAGGGTATTCAGACGTCTGACAAAGGCGGCAGGATCATCCAACTGACCACCTTCGGCAAGTTGTGCCTGGTCAAACAGAACTTTCGTCAGATCGCCAAACCGGCCTTCGTCACTCTCCTGCTCAAGTCGTTCGACCAGCGGATGAGTCGCATTGATTTCCATGATCGGCTTGGTTTGCGGCGCGTCCTGACCGACAGACTTCAATACCCGGGCCAGATTGGCGCTCATGTCGTATTCCTCCACAACCAGGCAGGCGGGAGAATCTGTGAGGCGATGACTGACGCGGATCTCCTTGACCGACTCATCAAGTACCGACTTCATGCGCTCCAGCAGCTGCTTGTGCTGCTCCGCCTGTTTCTCCTGCTGTTCCTGTTCCTCCTTGTCCTCCAGTTCCCCCAGATCCAGTTCACCTTTGGCCACTGACTGCAGGGTTTTACCCTGGTATTCCGTGAGGCTGGTGACCAGCCATTCATCCACCCGGTCCGAGAGCAACAGGACTTCGATGCCTTTTTTCTTGAGCAACTCCAGATGCGGGCTGAAGCGAGCCGCTGCCGGAGTATCCGCGGTGATGTAGTAGATCTTTTCCTGACCTTCCGGCATGCGCGAAATGTAGTCCGCCAGGGAAACCGTCTGCTCGTCACCGTCCTGATGGGTCGATGCGAAACGCAGAAGTCCTGCGACTTTGTCCTTGTTCGCATAGTCTTCGGCTGGCCCCTCCTTCATCACCTTGCCGAAATTCTTCCAGAACTCCAGGTACTTGTCGGCATCGTCCTCAGCCAGTTTCTCCAATGCTCCCAGGACACGTTTCACGTTGGCCTGGCGTATGGTGTCGATTTTGCGATTATGTTGCAGTATCTCCCGGGATACATTCAGCGGCAGATCATCCGAATCGACGATGCCCTTGACGAAACGCAGGTAGCGCGGCATCAGTTTCTCCGCTTCGTCCATGATGAAGACGCGCCGCACGAAGAGTTTCACCCCATGCTTCTGGTCCCGATCCCAGAGGTCGAAAGGCGCTCGCTGGGGTACATACAGAAGCGCGGTGTATTCGTTGTTGCCCTCCACCCGGTTATGCACGTGCAGCAGAGGATCCTCGAAGTCATGGGACACATGGCGGTAAAACTCGTTGTACTCTTCATCGCTGATATCCGAGCGGTTCCTCATCCACAGGGCTGTGCCTGTATTGACCCGCTCAAATTCCGGTGTTTCCGGCTTGTCCTCTTCACCGTGATGCTCTTTTTGCATCTCCACCGGCAGAGTGATGTGATCCGAAAACTTTGAGATGATGCTGCGCAGGCGGAATGCTTCGAGAAACTCCTTCTCATCTTCACGCAGGTGCAGAATCACATCTGTTCCCCGCTCCGGCTTGTCGATATTTTCAATGCTGTAGGATCCCTGACCTTCCGATTCCCAACGCACACCGTGTTCGTGTCCCAGACCGGCCCGGCGGGTCATCAGGGTGACCTTGTCAGCAACGATGAATGCGGAGTAGAAACCTACGCCGAACTGGCCGATCAGTTCACTGTCCTTGGCCTGATCACCCGACATGGCCTCGAAGAATTTACGGGTACCGGAACTTGCGATCGTACCGATGGTATCGGTCACTTCCTGGCGACTCATGCCTATACCGTTATCGGAGATGGTCAGTGTGCCTGCCTCCTGATCAACGGTGACCCGAACCCGCAATTCGGAATCCGCCTCGTAGAGCGCCTCATCGGTTAACGCCTCGAATCGGAGTTTTTCGGCGGCATCCGAGGCATTGGAAATCAATTCCCGCAGGAAGATCTCTTTGTTGCTGTACAGGGAACGGATGACCAGGTTCAGTACCTGGGTGATTTCAGCCTGAAAATCAAGGGTTTCCTTTTGCGCTTCAACAGTCATGGTTGAGCTGAGCCTCTCTTTGTTCTGGTGTATTTCACGAGTGTTACCGCCGCACGATTGTATCGATGGCAGTACGGTGTGTGGGTTTCAAGCCTGACAGCGGGTTCGTTGATGCACCCGGGCTGTACCCAATCCGCGGGAGGGACGGAACTTGGTGAGCGGTGAGGCAGCACCAGGCCCGTGTCCCGGCATTCTGTTCAATCCTGACAGTTGGGGACTGGCAGAAGAATTTTCAAGTCCTGACAGGCAGGTAGCGGGATCTTTCCTGTCTGGAAGCCCGATCGCTATTAGAATCTGTAGACAAATCCGGCATCTGCCCGATTTTCATCATAAGTGTTCAGATCAGAATCGGCGTTACGTTCCAGGTGACTGACACTGGTGGTCAGGGTCGTGTCCATCCCCAGGCGATAGCTGAGGCCCAACGAAACCACCCACTCTCTGTAATCAAGGAGATTCTCTTCGTGATCTCTCCACAATACCCGTGTCACACCACCCAAAGACCGACCAAGGACCCGGGACAGTTGGAAACTGGTGACCACATCCCGTGTATCCTGCTGGCTTGATTCGGCTGAGTAGTCACGTTTTATCAGGTTGGCTCTCAGCTCAGCCTGGGTGCGGGTTGAGCGGAAGGTCACGGAACCACTCAGGCGATCCGACTCGTAGTAGTCGGCGCTCAAGGTCGACACACCGGTCACAGCCACGGGGGGCGGATTATCCAATACTGCGTCTCTGACCAGTTCGCCGAAATCGTCCTGGCGCAAAAACAGGGTATCTTCCGTAGCTTCATCTCGGGCACTGATGTAATTCCGGGTGAAGCCCATGCGCCACACGGTATATGCCGTCCGATGGACCAGATCCATGTAGTAATCATCACCGAAGGCACGTTCACCTGCCCCAATCGCAAAGCGGGTATGGTTGGAGGGTGTGAAGATGACTCCAACTGACCAGAGGTCACCATCGACATCTTCATTGTTCACCAACTGATAATCCTCATACCCTGCGGCAAATGCCAGCGCCCAGCGGCGGGACATTTGCTGGATGTATTCCCCCCGGAAGCGCGAGATTTTGTTGTCCCGGACCTCTCCGCTAAAGTCCTCCACCGTATGCATGGCGGCCAGTTCCCAGGCATGCGCCACAGTGTAGGTGCCGCTTCCCAAAACCAGATCCAGCGTCTGTGAAGTACTGTCGACGGCCGAATCATAGGAATAATCCACTTTGTCGACCGAGTAGCGCGCTTCAAGCACACTGGTATTGCCAAAGCGGGTCGTATAATAGGGACTCAGGCCCATGGTGTAATAGTCGATGGGCTCAGAGGTACCGGTAATACCGTCAGGACTGCTGCGCCCGGAGGACAATTGGGTCTGATCCGATGTCGCCCAGGCATCGACGAACAACTGGTTTTCCATGACTTCCAGGTTACCGCTGGTTCGCAGCAGATTTATGGTCTGGTTGGACTGGGTATCGTCCCAGTAATGGCGATATTCCGGTGCATAATTGAAGTCAAAATTGCCTCGGGCCCCTTCCTTATATGCCGAGAGTGTGGGTCTGACCCGGGTGATATTTTCACTCTGCGGATCCTCGCTCGAAAGAAACACGTTGTCGGTATAGATGTGGTCGATACCGATGGACGGAGAGATGATCCACTCACCGGCCAGACTCGATACCGGCAGGCTCAGTAAGCCCAATCCAGCCATGGCGATGATTCGTAAGTCACGAGCGTAATTATCAATTTCTGAGCAAGACATCCTAACAATCCTGTCTGTGGCGTTTCTTGAGACGGTTTTAACCAGGAACCCGGAGCGCAAACACACCCCTGGAATCGCGGCTTCCAATGCTCCGGGATTCTACCACGGCAAAAACACAGGAGTCGTTATTTGTCGCACATTACAGTGAGATAGCCTTACCTGGGCCAGATCCTCTCGCATTTGTCGCTTCAACTCCACCGGGCAGGTATGGTTGAATAGGAGGTCTACTCCAAACAACTCACGATCAGCACCGAGTACCATGGAAATCATCACTCAATCAACCCAAGCCTTCGATGATCAGCGTCCGGGAACCTCCGGACTGAGAAAAAAAGTCAAGGTGTTTCAAACACCTCACTACCTGGAGAATTTCGTACAGGCGATCTTCGACACCCAGAGCGACCTGCGCGGAGGCGTCCTGGTGGTGGGGGGTGATGGTCGATATTACAACCTCGAAGCGATCCAGATCATCCTCAAGATGGCGGCTGCCCACGGCATCTCCCGGGTACTGGTGGGATGCGACGGACTCCTGTCCACTCCTGCGGCTTCCTGCCTGATCCGTAAATACAAGGCTAACGGCGGCATCATCCTCTCTGCCAGCCACAACCCTGGTGGTCCGGACGAGGATTTCGGCATCAAATTCAACACACCCAACGGGGGACCCGCCCCGGAATCCGTGACTGAAGCGATTTTTGCCCGTACAAAAACTCTCACGGAGTACCGGATCGCCCAGACCTCAGACCTGGACCTGGGTCAAACCGGCGAACAGAATCTGGGTGACATGAAGATCCAGGTCATCGACTCCGTTGAGGATTATGCCGACCTCATGGCCCAGCTGTTTGACTTCGATCGAATCCACCAGCTGTTCAACTCCGGTGCATTCAGCATGCGTTTCGACGCCATGCACGCCGTGACCGGTCCATACGCCAGACACATCCTCGAAGAACGCCTGGGTGCAGAACCCGGCACGGTCATCAATGGCACCCCCCTGGTCGATTTCGGTGGTGGTCACCCCGACCCGAACCTGGTCCATGCCCACGAACTTGTGGAACTGACCAGCGGTCCCCAGGGTGTCGATTTCGGTGCCGCCTCCGATGGCGACGGTGATCGGAATATGATCCTGGGCCATGATTTTTTCGTGACTCCCAGTGACAGTCTTGCGGTAATGGCCGCCAATGCACACCTGATCAAAGGTTACACCTACGGTATCAGTGGCGTAGCACGTTCGATGCCCACCAGCCAAGCCGCAGACCGGGTCGCCGCTCGTCTGGGACTGGAGTGTTTTGAAACCCCCACAGGATGGAAGTTCTTCGGCAATCTGCTCGATGCGGGCAAAATCACCCTGTGTGGAGAAGAAAGTTTCGGTACGGGATCGAACCATATTCGCGAGAAAGACGGCCTCTGGGCAGTACTCTTCTGGCTCAATCTGCTGGCCTTGAAACAACAACCCGTCGAAGCCATTCTGCGCGACCACTGGAAAGCCTACGGTCGTAACTACTACACCCGGTATGACTACGAGGGTATTGATCAAACCGCGGCCCAGGGTTTGATGAAAGCTCTGGAGGATCAACTCGCGGACCTTCCAGGTCGGACTCTGGGCACCTACCAGGTGGAGTACGCGGACAATTTTTCATACACCGATCCCGTTGACGGCAGTCGTTCAGACAACCAGGGTATCCGCATCGGATTTAGCGATGGCTCGCGTATCGTATATCGGCTTTCCGGCACCGGCACCCAGGGTGCGACACTGCGCGTCTATCTCGAAGCCTATGAGCCGGATCCCGCAAAGCAGATGGAAGCAACCGAAAAGGTCATGAGTGGTCTTGTGACGATCGCTCAGAATCTGGCGGAGATTGAACAGCGTACCGGTCGCAGCGCACCCACTGTTATCACCTGACCAGGAATCCGACCCAAAACCATGCACACCCTCTTCGACAACCTGTTGATGATGGTGCGAACGCCCTGTTTTCGGGCCTTGTATGTACCATTTTGGTGAACCGGAACCGACTGTCATCTGACTCGAATTGCAACTTGGATTGAGCGATATGAGCCATGAATCCAAACCCAAAAATCCTTAACTGGACATCTGCCATTTGAGACACTATAAACAGCATTAACCGAGATGCTGTGCGGAACGGCATATCAGATTATAAATACTAAATGATGAGGGAGTTGAGCTGTGGTTAAGAAGCCGGAAGACGAAACCGAAAAAAAGGTTACCAAAAAGAAGACGGCCAGTAAGAAAAAAGCTGTTGCCAAGAAAAAAGTCACCACCAAGAAGACGGCCGCCAAAAAGAGCACAGCCAAACCGGCTACAAGCTCCAAGACCAAGGTCAGCCCTCGGGAGCGCTACGAGATGATCGCTACCATGGCTTACTACCGCGCCGAAGCCCGAAATTTCGAACCGGGATATGACGTCGATGACTGGCTCGAATGCGAGAAGTTTATCGATGATGTACTGAAGTAGCCCGATCGTTCATCAGCGGATCTGTCCGGCGATTTGACGAATCCGCCCTGTTAGGGCCTGTTAACCCTGATTTCCAGTCAGCGGTTCGCATGGGTCGTACCGGCTGCTGTAGTGCTGCGTTGAGTACAGCATCGGCTGGATATCCAAGTCCATTTCGAATCTGAAACGATCTGATCGAATCGTATCGGACGTGTGTGCTGTCACGAGATTCAGACGATGGGCATGATCTCCGGGTTCATTTGACCCGGGGCCTCAACACTTGGTGAGCCCATACCAACAGTCCTGCTCCGACAATCAAGAATGAACCCAGGTAGAACGGCCACTCCAAAGTATCATCGAAGACCAGCATGCTGATTACCGCAGCTGCCACGAGTTGGGCATTCAGATAGGGAGACAGTCGCGAGGCCGATGCCAGGTGAAAGGCCTTGACCAGCAGAAAATGGCCTGTCGCACCCAGCACCCCCATGATCATCAGGAAGACCCACTGTAAACCGCTGGGTGTCTGCCACCAGAGCGGCAATAACAGGGTGAGCACCACCGCACCGGTCAGGGTGGTATGGAATAGTGTGGTCTGTTCACTATCATACCCCTTCAGAGCACGGGTCATGACAAAGTAGCAGGCCAGACAAATCGCCGCCACACAGGCCAGTAACAGCGCAGGATCAGCTTCGCGAAAACCTGGACGAACGATAAACAGCACCCCCACAAAACCCAAACCCACCGCAAGCCACTCTGGAACCCCAACCGGCTCTTTCAACAGGACACCGGCCAGCAGGGTCACCAGCACCGGGGCAAAAAACACAATAGCAGTGGCATCGGCCAGGGATACACTTTGTATGGCCCAGTAAAGACAGAGAGTCACCCCCATCAGGCATGATGCACGCACTAGTTGCAGCCAAGGCCGCCGGGTATGGACAAAACTGAAACCGCCACGCAAAGAAAACACCGCCCCAACCATCAGGGTGTGAAAAAAGTATCGGGCCCACACCACTTGAGGCATAGGCAAATCACGCATCAACCATTTGCCGATACCATCCATGATTGCCAGAAGCACACTGGCGGTGATTACGGCCAAGGCCCCCCAAAACAGGGGATGTGAAATTGCGGTGGTATTGGGGTCGTGGGCCATCGTGGTAGGTTTGCGCTGAATACGCCAGAGAATCTGGACTACAGAATTGTCCCGAGCATATCCTGCAGGGGGATGAATCCAACAGACAATGGATTAAGAATCCTGCTCGGTCAATCCTTATTCACAGGCCGCATCCTACCTCACTGAAAAACCGGATCAGACAGACAGAGGGAATTGACAATTTCACTCAGACAAGTGGAACCCGCGAGATCTATCAACAGACAGTCAGATTTCAGCGCTTCCTGAACCTGTCTGAGTGAATTTGTAACTCCGACTAATCGTGGGAATTTCCACGTCTCCGCTGGGCGCTCAGCTTTTGCGTGAACACAGATTCACCATCGATATCTTTGAGTGAAACGGTCATTTCCCTGCTACGACGATCAATGGAGACCTCACCGAAAAATTGCAGGCCTGCGTAGGGTGAAAGATTCGACTGCCCTTGCGCTGGAGCGAGATTGAAGACCACCTCAGGACCGAAAGTGGCATCGGTGCTGTTAGGTCCAAAACTTCCGGCGTTCAATGGTCCGGCAATGAACTCCCAGAACGGGGAGAAATCATCACTCACTGCTTTTCTGGGATTGTAGTAGTGAGCAGCCGCATAGTGCACATCCGCTGTCAGCCAGACGACGTTTTGAATGTGCCTGTGCTTGATATAGCTGAGGATACGTGCGATCTCAAGTTCACGTCCGGCTGCCGGTCCATCGTTGCCGTTTGCAATACCTTCCCACTGTTGCGGAGGATCATTCACGTAGTCATCACTGATGTTAAGGCCAATTGGCATGTCAGCCGCGATCACTTTCCAGGTGGCGGTGGACTCCTTCAATGACTGCATCAGCCAATCCGCCTGTCTTGGGCCCAGAAAAGCGGTTGCATCACTCTCCTCATACTGCAGATTATCAGAATTCGCACCTCGATAGCTGCGCATATCCAGTACGAAAACATCGAGTAAATCGCCATAGGAGAGTTTACGGTATATCCGGTTTGCCTCCTCGGCGCCGTGAGGCCGCAACGGCGCATACTCATGAAATGCCTGAGTGGCCCGGGACACCAGCAGAGGCATGTCCTTGACCGTATAACGACTGTCTGCACTCAAGTCTTTGGCATCGGACCAGTTGTTCATCACTTCATGATCATCCCATTGCCAGATCTGAGGCACCTGTGCATTGAAGCGTAAAATATTGGTATCCAGCAGATTGTATTTGTAGCGTCCGCGAAACTCGTCCAGGGTTTCTGCGACTTTGCTGACTTCCGTAGTTACCCGGTTGGTCCAGATCTCACCGTTTTCAGCCGTGACTTGCGGCAAAATCGGTCCGTCGGCATAGACAGTGTCACCACTGTTGATAAAAAACAGGGGCTTCACCTGACGCATGCTTTCGTAGATCCGCATTCCGCCAAACGCTTCGTTAATACCCCAACCCTGACCGGCGATGTCCCCACCCCAGACGAAGCGGATGTTTTCATGTCTGCCCGGCATATGGAATTGACCGGTGAGAGCTTCGCTCGGATTCCTTTCCTGGGTGAGGTCTTCGAACCAGACCTTCACATGGATATCAGAACCTGCCGGCAGATCCACCAGATCCTGCCTTGCGGTATAGTCGGTTTGCTCAGTCGCGTAGGGTCCCTTGATAAGTATGGCGTCACTGAAATCGCTTTGCGTGGCATACTCAACCATCATCCGCGATGGCTGATCGGAGCGACTCCACACAATCGCCCGTCCATCCGTGATGTCGCCAATTTGTATCCCCTGCTCCATCATGGGCGCAGCCACCCCATTCACCGAAGCCATCATCCCCGCCAGGGTCACAAGAACGGTCTGTGTCATCCGTTTTCCAAACATGCGCTGTTCCTCCATCAATGATTTCGTTTATGAAACAGCAGGCTGCTGAAACCTGTTCATTCCCGTGCAGTCAAGGTGAACGCCACATCGAAAGCCCAGTTACCGGGATAAATGGGCCAATCAGGGCGAACTTCAATGCCCAGGGAAGCAACTGACCAGAAGTCCAACTGCCTGCTGGAACGGCCGATTAGAAACAGCCCGGATGACCGGGTTATAACGTGCGGAAAAAGGTTTGATGGCTATCTTCAGATGAAGCGGTTGGGCGGAGAACCTATCAGGAGGAAAATTGGCACACCCCTGTGCTCGATCGGACTGCTGAGTTCATACGGGCATGGATGCCTGATCAGCATCTGCGGAGGTGCATTCCCAGAGGGGGTCTGGGAATGCACCTGCTTCAAGGGTTGTGGTTCAGGTCCCCCGTCAGGTGACAGTTTTCAGAGTCTGACCGGACGAGTTATCAGAATAATGAACCCACTGTCAGAACCGAATGCCGCCCTTCAGCCAGATCTCGCGACCGGGCTCGTTGACCTGGATGGCTTCCGGGTTGAACGGATCCGCATTGGCCCGGTTGACGTGATAGGCATAAGTCTTGTCGAACAGGTTATCGATGCCGAAACTGAGCTTGGCGCTTTTATTGATATCGTAGGCGCCGTAGAGATCCACCACGCCCCAGCCGGGGGTCTCCTGTACATCCTGACCGCTGCCCTCCTCCAGGTCCGCACGGGTCTGCTTGGCATTGGCTCTGACAGTGCCGCCGAGATCCCAGGCACCGGTTGTGTAGGAAAGACCCAGGGTGGCTTCCAGCGGCGCGATCTGTGCCAGAGGGCGATCATCCGTGGTGTTGTCCGCGTGTACATAGGCCAGTCCCGCATGGGTTTTCAGGGTCTGGGTGATCTGATACGCGGCCTCCCATTCGATGCCGTAGAACTCGGCATCCACGTTGCGATAGATGGTGGCCGTTCCGTTGGAGACCAGCACCCCATCCTGACCACGGGCCAGATCCCGCAGGATGTAATCACTGACATCGTTGTAGTAGACCGCCACATCACTCGACCAGGTTGCCGCGTTCCATTTGAAGCCAGCCTCGATCTGATGATGTTTCTCAGGTTCCAGTTCCGGGTTACCCACCCAACTGGTGTCCATGCCGGTGGTCATGTTACGGGCGAAGCTGGCCAGATAACGTTCCGTGGCATCGGCGGTCCGAACCGAGCGGCTGATCCCGGTGTACAGGGTGCCATCACCGATGGCGTGTTCGTACTGCAGGAAACCGCCCACATTATCCTCGGTCTTGCTGTCCGAAGTTTCGTCGTAATACATGGCGTAGAGGTTGTTGGGGGTCGGACTCGGTCCGAGATCCGGTTTCTCATCGCCGCGGGAAATCGATGCCTTCACCTGGTCATAGCGCAATCCTGCCTTGACCCGATCCAGATCCGCAACGGGGAGTGATACCTCCGCGAAGAGACCGGTTTGTTCCAGCTCCGCACCGGGCCACATGATCGATTGCAGAGTGGTCGGGTCCATATTCGGCATGCCGGAAAAACGATCGGCATCACGTTCATTGTCCTGATAGTCGATACCCAGGGTGAGTACTGCCTGGCCCAGCATCAGATCACCCAGAACCCGGCCACCGAGGGTATCCGAGGTGGTCGGTACACTCATACGCATTGGCGCGGTCAGGGTACGCAGGGAGTAGTTGTCCATCAGATGCTCAACCTCAGAGGAGTAGAACTCCGCCTTGAAGCCGGACAGAGGGCCCAGGGCATCCCGCTGATCGTATTTCAAACGCACGTTGTCCGAGTCACTGTACGGGGAGTCCATGCCGGCACCCGCATAGAGCACATCGTCTTCCCGGGTTGCCTCGAGATTCAGTTGCAGATTCTTGTACTGGTCCGGGGTATAGCCCAGGATGAGGTTACCGGACTTGTTGGTGAACGCGGAACGCACCTCGTTGCCATCACCGTCTTCGTAATTATCCGCATCCTGGTAGCCGACGACTCCGCGGATATAACCCAGCGAGGAACCGGCCGCCGCATCGGCGGAGAATTCCTTGGTTTCGGAGTTGCCTTTGTAGCCTGCATCGACACTCCCAAGGTAGTTTTTACCAGGTTCAAACTGAGGGGGTTTGCGCTCGAACAGAACCGTGCCACCGCTGCCGCCACCACCATACAGGACAGTTTGGGAACCCTTGATCACGGTGACGCTGTCATAACTTTCCATGGCGGAATAGGCCGTGGGTGGATCCATGCGGTTGGGGCACCCTCCATGGATGTAGGCGCCGTCCATGAGAATGTTCAGACGGGTCTGACTCTGACCCCGGATGATCGGATCGATCCCGTGTCCGCCCATGCGCACACCGGATACACCGTTGATGTCGCGGAGAAGATCCGCCGCATCCGCAGGCATTCCCACATCGGCCCCATCCAGTGGCAGCAGGGTGACCGCTGGGGTGGTTTCCGCCTCCCCTTCCACGATCACCTCATTGAGGTTTTCGGTCTGATCCTCGGCATGTAGGGCCTGACCGCTCAGGAGAGCCGTGATGGCCAGAGACAGGGCTGTAAGTCGCATTCTTATACCTCATGTGGTCGTTATAATCCGTAAGACAGAGGCAATTTTCAGACCAAAGCGGTAACTCCCTGAATCGAATTGAATATCGTATTTTTCCGCGGTTCAGACGCCCTGGAATCTGCGGCATATCACGCAATTCCATGTGATATGACCCGCGCGATATGCCCTATTCAGGGTTTTACCGAGCGGGATTCCAGATAGGTGACCCAATCATTGGCCAGGGTTCTCTGCGCCTTATCCCGAGCCAGGGGAATCGCTGCGCTGACCGCAGATCTCGCTTCCTCCCATTGCTGCAGCCTGGAGCGGGCATTGCCCAGCAGTAACCAGTCCTCAAACCGGTCAGAGTCACTCAGACGCAACCCGGATTCGAGCATATCCGCGGCATTTTTCCATTGTTCCTGCTCAAACAGTATCCTGCCTGCCCGTAATTGGGCCTCACCTGACGAATCAATACTGGCCTGGCGCTGCAGTGCGGACAGCGCCTGATCCGGCTCGCGGGCCAGCAGCCAGGCATCGGCCAGGAGCTTCAAATGCTCAGGACTCTGTTTGAGTTTTCCCTGTTCGAGCAGGTTCTCGAGCAGACGGGCGGCATTGTAAGGTGAGTGATCCTGCATCTGGAGTCGGATCAGTCTGAGCAGTCCGGCCTCATCCAGCAGATCACCCGCTTCGGCGAGAAGCAGAACCGTGACGGCCTGATGCACCTGACCCAGTTGCAGGTGGACATTTGCCAGCTGTTGCCAATAGGCAGTCTTATCAGGAAAGCGCTGAAGCATCTCCCGAAGTATGGGAATACTGCGTTTGAGCCAGTTCTGCTCGAAGCAGATGCCCACCCACATCTGATACCAGGACTCCTGTGGATCAGGGCTTTTGCTGATGCCCCGCTGCAGCGCATCATAGGCCGCCTGCCATGCCTCCAGGGCATAGTGAAACCGGGCGGTTAAAACCTCGGCCTGGGGAGGAATCGAATCCGCTTTCTGCTTCCAGAGCTCAAGCTGACTGAGACCTTCGGTGAAGCGAGACTCCGTGTACAGCAACTGGGCCAGGGTATAGCGCAAACCCTGGGCAACGGTTTCCGGCAGGGTGCCTGTCTCAAGGGCCATTTTGAAATCCCTGATCGCGGCGGCAAAGTCGTTGCGCCCGATGTGCAGGTAACCGTAGGCCTGCCAGGCCAGTGCCGTGTCCTGGGGATTGTCCCGAACACGTTTCAGCAGAGCATCCAGCTCGAGTTGCGCCCTGTCGTACTTTTTGTGCCGGATCAGGGCGTCGATCATGAACAGGTAGTCGTAGGTGTAGCGTTCTGCCTGGACCTCATCCTTGGGTAAGGATTCCGCGTATGCTGCAGCACTGAATCCGCACAGCAGGATCAGTACGAGTCGCTTCAAAAGGCAAGAGATCATCATGGCTTGAGGGTATAGGTGATGGTCTGCCGGGCGGTTCGCGACACCGGATTACCGGCCACGACCTTCGGGTGAAATTCCCAGCGGGTAATCGCTCGCAACGCCGACTGTTCGAAGTAACCGGGAGGCTCAGCCTCAACCACCCGGGCGTCACTCACACTGCCATCCGGATTGATGGTGAATTCCAGGATCACCTTACCCTCGATCCGGTGCATCAGCGCCCGCTGAGGATAACGGGGAGGAAAACGCATGCGCGGCACCGGTTCCGCCGCCAGGGTTGTGGGGATCTCAGGCCGGGTTCCCAGATAAGGTCCTCCGGTCAGATTGAGCGGCATGTCGATCTCCGGCATTGCCCAGTCCTGGGTGGGCGGGGTCAGGGATTTTGCCGGTTCCACCCGTCGTTGTGGGGGAGCCGGGGGTGGTTCCTGCAATTGCTGCTCCTCGGGCGGTCGTGTCTCCGCAGGTTCAGGCGCCCTGGCGAGGCGGACGAAGTTGATCAGGTCCATGGCTGGAGTGGTCTGCAGGGTCACCTCCTTTTCGCGCAACATCGCTTCGAGTAACCAGAACAGAGCCAGGTTGATCAACAGTGCGCTCAACAACCCCACAAACAGACGCATCACTCAGCATCCCGGTTGGCGGCAATCGCCACGCTCTCCACCCCGGCAAGACGGGCCTGATCGAGCACCCGGATCACCACCCCGGTGGGTGCCTGCCGATCCGCGGTGATGACCACGGCGCCTTCCGGATTCTCCGCATGCAGCCGCTCCACGTTGGCCCTCACCGCGCGCAGATCGATCTTGCGCCGGTCGATCCACACCTCCCCCTGTTGCGTGACCGCGATCAGAATGGCGGTCTGGGGTTTGATCTGGGCAGTTGCAGCACTGGGTCGATCCACATCCACACCGGTCTCTTTCACGAAAGACGAGGTCACCATGAAGAAAATCAGCAGGATGAAGACCATGTCGATCAGCGGTGTCAGATTGATCGCCAGTTCCCCATTGTCCTCATCCACGTGCTGATGACGCATCACAGCACCTCCGCGGCGGGCATCCGCTGCTGCAGACGATGTTGAAGATCGCTGGAAAAGTAGTACCCGGACAATGAAGTCACGAGACCGGCCAGGGTGGTGATGAGGGCTTGTGAGATACCGCCGGCCATGCCTCGGATGTTTCCGCTGCCATGCTGCGCGATGACATAAAAGAGCTCGATCATGGCCTCGATGGTGCCGAGCAGACCCAGCATCGGCAGAATCTGCACCAGGGAAAGGATCAGCGGCAGCCAGGTCAGCAACACATCCGGGGATTGGGCATCGTTTTTCCACCAGAGTTTCAGGTAGGCAAACACGATCAGTGTCCACATGAAAAACGAAAGCAGCAGGATCAACAGCAGGACCACCCCGCCCCGTTCCAGCAGGCTCAGGACATCCGTGGAGAGATGGGCATATAACCAGTCCACCTCAGTCCCCTGCCCGGGCTGCGACCAGCGCCGCACTCTCCTGGTCGAGCAGACGAATCACCCGGTTGCTGCGTCCGCTGAGCAGGCTGTGCACCAGCACCAGGGGGATGGCGACTGCCAGACCGAGTTCGGTGGTGACCAGGGCCTGGGAGATACCTCCGGACATCAGCTTCGGATCACCGGTGCCGAACAGGGTGATGGACTGAAAGGTCTCGATCATGCCGGTCACCGTACCGAGCAATCCCAGGAGTGGCGCGATGGCGGCA
This sequence comes from Candidatus Thiodiazotropha sp., assembly GCA_040506775.1. Taxonomy (GTDB): domain Bacteria; phylum Pseudomonadota; class Gammaproteobacteria; order Chromatiales; family Chromatiaceae; genus Thiodiazotropha. Next base: position 664,967 of record JBEVWC010000002.1, read on the forward strand.
AAGATAGCGAGAATCCGCAATCCGCGCTTGATCGCGGGGAGTTCCCGGAGTATCGCTTCATCCAGGTGTTTTTGCAGAGCATCGGATGGCAGTTGCGAATGTGTCTGGGCCACCTTCAACAATCTTCCGAGGGGATTGTCCTCCCGAGGTTCGGGGTGCTGTCGCTGATGATTCAGCCGGCGCCAGACCCGGGCCAGGCTAAACAGGCGTTCGAGCATCACCAGCACGCCCATGGCCCCCAGCAAAAGGATCACATAGCCGACATATCCGCCCTGTTGGATGCGCTCCAGGAATGTGGGTGACTGCACCAACAGTGAGAGTATGGCGCCCCGGGAAGGATCCACAGCGACCCGCTGCAGACCGCCCTGCGGGGATTCCAGGGCTTTCGCCATCAGCTGATATCGCGGCGGCGGTTGACGACCGAGTTCGACGAAACGCCCGGTCTCCGGCAGATAGCGCAGATAGCGGCCATCAGAGACTGCATTGAACAGGCCGATACCGATCACCTCCCCCATGGACTCCTCGCCGGTGTTATGGATCACGGGCAATTGGGCGTGCCATACCTCACCGGAACGTACGATACGCTGCAGCATGATCTCCCACAGATCCTGCAGGCGGCCAATGGAAGGCAGTGAACGGCTTGTGGCGATGGTTTCGAGCACCGGCAGATCGATCTTGCCGAGCGCCGAAGTCTGATCGTTGCGGAACAGGTTGAGGCTCTCTGAGGCCACCTGACGGACCACGCCGAACAGCTCGCCGAAAGTACCGGTGCGATCATTCAGCTGTTTGCGGAGGGTTTCCAGACGGGTTGCCTGGGTCGCCTGCAGGGTCTCCAACTGTGCCTTTCGCGCCTGAGCTTCTTGCAGCGCCAGACGCACCGCATCCAGCTGCGACTTGCGGCTATCCCGGGTGTCCAGGAATCGCTGCTCCCGGGCCCGGTTCTGCTGGAGTTGTTGTTCACGGGACTCCCGCACCTGCTGCAACAGGTTCTGCAGGGGATCAGTCTGTGCCAGGCTATTGCCCAAACCGAGCAATCCGGTGCAACAGATCAGTACGATGCGTAGATACCTCATGTGTCCGATGCTCCGGGCAGCCACAGCGGCAGTTCCAGCAGATCCGGAGGCATCTGTTTGCGTGCGATCCGGATTGCCTTCTCAAGCCCGGCCAGGTATTCCTTGTCGAGAGGCCGCCAGATACGTTGACGGTTGTCCCAGACACCGCCTTCTCCACCATCCAGACTCTGATAAAAGAAACCAACCCGTCCCAGACGTAAGTAGTCCACCACCTTGCGGGCGCCGTCCGGGGCCACCCATTCGCCCTCGTAGGCCTCGATGTTACGCGCATAGTCGGCTTCGATCTGATAGGCCTCCAGCAGCCGTCTGAAGCGTTCCGAGATCGTCCCTTCCCTGGTCTCGAACTGGGTTGCCAGGGCGCTCACCCGCTCCTGACGCTCATCTGCAAGAAACGGGGTATCCAGTTTCACCAGCTGTTTCAGCGCATCCAGCATATTCGCCATCAGGGGATCCAGGTCGTCACGCAGACGGTCTATCTCACCCAGTTCGGTGTCGATCCGATCGAGTTCCTCTGCCTGCTGCGTGACGGCCGCCTGGAGTTCATCGTTTTCCCTGCGGGTACGTTCCAGTTGCTGATTCAGCAGACGATACTCTTCGAGTATTTTGCGGGATTCATCATCCAGCTGCTCCACGGTCTGCTGGGATGAACGGGCTGCTTTCTGGGTCGCGAGTTGCAGATCCATGGCCCGGTCCAGGGCATCCTCGGACAGGACCCTGTCCATGCTCAACAGCCCCGCCAAAATGATTGCGATACTAACGAGTCGCTTCATGGTTACCACTCAAACAAATTTGTTCATCATACGGACTGCACGGGACACACTCAACGAAATGGCGGAAGACACCCTGCCCCTTATCCGGATAAGATGGCTGTGTATTCAGCGTCCTTGATTCTGTACCCTTACCGGTTGAGCGATGACTGGCCAGGGTCTTCCGAGATCAGCGTCAGATCACACACCTGCGGCATTCTCTGCCGGGTTGACAGTCGGAATCGAGGCCAACCACGACCGCGAGGCACAAGACCACCAGGAGCCAATGATGACAGCCGATCGACAGACCCTGGCGCGGGCATTTCAGCAGATGCTCCCGGAAGATTGCGTCATCTACCGCGAAGAGGAACTGATCCCCTTCGAATGCGACGGCCTGTCCGCCTACCGCAGGGTTCCGCTTATCGTACTCCTGCCCACGCATGAGCAGCAGGTGGCAACCATTTTACGTTACTGCCTGGAGCGGGAAATCCCTCTGGTGGCCCGTGGCGCCGGCACCGGCCTTTCCGGGGGGGCCCTGCCACACGAACAAGGGGTGTTGTTGAGTCTGGCACGCCTGAACCGGATTCTCGAAATCAACCCGAACGACCGGATCGCGCGGGTACAGCCCGGGGTACGCAACCTGGCGGTGAGCGAAGCGGCCAAACCTCACGGGCTCTACTATGCACCGGACCCCTCTTCCCAGATCGCCTGCTCCATCGGTGGCAACGTGGCAGAGAATGCAGGTGGGGTTCATTGCCTGAAATACGGCCTCACCCTGCACAACGTGCTTCAGGTCACCCTGATCACCATCTCCGGCGAACGCCTGACCCTGGGCACCCGGGCCCTCGACGGACCCGGACTCGACCTGCTGACCCTGATCACCGGTTCGGAAGGCATGCTTGGCGTGGTGGTCGAGGTGGTGGTGAAACTGCTACCGATTCCGGAGCGGCAACAGGTCGCCCTGGCGGCCTTCGACGATATCGAAACCGCGGGTGATGCGGTTGCCGCCATCATAGCTCAAGGCATTCTGCCCGCCGGTCTGGAGATGATGGACAGTCTCTCGATTCAGGCAGCGGAAGACTTCGTTCACGCCGGTTACCCCACCGATGCCGCCGCAATCCTGCTCTGTGAGGTGGACGGAGCGAACGAGGAAGTATCTGATGAAATCATGCGGGTTCGGCGCATCCTGATGGCATCCGGGGCCACCCGGGTGATGACCGCACGGGATGATCAGGAACGCATGCGCTTCTGGGCCGGGCGCAAGAATGCGTTCCCCGCCGTCGGGCGTCTTGCCCCCGATTACTACTGCATGGACGGCACCATACCCCGCAATCAGCTGGGCAAGGTCCTGAAGAGGATTGGTGAGATGTCCCAGCGTTACGGGCTTCGCTGTGCGAATGTTTTCCATGCCGGTGACGGCAACCTGCACCCGCTGATTCTCTACGATGCGAATCAACCCGGGGAACTCGAAAAGGCGGAACACTTCGGTGCAGAGATCCTGGAACTGTGTGTCGCGGTCGGCGGCACCATTACCGGAGAGCACGGTGTGGGCCTGGAGAAGATCGACCAGATGTGCACCCAGTTCCAGGAGGATGAACTGGAGATCTTTCATGCGGTGAAAGCGGTATTCGATCCCCTGGGACTGCTCAATCCGGGCAAAGCGATCCCCACCCTGGCGCGCTGTGCTGAGTATGGTGCGATGCACGTACATGCCGGCAAACTGCGTTTTCCGGAACTGGAGCGGTTTTGAGCATGGCAGATCGCGATGACAGCCCGAATTTGCAAAGCGCCGTCCGTGAGGCCTGGAGCAAAAAGTCGCCACTCCGGCTGGTGGGATCGGGGAGTAAAAGCTTCTACGGCAGATTTACACAAGTCGGCGAGGTCCTGGACCTGTCCGGACACCGGGGTATCGTGGACTATCAACCCACGGAACTGGTCATCACCGCCCGGGCCGGCACACCGCTCAGGGAGATCGAAGAGACCCTGTATGCTCAGGGACAGATGCTGCCTTTTGAACCCCCCAGTTTCGATTCAGGTGGCACCCTTGGGGGTGCGATCGCCGCTGGCCTCAGTGGCCCGCGCCGCCCCTGGGGCGGTTCCCCTAGGGATCTGTTATTGGGCGTCAAACTGCTCGACGGCAAGGGCCGCATTCTCAAATTTGGCGGACAGGTGATGAAGAATGTCGCCGGCTACGATGTGTCACGCTTGATGGCTGGGGCCCTGGGCACCCTGGGCATCCTGCTCGAGGTTTCGGTCAAGGTGCTGCCCAAACCCAAGGAGGAGATCGGTATCCGTTTTACCGCGTCGCCGGATACGGCTGTCACCCTGGTGACACGCATGCTCAACGAGGCCATGCCAATTACCGCCACCTGCCAGAATGGGGATGAATACGCCCTGCGTCTGGCGTGCGGCGCTGAGCGGGCCAAACAGATACTCAGCCGTTATGGCATCTCACCAGGAGAGCAACTGCCCGATACATTCTGGTCAGAGGTAAGAGACCATAAGCACGGATTTTTCAGTCAGCAGGGCCCTCTGTGGCGGCTCGCCGTACCACCCACGGCCCAGCTGGATGTCGATGAACCGGTGTTGAGCGAATGGGCGGGCGGCCAACGTTGGATCTACACTCACAGGTCTGAAGAGGAAATACGCTCGCAAGCGGCCCAACAGGGCGGACACGCCATGCTGTTTCGGGGGGGTGACCGAGAAGGCGAGGTGTTTCACCCGCTCCATCCCAGAATCGCAGAACTGCAACAGGGGCTGAAGCGGGTTTTCGATCCCCGCGGAATTCTCAATCCGGGGCGACTTTACATCGAAGACTGAGACAATCCGTTAAGGCTGCTTGGATTTGGCGGCCTTCATGCAGCTATCCATCTGTTCCCCTGTGGTACTCGAATCGAAACACTGCTTCATCGCCTGACCAGCGGCAATGGATTGCTTGACGAATTTGAGCATGTTGGACTTGTTTTGCTCTGTGTATTCGATTGTCTTCGACGCGGGTTGCTGTGAATCGGGCGCATTGGGTGGAGCACCCATCTGCGCTCTCATCTGCTGTTCCAGATCATTCAGGATGTCGACACATTTCTGAAAACTCCCGGCATCCGCCGCCTGGGTCAGACATCCCTGGGTTTCCTGCAGCACAGGCAGACTTTTATCGATGGCCGGTAACATCATCTTTTTCGACATTTCGAAATACTGCTGGGGGTCGACAGGCTGACCCTGCCCGGGGGGTGGCTGCTGAGCAAAGGCCAGTCCAGGCAGCAACAGTGTGGTTATCAACCATTTCATAAGGGATCTCCTCGCTTGTAATTATATGTACCATCCCGCTTTCGCTGAGCGGGACGAGCTTCCTAAGGTAATCAACCCCATGACCCGGTGCAACCACCCGTTGTATAAACCCAGTGGTGAACAGGCTGAATTTTTACGGTCAAGCCGCTAAAATCCCCAGTCGCATACACATTTTCAGGAGAGTTACGTGGCAGACAAAAAGGTAGACGTCGCAATCATCGGCTCCGGCACCGCCGGTCTGAACGCCACCAGTCAGGTGGGCCCCAGCGGCAAAAGTTTCCTGCTGATCAACGGCGGTGAGCCCGGCACCACGTGCGCCCGGGTTGGCTGCATGCCCTCGAAGGCGCTTATCCAGGTCGCGGAAGACTACCATCGCAGAACTCACCTGAACCGCTACGGGGTCGACGGTCATACCGGTTTGAGCATCGATATCCCCACCACCCTGGAACACGTTCAGGATCTGCGGGATACCTTCGTAGACCGGGTGCTCTCCAACAGTACCGACAACATGGGCGAAAAGTTCGTAGAGGCCTATGCGGAGTTCGTCGACCCGCACACCCTGCTGCTGGACAATGGGGACCGGATCGAAGCCGAACGCATCGTCATCGCCACCGGTTCCCGCCCGATCGTGCCCACCGCCTGGGAGGCCTTCGGTGACAAAATTCTGACCACGGACACCTTCTTTGAACTGGAGGACCTGCCAGGATCCGTTGCGGTCATCGGTCTGGGTGTGATCGGTCTGGAATTGGGCCAGTCCCTGAGCCGCTTGGGTGTCGATGTCACAGGATTTGATATGGCCGAGACCATCGGCGGCACCAGCGACCCGGAAGTTACCAAGAGCGCCGTGGAGATCATGCAGCGGGAGTTCCCCATTCACCTGGGGCACGCGGTGGAGATCACCAGCGAGGGCTCGCAGTTGCGGGTGACTGCGGGAGATCACTCCGTGATCGTGGACAAGGTGCTCGCCAGTCTCGGTCGCAGACCCAATCTCGAAGGCCTGGCACTGCAGAATGCGGGCCTGGAACTTGATGCCCGTGGCATTCCGTTGTTCAACCCCAACACCATGCAGTGCGGGGAATCGCACATCTTCATGGCTGGTGACCTTACCGGAGATCGTCCGATTCTGCATGAGGCCGGCGATGAAGGCAAAATCGCCGGTTACAATGCCTCGCATGATGAAATACTGGCCTTCAAACGCAAGGTCCCCCTGGCGATCAATTTCTGCGACCCGAACATCTGTCTGACGGGTAGCTTGTATAAGAACCTGGACCTGGATACCACGGCGATCGGCGAAGTGAAACTCGCACCCGTCGGACGTGCCATGATCATGGGGCAGAACCGGGGTGTGATTCGGGTCTATGCGAATAAAAAAACAGGCGTTCTGCTGGGCTCGGAAATGATCACACCGCGTGGAGAAAACCTTGGCCATTTACTGAGCTGGGCGATTGCACAGCAACTGACGGTCGGGGATCTGGTACGTATGCCCTTCTACCATCCGGTCATCGAAGAGGCACTGCAGGCTGCATTGAACAATCTTTATGCCCAGGTGGAACAGAAGAATCCCGGACCGATCAAGGAACTGTATCCACTCTGAGTGGGCCGATTGAAGAGTTGCAGAACACTTACAGGAGAGGTGTATGGACTGTATCGACGTCCGCTTTCCCGGCGGAAAATGTATCGAAGCCCAGGTGGGAGAATATCTGATTCAAACCGATCAGCCCGCCAAATACGGCGGCGGTGCCAGCGCCCCGGCACCCTTTGATCTGTTCCTCGCCTCTCTGGCCACCTGCGCAGGTATCTATGCCTGGAACTTCTGTGAGAGCCGAAAACTCTCGACCGAAGGCCTGGCCCTGCGCATGCACTGCAGTGAAGATGAACAAAGCAAGATGATTGGCCAGATCAAGTTTCTGCTCACACTGCCCGCCGATTTTCCGCAGCGATACCGCAACGGTATCGTTAAAGCGATGGAACTCTGCGCGGTAAAACGCCATATGCAAATGGCCCCTGCGTTTGAAATCGAAATAGAATCCTGATTCATGCTCAGCACACGCGGGATGCTCTCCGCGTGTCGATCATACACTTCATGAATGAGTCTCCGTGACCCATTGCTCGCATCCGTCTGACACCAACCGTCAAGTTTGCAATGTAAGCTGAATGTCTCTGAGTTCAGATGTTTGCAAAGTCCATACCGGGGGATAACCCTAGCTGGGGTAATCCCTATCTTGGAATTTCAGCGGCGATCCTGCTTACTATCGCAGCATATTTCCCAGGATGATGATGAAATGGAGATTCAGACATGTTCAAGGACAAGGAATATCTAAAACCGCTTCTTTATATTGCGCCACTGGCCCTGGCACTCAGTGCCTGTGGTGGTGGCAGTGGTGACGGAGGGGGCGACAATCCTAACCCCGATCCTGACCCCGATTCCTCAAACCGGGCACCAACCGCCCAGGACATCTCAGTACAAAGTGATCTGAGCAGTCCCTATATCAGTATCAAACTGGTTGGTTCCGATCCCGATAACGACACGATTTCATATGTCCTGGATGCTCCCAACCAGGGTGCCGGATACGAACGGGCCTTCGTGGACCCCAACCAAGGATATTTGTACACCACCCTGACAAATGACGGTACCGACAATATCGTCATTGCCTACAAGGTCAGTGACGGGTCGCTCTACAGTGCAACCGCTGAAGTCACTGTCAGCATCGGTGAACTAAGTGCGCACGGCACTGGTGCGAACGAGATCCCAGCAGATGAGTACGGTCGGTTGGAACTGGCCTTTTTCGATGGGGATCGTTTTGGCGCCGCATTGGGAGATTCTCCCACCCTGCCCGCTTCCATCGATCTTTCGGGTAACTTTCCACAACCCGGCAATCAGGGTGAACAAGGCAGTTGTGTGGGATGGGCGACCGGCTATGCTTTGAAGTCCTATCATGAAAAAGTCGAGGAGCAGTGGGCTTTTTCTCAATCCACAACATTCAGTCCCGCTTGGATCTACAATCAGATCAATGGTGGTCAAGATCAAGGATCGCGGATTGATGAGGCGCTGCAACTGATCGTCGACCGCGGTGCAGCCACCTGGGAAAACATGCCCTACGATGCCAGAAACTTCACCCATCAGCCCACACAGCAGGCGATTGCTCAAGCCTCACATTACAAAGCCGCAGAATACCGTTCCATTACCAGTACTCAACAGATAAAAGCCGCGCTGGCCAATCGCAACCCAGTCGTCGCCGGTATTAACATTTACGAAGACATCTACCACCTGAGCGGTGCCAACTCGGTCTACAACTCCGCTACCGGAGAATATCTCGGCGGCCATGCGGTGACCCTGGTTGGTTATGATGACAATAAGTTTGGCGGCGCCTTCAAGATCATCAACTCCTGGGGAACCGAGTGGGGGGACAACGGATATTTCTGGATGCCCTACAACATGGGCGGCACCCTGATGATGCAGGCCCTGGTACTGACCGATGCCACGAACACAGGAGGCGACACCGACGATGATGTGGACCCTGTTGTTCCCCCCACTGATGGTGACCTTCCCAATCTTCAGGTGGTGGGTTGGTCACTCAACTACGATACCCAGGCCGGAGGACAGGGAACCTGGCAGTGGGAAGTGGTCAACGCAGGCACCTCAGAGGCGCCGATGGGCGCAGACGTCAATCTGATGCTCTCCACAGACGATCAGATCGACACCTCGGACTGGTACATCGTCTATGAGGAGATCCCGACAGCCCTGGCACCGGGCGCCAGCGCATTACGCGATGCCTCCAACCCAAGATACTTTAAGCTGCCTCAGAATTTGCCTGCGGGAGATTACTACATCGCCACCTGGGTCGATGATCTACAGGAGGTCGAAGAGAGCAATGAACAGGACAATCAGTCCTTCGGTGACCATCAACTGCACATCGACTCCTCGTCACTTCCGGACATTGCCATCGACTACTGGTATGCCTCCTGGGACAGCTATGGTAACGGGCTTCTGGAGTACACTGTCTACAATGATGGCGATTCACCAACCACTCGTACGGACTGGGATATTAATTTAATCCTGACCTACGCGGAAGATACCAGTCAAGGCGGTTATTACCTGTTTTACGAGGATGCGGGGTATATCATGGAGCCAGGCGGGACCATCTATCGAGACGAGTACAGTGCTGCAAGCTTCAATCTATTCTACGATTTCAATGGTGAGTCAATTCCCAGTGGCACATACTATATGTCACTATGGGTAGACGACCAGGAAGAAGAACAGGAATCTAATGAGATCAATAATCTTTCAATAGGTAACCGTCAAGTCACACTGGGCAGCAGCAGTCAGAGCCCGCTTACCGATTCGGGTGACTCTGTTCAGAAAAAGTTTGCTGTAGACACCGCTTCATCCATGCAGGCTACAGCCTACGACGGTTCCGGACAAAGTGTCAGACACACATACAATGGACGGCGCATACCAGACACAGGTGTCCTGACGCAGAAAGTCAGGATTTTAGATGAGGCTGATGGCAGCCGTACCATGACATTGCTAGGTGAAAGCAAACCCACGATTGCACAGCAAACAGGTACGCTTAGTGGTGAGAAAAAGTTTGACAAGCAGATTCATTCCGCTGACCAGGCGATCTTCCCACGTACTCAGCAGATAAAAATGCCGCAAGCTGAAGGTGCCAGCAGCCATGCCAAGTAGATACACCTTAACAATCGGACTCACTATCATGGTACTCGCATACGGCTGTTCCGCTCAGGATGGCGGGTCTTCGGCAGGCTCGGATTTAGTCAAAGACAACCCAGTAAGCCGTCATCCGGATGTTTCAGTACAACGTTGTATCGATGATGGATACACTGCGACCCCAGTATTGCGGGATGGCATTCCAAGCAGCTATTTGTGTATTGACCCAACGACAAAGAAAAAGTGTGACAGTTGGGCCTATTACCGGGGCAGTTGTCAGCTGAAGGCATCCGCTTTGGATGAACCAGAGACGCAGGAAATTAAGATAAAAGGTACGGTGACAAAGTAAACACGCACACCAGATATCGTGTATACCATCTACTTGTAACAGGCCTCTTGTGTAGCGTCTTACATCAGGGGCCTGTTGTGCCTTTATGCAGAATATCGACAGCCAAATTTTTAGGATACAGGCAGATAGCAGTTTTCACTCAACTCCACGCGATGAATATTGATGGATGGGGATATGCCAATACTATCTGCCTTTGCATTATTATTTCTCAGCGAGAAATATCGCCCGTTTGGGTGCGGGATAACCCTCAATGGTCAAACCTGTGTTCGTTGGTTCAAGGTAGTCCTTGAGGGACTCGAACTTCATCCAGGAAGTCGCTCTCTGTTCATCGGTACTCGTCGCTGACACATCCACCACGCGAATACGGGTGAAACCGGCACGTTTCATCCATGCCACCAGCGTATCCGGAGTAGGTATGAACCAGACATTGCGCATCTTGGCATAACGTCCATCCGGTACCAGCACCTCACCTGCCTGTCCCTCGATCACCAGGGTTTCCAACACCAGTTCACCACCTCGTCGGAGCGCACCCCTAAGCTCACTCAAATGGGCAAACGGGGATTGGCGATGATAAAAGACCCCCATGGAAAATACCGTGTCGAATGCTTCAAGGTCCGCGGGCAAATCCTCGATACCCAGAGGGTAGAGATGAACCGGGTAGTCTCCCCCTGCAAAGTGCCGGATGGCCTCAAACTGCATGATAAAGAGTTGTGTGGGATCGATACCGATGACCCGATCCGCCCCTTCTCCCAGCATGCGCCACAGGTGGTAGCCATTGCCACAGCCCACATCGAGAACAATACGCCCCTGAAGCGGTTGAATGTGCTGTTTGAGGCGATCCCACTTGAAGTCCGATCGCCATTCCGTGTCGATATGCAGACCACAGATTTCAAAAGGCCCTTTGCGCCAGGGATGAAGTTTCATCAGGGCGTGACGAATTTGCAAACGCTGCTGGGCATCGCAATCGGAATCCTTGCCCAGGGCAACCCGCGACTGGTTGAAGTCGTGGGACAGATCTGAAAAATCGGGTAATGCCTCCAATGCAGGCTGCCAGCGTTGCAGGTCACCATGCGGTTGTTCACGCCAGACCCGCTCCACCTGCTCCGGTAATTGTTCCAGCCAACGCCCGATTGGCTGATCCAGATAGTTCAGCCGCCAACTCCAGTCATACTTCATTTGATGGCCAGCAGTGAGACAAAATTGAAACATTGAAACCAGACCTCTACGGTCTGAAATCCAATTTCATGAAGCCTCTGTTTATGCGTCTCAAGGGTTTCAGGTATCAGCACATTTTCCAAAGCGGTACGCTTCTGACTGATCTCCAGTTCAGAGTAACCCTGAGACTTTTTGAATCCATGATGCATCTCAGTGAATAGTGTCTGAGACGCCGGATCAGAAAGGGCGATCTTTTCTGACAGTACCAGCAACCCACCGCTTTCAAGACCGGCATGGAGTGCACTGAGAAAATCCCAGCGGTCATTCTCGGGTATGAACTGCAATGTAAAGTTGAGGATCACCAGTGAAGCCCGGGTGACTCGAATATCCCGCACATCCGCACAAATCCATTGCACGGGGACCGAATGCCGCAATTCCTCAAAATGCCTGAGCGCCTGTTGCAGCATGGCGGACGAATTATCCACCGCAATGAGATGGTAGTCATGATGTGGCACCGAATCGCGCACCGCGAGACTCGCGGCGCCCAGGGAACACCCCAGATCGTAGACACGGGAGCCTGGTTTCACCCATTGTCCCGCGAGCGTGCCGATCATATTGATGATCGTGCTGTAACCCGGCACCGAACGATTGATCATGTCCGGAAAGACCCGCGCGACCCGTTCATCGAAGCGAAATTCGGCAATCACACCTTGATTGTCAGCATACAGGGTATCTCGGGTCATGGGCTTACGACCGGCGCATGGCGCGGGCGGCGGCTTCCCCGGCTCGCACATCGACCTTGATCAACAGGAAGCCGCCAATCACAAAGAGGATACCGACCGAGAGAATGGCCAGCCGATTGCTACCGGTCATCACACCGATCCAACCCATCAGCAGCGGACCCAGGACCACGGCGAACTTTCCCAGCATGTTGTAAAAACCAAAAAACTCAGCGGACTGGTCTGCGGGAATCAAGCGTGCATACAGGGAGCGGGACAATGCCTGAATGCCACCCTGAACCAGTCCGATGGCAACCGCCAACAGATAAAACTCCCATACAGAATCCATGCGGTAGGCCCATAGCAGGATCAGCAGATAGGTAAAAATTGCCAGCATGATACCCTGCTTCGGGCCACGTCTACCCGCCAGTGCACCGAACGCAAGTGCCGAGGGAAAACCGACGAACTGAGCGATCAGCAGGGCGATCATCAGGTTGTTGGCATCGAAGCCGATCGACAGCCCGAAATCCACCGCCATTCGGACAATGGTGTCCACACCATCGATGTAGCACCAGTAGGCCAGAAGGAACAACAGGGTGACCTTCAACTGTCTGAGTTTTCGGAAGGTCTCGAGCAATTGCCTGATTCCAGCCGCAAACCATCTGCTCTCGGCGACCTGGGAGCGTGGTTCCTCAACCAGAAAAAACAAGGGCAGTGAAAACACCGCCCACCACACGGCCACCGTTACGAATGAGACCCGAACAGCCTCGGCGGCATCTTTCAAACCAAAGGATTCGGGATACAGCGTCATGACCACGTTGATTGCAAAAAGCACCCCACCCCCGAGATATCCGAAGGCATAGCCATAAGCAGACACCCGGTCATAATGCTGTTCGCGGGTGACCGATACCAGCAGCGCATCGTAAAACACATTGCCACCGACAAACCCGAGCACTGCCAAGGCATACAGACTCAGTGCCATCACCCAGTTGCCCTGGGCGACCAGATACAATGCGCCCGTCATCACAATACCCATACAAGCGAAAAACAGCAGGAATCGCTTCTTTGCCCCAGCCTGATCCGCCAATGCGCCTAACAGGGGCGCCAGACACACCACCACCAGACTGGCCAGCGAGTTTGCTAGCCCGAGCCGATAGGTGGATTCGGTTGCGGCCACACCCTGACTCCAGTATTGCTTGAAGAACACCGGAAAAAACCCCGCCATGACGGTCGTTGCAAATGCGGAATTGGCCCAGTCATAAAGACTCCAGGCAAGGATAGAGGGCTGACGCAACAACCCGCGGGTCTGATGCTCTGGCACAGGAATTACTCAGGCAGGGTTTGCGGGACCAGGTTGGCATTGATGGCCATGCGTACCAGTTCCGCCAGGGAGTCCGCTTCCATTTTCTCCATCACCCGTGCGCGATGTGCCTCCACGGTTTTTGAACTCACCCCCAGGGCGTTGGCAATTTCCTTGTTTGCCTGCCCATTGGTGACCATGACCATGACTTCATGCTCTCTGGGCGTCAGGCGCGCCAGCCGGGTTGCGATCTCGGCCCGCTGAGCCTGCATGTCCCGCTGACGGGCGTCCAATGCCATGGCATGACGGATGCTCTCGAGCAGCAACTCGTCATTGAACGGTTTCTCAATGAAATCGACAGCACCTGCCTTCATCGCCCTGACCGCCATCGGTACATCGCCATGACCGGTGATAATGATCACGGGTATGGCGATCTGATTGATGCGCAGATACTCCTGCAATTCGAGTCCACTCATGCCAGGCATGCGCACATCCAACAGCAGGCATCCCGAGCGACCCGGGTAGTAACTCTGGATGAAGGCATTCGCGGATTCGAACGTTTCAACCTGCATGGAAACCGATTCAATCAACCATTTGAGGGAATTCCGCATGGCTTGATCATCATCTACAACAAAAACTGTGGGACGACTCGTCATATCAGGGCCTGTTCAGACTTTACAAAATTTACGCAAAGAGGATTTTCGTTCGTACACGCCATGGATACTGCCGATCCATTTGGCCGGATACACATGGAAAAACCGGGATGCGACTGCCAGGAGCCATTGTATTCGCACATACACGGCTCAGAAACCCGGTAATATCATTGAGGGATCGGTAGGGAGCACCAAACGGAAGGTAGCCCCATGCCCCTCTTTCGATGTGACATCGAGGTTGCCTTTATGATCCTGCGCAATCTTGCGGCTGATCGACAGCCCCATACCCATGCCGCTCTTCTTGGTGGAAAAAAAGGCGTCAAACAGATGATTCAGTGCTTTCTCCGGGATCCCTGAACCCGTGTCCTGAACCAGAACCTGTACTTCACGGGGACTGATTCGCTGGGTTTTGAGGATCAACTGGCGCCGATCCGAATGCACCGCCTTCATGGCTTCGATCGCATTGCGTACCAGATTCAACATAACCTGTTCGATCTGCACCAGATCCACCTTCACGGGCAACACCTCATCGCTGAGTTCCAGTGCCACCTGCACACGATTGCGATTGGCCTCGAACTCGATAAAAGATGCCACCTCGAGAACCAGGTGATTGAGATTGACCACTTCGTGCTCCTGGGGCCGTTTGCTCACCAGGGCACGCAGCCGCTTGATAATCTCGCTGGCGCGTTCCGCCTGAGCAGTGATCTGGGCCATTGCGTCCACCAGTTCCGCTTCACCACCGATACCGGATTGCAAACGGCGCACACAGCCGCTGGCAAAATTCACAATCGCCGAAAGGGGTTGATTCAGCTCATGTGCCAGACCCGTTGACATCTCTCCCATGGTACTGAGCCGACAGACATGCACCAGTTCAGACTGGTGTTGGCGGCTCTGCATCTCGGCCAGACGTACCTGGGTGAAATCGCGCCCGTAGATGTTCACATAATCGAGTTCTCGTATTGGCGCCAACTGAAGTGAAAAGATCTGTTCTTCAAGATTCACCTCATACTCTTTGGTTTGGCCCTCTGAAAGAATACTGGAAACGGTATTCCGCCAGTACGCGGGAAGTGTCTGTCCCCGTTCACACCCCCAGTAAGCCAGCAAGGGTTCACTTGCAGCGTTGGCATAGACAATAACTCCCCGGTCATTGATACGTAATACCGGACTGGGGTCTTCGCTCGCCAGTTTTGCCAGACTGGCGATCTCGCGCTCAGCCTGTTTTTTCCCCGTGACATCCCGCAGATACACATTGAATACCATCTGCTCATGCAGGTGAATTGAGATTACGGAGCATTCGACGGATTTTTCCTCGCCGCTCTGGGTCACTGCACGCATGGGTTGCGCCCGGCATGAAGTGTCGGACACACCACGACTGATGCAACTGCTCAACATGGTTTGGAAGCGGGATCGATCATCCGGATGAATCGCCAGGGACTCGAGGCGCTGCCCCATCACCTGATCACGGCTGAATCCAAAGGTTTTGAACGCTGTACCATTGACCTCTACGATCAGGCCTTCCTGATTCAGGGTAATGATCGAATCCATGGAATTATCGAACAATGCACTTTTCAAAACCTCGGTTTCCCGAATGCGTGCTTCCTGGCGATTCCGCAGAGCCTCACGGGCGGTGATCAACTGCCTGAAAAACGCCTTGACCCACTCCTCCAGGTGCATCAGTTGATTGCCTTTTTTACTCACCGGCTGTTCGATGCCAAGGGCTTGTTGACCGAATCGGGAGATGCGCAACAGCACGTGGCTGATTTTCACTGATACCAGGGCGAAGATCAGGGAAAAGGCTGCCACATAGACAAATGCGGTCAACAGCCGGTCCTGCTGGGCCAGTTTGGTGATGTTGTGTATGGTCTGACGCACAGCATCTCTCGGCACCATGGTGGTAAACAGCAGATTCTGATCCATGGACTGGAATCCGGTTATCGACTGAGAGGTCAGTAGATATCGGTCCGAAAGATCATTGAGGTAACTGCCCGGCTGAATCTTACCCCGGACACTGATGGCCAGCAGCTTGAGCGTATTGGCATCTGCCAGAGCGGTTAAGGTATCGGTACCGCGCACCATGCTCTGTGAAGCGGACAAAAAGCGATCGTCCACGCGTCTGATCAACAGCAACCGTCCCCTGTGATCCGTGTCTGCCTCGATACATCGGGACCAAACCAGCAGATAGGGTTTCTCGTCGATCAGGGTGATCACCTCTTCAGTCTGACCATTGTAGTATTCGGTAACGCGATCCAGATCGAACGGCAGAGGGTAGGTTTCGTAGGCCTCGTAAGGAATAGCGTTGTGATCCAGGAGTATGACCATATCCGCCTGAAATGCACTGGAGGCGGAATAGTGTCTATCCAGCCACTCCGGAGACTGGCCAGTGTAGACGACCGGCAGGGTTGCAGGATCCCGATGGTGCCAGCGGGGAGTTTTCAAATAGTCTCGGATGCGCCAGTGATTGGCCAGTCCCTGGGCGACGAGTTGCCATTCCTGCAGATACTGTTCAAACCGCTGACGTGTCTCCAGCGCCTGGATATCGAGCCGACCGACCAACTCATCATGAAACACCTTTTCGAGGCGTTTGTCCTGGACAGGGTCGAGCAGCAGCCACATCAGAACACCGCATATCACACCGACCAGCAATGAGAGCATGGGCAAAGGCAAATTGGCCAACATCCCCTGCCACTTGGAAAGCGATGAACGGCTCATGGACAAAATGTGCTGAATACTGGAGGGTTGGGGTGAGTCATGGTAACCCGGGGTAAACGCTTAAAATAAGGGCGTTATTTTGACCTATCTTTGACCTGGGAATCCAGTCTCATGGGGAACGGGTCGGTCGATTCTTAACCGGTGCGAGATATCAGAACGATTCGGCAACCACCCTTCTGCCTCAGGTTGAACAGGCTGACTGGTATACCGCTTGCAGATCGCCCGCAAAACCGATATCCGGACAAAAAAAAGACGCTCAGAGCGCCTTTTAGAATCGGGTTCGCCGAAGCGGGTCCGGCGAGACATTTTTACCTATCAGCGCATAGCGCTCACATTCCGATCCAATTCCAGTGGAGCCTTGTATTCGTGTACCCGGTATGCCCGTTCGGACAGGGTGGCATAGCCATAAAGCTTTTTACGCAGCATTTGGCGTACCCCGGCATCCAGTTCGCTGAACATCAGTCCCAGACATCCTGCCTGCTGATGGACAACCATGGCCTTGGCCTGACACTGGGTGTTATCACCGCAATTCTCTACTGGAAAGGTCACATAGATGATCTTGTTCAATTGCAGCGAACTGTCACCCATGTCAACCAGCATACCGCTTAGACTGATATTACGAATTCGGCCTTTGATTTCGCCTAAATCCCGGTCGGTAATTGTGATTTCACAGGCTATCAGCTTGCGATGCTCGCATCTGTGTTCCATATTACGACCCCCGTTGAATTCATGTCTGTTACATGGATAGTTTAGTATGTATCCTGATCATAAAGTTTCAAATAAGGAATTCCGCGCTCGACCATTAGGGATAACCCTTGTTAACAATGTTCAATCAATTCAATCTTCTAGAATACGATACGAGGATTCATGAGCACTGATCTCAGCGATGCGGCCACACCCGGACTTTTTCGCAGACTGGGGGCGATCGCCTACGACCTGCTGCTGCTGACCGCGCTAATCTTTGTAACCACAGCGGCGATCACCCTGCCGTTTGGTAATCCGAGTGGCGGAGGGTTGATATTCTTCCAATTTATTATTTTCGAAATCATACCTTTACTGTTCTTCACCGGGTTTTGGGTGCGCGGTGGACAAACCCTTGGTATGCGTGCCTGGCGGCTGAAGGTGGTACGGCTGGATGGAACCGATCTGAGCTGGGGTGATGCCTTGAGGCGTCATCTGAGTGCGCTGGTTTCCCTCCTCCTGCTGGGTCTGGGATTTGTCTGGATCCTGATCGACCCGGAGCGAATGGCCTGGCATGACCGGCTTTCGAAAACCCGACTGGTAATTGTCAGATAAGAGAACCCGGTCACCTTTTGTCTGCCGGGTTCCTGCGTAAACAGGTGACTCAACCTGCCCCTTCAACACCGATCTCCTTGCTGGGATAGCGACCCAATGCCCTGAAAATGGCCTCTGCCTTGTCCAGGGTTTCCTGGTACTCCCGGGATTCATCCGAATCCGCCACAATGCCACCCCCAACACGAAAATCCACCTGGCCGTTCTGCATGCAAAGGGTGCGGATGGCGATATTACTGTCCATCGCCCCTGTCCGGTCGAGATAGGCGATACTGCCGCAGTAAACTCCCCGGGGTGAGTCCTCGAGCTCATCGATGATCTGCATGGCGCGCAGCTTGGGTGTTCCGGTGATGGAGCCTCCCGGCAGGCAGGCACGGAGCAGGTCCAACCCATCGGATTCCTCTGCCAATGTACCGGTCACCCGGCTTACCAGATGATGCACCGCAGCATACGATTCTGTCTGAAATAAGTCAGGCACTTCGATACTCCCGACACGACAGACCCGTCCCAGGTCATTACGCAGCAGGTCCACGATCATCACGTTTTCAGCCCTGTCCTTGGGACTTTCCGACAATTCACGCAGCAATTCCAGATCTGCGAGAGGATCCGTACTGCGCGGTCGGGTACCCTTGATCGGACAGGTTTCTACCCGGTCCCCCTGAAGTCTCAGGAAACGCTCAGGTGAGGAGCTGAGCACCGATCCCATGGGATACTCCAGATAGGCGCTGAATGGCGCAGGATTGGCCTGACGCAGGCGTCGATATAATCCCCAGGGTTCCATTTGTGTGCGCAGTGAAAAGCGCTGTGCGAAGTTAACCTGATAACAGTCACCCTCCCTGATGTAGCGTTGGATCTGCTGAAACCTCTCACCATACTCCTGCCGGGTCAGGTGCCGAACAATCTCCGCTGATGGTGTTTCAGGAGTTGCCAAAGCCGTTTCGTTGCATCGGGATATAGCGGTAAGCAGATCTGGCAGGATCTGTTCGCTTCTTGGATCTTGTCCTCCACAAACCAGCCAGTTGCTCCGATCGTGATGATCAACCACGATCGCCCAATCATAGATACCCATCGCCATGTCAGGCATCGCACCTGCGTGATTCACCGACTGCTTCAGTGGCAGCCAGGCGCGCGCCAGATCATAGCCCAGGTAACCGATCGCCCCACCGTGAAACGGCAGCTCGTCTGAAACATCCAGCATACCCGGGGCCAGCGCTTGCCGAAGCAGATCCAGGGGATCAGCCGAGGTGGTATATCGCTGATCGCGCCGCTGTACCTCTGTGATATGGCCACGGGTAATCAGACACTGACTGGGATCGGCGGCAAGAATATCGTAGCGGCCCTGCTGTGACACCGGATAGCCACTGTCGAGAAACACCGGCCAGGGCATGTGACGCACGGCTTCGAAAAGGACCGAGCTGTCAGGCGTATAGGGGAGTGCTTGCAGACGCAATGACATGTTTCAACACCCGGACAGGATCAACCGAGGTGGACATTTCAAGGGGTGCACACAGCACCTGGGAGGGCTGTTTGAGTCCCCTGTCCGGTGGAAGCCTGAGGCTTCCACCGGCGTATGGATTCCGTTGCTGGCGGATTCCTGGTTAAACTTCGAAGGGATGTCGGCGAATGATCGTTTCGTTACGATCCGGACCGGTCGAGATGATGTCGATCGGTGTCTCGCACAGGCTTTCGATCTTGCTGAGATAGTCTCGCGCAGCTTTAGGCAATCCGTCATAGTCGGTGACGCCGATAGTGGATTCCTGCCAGCCCGGCATTTCAATATAGACAGGCTCGCACTCTTCGAAACGATCTGCGCCCACAGGCGGTGCGGAGATCTCCTGCCCGTTGAGTTTGTAGGCCACACAAATCTTGATCTTCTCAAGCCCATCCAGAACGTCAAGCTTGGTGATACAGATGCCGGTAACGCTGTTGATATCGAGCGAACGGCGCAATGCCACGGTATCCAACCAACCACAACGTCGTTTACGGCCGGTCGTCGCACCGAATTCATGACCCTTGGTCCCCAGGTGATCCCCATCCGCATCGAACAGTTCGGTGGGGAACGGACCCGCTCCCACCCGCGTGGTGTAGGCCTTGACGATGCCCAGGATGTAGTCGAGATAACCCGGACCGACACCCGTACCGGTCGCCGCACCACCCGCCGTGGTATTGGACGAAGTGACATAGGGATAGGTGCCGTGATCGATGTCCAGCAAAGCACCCTGCGCCCCCTCGAACATGACGTGTTTGCCTTCGCGGCGCAGCTGCAACAGGGTTCCCGTTACATCCTCGATCATCGGTTTCAGCCGGTCGGCATAGCCCATCACCTGATCGAGAACCTGCTGGTAGTCCACTTCGCCGTAGTCATAGAGGTTTTTCAGAGAAAAGTTATGATAGTCCATAACCTCACGCAGGCGATCTTTGATATGCGCCTCGTCGAAGATTTCACCGAAACGTATGCCGCGACGGGAAATCTTATCCTCATAGGCCGGACCGATACCCCGCCCGGTGGTGCCGATGGCCTTCTTGCCGCGCGCTTTCTCACGCGCCGCATCCAGGGCAATGTGGTATGGAAGGATCAGCGGACAGGCTTCCGAGATACCCATGCGGTCAGAAGCCGGCACACCGTTCTTCTCCAGCATGTCGATCTCTTCAAGCAGTGCGTCCGGCGCCAGAACCACGCCGTTACCGATCAGGCAACGCACGCCCTCACGCAACACACCGGAGGGAATCAGATGCAGCACCGTCTGTTTGCCATCGATCACCAGGGTGTGTCCCGCATTGTGTCCACCCTGGAACCTGACCACGGCAGACGCCCTGTCTGTCAGCAGGTCCACGACCTTACCTTTACCTTCGTCACCCCACTGGGTCCCGATCACTACGACATTCTTGCCCATGCTTTTCTCGTCATCATGTCCGACCCGGGCCGGACGTTTATTACAAAACCTATCGATTTTTACAGAATCACCGGAAAATTCAAACCGGAATCAGCCGCCAGCCGTCAGATTCCCGTTGCAGCTGCTGGTCACAGCCCATCTCCAACGCGCCCCCAACCTGCCCCGGCAAGCCGCATATCACCCGATATCCGGAATTTCGCAGACGCTCGACCTCGTCGTGCAATCCGGTCTCCTCCAGGCAAGGGGCAAATACCACGGTCTTGGCAGACCCTTCGTCGGGCGCCGTGTCCTGCGCGACCCGAATCAGGGTTTTCAGGTCCGTACTGAAGCCGGTGGCCGCGCGTGCCCGTCCGAATACCGAACCGATCGCATCATAGCGTCCCCCCCGGGCGATCTCTTTTCCGCTGCCCGGGACAAATGCGGCAAACACCACGCCGGTATGGAAATGGTAACCACGCAACTCCGCGAGATCGAAATGAACCGGAATGTCCGGAAGCCAGAAGGCGATCTGGTCAGCCATGGCCTGCAGATAGTCCAAAGCGCTGATGACTTCAGGGGAGGCATCCTTGAGCACCTCACGAGCTGTGGTGAGGGCTCTGTCCCCATTCAGCTCTCCGAGTTTTGCCAGCATGGCGGCATGCTGCGGCGCAATATCAAAGTTTCTAAGAAGTTGCTCGATTTCAGCCAGCGCCTTACGCTGCAAGGCATCGAACAACTCCTGTTCCTGGGATTCATTAAGTCCCGCCTGGGCTGCGAGCCCTTTGTAGACCCCCACATGGCCCAGATCCAGGTAGACATCGCGGACCCCGGTCATGGACAGGGTTTCCATCATCAAGCGAAGGATCTCCACATCGCTTTCAACACCGGAGTGTCCATAGAGTTCGGCACCAATCTGCAACGGACTGCGAGTGCCGGCAAAACCATCGGAACGGGTATAGAGTACGGTGCCGAGATAGCACAGACGCGTGGGACTGTGGGAACGGATGCGATGAGCATCGATGCGCGCCGCCTGGGGTGTAATGTCCGCTCTGACCCCCATCAGGCGACCACTTAGCTGATCGGTCAGCTTAAAGGTGTTCAGATCAAGATCACCACCGGTGCCAGTCAGCAGGGAATCGAGAAATTCGACAAACGGCGGTATGACATAGTCATAGCCCCAGCGATCATAGAGATCGAGTAATTCCCGACGTTTCTGTTCGATCTCACGTGCTTCCTCGGGAAGCACCTCGTCAATACCATCAGGTAAAATCCAACGTTCGTTTTCCATCATTGTCACACTCAATTGACCAGATAGAGCAAAATGACCCCGGAAACCATGCTGACCAGACCGCTGAGACGCATGGAGCGATTGTCGTTTTGTACCACCATCAGCAGGATCTTGCGCATGCTGTTTGGGTTCAGAAACGGCCAAATCCCCTCGATCACCATCATCAGGGCAAATGCCACCAGCAAGTCATGCCACATCATTCAGTTCCCCATAAAAAAACCGGGATCATCCCGGTCATGAAGATGAGGCCCAAGCAGGCCCGCCAAATTTCTCGCGGTGTCAGGTTCACTGAAGGATCACTGGACCGGCAACGGCATACTGGTAACCAGGATTAAGGTTCCTGACCGAAAGTCGCTCACACGACCGAATGGCTGGGGAACCCCGCATGAAGTTCGGTGCCTGTATTCTCCCAAAGCCGGTTCTCGATGTCCATCATAAGCCCGACTCTTACCTGGTGCACCGCCCCATTTGGGACGGTGCACCCTATGCTCCGGCAGACTATTTTCCGCTACTGTCTTTCAGGTAGCGGAAGAAGTCCGAGTCAGGTTCGATGACCAGCATGTCCGAATTGCCCTGGAAGCTGTTCTTGTAAGCATTCAGACTTCGATAAAAGGCATAGAACTCGCTGTCCTGCTTGTATGCATTCGCGTAGATTTCAGCCGCCTTGCCGTCGCCTTCACCGCGCAGCTGTTCAGCCCCGCGATAGGCATCTGCGATGATCACCACCCGTTCACGGTCCGCATTGGCACGGATTCTCTCCGCCGCTTCAGCACCTTTGGCCCGAAGATCGCGGGCAACCCGCTCACGTTCAGCCCGCATTCTCTGATAAACGGATTCGCTGACTTCAGGGGGCAGATCGATCTGCTTGACCCGGACGTCGAGGATCTCGACACCCAGTTCAGCCGCCTGGGCATCCGAATCCTTGGTCAGGGTTTCCATGATTTCCGTACGTTCCCCGGAGATAACCTCCTGCACGGTGCGTTTACCGAATTCGTTACGCAGACTGGTATTGATGCGTTCCTGCAGCAACCGGGCAGTCTTGTCGATACTGCCGCCCGTGGAACGGTAGTACTGCGCCACGTTGGAAATTCGCCACTTGGCGAAATAGTCGACGATCACGTCTTTCTTTTCCGCCGTGAGGAAACGCTCCGGGCGGGAGTCCATGGTCTGGATTCGCGCATCGAAGGTCCGCACGTTGTTGAATATCGGTACCAGTACATGCAGTCCCGGCTCGTAGTCGGTAGCAACGATTTCACCCAAGCGAAGTTTCAGGGCCACTTCCCACTGATTCACCACAAAGGTGAACGAGTAAACCAGTAAGGCGGCAACCGCGAGGACGGGCACAAAGATTTTAGACATTTTCATCAGCGTACCCCCCGAGTCCGATCCACGTTCCGCAATGTGCTCTTATCCGAAGATTCACGGCTCGGATCAGGCGCCGGGTATCTGTTCTCCATATCGGATTGCTTGTTGGCGGGTGTATTCTGCATCAATTTATCCAGAGGCAGATACATCAGACTGTTACCTCCCTGGGTATCGAGCATGACCTTACTGGTCTGGCTGAACATCGATTCGATGGCGTCGATGTAGAGCCGTTCCCGGGTCACCTTGGGTTCGAGCTGGTACTCTTTGAGAATCGCAAGAAAGCGGCTCGTATCACCCTGCGCCTCGGAGATCACCCGGTCCTTATAAGCGCTCGCATCCGCGAGCAGGCGGGCGGCTTCACCGCGGGCCTTGGGCACGATTTCATTGGCATAGGCTTCCGCCTGATTTTCCAACCGCTCTTTATCCTCACGCGCCTTGATGGCATCGTCGAAGGCACTCTTCACCTGCTCCGGCGGTTTGGCCGGCTGCATGTTCACACTGGTGATGATCAAGCCGGTCTTGTAGGCATCGATCAGGCTTTGGGCACCGTCCTTGATCTGTTCCGCAATTGCACTACGACCCTGGGTCAGGATGAAATCCAGATCACTCTTGCCGATGATCTCACGCACCGCGGTTTCGGTAGCATCGCGCATGGTTTTGTTCGGATCACGATCCTGAAACAGATAATCCGCGGCGTCCTGAATACGTGATTGGATAGTCAGCTCGACATCCACGATATTCTCATCGCGGGTCAGCATCTGGGCCTTGTGGCGGAACGAGGTGATCTGATCCACATTGACCGGAATGACACGCTCGACCGGAAACGGAATGTGCCAGTGCGGCCCGGGCTGGGTCGTCTGATGATAGGCCCCGAATCTCAAAACCACACCACGCTCCGGGGCATCGATGATGTAGATGCCGGAAGCGAGCCAGATCAGCAGGGCAATGGCGATGACAAAGCCGATCGATTTGGCACCGGGTCCCGAGCCTCCACCGCTCGAGGTTTCTCCCCGGGACGGCTTGCCGCCTCCAAAGAGTCCACCGAATTTTTCCTGCAGTTTCTTAACGACTTCATCCAGGTCAGGAGGACCTTGATCCCCCCCCTTGCCACTCCAAGGATCTTTTCCATTACCCCCCGGTTCATTCCAGGCCATTGCACACTCCAAAATGGGTTATTGGTTCAATCTGCTCAGGTCAGACATTGGCTACTCCGATTGGTTTAACCCGGTCTGACATCAATAGCCGATTTGGTGTCATCAGGGCATCGATCACCCGGAGTGGTCATTGCCACTCTCGAGGTCATCCTGATACCCGCGTAAATTTGTCAGGCGGCATTTTAACAGCCAGATACACTCATGTCTCAACTATCAGGCGCCCCGGCAATCTCTGGGATTTACAGCACAATGCCCTGCTCTTGTGGACGGTTCACGTCATCTTCGCGCCCTTGAGACGGTTCCAGGCAGTCCTGCAAACCCGGTTCCTCCTTGAGGAGGCGGCGAAAGGCCCGCTCTGACATGTCGATATCCATCTCCCATCCGCCCTCGTCCGTGGCTTGTTCACTCAACACCACTCCACGGGCAAACAACAGTGCATGCAGTCTGCCATCCTGAGGATTCAGACGTACCCGTTGACGTATATGGTTTTTCCTGAAGTATTCCGCCAGTGCCTGGAGCAACAGGTCGCAACCCTCGCCGGTGACTGCTGAGAGCCAAACGCGGCGTATCTGGCCCTGATCATCCCGTTCGATGACAGGCTCCACCTCATCCATCAGGTCGATCTTATTGAACACTTCAATCTGATGGACCGTGTTCGCACCGATCTGTTGCAGGACATCATTCACCTCAGCCATGCAGACACTGCGCTGACCGCTGGCGGCATCCACCACATGCAACAGCAGTGCCGCATCCGTGGTCTCCTGAAGGGTCGATTTGAAGGCCGCCACGAGGTCATGAGGGAGGTGACTGATGAAGCCGACGGTATCCGCCAGCACCACCGGACCCTCGTCCAGAAGCTCGAGGCGTCTGAGGGTCGGATCCAGGGTGGCGAACAGCTGGTCCGCAGCGTACACATCGGATCCCACCAGCCGGTTGAACAGGGTCGACTTGCCGGCATTGGTGTAACCCACCAGGGAAACCGTGGGGATATCGGCCCGCTCCCGACCGCGACGCCCCTGTTCACGCTGGGAATCGACCCGCGTCAGGCGTTTGCGAATCTGCATGATTCGCTGGTTGAGCAGTCGCCGGTCCGTTTCGAGCTGGGTCTCACCCGGCCCCCTCAGACCGATACCACCTTTCTGTCGTTCCAGATGGGTCCAGCCGCGAACCAGGCGGGTCGAGAGATGTTGCAACTGGGCCAGTTCAACCTGCAACTTACCTTCGAATGAGCGGGCCCGTTGGGAAAAGATATCCAGAATCAAGCCGGTTCGGTCCACCACCCGGCAGGAAAATTCCCGTTCCAGATTGCGCTCCTGACTGGGAGACAGGGTGTGATCAAAAATCACCAGTTCCGCCTCTTCACCACGCACGATGTCGCGGATCTCCTCCGCCTTACCCCGACCCACGAAATATTTCGGATCGGGCTGTTTTCGGCTGCCCTGGACCAATGCGACCTGTATCGCACCCGCTGAACGGGCGAGATCCTGAAACTCTTCGATTTCATCAGGGTCGCTGGGGAGATTCAGGTCCATGTGGACCAGTACGGCCCGTTCGCCCGATTTCGGTCGTTCAAACATGCAGGTGAGGGTTCAATGGGAGGATTGGCTCAGAGTGATAAGCGGGCGCATCTGGAACACGATACGCCCGTTTCAGAGAATCAGTGGAGACTAGAAATTTCCGCCGCCTGGAGGCAGCTCTTCATCAGACTGACCGTTGGCATGTTGAAAGCGCACATTCCTGGCAGGAACCACGGTGGAAATAGCGTGTTTGTAGACCATCTGGCTGACGCTGTTCTTGAGCAGCACGACAAACTGATCGAAGGATTCGATTTGCCCCTGGAGCTTGATTCCGTTGACCAGAAAAATCGATACCGGCACTCGTTCCTTCCTCAGTGCGTTCAGAAAAGGGTCTTGTAAACTTTGCCCCTTGGACATGGAGATTCTCCTTATTGTGTTTGTAATAGTTGAATAAAAATCAGGTCTAAGCGCTGACAATGCTGCGGTCGCAAATCTCTACTCCATAGGCGCAAGTGTAGCATACTGCGATTTCTGCCAAATATTCAAAATCTCAATAGCTACGATTTGTGGGGAAACAGGTTATTGCAGCCATAGCCAATTCTGGTCAGGTGTGGACTTGTGATGAAAGGTGGGGCCAAAGCAACCCGATTTCAAGCGCTTATCTGAATCTTGGTATACCTGAGTGCGATTTGGAACAGGCGCGGTGACAGGCTATATCCGTTCTGTCACTGTGTGATTCCAATCCATTTGCGGAAACTGGCTGCGGATCAGCTGCAGCGACTGGTCAAGCACGTCAGCCTCCTCATCAAGCCAGTGCACATCCGCTTCGGCCCGCAACCAGGTGAACTGACGTTTGGCCAGCTGCCGGGTGGCGATAATCCCCCGCTCCACCATCTCCTGCCGTCCGTACTGTCCCAGCAGGTATTGCAGCATCTGCCGATAACCGACAGAACGCATCGAAGGGAGATCCGGCGACAGATCACCCCGGGCAAGCAGGCTGCGTACTTCCTCTTCGAATCCTGATTCGAGCATGGAGTTGAAGCGCTGGGCGATACGTTCGTGCAGCACCGCCCGGTCTGCAGGAGCACGCACCAGTTTCAGAACCCGGTACGGCAGCACACTACCATCCCCGCCCTGCTGAAGATCAGACAGGGGCCGCCCCGTCAGTTCGATGACTTCAAGCGCCCGCAGGGTCCTCTGGGTGTCGTTGGCATGGATCCGGGATGCTGCCAGCGGGTCCTTTTCAGCAAGCCGTCGATGCAGGGTTTGCAGACCCAAATGGAGCAACTCACTTTCGAGCCTTGCGCGGATAACCGGATCCGCCGCGGGTAGCTCGGAGAGTCCCTGACTCAGCGCCCTGTAATAGAGCATGGTCCCACCCACCAGGAGCGGAAATTTTCCACTTGCCACGATCTCGCTCATGGCACTCAAGGCATCTTCGCGAAATGCGGCGGCTGAGTAGCTGTCGGCGGGATCCCGGATATCGATCAATCGGTGAGGGGCTGACTCAAGAATTGATTCATCAGGCTTGGCGGTTCCAATGTTCATCCCCCGGTACACCAGTGCCGAGTCCACGCTGATGATTTCCAGCGGCAAGTGCCGGATCAACTC
Organism: Candidatus Thiodiazotropha sp.; assembly: GCA_040506775.1. Taxonomy (GTDB): domain Bacteria; phylum Pseudomonadota; class Gammaproteobacteria; order Chromatiales; family Chromatiaceae; genus Thiodiazotropha. The sequence continues at coordinate 692,726 of JBEVWC010000002.1, forward strand.
GATGGCCAGATCGGTTTTGCCCGATGCGGTAGGTCCCATGAGGAAAATCGCAGGAGGGAGTAATTCCCCATTGGATTCCTGGACTGACATCTCAGCGTCCCCGGAGAAACAGGCGGTCCAATTCCGCGAGTGACAGGGATACCCAGGTGGGTCGGCCATGGTTGCATTGATCGGCCCGCTCAGTACGCTCCATGTCACGTAGCAGGGCATTCATTTCATCGAGTCCAAGGCGCCGGTTGGCACGCACCGATCCATGACAGGCCATGGTCGCAAGCACACGATCCGCCTCTTCCCTGAGTCGCCGGCTGTGGCCGTGCTCGGCCAGATCCGACAACACGTCCCGCAGCAGGCGCTCCGGGTCCGCCCCGCGTAACAGTGCGGGAATCCCGCGAACTGCCAGGGAGTCCCGTCCACTACGGCTCACTTCGAGACCGATCTGCTCGAGAAAATCCTGGTACTCCTCGACCAGGTCGGCTTCACGTTCGCTGACTGCTACGGCCACCGGGACCAGCAGGGGTTGGCGGATGATTCCTTCACCGTGATAGCGCTGCTTGAAACCTTCATAGGTAATCCGCTCATGTGCCGCGTGCATGTCGACCAGTATCAGTCCGCTGTGGTTCTCTGCGAGGATATACACACCATGCAGTTGAGCCAGCGCATAACCCAGTGGATGGATGGTGTCCACGGGATCCGGGGGCGATTCGGGTGAAGGTTCGGAACTCAGCAGCGATGCGCGGGTTGACGCCGGTTTCTGCAAATCGAATCCCGCATCGTAAGCGGCGCGGGGTTCCGCAACCCGCCAGTCGATCCCGTGTTGATAGGGTTTCGGATCATGCGTCACTATCGTCGGCTGTTGGGTTTCATCCGTCACACCGTCGTGGCCCGGGCTATCCGGCTGTTGCGGACGGGTCTGTGCCAATACCCGGTGCATCGCACGAAAAATAAAATCATGCACCGATCTGGAATCCCGGAACCTCACTTCATGTTTGGTCGGGTGCACGTTGACATCGACGCCCCGGGGATTGATCTCAAGGTACAGCACGTACGCAGGGTGCCGGCCATGATAGAGCACATCCTGAAAGCCCTGCCGTACCGCGTGAGACACCAGCTTGTCCCGAATCATGCGCTGATTGACGTAGAAATACTGCATGTCGGCCTGAGCCCGGGAGAATGACGGGCGAGCCACCCAACCGCTCAGACGGAGATCACCCGCCTGTTCATCGATCGCCAGGGCCTGATCCCGAAAACCTTCTCCAAGTATCGCCAGCAGCCGCTTCTCCCTCTGCAACAGATCCTGGCAAGGTGGCAGAGACAGTACACTGCGTTGATTATGCTGCAGGGTGAAACCCACATCGAAGCGGGCCAGGGCGAGACGCTGGACCAGGGTCTGGATGTGACCGAATTCAGTCTTCTCGGCACGCAGAAACTTACGTCGCGCCGGTGTGTTGTAGAACAGGTCACGTACCTCGACACTGGTACCCTGAGGATGAGACGCGGGTTTGATCTCTGACGCCCTGTCGCTGCCGTCTCCGCTCACCACCCAGGCCTGCTCTTCGTCCTGGTGACGGGAAGTGAGAGTCAAGCGGGAAACCGAACTGATGCTGGGCAGGGCCTCACCCCGGAAACCCATACTGCTCAAAGACTCCAGGTCATCAAAGCTGCTGACCTTGCTGGTGGCATGGCGGGCCAGAGCCAGCTCCAGTTCCGCTTTCGGGATGCCCGCCCCATCGTCACGTATTCTGAGCCGCTTGATTCCGCCCTGATCCACCTCGATCTCGATCTGCCGGGCACCGGCGTCCAGACTGTTCTCAACCAGCTCCTTGACCACAGAGGCGGGCCGTTCCACCACCTCTCCGGCAGCGATTTGATTGATCAATTGCGGTGGCAGGGTACGGATCGGCATGCCGGGAAGGATCGGGGTGTCCTGAGTTTGAAAACAGGGATTGTCTCAGCTGAGACTTCAGGATGCACGCACCGCTTGGGATCTGTTCACCTGTTGGCACTGCGAACGCAACAGGGGCGCTGCTCCGAGGGGATCAACCGCCCGGAATTTCGAGCACCTGACCAATGCGAATGTTATCGCTCTTCAGGTCATTGGCATTGCGCAGACGCTTGACACTCACCTGATAACGGTTGGCAATCGCGATCAGGGTGTCCCCGGAAGTGATGACATGCTTGCGGTTCGCCTGATTGGCGGCCAGCCAGGTTCCGGGGGGCGGCTGGAATTTGAAGTAATCACGAATGCCTTTCATCAGGGCGACGGCCACCTGGTCCTGGTATTTGGCATCCCGCAGACGCCGCTCCTCCACCGGGTTGGAGATAAACGCGGTCTCCACCAGCATGGAAGGTATATCCGGGGATTTCAAAACCACGAAACCGGCTTGCTGGACCTTGCGCTTGTGGGTTTTACCCAGGGTCTTGAGCTGAGAGAGAACCCGGCTGGCGGCTTCTGAACTTGCTTGCAGGGTACCGATCTGGGAAAGATCCAGCAGGACGGAGGCCAGCATATCGTCCTTATCCTCAAGTGACACACCGCCCACCAGATCGGCGCTGTTTTCCCGCTCGGCCAGCCAGCGGGCCGCCTCGTTGGAGGCTCCACTGCGCGACAGGGTATAGACCGAAGAGCCTTTCACGCTCGGATCGTGAAACGCATCGGCATGAATGGAGACAAAAAGATCGGCCTGGGCCTCACGAGCCTTGGCGATGCGCTTTCTCAAGCCGAGGTAGTAATCACCGTCGCGGATCAGCACCGCCCGCATGCCTTTTTGCCGATTGATCTGATCGACCAGTTTTCGCCCGATCGCCAGCACCACATCTTTCTCATTGGTGCCTTTTTTGCCCCGAGCGCCCGGATCCTCGCCTCCGTGTCCGGGATCCACCGCGACCACCACGTCACGCTGACCGGCTTCCTGGGTGGCCTTGGCCGTTTTCACTGGCACGGATGAGCGACCCGCAATCCGGTTGTCATCGTACAGATCAACCACCAGGCGATGTCCGTACTCCCGATTGGGTTTGAGGGCGAAACTCATGGGCTTGACCGGAGTGGTCAGGTCGAAGACCACCCGCACATCGGTCTTGTCACGGACCGCGGTACGCATACCCCGGATGATCTTGTTTTCCTTGGTGGGATCCGGCATGTGCTTGGTAAGACTGACATTTTTCAGGTCAAGCACCAGTCGGTCAGGATCCTTGAGGGTGAAGATTTTATGGATCAGTTGATCGTCGGCATCGAAAACCAGACGCACATGGTCCGGTGCCGACCAGACACGCAAACCGGTCACCGATGCCTGCTTGGCATAGACAGGGAGACTGCTGATGAAAAGGAACAGCAGAACGGCGAGTCTAGTCCTCATGGCCCCAAGGTCCGAAGTTATGGAAATACACCTGAAAAGATAGCATGCGGTAGTATTTTTTCCAAGCTTTTCTGTTAGATAGCTGATTATTCTGCAAAATGATTTAACCATGGGCCAGATCACCTTGTAATCCAAGCAGTATACCGGTTGCTTTTTCGCTCATCGGCTCGAACACAATACGCCTCGATTCCCCCTGATGGTGGATTCTCAGGATCAGGTCTGCGGGTGGCAGACCACCCCTTCCCTTTTCCGGCCATTCTACCAGCCAGTAGGTCTGCGGAGAGAGTAAATCCATGAGACCCAGGTACTCCAGTTCCTCCGCATCGGCCAGACGATAGAGATCGAAGTGATAGCAGGCCAGGTCACCCAGTTCATAGGGTTCCATCAGGGTATAGGTTGGGCTTTTGACTCTACCGGTATGCCCCAGTCCCAGCAGAAATCCTCGTACCAGGGTGGTCTTGCCTGCGCCGAGATCACCCTCCAGGAAGATGATGCAGGGCGGCGTGCAGTGTCGCGCCAGCTGGCGCCCCACAGCCTCCTGCTCGGCTTCACCCCTGGCGGTCAGAGAAAACATGTCACGCTCATCTTTCATTCAGCAGCCGTCTGACAGGTTCGAACAGGTCACCGGCCAGCATCCCCGATTCACCGGCGAGTGCGGCCTGGTCCGCAGCCGCGGCATGCAGGCACACCCCCATTTCAGCCGACTCCCTGAATTCCATGCCCTGCGCCAGGAAGGATCCGATCAAACCACTCAAAACATCGCCAAATCCACCGCTCGCCATGCCCGGGTTACCCTCGCTGCACAGAGCGATCGGCTTCTGTTCCGGTGAATCGATCAGACTTCCCGCCCCTTTGAGTACCACCACTCCACCGAATTTCGCCTGCAGGGCCCGGCAGGCCGCGAAGCGGTCCGCCTCAATCCGCGAGACCTCCCATCCCAGAAGCCGGGAGGCCTCCCCCGGGTGCGGTGTCAGTATGCGGTCGTCCCGTTGATCAGGGTAGTGCGCAAGCCAGTAGAGTGCATCCGCATCGAGCAGCAGGGGCAAGCGGCTTGCGGTCAGCCGCCGGTAGAGACCCTCACCCCAGGCATGACGTCCCAGCCCCGGTCCCAATACCAGCGCATCCGCACGACCGAGGAGTTCATCCAGGGCCGGGTCCTGATCATCCGCGATTCCGCGACACATCAACTCCGGGCGGCCCATATTGGTCCACGGGGCATGCTCCGGATGGGTGGCCAGACTGATCAGCCCTGCCCCGCAACGGGCCGCCCCTTCTCCAGCCATGCGCACCGCTCCGGAGTATCCCCGGTCGCCCCCTACCACCAGCAGATGACCAAAATCCCCCTTGTGAGCGGTTCTCCGGCGGGGAGACAGACGGCTGCGCTGCCTGTTCCAGTCTATGCGGCGGCAGGCAAGGGGCTGACTGGCATAGATCCGCGCGGGAATATCCAGTGGATCGAAGAAGATTCGCCCGCAGCAGTCTGGACCGGCTCCGGTGAAAAGCCCCTGTTTCAAGCCAATGAAACTGATCGTGGCCTGGGCCTCGATTGCACAACCCATCCGCTGACCGGTATCGGAATTGAGTCCGGATGGGATATCCAGAGAAAACACCGGCGCCTGGTGACGATTGATCTGTTCCAGCGCATCGCGCCAGGCACCCCGCACCTCCCGTTCCAGACCGGTGCCGAGGATCGCATCGACAATCAGTCCCGGTTTCCCGGGAAGATCCACAAAGGGTTCCAGTACCCGTCCCGGTTCCTGCCAGGCCTGAGCCTTGATCAGGGCATCTCCCTGAATCCGCTGAGCGTCCCCCAATTGCAGGACCCGAACCCGGAGTCCCGCCTGAGCCGCCAGTCGGGCCACCACGTAACCATCTCCACCGTTATTGCCGATGCCGCAGACCACCAGCATCTCTTGAAGATCTGGCCAGAGTTCACGGATACAGTCGAACGCCCGGTGCCCGGCCCGTTCCATCAAGGTCTCACCGGGTATGCCGAACTCGTGGATGGCGAGCTGATCGAACGCCCTGACCTGGTCTGCGCGATACAGCGCATACGGCAGTGATTCGGTTGCAGGCATCGCACGCATGGCAGCTTCAATCCTTACGATTTGGATAGTCGTGATAGCGGGTTTCCGGCTTTAACCCCGGGGTACAACTGGTATGATGAGCCTGTCCCATTCAACCGGCCCACCTGAAACCGGGAATCCCTTTGTCTGAACGGCCTGCGTGATTCGTGCAAACATCAAAGCCAACCACAGACCAGCGGTCTTCGCCGTTGGGGCGATTGTAACCCCGGTTCGGGAGGTCTGAAACTACAGCATGGCTTCTGGCACTTCCATGACCCCGGATGAACTCCACGATTTATCGCTCAGGATCAAGCAATGGGGATACGACCTGGGTCTCGATGCCATCGGTATCTCCGATACGGATCTGGGCAAGGCCGAGGTGGATCTCAACCGCTGGCTGGCTCGGGATTACCATGGGGAAATGGACTACATGGCCCGCCACGGCAGCAAACGCAGTCGCCCCGCGGAACTGCTCCCTGGTACGCAACGGGTGATCTGTGCAAGGCTCGACTATCTGCCAGAGCCCATGCATGACGCTTTGCAAGTATTGGATGACCCGCTGCAGGCCTTTATCTCACGCTATGCCCTGGGCAGGGACTACCACAAGTTACTGCGTAACCGGTTGCAGAAGCTGGTGGAGCGGATCCGGGAAGTCGTACCCGGGGTGACCTGTCGGGTTTTCACCGACTCCGCTCCGGTTCTGGAAAAACCCCTGGCGCACAAAGCCGGACTCGGTTGGCCGGGCAAGCACACCAATCTTATCGCCCGGCAGGCGGGATCCTGGTTCTTCCTCGGGGAGATCTATATCGACCTGCCTCTGGTCTGTGACTCACCGGCCGAGGATCATTGCGGGCGCTGTCAGGCCTGCATCGACGTCTGTCCCACCGGCGCCATTGTTGCCCCCTACCAGCTGGATGCCCGATTGTGCATCTCCTATCTGACGATTGAACTGCAGGGTGCGATTCCGCAGCCGCTGAGGCCGCTGATCGGCAACCGGATCTATGGTTGCGACGACTGTCAGCTGGTCTGTCCCTGGAACCGGTTTGCCCGGCCCACCCGGGAAACCGACTTTCTGCCCCGACACGGTCTCGATCGGGTACAGTTGATCGAACTGTTCAGCTGGGACGAGGCGACATTCTTGCACCGCACCGAGGGATCGGCGATTCGACGCCTGGGCCACCTGCGCTGGCTGAGAAACCTGGCGGTGGCACTCGGCAACTGTGCAACCTCTGCGCAGATAAGGAGTGCGCTTGAAAGGCGGCGTCATCACCCGTCCGAACTGGTTCGGGAACACGTGATCTGGGCCATGGAGAGACATTCGAAAGACCTGGAATAAGCGCAATCAGTCGCGCTTGCCGATCCTCTTGAGCGTGACAATACCAACGCTCATCCACCAACCAGCCAGTATGCCCAGACTGTCCACCAGCAGATCGTTCAACCGGGGTGTTCTGCCCGGGGCAAAGAATTGCAACGCCTCGGAACAAACCGCGGCGACCAGCATCCCGCTGATCAGGATCAGGGCGGGCGCCCTGGGCCGCTGAAACAGGAGCAGACTGAGCAGGGTGAAACCGATGAGATGGGAGAATTTCGAGATATCCCAGTACCCTGGGTCGAGCATCGGCAGCCACCTACCCAGGGTATCCGCTGCACTTCCGTTTGTATGGCCATGTTCCACCGGCAACCAAGGCGACATAAAACGAAGCAGCTGCATCTTCAAATCGTAGGACATCAGGATCCCCAACGCCATCACTCCAATCATGATCCAGATCCAAGGACTCTGTCCCGCAACCAGATAGTGCCGCTGAAGCTGACGCGACCAGATCCAAAGTGCTGTGGCCCAGGTAATCAGCAAAATCCACCAACCCATACGGAAGGATGGCAGCATATGAGCGGCATTGAGTGTGGGATTTCTCAGTTGAAATGTGCCTTGCGTTGAGAGCAGGGTCATTCTGAAGCAGACCCGCTCTGTGGCCTCAGGGATCATCAGAACCGCTTCGTAGGACGTCCAGGTCCGGGCCTGCCGGATATTCACCAGACGATTGATCAGCTGGTACTGACTGGTACCATCCGCATCACGCAACAACAGCCCAACCCGGGCTCCGCTGTAAGCCTTTTCACCCAGGATCAGGTTGTCTGTTCTTGCTTCGATCCGGGCCAGCACCTGGGCCGGGAAGCCCTGTCGATCGAAGCATTGATAGACTGAGGCGTTCTGCCGGGGAGAGGCATTCTGCAGGCTCAGAACACCGTCTTCAATGCTGATCCCTTTATGATTGCCAGCGCTACGCCATGAGGCCAGGCCCTGAGAAAAGCCGGGATCAACGAGGAGTTGGTCACCCATCGGCGCATAGGCAGGCACCAGGGTAAACAAGAGATAGGTCAGCGCGGAAAGCCCCAACGCCATCAGGTAACGGCGCAGCACACCGCTGTATGACTTCCCTGTCATGTCAGGCAGGCCCCGGACTTAGGGCAGACGCAGAAAATGATTTCGGTAAAACAGCAGTTCCGCGATCGAATCCCGAATGTCGTCCAGGGCCAGGTGCTTGCCCTGCTTGACAAAGCCTTCGCCAATCCGCGGCGCCCAGCGTTTGACCAGTTCCTTGAGGGTACTGACATCGAGATTGCGATAGTGGAAATAGGCTTCCAGTTCCGGCATGCAACGGGCCAGAAAACGTCGGTCCTGGCAGATGCTGTTGCCACACATGGGTGATGCACCGGGTGGCACCAGGGCTTTGAGAAACTCCAGGGTCTGGGCCTCTGCCTGACGTTCATTGGCGCTGCTGCCACGCACCCGGTCCAGGAGTCCGGATTGGGAATGCTGGCGCTGATTCCAGTCATCCATGGCGCCCAGCTTTTCTTCAGGCTGGTGAATCGCGATGACCGGACCTTCGGCGAGAATATTCAGGTCACCATCGGTGACAATGGTGGCGATTTCGATGATCTCGTCATTCTGGGTATCCAAACCCGTCATTTCCAGGTCTATCCAGATGAGATTCGTGGCATCTACAGGCATCGACAGTTCCCATGTGATCTTTCAGGGCGGGATTCTAGCAGCAAGTGGCGGCAGACAGTACACTAGTGCCAGCTTAGGATTCCCGAAACCCCGATCCAATGAACCTTTTTAGCCAATTATTCCTGTGCTTTTTGATACTCGGCACAGCCGTTCAAATCTGGTTGCTGTTGCGACATCTCCACCATGTCAGGATCAACCGTGGCCAGGTACCCGAGGCCTTCCGGGACAAGGTATCCCTGCAGGAACACCAGAAAGCCGCGGATTACACTCAGGCGAAGGGGCGTCTGGCCCTGGTTGAGATTCTGTTGGGGGTGGTGTTGTTGCTCATCTGGACCCTCGGAGGCGGTATCGAGACCCTGATTCGCTACTGGGCAGGTTACGCCTGGGGACCCACGCTGAGCGGACTGCTGCTGTTTTTATCGTTTTTTCTGATCAACAGCCTGTTGGACCTGCCGTTCAGCCTGTACCGGACCTTTAAACTGGAAGTCGCCTTCGGTTTCAATCGCATGAACGTAAAGCAGTACATCAAGGACCGGTTCATGGGGCTTCTGCTGGGAATCCTCCTCGGCGGCCCCCTGCTCTGGGTCATTCTGATGCTCATGCAAGGCGCTGGCAGCTACTGGTGGCTGGCCGCCTGGGCCGTCTGGATGGGGTTCACCCTCGGCATCAGCTGGGCCTATCCACGCTTCATAGCCCCCCTGTTCAACGCCTTCACACCCCTCGAGGCGGGCGCGATGCGGGAACGGATTCAGAACCTGCTTGAGCGCTGCGGTTTCACCAGTGACGGTATCTTCATCATGGACGGATCCAAACGCTCCGCCCACGGCAATGCCTATTTCACAGGTTTCGGTAAAAACAAACGCATCGTGTTCTTCGATACCCTGCTGGAAAAACTCAACAGCGAAGAGGCGGAAGCGGTACTGGCCCATGAACTGGGACATTTCCATTACAAACACATCCACAAACAGATGCTGGTGATGGCCCTGCTCTCCCTCGGAGCCATGGCATTGCTTGGCTGGCTGTCACAACAGCTGTGGTTCTACCAGGGGCTGGGTATCTCACAACCTTCCGAGGCGGCCGCCTTGCTGCTGTTCATGCTGACCATCCCCGTGTTCACCATCTTCTTCACCCCGCTGGGCAGCTATCTGTCGCGGCGCCATGAGTTCCAGGCGGATCATTACGCGATCGAGCAGAGCAACGGGGAGTATTTGGTCCGTGCACTGGTCAAACTCTACCAGGACAATGCCAGCACCCTGACGCCGGATCCGCTCTATTCGCTGTTTCACGACAGCCATCCGCCCGCGCCGGTGCGCATTGCCCGGATTTCCCAACAGACGCCGGGACTGCCCGGTTAACGGAGAGACAACCATGATCAAGACTCAACTGAGTATTGCTGCCGCAACCTTGCTGGTGTCGGTTTCAGTCCAGGCGGGTGATGTGGAGCAAGGCCAGGCGCTGTACGACGAAAATTGCCTGAAGTGCCACGGCAGTGAGGTCTACACCCGGGCCAACCGACGCATTAACAACCTTCCGGCGCTGCACAAACAGGTGCGTTTCTGTGAGCAGAACCTGGGGCTGACCTGGTTCGACGATCAAATCGACGATACCGCAAGTTATCTGAACCAGTCCTTTTACCACTTCAAACCCGACACCCAATAACCCAGGCATGGCGAAACGTCGGCTGACCCTGCAGCAGAAAAGCCGCATCCAGGCGATTCAGGATAAAAGACGTCAACGCCTGGATCGCAGGGCCGACGAGGCATTGAACCAGGCCGGAGAGCATGCTTCCCTCGAAGGCCGGGTGGTGATCCGGCACGGGGCGACCCTGGGTGTGCAGGGTCCCTCCGGGCAGATTGTCTGCTGTCAAACCCGCCAGAACATCGGTCACCCGGTGTGTGGCGACCGGGTGATCTGGCAACCGGTGGATGAATCCTCCGGTGTGGTCACGGCGCTGCAACCCCGGGACACCGTGCTCAGCCGGCCCGACTACAGCGGCCGCAAAAAGCCCCTGGCCGCCAACATCACCCAGTTGGTGATCGTTCTGGCCCCGGAACCGGAACCCAGCGGATACCTGCTGGACCAGTACCTGGTAAGCGCTGAAACCATCCGTATCCCGCCACTGATTGCCGTGAACAAGGTCGACCTGTTGCAGGGCGAGGCCAGATCTGTGTTTTTTCTCAAGCTGGAACCCTACCGCCGGATCGGATATCCCATTGTGGCGGTCAGCGCCAAGCAGGAACACGGACTGGATGAGCTGATCATCAAACTGCAGGGGCAGACCAATATCTTGGTGGGCCAGTCCGGGGTTGGAAAATCCTCCCTGATCAACGCCCTGCTACCGGATATCGAAGCCGAAACGGGACGCCTTTCGGAAGCCACCGGACTGGGCCGGCACACCACGTCTGCGGCGACCTGTTACAACCTGCCCCAGGGCGGTGAATTGATCGATTCCCCCGGAGTCAGGAGTTTTCGACTCACCCACCTGAACCGCCAGGAACTGGAACAGGGTTTTCGGGAGTTTCATGACTACCTCGGCCAATGCCGGTTCCACAACTGCACCCATGAACACGAACCCGATTGCGCGATCCGCAACGCCATGGAACGTGGCGAAATCGACCCTCTAAGAGTGGAGAATTTTCTCAGGCTGCAGAAAAGCGTATCCGCTTGAACGGACGGGTCATGAGCCTGGAAGGCTGACCTTCACCACCGCACCACCCAAGCGGGTCGAGACAGCAATCTCGATCTGTCCGGCATAGGCATTAACGATATCAGCCGCCACGGCCAGGCCAATCCCCTGCCCCGGCTGGCGGGTATCGGCCCGATGACCGCGATGAAACACCGCGTCCATCTGATCCGCCGGTATGCCCTTGCCATCGTCCTCGATACTCAGGTGAATCCCGCTGCCGCGCTGGCCGCTCACACGCACCCTCTGCTGACCGTATTTGCAGGCATTTTCCATGAGATTCCCGAGTATCTCCATGAAGTCGCCCTCGTCCCCGGCGAACAGGCAGGCCTGGTCGATATCCAGCTCCCATTGAATACCCTTGTCACGATAGACCTTCGACAGGGTGTTCGCGAGACGCTCCACCAGGGGTTTGACAGCGACATTGCCACTCAGAACCTGTTGCCCGGATGCCGCAGCGCGCTGCAACTGATGAATGACGATCTGGTTCATGCGATCGACCTGCTCCCGCAAGGTATCCGAGGATTGGCCCTGCGCCTGATCAGCCAGACTCTGTAGTATCGCCAGGGGTGTTTTCAGACTGTGCGCCAGGTCGCCCAGACTGTCCCGATAACGTTGTTGCCGGGCACGTGCATGCAGAATCAGGGAGTTGATACTGGAGGTCAGACGGGTGAGTTCCCGGGGATAGGCGCCTTGCAACTGCTCGGCCCGGCCGGACTCGATCTCCGCCAGGGCGCTCTCCACCTGGCGCAATGGACGTAAGCCCCAATTCAGCACCCAGCCCTGGGCCAGGAGCAACAGAAAGGCGGCGCCGCCCAACCACAGCAGCAAGGTGTTGCGAAACGCCGAGACCTGTTCGTGGATCGGCTGCAGGTCCTCAGCCACGGTCAGGACATACTTGCGCTCCTTGCCGTGGAAATCCTCCCATACCACGCCGAAATTCAACCCCATGACCTCCCGGTCCGCCATTTTGAAAGTGCCGATCTCCGATTCACCGGAGGGGATCTCGCGACTGAATCCGAGTGCCTGTCCCAGGGTGGAGGCGGAATGCCACTGGTAATCCGTCGCGTAATTCCTGACCTGAGCGTAGAGCCCGGAATCGGGCCGGTTGAAGCGCGGATCCGTAAGCACCTCCGGCATCACCATCTGTCCTTCATCCCCCTCTTCGGCAGCCGCCAGGAGGGCGTAGACACTGCTGTAGAGACGGGTCTGCAGGGCCTCATCACTGGCCGAGCGGAAGGCTTCATCCAGGGACCAGCCGGTCAATCCGAAAAACGCGCCCAGCACCAGGCTGGCGGCCAACAGCAGTCGCCGATGGATCGAAAAGGGTTGCCGCTCCAGGGAATTGACAGAATCATTCATGCGCATTGCACAACCGGGGCATACCACCGAGATGGCTATCCGGATCAGAACTGTGGCGGCTACCGGTCGACAGGGATGGGGAAGCCGTTGCACGGAAACGTCCAGACCGGGCCAGCCCGCTAACGGTTTTCAGGCGCGGCTCAATGACTGCGCTCCAGGGCGAAGCGATAGCCCCTGCCCCGCAGGGTCTCGATGGGTTTGTAGGTTTCATCCGGATCCAGTTTCTTGCGCAGGCGCCGCACAAAGACCTCGATGGTATTGCTGTCACGATCCCAATCCTGCTCGTAGATATGCTCGGTGAGATCGGTTTTCGAAACCACTTCACCGGCATGCAGCATCAGGTACTCGAGCACCTTGTACTCGTAGGCGGTGAGGTCTATCGGGGCTTCCTGCACATTGACGGTCTGGGTTCGGGTGTCCAGCGTGATCGGTCCTCCTGAGAGCACCGGTTGAGACCATCCCGCGGAACGTCTCAGTAAGGCATTGAGCCGTGCCAGCAACTCCTCCACATGAAAGGGTTTGACCAGATAGTCGTCCGCACCCGCCTCCAGACCTTCCACCTTGTCCTGCCAGTTACCCCGCGCGGTGAGGATGAGGATGGGAAAATGTTTGTCGAGTTTGCGCAGCTCCCGGATCAGCTCGATACCGGAGAGTTTCGGCAGGCCGATGTCGATAATGCCCACATCGATGCCGTACTCACGTCCAAGAAACAGTCCGGCCTGGCCATCCTCCGCGCTGTCCACGGTATAACCCTGCTCGCGCAGCCGCGCAGCCAGGGGTTCACGGATATCGGTTTCATCTTCTACCAGCAACACACGCACTTCAGATCTTCCTGTTTATTCGGGATGCCATCGTCAACGACGGGAGCGGCTGTCACCACCCTTGTCATCGGCACGGATCTGCATACGCCGAACCTTACCGTCCTGGGTCAGAATGCGGATGTTGTAAACGGGACGCCCATCCTGATTGCGGGTCTCCGCCGAAATCACCCGCCCACCGGTCTTCTGTTTGGCCTGCTGAACGGCCTGATCGAGACTCATTTGCGCATTTGCATACGCAGTTGGCAGCAGCATGGCGGCCAGTGTCACGATCATCACGATGATTCGTCTGCATTTACCCATAACGTCTCACTTTCAAACCCTGGCTGTGTCCCCTGAACCGGGTGGCAATCCCGGTTCTCTGGTGGTGCGATGGTGTTCACGGCATAGTCAGGGTTATACCCTTTTCACCCAGGGATTGCGATCACCCCCCTGTCGGTGGGACCCGCGCAACACCCGGCTTAGCGACCGCGCTCATAGTCTGAACGTACACTGACATTGACTGGAATCCGATCTCCCGGATGCTCACGGGTGAAGGTGTGGAAAATCCGTCCTTTGTACCGATAGGTCACATCATAGCCTTCCAGACGTTCCTCTTCATAGGTGTGCTGGATCACCTCGCAGTGGCGTTCCCGGGAAGTTACGACCCGTCCGGAATGGCTGGTACGGGTCAGGTCATGGCCGATGGCGCCACCCAGCAGAGTACCGGCCAGAGTAGCCGCGTCCTTGCCCCTGCCACGTCCCCGGCTGACCGAATTGGCCACCACCCCGCCGATGATGCCACCGAGTACGGTACCGGTATATCGCCGGTCATCGGGTACGTAGTGATCGACTTCTTCATCCCAGCAGCTGCGTTCAGGCTCGCTGACCTGCACGGTATGATAAACCGGTTCCACGTCGATCACCTTGGCGGTATCGCGATACCCGGCCTGGTGTCCGGCGTTTGCCGTGAGGGTGAAACTCATCAAAAGTGTGGCGCTGATCAGAGCGGTGGTTTTCATGGCGTTCTCCTGGCTTCCTGTGATTCGATTCGGGTTGTACACCCGGTATGTTGGAAGTTTAAGGAGGGCTAACTGAACAGCGCCTGAACATCCTGAATGGTCAATCCATTCTGATCACAGAACAGGGCTCAGGCGGGAAGTCGACGCCAGATCAGGATGCGGTTATTCACTGGCATCTCGACATCCTCGAAGAAGATCAGCCCCTGTTCCTTGGCTAACGCTTCGAGCGCCTCGAAATCGCGGATGCCGCTGTGCGGGTCCCGCGTTTGCAGCCACCGGTCAAAGCGGCGGTTACTTTCGCTGGTATAGGCTCCCCGATAGTTGAACGGCCCGTAGAGGGCAAAAACCCCGCCAGACTTCAAACTCCGCCCGACACCCTGAAACATGTGTTCAACCGCGGACCAGGACATGATGTGGGTGGTGTTGGCGCTGAATACCGCATCGTATGTCTGTTCAGGCCAAAGGCCCTGTACATCCAGCTCAACGGGTTCGGGCAGGTTATCCAGATTGGCTTCTGCCAGCCAGGCCCGGATACCCGCAAGGTTCTCCGCGCAATCGCTGGTTTGCCAGGATAGTCCGGGCATCGCGGCAGCAAAGTAAACGGCGTGTTGACCAGTACCGCTGCCGATCTCCAGCAGGGTTCGGGCCTCTCGGAACAAAGGTTCGATGACCTGCAGGATCGGTTGTTTGTTCTCCTCGCAGGCCTCGGAAAAGGGTTTCATACGCGGTTACCGAGCAGCTCGGTCAGATCCATTCACGGGGCTGCAGGTAGTGCTCATACAGACGCGCTTCCTCGGTTCCAGGTTCGGGCTTCCAGTTGTAACGCCATTTCACCAGCGGCGGCAGAGACATCAGGATGGACTCGGTGCGACCGCCCGATTGAAGTCCGAACAGGGTACCCCGGTCATACACCAGATTGAATTCCACATAACGGCCTCGACGATAGAGCTGAAAGTCCCGTTCCCGCTCGCCATAGGTCATGTTCCGGCGGCGCTTCACGATCGGAAGGTAGGCGGTCAGGTAGCGATCCCCCACACTTTGCAGAAACTCGAAACTGGTTTCGAAGCCCCACTCGTTCAGGTCATCGAAAAACAGCCCACCGATGCCCCTGGGTTCCGCCCGGTGCCTGAGGTAGAAATATTCATCGCACCACTTCTTGAAGCGGGGGTAGACCGCCTCACCGAAGGGCTGACAGGCCTCTTTTGCAACCCGGTGCCAATGTTGGCAATCCTCATCCTGACCATAGTAGGGTGTGAGATCGAATCCCCCTCCAAACCACCAGACCGGTGATTCATCGGGTTTTTCCGCAACGAAAAAGCGCAGGTTGGCGTGTGAGGTCGGCACATGGGGATTGCGCGGATGGATCACCAGGGATACCCCCATGGCCTCGAAGCTCCGACCGGCCAGCTCCGGCCGGTGAGCCGTCGCGGAACCGGGCAACTGATCGCCCATAACGTGAGAGAAGTTGACCCCCGCCTGCTCGAACACCGCCCCACCATCAAGCACCGAACTGATGCCGCCGCCCTGCAGCCGTTCACCGGGCTCCCGTTGCCAGCTGTCGATGAGGAACCGCTCCTGCCCGTCCTCCTCTTCCAGTCCACAGCAGATCGTCTGCTGCAGATTCAAAAGGTACTGTTTGACTTTGGCTTTGTCCGGAGTGTCCATCACGCACCTATCGCATCATGTGTTGGTTTTATCGAGACGCTTGAGAAACACCCGCATCTCCTTCACCGCCTGTACATCCCCCTTCGCCTCGGCAACCGCTATACCCCGTTGCCAGGCCTCCCGTGCCTCTTCGGTCCGGTGCAATGCGCTCAGCGCCTTACCATAGTGTTTCCAACTGGCGGAATGCTGATCGTCCTGATCCAGTGCACGTTGCAGATGCAACACCGCGTTTTCCGGGTCATCCTGTTGCAGACACAGGGTACCGAGGGTATAGCGCAGCAGGGGATTGTCCATGCCCCGATCAAGCATGCTTTCGAGTGCCTCGCGATCCATAATCTTTGACCTGGTTAGTGGGTGAGCCCGGGTGCTGTCATCAAGTTTCGACAGCAACGGTTTCAGCAATCGGGTACCGGCAGGTTCACAACAGATGCCGCTGTCGGTGTGCCGGGCCCTGCCCCCTGTAATTGCTGAGTTTGATTGTAACAATACCCCTGAAAAATGTGTTGCCCTGTTCCATGCAGTTTATCGGGTAGAGCGATCAACTGTGCCAGGGCCTGTTAACACTAATCCAAGTCTAGTAACCTAAACTGAACACGCTGGAGAGGTAAACGGGCGGCGCCCTGAAAATGCCCGCACCTGTCCCAACACTTCACAGAGGTTGACAGACCCGCATGACCCTCGACAGAGCACGTGAGATCATTCGCCAGCAGATCAGTTTCGGCAGCGGCTACAACCGAAATGCCGTTAGACTGTTGCTGGGTGAAGTCCAGCGGCAGTTCGGACTGGACGCCGGAGATCAACTGATCCGTGAGTTCGACCTGGAAACGGTCTTCGGACTCAAAACCGGCACCGATTTCACCCGGGTTGGGCAGTAACACAACAGCTAACGGCCACTGGTCGTCATCATACCGACAGGTCAGTCGCGATCTGTCGGCATCCCTTACAAACTGTCCAGTCCCCGGGACAGATCCCGCTTGATATCCGAGAGATTCTCCAGCCCCACGGCAATTCGAATCAAACCGTTACCGATCCCTACCTCTCTGCGCTGTTCAGGCGTCAAACGACCGTGGGTGGTGGTGGCTGGATGGGTAATGGTGGTCTTCACATCGCCAAGGTTTGCCGTAATGGAGAGCATGCGGGTCTCGTCCACCACCCGCCAGGCCGCAGTCTGCCCCCCCTTGACATCGAAAGCCAGGATCCCGCCAGGAGCCTTCTGCTGCTGGATGGCCAGATCATTCTGGGGATGACTGGAAAGCCCCGGGTAATAGACCCGTTCCACCCGGGGATGCTGCTCCAGCCACTCCGCCAGTTGATGCGCGTTGCGTGAGTGGGCCTGCATGCGCAGATTCAGGGTTTCCAGGCCTTTCAGAAACACCCAGGCATTGAACGGACTCATGGTGGGTCCTGCGGTTCTCAATACGCCGAACACCTCCTCACCGACCAGGGACTCGCTGCCCACGACGGCTCCACCCAGACAGCGGCCCTGACCGTCCAGATACTTGGTTGCGGAGTGAACCACTATGTCCGCACCCAGACTCAAAGGCTGTTGCAATGCCGGAGTACAAAAACAGTTATCCACCACCAGGTGTGCCTGATGGGCATGGGCCAGGTCCGCCAGTTTCCGGATGTCGGCGATTTCAGTCAGCGGATTGGAGGGTGTTTCCAGGAACAGCAGCTTGGTATTCGGACGAATCGCCGCTTCCCAGGCGTGAAAATCGTCCAACGGCACATAGCTGGTATCGATCCCGAATCGAGCCAGGTACTTGTCGAACAGAATCGTGGTGCTGCCGAAAATACTGCGAGAAGAGACCAGGTGATCACCGGCCTGTAAAACACCCATGCAGGTTGCAAGAATCGCCGACATGCCAGACGCGGTGGCCACACAGCGCTCCCCGCCTTCGAGTGCTGCAAGGCGCTGCTCGAACATGCGTACTGTGGGGTTGGTGAAGCGGGCGTAGATGTTGCCGGGTTCATCACCACTGAATCGGGCGGCCGCCTCCGCTGCGCTGCTGAACACAAAACTGGATGTGGTGAAGATCGGCTCGCCGTGCTCCCCCTCCGGGGTACGGTGGTGGCCACTGCGGATGGCCAGGGTATCGAATCCCGGCCCCGGGTCTTGATACTCCTCCATGCTTTTGTCCTCAGGTTCTATTAATGATCAGCGTTGTGAACAAACGACCGGGATGCTACCGGGCGTTTGAATCGAATCTTCACCAGGCACATAGCGGGCTCCGAATACGAATCGCCCATGATAAACCGAGATGGACAAAGCTTCATCACAAACAATACCAGCATTTGGATTGGAACCGGGTGTGTCAAGCTGGTCAGACTGAGAGCATTCACCGGGGTTTTTTATATGAGCGGACCCAACACCTGTATCACTCGGGGTGATTATTCGGTAGTTTCCATGGCCACGGGAGGGTCTATCTGTTGTGCAAAATAGCGTTCCAGAAATTGATCGAAGCTGATCGCATCAGAGGACTCGATCTCCTGCTGACGCCGGCGTGAGTCCTGAGCTTCCTGACTCAAAAGCTGTTGCACCGCCTCTGAGCCCGCCTGATGGGTGAAGTAGTGCCGATGCTGCCTGGAAATGCGGTGCGCGAACTCAAAAAAGCTCTCATCGCGGCTTCGCATCTCTGCCAGCATCTGCGCGGAAGGCGTCATATCGGCATCCGCCAGCTTCTGTTTCTGTAACATCAGGCTGTGCACATAGGGTTTATGTGCCTTGCCCTGATCTAGAATTTCACACAGGGGCATCAACTCTTCGCAAATCTCGAGTCCCCACTCCCGCAGCGAACAATCCCGATCCTGTCGACGCAGTTTCAGATCCGGGTCCCGGCCATTATGGGCCGCCGCCAGTTCGTTCCAGTCGATGGCATGCTGTTCAGCCACATTGATCGGAGGACTCTCATGCAGCACAGAGAACAGCATCAGGGCCTCGATGAAGTGTACCTGCTCTTCTGCGATACCCAGGGGGTGAAAGGGATTTACGTCCAGGGAGCGGAGTTCCAGATAACGGACGCCCCGTCTCTGCAGGGCATGGATCGGCTTTTCCATCATCTCAGGGATCTGCTTGGGGCGAACGGTACTGTAATACTCGTTTTCAATCTGCAGGATATTTGCATTCAACTGCTCGTATTGACCATCCACCTTCACACCGATCGCCTGGTAGATGGGACAGGGCGTCTCGATGGCACGGGACAGGGTTTCAATATAGGCATTGAGACAGTCGTAGCAGGCCTTGATGCCGGTACCCTGCTCCTTGCTGTTCTGGTAGCCGATATCACCCATACGTAACGAGGTCGCATAGGGCGCATAGTAGGTATGCGGGTCGAATTCATTCAGAGAGGTCGGACGTCCCCCCAGAAACGACTTGCAGACCGCGGGCGAGGCACCGAACAAATAGGGAATCAGCCACCCGACCCGTTGCAGGTTGCGCAGCATGCTGAAGTAGGATTCCGATATGAAGTTCCGGCTGCTCCCCTGATCGCCTTCGAGTTGCTGGTAGAAATCCCAGAAATCCTGCGGCAGGGAATAGTTGAAATGAACCCCGGCAATGACCTGCATAACCCGGCCATAGCGGTGTCCCAGACCGCGGCGATACACGGTCTTCATCATTCCGGCATTGGAGTCTCCGTACTGGGCAATGGGAATTCGTCCATCCCCCTCCACCACACAGGGCATACTCGCGGACCAGAGGATTTCATCCTCCAGGTGCTGGTGTAAAAAGTGGTGTGCCTCGAACAGGAAATTCAGCACTTCAGCCCGGTCGCCCGAGGGCGGCGTGATAATTTCGGTCAACGCCTCGGAATAGTCTGTGGTGATGTATCGGTTCGCCAACGGCGAGCCGAGCGCCTGAGGATGAGGTTTTTGGGATATACAGCCTTTGGGCGATACTCTCAGTCCTTCCTTTTCCAGACCGATCAAACCACCTCTCAGTAATCCGAGGCGGTCAGCCTGGCTGAAGTTGTGCAAACGCTTGTGAAGTGTTGAGTACAAACTCATTCAACCCTGTTCGTAGGATACCGGATAACCTGGCAGATGGTCATGGGATCTCAATCCACGAGACTCCCTGGTTCTAAATCATCGTTCGATGAAACGCTGTTGGCGTCTCAGTTGAATTTCTGTGCAACTGGCTGCCCGAAGAACAGATCGATGTAACGGAATGCTTAGCACATGAATCCAAGGGACTCATGGAACGGCTGGCAAGCCGTCATGAGTTCACTGGGATGTCAGGCGTAGTTTACTGGGAATGGATTCCTTTCGATAGGCCCATTCCGTGGGCCTCGTCCGGCAGGTTTCCTGGAGCCTTGTAACGCTTGGCCAATGAGCCCTAACGCATTACCGCAAGAGGCGCCTTGGAACGAATCGAATCCACCAGGATTCTCGCGGCTTCGTTGAGTTCAATACGATGAGTCGCCTCTTTCTCCACCTCGTCAGGATCATCGGACAAATCCGACGGCTCAGAGCTCTTGAGGGCACTCATTCCCTGAGAGACTCTGAACCGGTTCTTGTGCAGCAACCGTTCGTGCTCCCGATCGTTCCACTCATTACGGCGTTTTTTCTCGAGCAGACTCACCTCTTTGCGTTTATCCAGCTCAGAAAAGCGTTTTTCCTCATCGATCAGCATCTCGAAACCGGGATCCTTCTCGATGCGATGCTGATGATGCTCGATCAATGAGGATGAGGTCTCAGGACCCTTGACCATGAAATTTGCCGGATCTATGTGTGCCCAGGGTAAGGCATTGTCGAGTGAACGCTCTCCATAGTCCTGAGAAAACTGGGCGGTCGGGAACTGGATATCTGGTACCACGCCCCGATGCTGGGTACTGCCACCATTGATTCGAAAGAACTGGGCCATGGTCAGGCGCAGTCGACCCAGATCCTTGTTACGTCCCGGGACGAAGCGACTCAGGTCGACCAGAGTCTGCACCGTGCCTTTGCCAAAGGTGGGTTCGCCGATCACGATACCCCGTTTGTAATCCTGGATGGCGCCGGCAAAGATCTCCGATGCTGAAGCGCTGTTGCGATCGACAAGTACCGCCAACGGACCATCGTATGCGATATCCTTATCCGGATCCTGTTCCACCTCGATCTTGCCGAAGGCGTCCTTGATCTGGACCACAGGTCCGGAATCGATGAACAGGCCGGTCAGTTCTGTCGCTTCGGAAAGAGACCCACCCCCGTTTTCCCGCAGATCGATTACGATGCCGTTGACACCCTGGCGTTTCAGTTCCACCAGAAGGTTGCGCACATCCCGTGTGGTGCTTCGAAAATCCTCTTCACCCCGGGCCTCTGCAGCGAAATCCCTGTAGAAGGTGGGCACTTCGATCACCCCGATGCGATATTCACCCATCCCGTCGAGATCCTCGATGATGTAGCTCTTGGCTGCCTGCTCCTCGAGTTTGATCTTGTTCCTGACAAGGGTGATGGTTTTACGCTTGGCGCTGTCACCTTTGGGCAGGACTTCGAGCTGTACCACGGAACCCTTAGGGCCGCGTATCTGCTCCACCACGTCCTGTAACCGCCAACCGACGATATCCTGGATCTTACCTTCGAGTCCCTGTCCGACACCCACGATCTGGTCACCGGCGTGCAGCAGGTTGCTCTGTTCAGCCGGTCCACCGATGATGGTTTTCTGCACTACCGTGTAGCCGTCCTCGTCTTTCAGAACCGCACCTATGCCTTCCAGTGAAAGACTCATGCTGATGTCGAAATTTTCCGAGGTACTGGGTGACATGTAGCTGGTATGCGGCTCCAGGCTCAGGGTGTAGGCGTTGATGAACGCCTGGAATATGTCGTTGCTGTTGAACTGCTCAACCCGGCTGAGCAGGCGCTCGTAGCGGTTCTTGAGGGTCTCCCGGATCTCATCGTCCGGCTTGTCCATCAAACGCAGGTTGAGAAAATCGTTCTTGACCCGTTTACGCCAGATATCGTCAAGTTCGGCCCGGGTCTGCGCCCAGGGCACGTGTTTGCGCTCGAACACGTAGGTTTCATCGAGGGTGAAGTCAAACTTCCCGTCCACCAGTTCGAGGGCATGGTTGACGGCCTCGCTGACCCGCTTGCGATAGAGGCGGAAGATTTCGAAAGCGGGATCGATGCGGGCGTTTTTCAGATAATCATCCAGTTTGTCACGGTAGTTGGAAAACTGGTTGATATCAGCGGCAAGGAAGAAGGTGCGGTTGGGATCCAGTTCGTCGAAGTAACGATCCAGAATCGAGTTGGACATGGCATCATCCAAAGCCACATCTTTGTAGTGGTATTTTTCGATGACTTTTACGATGACACTGGCGGTTTGCTGCTGCTCGGGAGTCGACTGAAGCTCTTCAATCGGTACCAGTTGCCGGCTGGCCCAGGCAGAACTGGACAAAACCAACAGGAGCGTACAGCCCAACAAACCTCTAACTATCCGATATTTCATGCATTTACCTGGTTTCATGGCGCTGGAGTATAACCACAGAAAGTACGTAACGGGTTAATTTCAATACGGATTCGACTTTTTTTCCAGTATTCTGGTTCCGCGAAACCCGAAAAGCAAAACCAGATCACTGGATTCAGCCGATATTTCAGCGTTGTGGGAGCAAGGAAAGACTAAAATTTCCGGTGCAGACCGAGGACGAGATCAAGATACCCGGACGCTTCAGGATCCAAAATCCCATGGCGGATCAGAAAATCGATCACCACCAGGTTGCAATTGGGCTTGAACTCATCGGTTTCCGCAACCAGCTCTACAACCTCCTGTACGGGCACGAGTTTGAACTCAGCCACTTCCCCATCGGAATTGCAGGGGCGAAAGTCCGGCGGCAACTCAAGATCGTAGCAATAAAGGGTATCCGGCTTCAGGCCAATGGGCGTTTCCCTGCAGTAGGTCAACGCACCGACCGGTACGGCCTGGTCCGCCAGTTCAGCAGGAATACTCGCCTCTTCCATGCACTCCTTTCTCAGGTTTTCCTGCAATGACAGGTCATAGGGCAAACCACCAGCGACCATGTTATCCAGAAGATTGGGGAAATTGACCCGGTCGGCAGAGCGACGGGCGATCCAGAGGTAGAGATCCCCTTTCCTGCGCACATATCCATTCACATGCTGGCCATATGCCTGCAAACCGAAATAGGGCGCGGCTGCCCGGTCGATGGTTGCAATTGAACGCTCCCTACCCTGGTGTGTAACCGGGTATTTTTCCCCGTGCCGATGGGTCATGACCCCCCTGCTGAGGAGCACATCCACCACCTCACCTAAAACTTGAGTACGGGACTCGAAGCTATCAAACGCATCTTTGAGATGAATTCCATCCGCTGACGTCTCAAATTCCCCGCTCAGTTCGGAGAGCACTGACCAGACAGGCTGCTTGAGATAGCCGATGCGCTGAGAGGCGAAGAAGAAACCTTTGAAGTTGTCCTTATTCCATTGGTTCAAATTTGTTATGTGACGTTGTAATCCCTGTAAATTCATAGATTTGACTTCTTTTTAACCAACCTATCTGATGACACTCCCGTGTCTGAATGAAGCTTAATAATCAGATTGCAATGGTACTGACAGGGATAGGCCAAGCCAAACCGAATTTCATTCCATTCGATCCATTAATCTCAGAACCCGGATTGACAGCGAATACGGCATGCACTAATTTCTGTATATACAGAAATTTCTGTTATTTATGCCAGACTTCAGTCCGATGTCAGGGAAGCGTCCCCGCTAGCTGGCGAAGGGCAACATACAGAATGCCAAACAAGGCGTTATGTGTACCTCCTTACATGGAAGACAAAGTATGAAAATTCTCATCACAGGGGCAAATGGATTCATCGGTCGCCATCTGCTGCAGGCACTGCGCGATAAGGGTCATGTTGTGGTTGCCGGTGTGCATAGCAAGCTGCCCCGTAATCCGAATCTGAATGGTTCAGTTATGTACGTTGACTTCATATCTGATACCAGCACACAAATCTGGCGACAGCGTCTGCATGGATTTGATGTCGTCATCAACACCGTGGGAATCATCGGTGAGCATGGCAGGCGAACCTTTGAATTGCTGCACACTCGGTCCCCAATCTCCCTATTCCGCGCCTGCCAACAAACCGGCATCAAGCGGGTCATTCAAGTGTCGGCCCTAGGGGCAGCTGCTGATGCAAGTAGCCGCTATCACCGTAGTAAATGGCTGGCAGACGACTATCTCAGCCACTTGAGTCTCGACTGGGTGATCCTCCGACCATCCATCGTCTACGGCCCGGGTGCGAAGAGTATGATGTTTTTCAAGGCCCTCTCAGCACTCCCATTCATCCCGCTCATCGGGGATGGCAGGCAATCTTTACAACCCATCCATATCAAAGATCTTTGTGATGTGGTCGTACAAGCGGTCGATTCAACTCACCTGTCACGGCATTGCCTGGACATTGTCGGTCCTGAAGCACTTGAGTACGTATCACTCATGAACCTGTTACGAAAGTGGCTCGGTTTAAAGGATGCAAGATTTATCAATATACCCGAATGGCTAGCCCTGCGACTGGCCGGAGCTTTAAACCTTAATCGACAACTGCCCTTGAGTGCTGAGACTGTTGGCATGTTGATCGAGGGTAACACCGGGGACGTTAGCGACACGAGAGCAATACTGGGAAAAATGCCTGCTCAATTGGAGACGTGGCTCAGGGATTCACCCAGCGAAACTTCGGATCATTGGTTCTCAAAGCTATTTTTCACTCGCTTTCTGCTGCGTATTTCCATTGGTTTCGTCTGGATCCACACCGGGTTGATCTCGATGTTCGCGGTACCTCAAACCATGAGTTTTGACTTGCTCGGACGGGTTGGCATTCCATCACATACCGCACCTTATTTTCTTTACGGTTCATCGTTTGTTGATGTGGCACTGGGTTTATGCACTGTTCTGGCCTACCGCATCGAATGGATCGGCTGGGCTCAGATCATCATGATATTGGGCTATACCGCGATAATCAGCGCGTTTCTCCCTGACTATTGGAATCATCCTTTTGGTCCGATCAGCAAAAACCTGCCATTGATAGTAAGTACCTACGTGATGATGATCATGGAGGAAAGATCATGAACGAATATCTGCTTGTGAAATGGATTCACATCCTCAGTGCCACTCTGCTGTTTGGAACAGGTTTGGGCAGTGCATTCTACAAATGGCTGACCGACCGGAGTGGTGAAATTCCCGCCATAGCGGTAACCAACCGACTGGTGGTCATTGCGGATTGGTTGATCACCACGCCAACAGTACTGATACAACCCATCAGCGGACTCTGGTTATTGCACCTGATGGGAATTCCACTCAATCAAGGATGGGTGATTCTGACAATCATTCTATATGTTGTTGCAGGTTTTTGCTGGTTGCCAGTGGTCTGGCTACAAATCAGGATGCGGGACATTGCGGACCATGCCAACAAGCATGACCTGAAGCTTGGTGCACAATACCAACATCTTGCCGACCTTTGGTTCATTCTGGGAATCCCCGCTTTCTCAGCGATGATCGTTATCTATTTTCTGATGATTTTCAAACCGACGTTCATTCAATGAGGCAGACACCATGAATCGGGATCCCATGATGAAACGTGCACTGGGCGTTGGTTGGAATGAGCTGGCACCTGGTGTGAAAGCGCACTATGACCTGGACCCTTCAGAGGAAGAGAATCTGACCCTGAAAGGTTTGATGAATGAGGTCTATCATTCCCGGTCGGCAAAGTTGTTTATTCTCTTCGGTAGAGTATTCGGTGCACTCGTACCGTATTGTGGAACACAGATACCTACCGTTGTCCGCAACTGGACCAGAAAGGACGATCGCGATGTTCTGCACTGGCACAGAACATTGAATTTCCCAAATCGGACACCGGTCACTTTCAGCTCCCGCATGGTGAGCCGACAACCGAATGAAATCATTGAATTTGTGAGATACGGTATGGGTATCCGGATGTCTATCTCGGTAGTCGACCATGCGCTTGTTTATCGGGGAATCGATTATGTATGGATCGTTGCAGGCAGGCAGATACACCTGCCCAACTGGTTGATACTGGGTGACGCAATCATCACGGAAAAAGCCTTGTCTGAAACATGCTTTCAACTCAACTTTGAAATCAACCATCCTTGGCTGGGAAAAACCTTCAGCTATTGTGGAGAATTTTCACTGACTGCAGTTGAACGGGGAGTTGAGAGTGACATAGTGAAGCCCCCTGCAAAGCGCAATTCAAATGACAACAGCAATGTCCCGGATATTATAAAAAGCAGGAACTGATTACCGCGTATAGTCCGACTGCCACGATAGCATGGTGACGGCCTGGCGATGGATCTGCTTTACTCTCCACCAATAGGGGATTTCAGGTCCTCCGGTTTGATGAAATTCAATGCCATTGACCTGAAACTTTGATGCAATGCGGACACTTGTAAAACAGGAGGCAACATGTACGAATTCAACACTGAGATTGATCTTCCCTTCGATCAGGCTGTGGAGCGTGTTCGGGAGGTTCTGATGAGCGAACACCTGGGTATCGTCAGCGATGTCGACGTTCAGGCCATTTTCAAGAACAAAATGGATAAATCCATCCCCGCCTACCACATCTATGGCGCCTGTAACCCGGGACTTGCGGACCGGGTGATTCGTGACGAACCGAACGCAGGTACCCTGCTACCATGCAATTTCATCATGCGCGAAGCCGACAATGGCAAGGTCGTGGTGAGTTTCATGGATCCGGTAACCATTCTGGCACACTGCACCACCGACGAACCCAAGCAGGTCGCGGTGGAAGCGAAAGAAAAGTTGCTGCGGGTGGTTGAGAAACTGAACGGCTGAATTCAGGGTGTCCTGGAAGCCTTTGTTCCAGGGCTACTCCCGAATGAATCAGGTACCGAACAGGAGTGAACGGATCGCCTTGCGATTGGTCCAGGATGTGGCCAGTCGCAAGGCCTGACGCGCATCCACCCAGCGATAGGCGTGGTGTTCGCTCTGCTGAAGTCTCGGTAGCCTGCGGTGCGGCAACGCCCAGGCAAACCAGTGTTCCGTATTGACGAAATCGCTGCGCGCGTAGCGCTGTTTCCAGGCGGGAAGTATCGGAAAGGTCACCTGCCGTCCCAGGTCCTGCAACCCGCTCCCGGCCATCAAACCGGTTTCTTCATAGAGTTCCCGGCGTGCCGCCTGGATGGGGGTTTCGCCCCACTCAAGACTGCCTGTCACGGACTGCCAGAAATCCCGTGGCTTGACCCGGCGCAACAACAGCACCTCACCCTTCAGGGTGTATACGACCACCAGTACGGATTCAGGCCGCTTTTTCAGTTTGTGGGACAAAGGCCCGATACCGCCTAGGCCTTACTCTCTTCTACCACCGGCTTACGCACCCGGATCGACAGTTCGCGTAACTGTTCCGCGGAAACTTCGGAAGGTGCCGAGGTCAGCAAACAGGCTGCGGTCTGGGTCTTGGGAAATGCCATAACCTCGCGGATCGAGTTCGAACCGGTCAGCAGCATGACCAGACGGTCCAGACCAAACGCCAGTCCACCGTGCGGGGGACAACCGAACTTGAGGGCCGTCAGCAGAAAGCCGAATTTCTCCTCGGCCTCCTCCTCATTGATCTCCAGCAGCTTGAAGATCTTTTGCTGGACCTCCTGCTGATGGATACGGATGGAACCGCCACCCAGTTCGACCCCGTTCATCACCATGTCGTAGGCACGGGACTTACAGGCGCCCGGATCGGAATCGAGCAGGTCGATCTGATCCAGGATGGGTGATGTGAAAGGATGGTGCAGCGGAGTCCAGCGATCGTGCTGTTCATCCCATTCGAACATGGGAAAATCGATGACCCAGAGGGGCTTCCAGGTACCCTGCAACAGGTCCATATCCTGGCCGACCTTGACGCGCAACGCCCCGAGGGACTCGTTGACCACATTCGATCTGTCGGCGCCGAAGAAGATCAGGTCGCCATCCTCGGCTCCCGTGCGTTCCAGGATACCCTCCACCACCGAATCCGGCAGGAATTTGAGGATGGGTGATTGCAGACCCTCGATCCCTTTGGCCTTCTCATTGACCTTGATATAGGCCAGCCCCTTGGCGCCATAAATGCTGACGAACTTGGTGTATTCGTCGATCTGTTTACGGCTCAGGGCACCGCCACCGGGAACCTTCATTGCTGCGACCCGACCTTTGGGATCCTTGGCAGGCCCGGAAAAGACCTTGAACTCCACCTCCTGCATGAGATCCCGAAGGTCCACCAGTTCCAGAGGTACGCGCAGATCGGGCCGATCGGAGCCGTAGCGCTCCATGGCCTCGTCATAGGTCATGCGGGGAAACGGGTTGGGCAGTTCCACACCCAGTACTTCCTGGTAGAGCTTTCGGATCATCTCCTCGTTGAGGCGCATGATCTGGTCTTCGTCCATGAACGAGGTCTCGATATCGAGTTGGGTGAATTCAGGCTGGCGATCGGCACGCAGATCCTCGTCGCGGAAACAGCGGACGACCTGATAATAACGATCCATGCCTGACATCATCAGCAGCTGTTTGAAAAGCTGGGGGGACTGAGGGAGGGCAAAAAATTCACCCGGATGGGTGCGACTCGGCACCAGATAATCCCGGGCCCCTTCCGGAGTCGCCTTGGTCAGCATGGGCGTTTCGATGTCCAGGAACCCCTCGGCGTCGAGAAAGCGGCGCAACGCCTGGGTCACCCGGGAGCGGATACGGATCTTCTCCAGCATCTCCGGGCGGCGCAGATCGATGTAGCGATAACGCAGCCGAATCTCTTCAGAGGCCTTCTCATGTTCGTCCAGCTGGAACGGAGGGGTCTCCGCGCGATTGAGTATCTCCAGCTCGAGTCCGAGGATCTCAATCTCGCCGGTGGGCAGATCCTTGTTCACCGTTCCTTCAGGACGTGCCCGCACTCGGCCCTTGATCCGCAACACAAATTCATTTCGCACCCCTTCCGCCAGGGAGAACATCTCCGGAAGATCGGGATCGTAGACCACCTGGACCAGCCCTTCCCGATCGCGCAGATCGATGAAGATAACGCCGCCATGATCCCGCCGACGGTGGACCCATCCACAAAGTTCCACTTCCTGGTCGATATGGCTGCTGTTGATCTGTCCGCAATAATGGCTGCGCATGGGTGGTATCCTGTGAGAATTCGCTGAAATGTGCCGAAAAGCGGGAATGTTACGGCTTGGTCATCGGCTCTGCAAGCCCAACACCCCAATCCTTGCCGCTGGGCTGGAGAAACGTGGAATCAGCCGCCCTGGAACGGGGTGGATGGGGAATCATACCTCACTAGATCACCCTTCCTGATCATCCCGGCTGAAAACAGGATCGGGGAATCGCCTGGAAAGATTTGTGTTGTTCCGCAGTTCGTCGCCATCTGCCGGATCCCGGGTTCCACTTCGTTTCACCCGGGCTACGGGAGTGATCCCGAGCGAGTTCCAGCCCCGCCGGATTTTGCGAGCATCGCAACGGTCCCCGCAGGTGCGGGAGAGTCGGGCGCCCTATCTCAATATCGGTCCCACGCTCTGCCTGGGAGTGCAGACCCGGGGCTTGGAGGTGCCAAACAGGTCTGGGCCATACCGGATGATTCAGATAGGCATACCCACACAAAATCTGGGAACGAGAAAAGTGTACTTGGCGGGGCGCACCCTAAAAGATTGATTTAAGATTCCAGAGATTCCCGGAAACTTGCCTGCAACCCCCAGGATGCAGCGGGCTCTCCCGCATGGAGAGGCGCTGTGTCGGTCAATTGAGTCGCAAGTACCCGCTTATGGCAAGCGGATTCAGTTGCAGGCGCAGGAACCGCCACTGCAACCGCCGGAGGACTTGGATTCAGAGCTGGAGCTGGATTTGCCCGAGTCGTGCAGGTTCTTTTTCTTGCCACCCTTGAAATCGGTCTCATACCAGCCACTGCCTTTGAGTCGGAAACCGGCGGCCGAAATGAGTTTTTGCAAGCTTTGCTGCTTGCATTCCGGACACTCGGTCAACGGCGCATCACTCATCTTCTGCAGCGCCTCCAGCTCATGGTTACAGGCCTCACAGCGATATTCATAGATCGGCATACGGATATCCTCAACTTCTGATCAGGTCGCCTGACAGCCGAGCCATGAAAAGGCCGAGGTCAGGAAATTATGCGTAATGATGGGGTCAACGTCCTGGGACTTCAAGAACCTTTAAATCCGGAAATTCCCAATCCGCGCAAAAGGACACGTGTCGATATCAATCGTCAGATGCTGAAATGCTCCCTGGCTGATAGATTTTACTCAGTTATTTCAGTCAGTTAGAAGTATTGTAAAGGGGAGTTTCAGATTAAGAAATTCAATCACTTTCCCGCTCCTTTTGTTCCCGCCGCATTCTAAGCATTTCACTCTGGCGGCGGGTGATATGGCGTATCAGTGCATCCTGATCGGTGGGACGGATGAGGGAGAAATTGATCCGGATATGGTAGGGATAGTCGGAATTCTCAGCAGGGGACTCCTCCACGTGAACCACTTCGCCATAGGCAAGAACCCCTGCATACGACGGTAACAGCAGCATCTTGATCTCAACCGTCGATCCCGGTTCGATCCGCTTGTCACTGTCCATGGCCAGACCGCCAGCGCTCAGATTGACCGCCTGGGCCGGTTGTTCGAGCAACTCCCGTTCCTCAGTGAGAAAACTGCGTCCCAGGAGATTGATTTTGTCATCCAGGGCCTTGAGGTAGTCGGCAATGTCCACATCACGCTGCTCGATACGATGCAGAGAAGCAGACAGGTGCTGACTGATCTCCTGCAGACGGGTCATCACGGTGAACCGGTCACCGGCCTGAAGTTGCTGCTCGATACTGACCGGTACCTGCGCCTTGTCGATCACCCGGCAACGCACTTGGATCGAGTCGTCAATACGGAAAAACTCCCGGCGTTCGTCCCGGTTTTCCTCATTTTCGATAGACATCAGACAGGCTCCTACGCGTCACACTGGTCGGTACATTGTATACCACACCGGACTCGTCCTCGTTCAACATGGGTTCAGGGTGTCTCGTTCACGGATATGGGTTCGGATTCCGCATCTTCACCACGCTTGATCACCAGTTCAACCCGGCGGTTCTTGGCACGTCCCTCCGGGGTATCGTTGGCCTCCAACGGCTGCGAATCGGCATAGCCCTGAATCAAAAACCGGTTCGGATCCAGATCCGCATTGCTCAGCATGGCATGTACCACGGTCACCGCCCGGGCAGACGAGAGTTCCCAGTTGGAACGGAAGCGTTTGGTCGAAATCGGGATATTGTCGGTGTGCCCCGCAACGATGATTTTACCGGGCGTTTTGGCGATCACCTCGGTGATCTTCGAGATCACTTCGAAGAACTGGGGATTGAGATTGGCCCGCCCTGAGGGAAACGACCCCTTTTCCTGGATCCGGATGATGATGTTGGTCGATTCGGTCTCCACATCGATCACCCCCTCGGCGATCTCCTCCTCCAGCATCCGCTTCAACTCCGCCGCCTGCTCCTTCACCTCTCGTTCCAACTCGGCCTGCATGGCTGCCTTGGCCTCGTCGATGTTCACGTTAGTGTCCTGCTGTGTCTCGCGCTCCAGGAACTCCTGCTCAGCCTCGCTGGTGATCTGGCGGATGTCGTCCACGATGGTCGGCTCAGGTTTGCCGGGACTGAACTCCTGCATGATCACGCTGGTGCCCTTGACCACTTCCACTGCGGGAATCTCCCGCTGCACACCGAAGGCGTCTTTCATAGACTCAGCCATCTTCTTGAATCGCTGGGCATCCACCTCGGCAAAAGAGAGCAGCAGTACAAAAAAGCACATCAGCAGCGACATGAGGTCGGCGAAAGTGGCCAACCAGGCCGGTAGTCCTGCATCGCATTTGGGGCATTCGTCTGCCATGGATCAGGATTCCTGGGTGGGTCGCTTGCCGGTCGGCAGGTAGGTGCTCAGGAGTTGTTCCAGAACGCGTGGATTCATGCCTTCCTGAATGCCCGAGATGGTCTCGATGATCAGTGACTTGTTGGTCTTTTCCATGCTGCTGGCACGCGCCAGTTTGTCCGCGATCGGTTGGGCAAATGCGTTGGCAATGACCGCCCCGTAGAGGGTGGTCAGAAGAGCCACCGCCATGGCAGGTCCGATACTCGCCGGATCGGACATGTTGGCGAGCATCTGCACCAGGCCCACCAGGGTGCCGATCATCCCCATAGCCGGGGCCATGACCGCCATGTTCTTGAACATGGTCTGGCCCACTTCGTGACGTTGAATCGTCAGGTCGATGTCCTTGGTCAGCAGTTTGTTGACCAGCACCGGATCGTGGCCGTCCACGCACAGGCCGATACCGGTTTTGAGAAACGGGTTGGTGATTTCCTGTCCTTCGAGTGCCAGGAGTCCGTTCTTACGGGCGATATCCGCCAGTTCCACGGCCTCCGCGATGAGTTTCTTCGGATCGTCGGTCTTGTAGAAGAAGGCCTTGAGGCCAATGCTGAAGGAGCCAAGAAAATCCCCCAGAGTGAACTGCATCAGGGTTACCATGAAGGTTCCGCCCACAACGATCAGCACGGATGGGACGTTGACGAACAACATCACATCGCCACCCGAGGCGATCGCCCCGATGATGATGCCAAAACCACCCAATAAACCAACGAGTGTTGCGATATCCACCTGTCTACCCCGCGCCTCCGCTACCAGGTCCCCGGATAGATTCTGGAAACCCTGCCCGGGAGGTCGTGATTGTTGTCTGAGCGAAACTTTGATCTGCTTGGTTTAGCGGTCAAAACCAGGCAAACTTTAATTCCCCCCAATGATCGGGAACGCCTGGTAATCCGCGTTTCCTAAGTGTCTGAAGCAACTCACCAGATCATGAAAAACATGGAAAAAAGCATACTGATTACCGGGTGTTCCAGCGGTATTGGACAGACAGTGGCCAGCGGCTTACGAGAGCGGGGCTATCGGGTTTTCGCCACAGCGCGCAAGCCACAGGATGTAGCGGATCTGGAGCAGCAGGGGTATGAGACCTGCCTGCTGGATTTACGCGACAGCGCCAGCATTGCCTCGGCCCTGGATCATGTACTGGAACGTACCCAGGGCAATCTCTTTGCACTGTTCAATAACGGCGCTTACGGCCAGCCGGGCGCGGTGGAGGATCTGACACGGGAAGCGCTACGGGAGCAATTCGAGACCAATCTTTTCGGCTGGCATGAACTCACCTGTCAGGTGATACCTGTGATGCGCCGTCAGGGTTATGGACGGATCATTCAGAACAGTTCGATACTCGGCTACATGACCCTGCCCTATCGTGGCGCCTATGTGGCCAGCAAGTACGCACTCGAGGGCCTGTCGGACACCCTGCGCCTGGAGTTGGCCGGCAGCGGGATTCATGTGGTGCTGATCGAACCCGGACCCATTGAAAGCCGCTTCCGCGCCAACGCCCTGGCCAAGTGGCGGGAACACGTCGACCCGGAACAGTCGTTTCACCGGGACCACTACCTGTCGATGCTCGAGCGTTTGCGCAAACCAGGCCCCGCAGCACCCTTCACCCTGCCTCCCGAAGCGGTACTGAAGAAAGTCATCCATGCCCTGGAGAGCCCGCGTCCCAGAATCCGCTACCCGGTCACCTTTCCCGCACACCTGTTTGCCCTGTTGCGCCGCATCCTGACCGGACGCGGCATGGATCGCGTGCTGATGCGGGTCTCAGGTAGCGGGCGTCGCTGAACCCAGTCCCCGCATGCTCCAGAGCGGGTGTGGTGGATGACCGATTGCCACAAAGCGCACCGGTTGAAGCCCCGCACCGATCTGTGACATGATCCCTGACCCTTGAAGTTATCACCACTGATCCATGCCATGACCAAAGAGATACCCGTCCCAACCGAGATCAATCTGCATCAGAAATCCCGTATTCTGGCCCTGACCTTCTCAGATGGCGCCAGTTTCGAGCTGCCTTGCGAGTATCTCAGGGTCTTTTCCACGGCGGCGGAGGTCAAGGCAAGCCATACACCGGTCACCGGAAAGGAGACCGTGAATATCGAGCGTATCGAACCCCAGGGCCAGTACGCGATACGGCTGGTATTTGACGATGGGCATGACACCGGCATCTTTTCCTGGGAAACCCTGTACCAGATGGGTAAGAACCGGGAGCAAAACTGGAATCGCTACCTGGAGAAGCT
The DNA here is from genome assembly GCA_040506775.1 of Candidatus Thiodiazotropha sp. Classification (GTDB taxonomy): domain Bacteria; phylum Pseudomonadota; class Gammaproteobacteria; order Chromatiales; family Chromatiaceae; genus Thiodiazotropha. The sequence continues at coordinate 726,782 of JBEVWC010000002.1, forward strand.
CGAGGCCATGGGCTATGCCCGGCGGGACGACACGCAACAGCAGCGGCGGGTCAAAATATTCTATTTCTCCTGGCTGGCGAACAAAACCGGGAAAGAGTACGAAGAGCTGGACCTGCCGCCGTCGGTGAAATCCATTGGCGAACTGTTGAAACTGCTGGCCATGCGTCGACCGGGTATTGCCCCGGTATTCGATGAGACTCTGCTGCGACCGACCATCAACAAGCAGTTCGCAGAGATGTTCACGCTGCTGGAGGATGGCGACGAAGTTGCTCTGGTCCCCAACCGACCCACGCCTCCTGCAACGGAAATATAATTCTGCTAATCGCGCCAGACCGCGCAAGCAATCAGGATGCGGCCCGCGACTGTCAGTTCAGATTGAAGGTCAGGGTTTGCGGTTGACCGTTGCGGATGATCTCCACCTGCAGGCTCTGGGCGTCTTTCAGTTTATCCACCAGCTGCAGGGCCTCCCTGTCGTTGGTCAGAGGGATACCATTGACTGAAGTCACCAGATCGGAGGGGCGGACTCCGAGCTGATTGTAGAGCGCCCGGTTTTTCTGCGGAAGAATCCGATACCCCTTCATGCCGTCCCGGGACTTGACCGGTACGAACCGCACATGCTCGAAGATCTTCAAAGGTTCTTCCCGGATCATGTCCCGGTACTCACTCAAACTGACACTCTCCGCCGGTTGTGTCTGAACGCCGGGACCAAATCCTTCCTTGCGGGGTTGCACCACACGGGCGGGCTGGTCACGAACCGGCTCGACCACCCGGCTGTTATCCACTTTGGGGAAACGCAGCACTTCCGATTCACCCTTGCGAAGCAGAACAACCCGATCGTTGAACACCGCCTGGAGGGTAACCCCGGACATGATCGCACTGCCGACCTTGTAGTACTTTTGCACCGAACCCGATGTCCCGATAATCGCCGCACCCTCTTCCGGTTTTTCTGCCACGAAGACGCCGTGCAACGTCAGATTGAGACGGGTTTCAGGCGCTTTGGTATCAACTTTCTGCGCTACGGGTTTACTCGCCGCATCACCGAACAGGTGGAGACTTGCCAGCCTCGACAGCTGCTGACGATCCGAGGACGATGTCTGGGGCAGTACGGAGTTCGCTGGACCACTCGGCGTCACCTGATAGGGTGTTTCCGGTACCGGAATCAGTCCCCAGGTGAGCTGTGATGCCTGCCAGCTGATCAGCAACACGAATAACAGGGCAATCAGTTTCGGAAGCTGCCCTGAAACAAAGCTCTCCACCCACTTCGGTGAGGATTTTCCGGCCATCCAGCCGTCGAATAAGGATTGAGCCTGTGTCGTTATGTTCATTTTGAGTATTCCAGCCGCTTGATGGTCCCTTGCCTGCGGTTACGGATAGCGCATCAACTTGGGTTTGAGCTTGAACTCTTTTTTAATTTTTTCAACCATCTGTTGCGCTAATCTGTGATCGACCTCAGGTCCTACCCGCACCCGGTAGTGGGTCTTGCCATCAACACGGGCGGTCTCCAGCTGAGCCGGCAGACTGGCCTTGCGCAGATCCTCCACCAGTTTTCGGGCATTGTCCTCACGAGTCAGACTGACTACCTGAATCATCCAGGCGCTGGGTGATGGGCGTGTGGCATCATCAACCGGTGGTTTCGCATTTTGACTCGCGCTCACTGCCGGTTTGACATCGACCGGGGTCTCAGGCGGAGCCACAGGCTCAGCTGGCTTAGGCTTAGGCGCAGGTGCCGCGACTGCCACAGGGGGTTCCACAGGACGGGGGGTTTCCGGCGCGGGTTGCGGATTTCTTGGTTCGACCCGGAATGGCAGTGGTTTTACCGGAAGGCTGTGGTCCGAGACAATCTGCTGGTCGACCGGCTCTTCGATCAGCATCGGTACAAAGATCACGATCAGTGCCACCAACACCGCACCGCCCAGGAGTCTCTGTTTCAGTCTCTCGTCCAGACTCATCCTACTTAGGTATCCTGTTATGCCGCTCTGACAAGTAATCGATCGCCACGTGTGTGACAGTTATCCGGCAGTATACCAGCATTCTTCGTTGTGACAGGCATGCTGGGCCAGGGATTGACCTGATGACTCAGACATCGAGTTGCTGAAGTGCATGGATTGCTGCACCCAAGCGGTCAAAACAGGCACACGGGTTACTTCAGGGAGCCGCTTGTACCAACAGGTCCAGTGCCGCGCCTACCACCAGGAAGGAGCCGAAAACCAGGATCAGATCCTCTGGCGCCGCAGTCTGGCGAGCGGCATCCAAGGCTTCGGCCACATCGCGATGACAGGAGACCGATGCTCCCGTCCCGATCTCACTGAGCAGTCTGGCCAACTGTGCGGCCTCCCTGCCCCGGCTACCTGCCAGATCCACGAGAAACCAGTCATCCACTTCGGCATTGAGTTGAGTCAGTATGCTGCGCGCATCCTTGTCCTGGAGCAGTCCTACCAGGGCATGCACCCGGCCGGGCCAATCGAGCGACTGAAGATAGCGGCTGAGTATGTCCACAGCCTGGGGATTGTGGGCCACATCGAGCAGCAGGCTTGGTGCGCCGGAAATCAGTTGCAGGCGCCCGTCCAGGCTGACCTGACGCAGGCCTTCTGACACCTGCTCCCAGGTCACCGGAAGGCGGCCCTGAAGCAATCGGGTTGCCATCACCACGGCACTGGCGTTGAGCACCTGACCCGCGCCCCGGAGATTCGAATCCGGAAGACATACTCCGCTGCTGCGCCCCTGAAACCAGACCCAACCCTGTTGCACTGTTTCAGCATGAAAATCTCGCCCGGCCAGATACTCCCGGGCCTGGATTGAACGGGCATGGGTGAGAACCGACTCAGGCATCTGCGGATCCCCCAGCACCACCGGTCGTCCGGGGCGCATGATCCCGGCCTTTTCCCGCCCGATCTGCTGACGATCGTTGCCCAGCCAGTCGCAATGATCCAGATCGACCGTGGTGATCAGGGCCAGATCGGGATCCACGATGTTTACCGCGTCCAGGCGTCCGCCCAAACCGACTTCGAGGATCAGCAGATCCAGATCGGCTTCGGCAAACAGCAGCAGCGCCGCCAGGGTGCCGAACTCAAAATAGGTCAGAGGGATATCTTCACGGGCCTGATCGATGCGCTGAAAGGCCTGACAGAGCGCTTCATCGGTGGCGTTTTCACCGTTGAGACGCACCCGCTCGTTGTAGCGAAGGAGATGGGGTGAGGTGTAACAGCCGACCCGGTAACCGGCCTGACGGTAGATGGTCTCCAGCAGCGCCACGCAGGATCCCTTGCCGTTGGTGCCCGCCACGGTGATCACCGCAGCGCTTAACCCATCTGCGTGGAGTCTCTTCCACACCCGGGACACCCGGGTCAGACCGAGTTCGATCTCCTTCGGGTGCAGGGTCGATTGCCAGTCGAGCCACTCATCCAGGGTGTTGAAGCGCATCAACGGTTACCGGCTGACGTGGTTCCGCGTTACGCCCGACTCAGGCCCGGGGTTTGTTGATCAGAATGCTCAGCAGGTCCGCCATGCGGTCACGCATGTCACGCCGATCGATGATCATGTCAATGGCGCCATGTTCGAGCAGGAACTCACTGCGCTGAAAGCCTTCCGGCAGCTTTTCCCGCACCGTTTGCTCAATCACCCTGGGACCGGCGAAACCGATCAGGGCATTGGGCTCAGCCACGTTGATGTCGCCAAGCATGGCGAGACTGGCGGAGACACCCCCCATGGTCGGGTCGGTCATCACCGAGATGAACGGCAGGCCGCGCTTCTGCAGACGTTCCAATGCCGCACTGGTCTTCGCCATCTGCATCAGGGAATAGAGGGATTCCTGCATGCGCGCACCGCCACTGGCGGAGAAGCAGACCAGTGGGGTGTGACGTTCCAGGGCCATGTTGACCGCACGAACGAAACGCTCCCCCACCACGGACCCCATCGAGCCGCCCATGAAGCCGAATTCGAAGGCGGCCACGACCAGGTCGATACCCTTGAGCTGTCCCCGCATGACCACCAGGGCATCCTTTTCTCCGGAGCTCTTCTGCGCCTGTGCAAGGCGTTCCTTGTACTTCTTGCTGTCCTTGAATTTAAGGGGATCCATGGACTCCAGATTACCCCCGATCTCCTCCTGGGGTTCCGGATCCAGGAAGGTCTCAATGCGCCGCCGGGCACTGATCCGATTGTGGAAGTTGCATTTGGGGCACACATCCAGATTCCTTTCCATCTCTGCCCGGTAGAGGATCGCGCTGCAGCCGGGACATTTGGCCCACAGGCCTTCCGGTACCGCGCGTTTATGCCCGCCATCCGTGCGGATGCGGCTGGGCATCAGTTTTTCGAACCAACTCATCGATGTCATCTACCTTAAGTGAGAATCATGGCCCAGCATCCGCGATGGTTCCCGATCATACGAGATCAGGATCAAGCACCACCGGACTGTGGCCGGTTGCCGCATCACCCGGGGGTGATCCGCGGCGTTTTTTTCAGACCGATTCAGGCCTCTGCATCCAGGGCCTGGCGCATGGAGGCCAGCAGTTCCCGGAGTGACGCGCCGATCTTTTCCGGTTCATCCGACAAGGCCTCGACCCGTGAAACCAGGGCGCTGCCCACCACCACGGCATCCGCCATCCGGCCCACGGCAGCGGCGGTTTCCGCATCCTTGATGCCGAATCCCACGCCGACCGGCAGGGTGGTGTGATTGCGCACCTGATCCAGATGCCGCTCGAGATCCTGCAGATCGAGATGGCTGGCACCGGTCACACCCTTTACCGACACATAGTAGACGAAGCCACCGGACAGGTCACAGATCCGCTGGATCCGCTCCTCCGTGCTGGTGGGCGCAATCAGGTAGATCTGGTCCAGACCCCGGGCCTTCAGAATACCCTGCAGCCCCTCGCCCTCCTCGGGTGGTACATCCACGATCAATACGCCATCCACGCCCGCCTCGGCAGCCCGCTCGGCAAAGGTCTCATAGCCCATGATCTCGACTGGATTCAGGTAACCCATCAGAATCACCGGGGTCTCACCATCGAGCAGGCGAAAGCGCCTCACCATCTCCAGTACATCGTTGAGGCTGACGTGATATTCCAACGCCCGTTCACTGGCCCTTTGTATCACAGGTCCATCGGCCATCGGATCGGAGAACGGCACTCCGAGTTCGATGATGTCCGCCCCGGCAGAGACCAGATCCTGCATCAGGTCCACGGTGATCTCCGGTAAAGGATCTCCGGCGGTGATATAAGGGATCAGGGCGGTTCTGCCCTGTTGCTTGAGCTGTGCAAATCTCTGGGCGAGCAGACTCATAGCTTCAAACCCTCCTGCGCCGCCACGGTATGCATGTCCTTGTCCCCCCGACCCGAGAGGTTTATCAGGATGATCTGATCCGATTTCATGGTGGGCGCCAGTTTCGCGGCATAGGCCAGCGCGTGACTCGATTCGAGCGCAGGAATGATGCCTTCGACACGGGTCAGGGCGTGGAACGCCGCAAGCGCCTCGGTATCGGTCACTGCCACGTATTGGGCCCGCCCGCTGTCTTTGAGCCAGGCGTGTTCGGGGCCGACCCCGGGATAGTCCAGACCCGCTGAAATCGAATGGGTCTCGACGATCTGCCCGTCCTTGTCCTCCATCAGATAGGTACGGTTACCGTGCAGCACCCCGGGACGACCGGCGCACAACGGCGCGGCATGATGCCCGGTCTCGAGACCGTCACCCGCGGCCTCGACGCCGTAGATGGCGACATCACGATCATCGAGATAGGGATAGAAAAGGCCGATCGCATTCGAACCGCCGCCCACACAAGCCACCAGGGCATCCGGTTGCCGCCCGGCCTGTTCGAGCATCTGCTCACGCGCCTCGCGGCCGATCACCGATTGAAAATCCCGCACCATGGCCGGATAGGGATGGGGCCCGGCCACTGTACCGATGATATAGAAGGTGTTGTCCACATGAGTGACCCAGTCACGCATGGCCTCATTGAGCGCGTCTTTCAGGGTCTTCGAGCCGGACTCCACCGCCCGGACCTCGGCACCCAGGAGACGCATGCGGTAGACATTGGCTTCCTGGCGGGCCATGTCCACCGCGCCCATGTAAACCACGCACTCAAGACCCAGACGAGCGGCCACCGTGGCGGTTGCAACGCCATGCTGACCGGCCCCGGTTTCGGCAATGATCCGGGTTTTACCCATGTGACGCGCCAGCAGGGCCTGTCCCACGGTGTTGTTCACCTTGTGGGCACCGGTGTGATTCAGATCTTCCCGTTTCAGGTAGATCTGGGCACCCCCGAGTTCCTGACTCCAGCGCTTTGCATGATAGACCGGCGAAGGCCGGCCCACGTAGTGTTTCAGGTCTTCATCCAGTTCCCGGAGAAAGTCCTCGTCCTGCATATACCGCTGATAGGCCTCGCGTAATTCTTCGAGGGGCTTCATCAGGGTTTCCGAGACGAAAAGCCCACCGTAGGGTCCGAAATGACCCCGCTCGTCAGGGTAACTTCCGATTATCTTCTCAGCTGTTGTCGCCACGCTTCACTCCTGCAATGAAGGCTTCTATTTTGTTGGGATCTTTTATGCCCTTGGCGGCTTCGACGCCACCACTGACATCCACCGCATAGGGATGAATGGTGCGTACTGCCATCGTTACGTTGTCACTGTCCAGGCCACCGGCAAGAATGATTCTGCCACGTAAATCCATGGGTATCAGGGACCAGTCGAAGACCTGACCGGTACCTCCCGGCACTCCGGCCTGGTAGGTATCGAGCAGCAAACCGGAGGCCCCCGCATACTGCTCTGCCTGGGCCTGCAGATCGGTGTCCGGTCGCATCCTGACGGCCTTGATCCAGGGGCGTCCGTAACCCTCGCAATCCTCGGCCGATTCATCGCCGTGAAATTGAAGCAGGCCCAGCGGGACCTCCCCCAGGATGCGCTCGATGGCGGCGCGCGCCTCATTCACGAACAGACCCACCACTGTAACAAATGGTGGCAGGCTTTTCACAATCTCGGCGGCGTCCCGGGACGATACCGCTCTTGGGCTGGGCGGATAGAACACCAGACCGATGGCATCCGCGCCCAGTCGAACGGCAGCCAGGGCGTCTTCGCGCCGGGTGATGCCACAAATTTTGATTCGGGTTCTCATCGAACCCAGAAAGATACCGCATGACGCCGCATGGCGCTATCCTCGGATAGCCACAGTATTTTTGCTGAACCCATCAGCCGGGAAACGCAGTCCCGGGTAGCGACGCAGGCGCCTCGCTCAAGGCCTCAAGGGCAAACTTTTCCGGGTACTCCACCCGGGTCAGGTAGAGTCCCTGTGGTGGAGCCGTCACCCCACCCAGTGTGCGATCGCGAAACCCGAGCACCGTTTCGGCCCAGGACTCAGGCTGTTCGCACTTGCCGATCGCCAGCAGGACACCGGCAATGTTGCGCACCATGTGATGCAGAAAGGCATTCGCATGGATATCGAGTCTGACCAGATCACCGTCCCGGGTCACGCTTAATCGGTGGATTGTGCGCACCGGGTGCTTCGCCTGACACCCCAGCGCCCGGTAGGAGGAGAAGTCGTGGGTCCCCACCAGGCTCTGCCCGGCGCGATGCATCGCCTGCTCATCCAGAGGATGGTGGATCCAGACCGCGCGATCCCGCCAGATCGCGGAGCGAAATGTGCGGTTCAGGATCTGATAGCGGTAATGACGACCCACAGCACTGAAGCGGGCATGAAAATCATCCGGCATCTCCCTGGCCCAGGAGACACTCACATCGTCCGGCAGGTTGACATTGGAGCCCAGAACCCAGGATCGCGTGCTGCGTACCGAGTGGGTCTCGAAATGAACCACCTGTCCGGTGGCATGCACCCCGGTATCGGTTCGTCCCGCACAGTGCACGCTGACCGGATGATCAGCCACCTTGGAGACGGCGGCTTCCAGCGTTTCCTGCACGCTGCGGACATCACCCTGAAACTGCCAGCCGTGAAATCCACTGCCATCGTACTCGATCCCCAATGCCACTCTCATCAATTCACCCCGATGGACGCCGGAAGTGGACCGGCGCCGAGTAAACGTTGTAATTCACCTGAATCCGCCGAGAAACACCCAATGGGCGTCGCCGAACAGTATTTTGACAAAATCAGCAACACAAAAAAGGGCGCAACACCGGTTGCGCCCTTAGTTCCGAAGAACTGACCGGTCCGGTCAGTTCTCGATATGCATCAGGAACCGAGAGTTTCCAACAGTTGTTTGGCTTCCTGCTGTTGGTCGTCCGTACCCTCACCCATGACCTCTTCAAGGATGCTCTTGGCACCTTCGTTGTCACCCATGTCGATGTAGGCACGGGCCAGATCCAGCTTGGTGGTGATCTCATCGGTGGAGTCGAGGTCGAGATTCTCACTGTGACTCTGCAACAGACTGAGGTCATCCGCATCGGCGGTCTCATCGTTGTCCAGGTCAGTGGAGAGACTTTCCAGCTCTTTCTCGATACTTTCCAGATCCAGATTGTCCAGGGTCTCGGAATCCTCGAACTCAATCGCGTCTTCCACGCCGCTCTGGGCGCTGTCCATGGCGTCTTCGATTTCTGACAGATCGAACGGCAGCGGTTCCTCTTCAGGCTGAGATGTCTGTGCGCTGGACGCGGGGACGGAATCCATATCCAGGTCACTCAGATCGATGTCCAGCGCATCGGAATCATCGCTGACCTGAGTCTCGTCCACACCTTCCATCTTGTTGAGGAATTCGGAATCCAGGGTCAGGTCTGTTTCAAGATTCTCCGAGTCCATGGCGTCCAGATTATCCAACTCGCTGAGATCCATGGAATCGAAATCAGCCTCGAAGTCGTCAGGTTCTTCCACAGGAGCCTCTGACACTGGGGCGGGAGCAGGTGCCGGTGTCTGGGTGATGTCCGGTACATCCAGGTCAAGACCCAGGTCTGCGATCTCATCCAGACCTTCGGCTGCCGCCATGCCTGCGGCGCCCGCGAACAGAGCGTGGGAAGGTTTCAGCTCCTTGCCCATTGCGGCAATCTTGGACCAGGCATCCGGATTCCGGTCTTCCAGACCTGCGTCCGCCACCTCTTGGGCCAGATCGGCAAAGGCATCAGGTTTCTTTGCGGAATAGTAAATCTCGAGCAGCTTCTGCTTCAGTTCAACCCGATCGGGGAACTTCTCGATGGCCTGTTTGATCAGCTCCTCAGCCTGCTGGTAACGGCCGTAAGCGATGTACACATCCGCTTCGGACAGAGGATCAACCTCACCGGTTTCGTCCTGCAGGGCGTCAATGTCGCTGGGTGAGAAGTCACTCATGAATGAGGTCTCATCCGTGGGCGAGGTCAGCGAGCTGTTGTCATCCGAGCCACGGGAGACGATGTCACTGTCCGGAGAGACCAGGATGCTTTCAGCGAATTCCGCTTCCGCCTCTTTGCGACGGCGCATGATCATGGTCAGCAAGCCGATCAGCACAACGGCGACGCCGCCGACGATCGCCACCAGGGTGGAGTTCTCTTTCAGACTGTCGAAATAGCCCACTTTCTTGACCGGAGCCTGGGCAATCGGCGGTGTCTCAACCTTCGGTGGCTGCACCGGCGGTGGTTCCACGGCGGGCGGAGGTTCGACCGCCGGAGGCTCGGCGGCTTCAACCGGCGGCTGAGCTTCAGCGACGGTCGGTGCGGGTTCAGCCGCTTCAGGCGCTGTTTCTGCGGGCTGGGTTTCAGCCATTTCCGTCTCTGTCGGAGCCGGCTCTACAGCCGCTTCGGTATCACCTGGTGCCGGTTCAGTCGTTTCCGTCACGCTCACCGCGACTTCTTCGCTGACGGGCGCCTCAACAGCGGGAGCCTGAACCTCGGGCTCGGCCGGTTGCTGCATCTCGTCCATCTTTTCCGCTGCCACGGATTGTGCAGCCTGAACCTCGGCGAGCTGATCATTCTTCAGGGTCAGCAGCCGTTGAATGTCCTGGATCTGCTTTTCGAGTTCCTGAACCCGGGTGCGCAGAGCGTCATTCTCCTGCAGCGCCCCTTCATTGGACTCACGCACCAGCATGATTTCATCCTGCAGACGCTGGAGTTCCTGGGAATCCGAGGCGACACCCTCACGTGTGGCCTGCTCACCGCTATCAGGCTTGGGGGATACCAGCTTGAGTCGGTCCTGGGGGGTTTGCGCGGCGGCCTGCTTTGACGGTTTGGATTCGGCTGCAGGAGCCGCTGCCACGGTAGTTCCCGCGCGCCAGGCACGGGTCTGAGCAAGGAATTCCTCGCGGGCTTCACGCTTGGAACGGGAAGTCACATCGGCCTCTTCCGGAAGACGAAGCACCGAGCCGACTTTGAGGTTGTTCACATTGTCATTGATGAACGCAGAGGGATTGTAGTCCTGAAGCGCCATCATGACCTGTTCGATGGATTCACCGCCTTGCTGCATCTGCTTGGCGATGGACCAGAGATTGTCATTGGGTTGTACCGGTCCGTATTCCCGATCACCGGCGGCACCGGCCGCCATCACCGGAGAGGCTTCACGTGCAGGTGCTGTGCGCCGCGCGGGCATCACCCGGGATGTGGGTTCCCGGCTGACCGTGGGTGTGGAGACCGCTGCAGGCTTGCGTTGCAGGGTCACCGGCGGATCGAGCAACACTGTGAATTCCCGTACCAACCGGCCTTTGGGCCAGTTGACCTCGACCAGGAAATTCAGGAAGGGTTCGCGAATCGGGTCCTTGCTGGAGATGGTGATAACCGGTTTACCCGCCGCCGTCATCTGGGTGGAGAAGTTCAATCCCGTGAGGTGGAATGGCCGCTGCATCCCCGCCTTTTCGAAAGCCTCCTGGGAAGCCAGTGAAACACGGACATCCTGCAGTTCCTCGCGGGTGACTGAAAGCAGATCGATATCGGCCTTGAAGGTCTGGTTAAGTGCCGATTGAGGGTGGATTTCACCGAGTCCGAGAGCGAGAGCGCCCATGGGTGAGAGGGCTGTTGCAACAGCCACTGCCAGAGACAGCTTACGAATCATGCTTCACTCCTTGCCAGAAAACAGTACCCACCTGCCAAGACCGGTCTTGGCGAGGTCGGTTTAGAGGCCAGCCGGACAGCCCCGATTGGTTTGAGAATAAACTTAACAATTGATCGCTAACTATAGCTGATGAATGATCTTTTTACCAAAAGTTAGTGGACCATCACATCAATTATTACACACCTGTTCAGGTTCTCGACCAGAACATTAAAAAGTGAGAAACCGATCGAATTTCAATTACTGACAAACATGTGGTTCCCTGAGTAGCAGCTCCTGTCGAAATTGCTCCCGGTGGATCCCCCATTATCCCAGTTGCCGGCTCGCCCTGCGTGGTTGAAATCAACCTTCCAAAAGGATTCTCAGCATCCGTCGCAAGGGCTCTGCAGCCCCCCATAACAACTGGTCGCCTACAGTAAAGGCGTTGAGATACTCGCCGCCCAGATTCATCTTACGCAAACGCCCGACCGGAACCGTCAATCCCCCCGTGACCCGAGCCGGGCTCAATTCCCGTACCGTCGTCTCACGATCATTGGGAATCACCTTGACCCAGTCGTTGGCGCTCGCCAGTATCGATTCAACCTCGTCTATCGGCACATCCTTACGTAACTTTATGGTTAATGCCTGACTGTGGCAGCGCATTGCTCCGATTCGCACGCAGGTACCATCGATGGGCACGGGATTGTCGCTGCGGCCGAGGATCTTGTTGGTCTCGACAAATCCCTTCCACTCCTCCTTGCTCTGACCGTTCTCCAGGGGCACATCGATCCACGGAATCAGGCTGCCCGCCAGTGCCGCACCAAACTGCTGGGTCGGAAAGGCCTCATCACGCATGGTCTCGGCCACCTTGCGATCGATATCCAGGATGGCCGAGGCGGGATCCGCGAGTTCGTCACGAACCGCCTGTTCCAGGGCGCCCATCTGGCTGATCAGCTCACGCATGTTGCGGGCACCGGCGCCGGAAGCGGCCTGGTAAGTCATGGAGGTGGCCCACTCCACCAGGTCCCGGGTAAACAGACCGCCCAGTGCCATCAGCATCAGACTGACCGTGCAATTCCCGCCAATAAAGTCCCGCTTACCCTCCGAGATGCCTTGACGGATGACCGAATCGTTGACCGGGTCAAGCACGATTATGGCGTGATCCTTCATGCGCAACGCGGAGGCCGCGTCGATCCAGTAGCCTTTCCAACCCGAGGCGCGCAGGGGTTCAAAGACCTGCTTGGTGTAATCGCCGCCCTGACAGGTCACGATGACATCCATCGCTTTCAGGGCCTCGATGTCGGTGGCGTCCTTCAAAGCAGGAATCGGCTTGCCGATGTCGGGACCGGCCTGTCCGACCTGGGATGTGGTGAAGAACACCGGTTCTTCGATGTGATCGAAGTCCCCTTCATCCATCATTCGTCCCATCAGCACGGAACCGACCATTCCGCGCCAACCCACAAATCCGACTCGTTTCATTCTCTAACCCTTTACGTTAATTATGAATTTTGAATGTTGAATTTTGAATTTAGGTGCTTGCTTCGCAAGCGCCCCATTTGTAAATCGGCCGCTCGCAAAGCGAGCCTCATCAATTCAAAATTCAAAATTAAGCATTCAAAATTAAGCTAACCCCAGCGCTGCAACCACCGCATCACCCATCGCCTCGCAGGTAACCTCGGTCATCCCCTCGGAGAGAATGTCCGGTGTACGCAGTCCATCGTTCAGTACCTGCTCGACCGCTTTCTCGATGCGGCTCGCCATCTCCGGCTCATCCAGGCTGTAGCGCAGCATCATCGCCACGGACAGGATCGTCGCCAGCGGATTGGCGATGCCCTTGCCCGCGATGTCCGGTGCGGAGCCGTGGATCGGCTCGTACATACCCTTGCCCTGCTCGTCCAGGGAGGCGGATGGAAGCATGCCGATGGATCCGGTCAGCATCGCGGCGCAATCAGACAGGATATCCCCAAACATATTGGTCGTCACTATCACGTCGAACTGCTTCGGCCACTTCACCAGCTGCATCGCGGCGTTATCCACATACATGTGACTCAGTTCAACTTCCGGGTGCGCCTGGCCGACCCGGGACACCACCTCACGCCACAGCTCTGTGCACTCCAGGACATTGGCCTTGTCCACGGAACAGACCCGGCTTCCACGTTTCCTGGCGATATCGAAGGCCACCCGGGCAATCCGGTCGATCTCCGATTCGGCATAGACCAGGGTGTTGAAGCCCTGGCGTTCCCCGTTGTCCAGGGTGCGGATACCCCGGGGTTGCCCGAAGTAGATACCCCCGGTCAGTTCCCGCACGATCATGATGTCCAGTCCGGATACGATCTCCGGTCTCAGGCTGGAGGCCTGGGCGAGTTGCGGATAGAGCAGCGCGGGACGCAGGTTGGCGAACAGATTCAACTCGGAACGCAGACCCAGCAGGCCCTTTTCCGGGCGGATCGAGATATCCAGGGACTCCCATTTGGGTCCGCCCACGGCACCGAGAAGTACGGCATCCGCCTCTTTGGCCAGATCCAGGGTCGCGTCCGGCAGGGGACCACCGGTGGCGTCGATGGCGGCGCCGCCCACCAGGGCCTCGTCCATATCCACGTCCAGACCAAAGTCGTCACGCAGGGTCGCCAGCACCTTGACCGCCTCGGTCACGATCTCCGGGCCGATGCCGTCACCAGGCAGGATCAGAATTTGTTTACTCATGGTTTCACTCCTCAGGAAAACAGCCAGGGCGCCTGTTCACGACGCCGTGCTTCATAGGCCTTGATTTCGTCCACATGCTGGAGGGTCAGGCCGATATCATCCAATCCGTTGATCAGACAGTGTTTACGAAACGGGTCGACCTCGAAGTTCCAGGTTTGCCCAGCGGGAACGGAGAGACTCTGCGCCTGCAGATCAACCGTCAGGGCCAGGGCTTCCTCACCCCCCGAGAGATGAAACAACTCATCGACTATTTTTTCTTCTAATACAATAGGTAAAAGTCCATTTTTAAAGCTATTATTAAAGAATATATCCGCATAGCTCGGGGCAATGATGACCCGGAAACCGTAATCCTCCAGGGCCCAGGGCGCATGTTCACGGGAGGAACCGCAGCCGAAGTTTTCCCGGGCCAGCAGGATGCTCGCACCGGCGTAGCGGGGATCGTTGAGCACGAAATCCGGATTCAGCGGCCGCTGGCTGTTGTCCATGCCCGGTTCGCCGTGGTCCAGATAGCGCCATTCATCGAACAGGTTGGGCCCAAAGCCGGAGCGCTTGATCGATTTCAAGAACTGTTTGGGGATGATGGCATCGGTGTCCACATTGGAGCGATCCAGGGGACAGACCTTGCCGGTAAAGGTTTCGAATTTATCCATGAGGCTTTCCTTTGTTTAGGTTTTAGCCGATATATCTGTATGTTACAGACACTTTGAAAAGTTAGTCTGACGATCCGAGATCCACGAAATGACCATGAATCGCAGCCGCGGCCGCCATCGCCGGACTTACCAGATGGGTGCGTCCCCCCTGCCCCTGGCGTCCCTCGAAATTCCGGTTGGAAGTCGAGGCGCAACGTTCACCCGGTTCCAGGCGATCCGCGTTCATCGCCAGACACATGGAGCAACCGGGTTCCCGCCACTCAAACCCCGCATCAGTGAAGATACGATCCAGTCCTTCCTGTTCCGCCTGGGCCTTGACCAGACCCGACCCCGGCACCACCAGGGCCTGCCTGACCCCGTCTGCCACCTTGTGACCCTTGACCACCTCAGCAGCAGCGCGAAGATCCTCGATGCGTGAATTGGTGCAGGAGCCAATGAAGACTTTGTCGAGACGGATCTCCCGGATCGGGGTGCCCGCCTCGAGGCCCATGTAATCCAGGGCCCGGCGCATGCCTTCGGCCTTCACCTTGTCCGCCTCGCGCTCCGGATCGGGTACCGTCTGATCCACCGCCACCACCATCTCCGGTGAGGTGCCCCAGGTGACCTGAGGCTTGATCTCCGCCCCCTGAAGGGTCACCACCCGGTCGAAACGGGCGTCCGGGTCGCTGTGCAGGGTGCGCCAATAGGCCTCCGCCTTCTCCAGGTTCTCGCCCTTGGGGGCGAACGGCCGTCCCTTGACGTAATCGATGGTCTTCTGGTCGACGGCGACGAAGCCGGCCCGGGCACCGGCTTCGATCGCCATGTTGCACAGGGTCAGACGACCTTCTATCGAGAGATCCTCGATCGCCTGCCCCGCAAACTCCACCGCATAACCGGTGCCGCCGGCAGTGCCGATTTCGCCGATGATCGCCAGGACGATGTCCTTGGCGGTGACACCGGGTCCAACGGGTCCCTCGACCCGGATCTGCATCGCCTTGGATTTCTTCTGGATCAGGCATTGGGTGGCGAGCACATGCTCCACCTCGGAGGTGCCGATACCAAACGCAAGCGCACCCATTGCTCCGTGAGTGGAGGTGTGGGAGTCGCCGCACACCACGGTCATTCCCGGCAGGGTTGCACCCTGCTCCGGTCCCACCACATGCACGATGCCCTGACGGGGGTCGAGCATGTGGAATTCGGTGATGCCGAAATCCTGGCAGTTCCGGTCCAGGGTCTCCACCTGGATCCGGGAAACCGGATCGCTGATGGTGGACACACCGCCAGAGCGCTCCGTGGTGGGCACATTGTGGTCCGGGGTCGCCAGGTTGGCTTCCTGCCGCCAGGGGGTGCGACCCGCGAGGCGCAGACCTTCGAAGGCCTGGGGTGAAGTGACTTCATGCACCAGGTGGCGATCGATGTAGATCAGCGCGGTACCGTCTTCATCGGTGCGCACCACATGGGACTCCCAGAGTTTGTCATATAAGGTTCTGGCACTCATTTTTTGTCCTCTTCAGACATCGCGGCGATGCCTGTTAACGCGTGCTTGTGGGTAGTCAAACCTTAGGGGACTGTGCTACATAATACAAATTCATTATTTTCATTTTTTCGATTCTCAAAAGGAATAGATATGGAGCTTGCCGCACTCAAGGCCTTCATCGAGGTTGCCCGGGAAGGCTCTTTTTCCCTGGCCGCAGAGACGCTCTACCTGACTCAGCCCGCGGTGAGCAAACGCATCGCAGGACTGGAGCAGGAACTCGCAGTGCGGCTGTTCGACCGGGTCGGACGTCAAATCTTCCTCACGGAAGCCGGGCGGCACCTGTTGCCCCGGGCGGAGCAGATGCTGCAGGAGGAGGCGGATATCCGGCGCAGCCTGAGCAATCTCAGCGGAGAAGTGGGCGGCCGCCTGGCCATGGCCACCAGCCATCACATCGGCTTGCACCGACTGCCTCCGACTCTGCGCACCTATAGCGAGCGTTTTCCCGGGGTCGCACTGGATATTCAGTTCATGGAGTCGGAACGGGCCTGCCTCGCGGTGGCGCATGGGGAACTGGAACTGGCGGTGATCACCCTGCCCCTCGAATCTATCGAGAATCTGACTGCCCGGGAGATCTGGCACGATCCCCTGTGTGTCGCGGTGGGTCGGGATCATCCGCTGGCGAAGACCGGGCGCCTGTCCCTGGGGGAACTGGTGGCCTACCCGGCGGTGCTCCCGAGCCGGGGCACCTACACCCGAACACTTTTGGAGCAGGCGGTCTCAGCCCATCGGTTGCAGGTGAACTGCACCCTGGAGACCGGATATCTGGAGACCCTGAAAACAATGACCGGAATCGGCCTGGGTTGGGGACTGTTGCCGGAGATTCTTATGGATGATCAGCTGACCCGGCTCGAGGTGCCTGAACTGGCATTGTCACGCTCACTCGGGATGGTGACCCATCACAAGCGCACCCTCTCCAACGCGGCCATCGCAATGACACAACTTCTCACGACCGAAAGAAAAGGTGAGTTGATTACCCAGCATGATCGGCCATGCTGAGACTCGATCTCCAGAGGGCTCGCGGCCACGCTGCGCCGGATCCCGGGTTCCACTGCGTTTCACCCAGGCTACGGGGGTGATGCTCGCTCCTCTTGAGGTTCCCGTCTGTCCCGATCCGTAGCCCGGGTGCAGCGAAGCGGAACCCGGGAACACGCCTCCGGAATTACGGGGCGGGCTGTTTGAACGTCGCGAGTTCCAGCCCCGCCGGTTTTTGCGAACATCGCAGCGGACCCCGCAGGGGCGATACACAACACATGGATACACTGGATTCACCTGGGGGTTGTTGTTGAAGCCAGCTTGCTTATTTCCCCCCTCCCCGGCCCTACCGCAAAGGAAGAGGGGATGCACGGATCAAGACCGAATCGAACAGACCGTTCGATTCATCTCAGTGGGCGCTCTCGGCTATCCGTCCATAACCGCTTACCGCCGCCTGATCACAAACAAAGCACACTCATGATCAATAGGTCCAGCTGAGCAGGGATTCTCGATGTGCTGAAATCTACCACGAAGCGCACGAAGGATGGATTCAGCGGTCGGTTCATTGCACTTCGTGCACTTCGTGTCCTTCGTGGTGTTATGGATCTACCTGAGACCCATGATTCTCGGCCATAGAATACGTTGGCTGAGAATCATGGGTCATCAGGAAAGGTGAAGCGCCCGGAGGAGCCGAGCCGTGGGTGAGATTGATCTGGCGCAGCCCCGAGGTTGCCCCGGAGCTGATCTGCGACCCGAGCGATCCCTGAACCGCCCGCGTCGTCACAACTCAGAAAGACCTTAGCGGGTCCGCTCGCAGATCCCTTCCGGAAAGAAGAAAGCGATCTCGACCTTAGCCGTGTCGGGACCATCGGATCCGTGTACCGCATTCTCATCCACGGTGGTGGCGAAATCGGCACGGATGGTTCCGGGCGCGGCGTCCTTGGGATTGGTGGCGCCCATAATCTCACGGTTTTGCTGAATGGCGTTGTCGCCTTCCAGGACCTGCACCATCACCGGACCCGAGGTCATGAAATCGATCAGATCCTGGTAGAAGGGACGCTCTTTGTGCACAGCATAGAACTCACCCGCCTGTTCCCGGGAGAGGTGCAGCATGCGTGAAGCCACGATCTTCAGTCCGGCGTCTTCGAAGCGGGAGTAGATCTTGCCGATCACATTTTTCGCCACGGCATCGGGTTTGATGATGGAAAGGGTGCGTTCAGTGGACATGGGTGACTCCAGTCAGATGATGAAATTCAGATTCCGGCCGGGCGGAGCCCCAAAACTTCAACAGAGGCACACCAAGCATCGGATTGCTGCGGTGCAGCAGGAGACGCAAAATACGCACGCACGAATAGGTTGTCAAGGTGGATCTCGACCACCGGAGAGACTTTCTGCGCACCACTAAACAGGAATTTCACGCCCTCTTCCCACCCAGAGCCAGGCAATAATCACCGCCAGTAGTGCATAACCCGATGCAAACCAGTAAGCGGATGCCGCGCCCAATCCACTCCACAGGTAACCGCTGGTGAGACTGCCGAAGGCTCCGCCCGCTCCGAAACTGAGACTGCTGTAGAGTGCCTGACCCCGTCCCTGATGCCGCCCCACGAAATAGTGGTGGACCATGTGGATCGCCGCCGCATGGAAGGTCCCGAAGGTTGCGGCATGCATCACCTGGGCCAGCAGGACCAGCAGCCAGTTATCCGAACCGCCAGCCACCAACATCCAGCGGACCACCGCGATGGCCAGGCTGGCGATGAGCACCCAACGCGCCCCCCAGCGCAGCAGAAGACGATGCATTACCAGAAAGATCAGCACCTCGGCGATCACCCCAAGCGCCCACAACTGACCAATCACCCCACTGCTGTAGCCAAGTTGTTCCATATAGATGGAGTAGAAGGCGTAGTAGGCGCTGTGACTCGCCTGCATCAGAAAACAGACCAGCAGGAAGGCCAGAATATCCCAGCGTTTGAGGATTTCCAGGATGGAACCCTGGTCATGAGTAGAACTATCCGCCGGGCGCTCCGGGACGCTCAGACTGTTGATAAAAATGCCTACATAGAGCAGCAGCACCAGTTGCGGGACCAGGGATACACCCCAGTGATCCACCAGGAATCCCAGTACCACCACTGAAATGATGAAACCGACAGAGCCCCACAGACGGATTCGGCTGTAGTGCTGAATCCGATCCTGCAGATAGCTCATGGTGACGGCCTCGAACTGAGGCAGCGAGGCGTTCCAGAAGAAACTGAACAGCATCATTACCAGGGCCAGGATCCAGAACCCCTGGTCCACAAACACCCCGAAGAAGCACACCACGGTCATCAGGGAGGCGATGCGCACGATCGGCATCCGATGCCCGGTGTGGTCGCCGATCCAGCCCCAGATATTGGGCGCAATCAGCTTCGAGACCATCACCACCGCCATCAGTTCGCCGATCTCAGCGGCGGAGAAGCCCCGCTCCTGCTGCAGGTAGAGACCCCAATAGGGGAGAAATCCACCCAGTGAGGCGAAGTAGAAGAAGTAGAACCCGGACAGACGCCAGTAAGGCATCCGTTCAGCGATCGGCGCCGAGATCCGGTAAACCGGAATGCACATCCATGTTCTGGCCCCGGTGACGCAGCACGTGGTCCATCAACACGATGGCCATCATCGCCTCAGCGATGGGTGTGGCGCGTATGCCGACACAGGGATCATGACGCCCCTTGGTCACCACCTCGACCGGCTGTCCGGAACGGTTCACGGTATGTCCCGGCAGGCGCAGGCTGGAAGTGGGCTTGAGCGCGATGGAGGCAACCAGGTCCTGACCGCTGGAGATCCCCCCGAGCACGCCCCCGGCATGATTGCTGAGAAAT
The DNA here is from genome assembly GCA_040506775.1 of Candidatus Thiodiazotropha sp. Classification (GTDB taxonomy): domain Bacteria; phylum Pseudomonadota; class Gammaproteobacteria; order Chromatiales; family Chromatiaceae; genus Thiodiazotropha. Next base: position 746,392 of record JBEVWC010000002.1, read on the forward strand.
CCCTCAGGGGTCATCTCGTCCCGGTGTTCGGTGCCCTTCTGCTCCACACACAGGAAGCCGTCACCGATCTCCACACCCTTGACGGCGTTGATGCTCATCAGTGCGTGGGCGAGATCCGCGTCGAGCCGGTCGAAGATCGGTTCACCAAGGCCGGCCATCATGCCGCTGGCCACCACGTTGATGCGTGCGCCGACGGAGTTGCCCTCCTTGCGCAGGGCGTCCATGTAGGCCTCCATCTCCGCCACCTTGCCCGCATCGGGACAGAAGAAGGGGTTGGTCTCCACCACATCCCAGTCGAACGCCTCGGCCTTGACCGGACCGAGCTGCGCCAGGTAGCCCCGCACACGGATTCCGTAGCGTTCGAGCAGGTATTTTTTCGCGATGCCCCCGGCAGCCACCCGCATGGCGGTCTCCCGGGCCGAGGAGCGGCCTCCGCCCCGGTAGTCGCGGAAGCCGTATTTCTGGTTGTAGGTGTAATCCGCATGCCCGGGACGGAAACGATCCATGATCTCCGAGTAGTCCTTGGAGCGCTGATCCGTGTTGCGGATCAACAGTCCGATGGGGGTGCCGGTAGTGCGGCCTTCGAACACCCCGGAGAGGATCTCCACCTCGTCATCCTCGCGGCGCTGGGTGGTATGTCGAGAAGTGCCCGGTTTGCGCCGATCCAGATCCACCTGCAGGTCCGACGCAGACAGCTCCAGCCCCGGGGGGCAGCCGTCCACGATACAGCCGATGCCCGGACCATGAGACTCACCGAAGGAGGTCACGCAGAAGAGTTTGCCGATGCTGTTACCCGACACGTCAGCAACCCGTTACCGAAAACGACGTACCCACCCGAGCCACGATCACTTGTCCAACCATCCGTTGACCCGCTCCAGATCCTGTTCACTGAGGTTGCCCGCCGCGGATTTCAGGGACAGTCCGTTGATGATGTAGCCGTAGCGGGAGTTGAGGTAATCGCGCTGGGAGGAGAACAGGTTGCGCTGCACATTGAGCACATCCACGATGGTCCGGGTACCCACCTCATAACCGGCCTGGGTTGATTCCAGGGCACTCTGAGCGGAGATGGTGGAGGCCTTCAGCGCCTCGACCTGACTGATGGTGGACAGCACCCCGCGAAACGCATCCCGCACCTGGCGGTTGACTCCACGTCGGGTCTGGTCGAGCCCCTGCTGGGCGGCCCGGTAGTTGGCCTGGGACTGACGCGTGGTTGCAGTAACCGCACCACCGGCGTAGAGGGGCAGTTCCAGGGTCAAGCCAATGCTGGAGGAGTCCGCCTCGGTGGCCCGGTCACTGCTGCTGCGGTTCATGTTGTAACCGCCGACCAGGTCCAGGGTGGGGAAATGACCGGATTTGCTCACATCGATCTCCTGCTCCAACACCTTCAGGTTGGCGCGGGAAGCGATGATGCTGTAGTTCTCCTGCTGAGCGGTGTCGGACCAGGATTGCAGGTCATTCGGCACCGGAGGATTCAGGGCGAGTTCTTCACCGAGCTTGGCCAGTTCCATTTTCGAGCGGGGACCGATGATTTCGAACAGGGCCTCCCAGGCATTGTCGAGACTGTTCTCGGAAGAGATTACAGAGGCCCGCGCGGAATCGTAGGCGGCCTGAGCCTCATGCACATCGGTGATCGCGATCAGGCCCACATCGAAACGCTGCTGGGCCTGTTCGAGCTGACGGCCGTTGGCCTCCTGCTCAGCCTTGGCGACCCGCAAGTCGTCCTCGGCAGAGAGGATCGCGAAGTAGGCGCTGGTGCTGCGCACCATCAGGTCGATCTCCGCCGCGGCATAATCGGCCTCGGCCGCAGCGATGGAGCTGTCCGCCTGTTCCAACTGGATCAGGCGGTCCCGCCGGTAGATCGGTTGGGTCAGATTCAGGCCGAGGTTGCTCTCGTGATAGTTCGAGGTCATGTCCACCGAGTTACCCTGGTAGGTCTTGATATCACTGTGGATGGCGTCGTAGCTTCCGCCCACGCCCACGGTCGGCAGCAACTGGGACCAGGCCAGGCTTTTATTTTCACGGGTGGATGAGAGCTGTTCTTTGGCAACCTGCAGCTGTGGATCATTCTCCAGCGCCAGCCGGTAGATGGTCATCAGGTCCTCGGCATGGGTCAACGGCAACCAGGATATAAGGAGCAATAGCACCAGGTGCTTCATCGGTTTCATGGTATTTCCTTGGTCCTTCCATTCATTGATCAGATGGGGGGCACTTTATCACAGATGGGACTCAGACTACCGCCCCTTTTCCGGCATCGGCGGCACCAGCAACTGGGGATCGATGCGCGCGCTGCCCAGGTTCATGCGCCAGTCCAGATGGGCCCCGGTGACCCGCCCGGTGGCGCCCACCTCGGCGATCGGATCACCCTGTTTGACCCGCTGTCCCTCCTTCACCAGGATTTTACTCAGATGCAGGAAGGAGGATGAGAGTTGCAAACCGTGATCGATGATCAGGGTGCCGCCGGAATAGAACATGTCATCATGAGTCAGGGTCACCACACCGTCCGCGGGCGCCCGCACCAGGGTACCGACCGGTGCAGCGATATCCACTCCAAAGTGGGGACGTTTGGGATCTCCGTTGAGAATGCGCTGACTGCCGTACACCCCAGAGATTTCACCCTGGGTCGGCCAGATGAAACCGCTGAGAAAATCCTCCCGGTCATCCTTGCGTTTACGGGCCTGTTTGACCAGCGCAGTCTCAGCTTTGATACGCTCCCAGTCCTGCTTCGGCGGAGTAACCTTGCTCGGCGGTAAGCCGTCGATGCGTTGGATCCGGTAATCCCGCTTGCTCAGGGCTATGTCGAGTTTATCCGTCTGCCCCCCGCTCCGTTCTATAAGCAGTTCGTGCTGCAACGCCTCATCCCTTCCAAAACCCAGCAGGAAGTGCCCCTGCCCCGAAACCTGAACCGGCTTACCGTCCAGCAGCACCCGATCACCGGGTTCCACCTGCCCCATGAGCATGCCACCCTGGGTGTAGTCTCCCTCCAGGTTCATGGCCTGCAACGCAAAAGCGCAGAATAATCCGCCAATCATCATTAAGAGATAGGCCCATCGGAAGTTTGCTAAGGGGAGTCGCCTCATTTCGGGTTCCGTTCCTGTATTTCGTGGTTGCCGGTCATCATGAGTAGGGATGCCAGCCTACCTGATTAGTTTCATGACACAAAGAATTGACAGCGGCGAAAACTGGCTGTAGAGTTCGCGATCTCCAAGCCGGCCAGGGTCGGTTGCCACATCATGCCGAGGTGGTGAAATTGGTAGACACGCTAGCTTCAGGTGCTAGTGGGGGCAACCCCGTGGAGGTTCAAGTCCTCTCCTCGGCACCATATCGAATACGGAAAAAGCACTGCATTGCAGTGCTTTTTTTGTTTGTCCCGCCGATTCATCCCGACGATGATCCAGGTTGCCCGAACCCTGGTGTAAAACGGCACTCACGACACTCATACACAACTCCCCGACAGCCTGAAAGGTTGTATCCCGACGGAAGCGTGCGAGACTTTCAGCATGAAGCTGAGTAACAGTTATGCAGAGCTGCCTGGTGATTTCTATACCCGGATCGAAACCGAGCCGGCGCCCAGCCCGGTCCTGATCGCGTGGAACGAAGACCTGGCCGGAGAACTCGGTTTGCAGGCACTTGGTGACGACCGGGATCAGCTGACCCGCATCTTCAGCGGCAGTGAACCCCTGCCCGGCGGACAGACCCTGGCCTTGGCTTACGCCGGACACCAGTTCGGCCATTTCGTGCCACAACTGGGTGATGGCCGGGCGGCATTGATCGCCGAGGTGATGCGGCCACAGGACGGCAAGCGATTCGATATCCAGTTGAAGGGTTCGGGTCAGACCCCCTACTCCCGCCGTGGTGACGGCAAGTCCTCTCTGGGTCCGGTGATCCGTGAGTACCTGCTCAGCGAAGCAATGCACCGCCTGGGCGTGCCCACAACCCGGGCGCTGGCCGCTGTGGTCACCGGTGAGATGGTCTACCGGGATTCGGAGGAACCGGGCGGTGTGCTGACCCGGGTGGCCGCGAGCCACATTCGTGTCGGCACCTTCCAGTACTTTGCCGCCCGGCAGAATCTCGATGCCCTGCAGCGCCTGGCGAACTACACCATCGCACGCCACTACCCACAGGTGGCAAACGCCGAACGGCCTCTGCAGGCCCTTTTCGGCGCCATTGTGGAAGCCCAGGCACGGCTGATTGCACACTGGATGGCGCTGGGATTCATACACGGGGTCATGAACACCGACAACACCGCAATCTCAGGCGAAACCCTGGACTACGGACCCTGTGCGTTCATGGATGAATTCCATCTGGACAAGGTGTTCAGTTCGATTGATCAGTACGGACGCTATGCCTATGGCCAACAGGCTGGCATGGCCCAGTGGAACCTGGCGCGTCTGGCCGAGTGCCTGTTGCTTCTGGACGACGACCAGACCGCTTACGAAGAGATTCTGGCAAGTTTTCAGGCGAATTATGTGCGTCACTATCTGTCACACATGAGCCGCAAACTGGGACTCGACGAGAACGGCGAAGACAACGGCACTCTGGTTGCCGCCTGGCTGCAACACCTGCAGGATCACGGACTGGACTACAGTCAAAGTTTCGTCCGTCTGGAAGAGCGTTTACAGGCCGATACACCCATCGAGTTTGGTGAGTTTGAAACCCTCTGGCTGAAACAGATCAGACAGCAGGCCGGAGGTCATTTGAAAGCCGCTGAAAGCATGGCCTCTTCAAATCCCAGAATCATTCCCCGCAACCACCAGGTCGCGAGAGCGATCGAGGCGGCATTCGAAGGAGACTACTCGGTATTCCGGGAGATGCATCAGGCGTTATCGGAACCCTTTACCCTGCAACCGGGACTTGAGTCTTACGCCGAACCACCCCTGCCCCATGAAAGGGTTCGGCTGACCTTCTGCGGTACCTGAAACGCCCCCTCAAGGTCCGGTAAAACCCTCATTCAATAACTCATTCGGGTGCGGATTATCTCGACACCCCGGTCAGATCCCCGGCCGCCGCAGGAAGGAGCTTCCTGACATTGTCCCAAGCCGGTGAACCATCTCTCGTTTTCGCAGGAAAATCTCCGGAATGTTATTAATAGTGGGATAATTATCCCATTTTATATGCTAGATTTTGTGCTTAATAACAACAGTCACGAGGAAAAACAGAAGGGCCAGGGCCGGTCCATGGATTAAATACTTTCTATACCGAGGCCTGCCATGAAATCGAATGCTGCACGTAGTACCGTACGTCTGCTTCCACTCTTCACCCTGTGTCTGCTTTGCCTGCCCTTGAGCCTTCAAGCTGCGCCCAAGGGGGACACCGGTAAACCATCCCCCACGCTACGCATAATTAATGCTTCGTATGACGGTGCATTGTCCGTGAGCGGTGATCGCGCGGGTGGTAATACGGAGATCATCGTCAGCAATGCGAATCCTGATCTCAGCCAGTCCTGGACGACCCAGAGCGACCGCCGGGGAAAGTGGCAACTGAGTGTGAACGCACCGCAACCGGTACCCTGCCGGGTGGTTGCCAGTGACGGCTCCAATCAGGACGAGATGGATGTTAGCGGCGCCCCGGCCGATTGTGACGGCACCGTGGTGGTTAACACACCGCCCACTGCCGGGGATGACAGCGCCGAGACCGACGCGGACCAGAGTGTGGTGATCGATCTTCTGGCCAATGACACTGATCCCGATGGCAGCCTGGATCCCGCCAGTCTGCAGATTCTCAGCGGCCCCTCCAACGGCAGCCTCACCGACCTGGGCAACGGCAGTGTCAGCTACACACCGAACAGCGGTTTCAGCGGCTCTGACAGTTTCTCCTACCAGGTGTCCGATAACCTGGGTGCCGCATCGAATGCAGCTAATGTCAGCATCACGGTTAACCCGGTGATCGTCAATTCACCCCCCACCGCTCAGGACGACAGCGCCGAGACCGACGCGGATCTGAGCGTCGAAATCGATCTGCTGGCGAATGACAGCGATTCCGATGGCAGCCTGGATCCCGCCAGCCTGCAGATTCTCAGCGGCCCCTCCAACGGCAGCCTCACCGACCTGGGCAACGGCAGTGTCCGCTATACGCCAAACGGTGGTTTCAGCGGCTCCGACAGTTTCTCCTACCAGGTGTCCGACAACCTGGGTGCCGCATCGAATGAGGCCAACGTCAGCATTACCATCAACCCGGTAACAGTCAATGTGCCGCCTACCGCTCAGGATGACAGCGCGGCGACCGATGCCGGTCAGAGCGTGGTGATCGACCTGCTGGCCAATGACAGTGATTCCGACGGCAGTCTGGACCTGACCTCGGTGCAGTTTCTCAGCACCCCCTTGAGCGGCATCCTGACCGACCTGGGCAGCGGCAGCGTTCGCTACACCCCGGATAGCGGTTTCAGCGGTGACGATGGTTTCAGCTATCAGGTATCGGACGACCAGGGCGCGGTTTCGAACACCGCTCAGGTCAGCATCACAGTCAATCCGCTGACTCCGCCACCCAGCGGCGACCCGGTATCGATCAACTCCACCAGCGGCAATACCCTGTTCCCCGCATCACCGGTCAGCGAACGGCCGATGGCCGCCAATACCGAGTACAAGGTACTGGCCTCCAATGACCTGGGCATGCACTGTGCCGACCTCGATTACCAGATATTCAGCATTCTGCCGCCTTTCAACGTAGTGCATGCACAGGTGGTTCGGCGCGGTGTGGGTAACAGCCGTCCCCAGTTGATGGACGACAGCAACATCGATCTGTTCTATTCGGCCACCTCCAGCAGCATCGACCCGGCACTCGCCAAGGACCCGGTATCGCCGGTGTTCAAGAGCAACTTCTGGAGTGATCCGGACAACGACGGGCGTACCTTCGGTTACGACACCTACGCGCCGCTGTTCTTCGGCCTGTTGCTCCCCACCGACATCGACACCCAGGACATGGGCCTGCCGGTGCCTGACAGCCACCTGCTGCGCGCCTGTCTGGCCGGATATCTGGGCGGTACTGCGGATGCTTCCACCACCCGCGATGCCTGCGCCATGGTGCAGCAGTCGATGCCGGGTATCTTCACCCCCTTCTCCGACAATCAGCCGCAGAAGTTCAACCGTTTCGACACCCATATCAACTTCTTCAACGAGTTGCTGGGTGGCGTCGGTCTGGGTGGCCTGGTGCATGACGTGAACTGGTTTGCCGCGGACGGTGTGCCGATCATGCCGGTGGACGACCAGGGTCGTTCCAATGCCTATCCGCTGGTGCGGGTCGAGGCGATCGAACGCAGTTCCCAGGATCAACTCGCCTCCACCGACATCGTTCTGCCGGTGGCCTCTGAGGCCGACTGCCAGACCTGTCACGCCACCGCGATCGATTGCGCATCGATCAACATCAGCCCCGGGTTCGAGTGTGACGGCACCGCCCTCACCCGCACCTCGGATTGGAAGATCATGAGCATCGACGGTGACGAGGACAACATCCTGCCTCCGGGCGAAACCGATCTGCAACGGCTGCTCAACACGGCCAAGATCAACATCCTGCGTCTCCACGACCGTAAGCACGGCACCGATCTCGACGCCTCACGCCCGGTGCAGTGCGCCACCTGCCACTACACCCCGGCCCTGGATCTGGCGCAACTGGGTCCGATGAGCGCCGGCGAAGTGGACCAGACCGGTCATATCACCATGTCCCGGGCGATGCACGGTCATCACGGCGAGCTTGCCGCTGACCCGAGCCGTCCCTTCGACCCGGTGACCAACAACCTGTTCCCGGACATGCCGGCGGCCAATGACCCGCTGCGTCAGGCTCGCGCCATCGATCACTACGCGGATGCCAGCGACCCCTACCAGACGGTCACCGAGTATGTGTTGAACAAGACCTGCTACTCCTGCCATCCCGGCAAGCGTACCCAGTGTCTGCGCGGCGCCATGGCAGCCGGTGGTGTGGTCTGCCAGGACTGCCACGGACAGGCCCGCCATGTGGGTAATGACTTCTCCGAGAACCTGGCTTCTACCCCCTGGCCGGACGGTGCGAACCTCACCAAGCGGGTACCCTGGGCTGTTGAACCCGGATGCCAGAGCTGTCATACCGGTGACGCGGTCAACCCGAACCATCCGGCTGGCTCGCTCGTTGCTCACGACGGGATCCGTCTGTTGCAGGCCTACCAGCTGACACCCGGCACCGATGCCAGCGGTACCCCGGACGGCACCGAGTTGGCAGTACCTATCGAAGCCCCGGCCTCCCGCTTTGCCGAGAATGAAAACCTCTATCGGATCAGCAAGGGGCATGGCGGTCTGATGTGCCAGGCCTGTCACGGCAGTACCCACGCGATCTTCCCCAACCCGCTGGGCGCCGCCAACGACAACGTGGCCTCCAACCAGTTGCAGGGACATGCCGGCACCATCATTGAGTGCGATACCTGTCATGATCCGCAGGCCTTCGAGGACAGCGGCGCCCTGGAACTGACCACCAACGGTCCCCATGGGATGCACGCTGTAGGTTCGTTCCGCTGGAACAAGTCGCACAAGGAGGCTCGCACCGGCGGCGGCACCAACTGTCAGGCCTGTCACGGCACCAGCGGCGACGGCACCGTGCTCTCCCGCATCGCCACCGATCGGATGCTCTGGTGTAAGGACGAAAAAGGCCTGATGTGCGACAGTGAAGGCTGGGGCCTGTTCCCGGCTGGCCACCAGGTGGGTTGCGCCGACTGTCATGCCAAGATGCGTTGATCGAGGACGTTAAAAAATCCGCCCCCTCATGCTGATGTGGGGGCGGTAGCGTCTGCCTCGCTTCGCTCAAACAACCCGCTCCGGAGGGATGTTCCCGGGTTCCGCTTCGCTGCACCCGGGCTACGTTGATCGGGACTCACGGGAGTCTCTAGAGGAGTGAACCTCACCTGTGTAGCCCGGGTGAAGCATCGCGGAACCCGGGATCCGGCAGAATGCGAAGCACTACGGTATATGACAAACTCACCCGGGATTTCCCTTCTCCCCTCGCACACTACTTAATGCAGCATGGCGTTGCTGACTTTCTCCGGGAACTACCTATTCAATCATCAAGCCAGTAAAGATCATTACCGTAGACCAGATTGTATTCGCCTCTTCGTTTTTCATAGAAAAATAACTCTGTGTGTGTCCAGCCGTTATCATGTTCCAGTGTGATGGAATACGGATTGATTGTGTAATAGCCTGTGTTCTTGGAACCATCGCGGCGTTTTGTTTGACCACCGCCACCCACCGTTTCGCCGATCACACTGGAAGTGCCGGTCGTTCCCTGTTTGTCGCTGCTGCTCATGACTGTGACCAGCGGCGCAATCTCGCCACCCGGCCCTATCTGACCGCCACCCATCATACTGTTATTGTTCATGGCAAATGAACCCATGTCGAAGCGACCGTCATCGTGAAAAACAATATGCTTTTTCCAGGACCCACTGTACTGACTGCCTCCCGCGTTGAGGTATTTTCCAGACAATCGCTTACCGGTATTCATGACCACCGCCGGCTCCCCTCTCAAGTTCACCCATACCTGCTTGGATTTATTCAAGATCTGGTATGTTTCTCCGTCTTTCCTCCACCGTGTCCACTTCTTGGGCTGTTGTGATTTCGATGCTGACACATTCAATTCGTCCGGTGGGATGGTGCAATTCATGTAGAGCGTGCCATCCTTGAATAACAGATAAGTATCCACATCGATCCCGCCCCAGATCACATCGATATCACTGAAGACCCAGACCAGTTCGATATCGTTCAACTTTGCCCCCTGTCCTGGCGCTACACGAATAGCCGTCTTCGCGATCTGTTTCGCCTCATCCAACACCTTGTAGTACTCAAGGGCATATTTCCTCATCATCGCCATCTCTCGGGTCGATACCATGCGCATGATGTAGGCCTTGCCCCCTTCAAGCAGCCCCCCCTCATAGCCAACGGATAACGTCACTTCACCGTGCTTGAAACTGTTTGCGATAGACCAGTTTTGTTTGTCGGGTTTGACAACCCAGGGTTGCAAGGGCTGACCGAGGGTTTTCTGAATGGTCATTGCCTGGTCCCTAAACCAGGATTCGAGTCCCTTGCCATTTAATTCGTATGGACCAAACAGCCGGTATTCAAAGATCTTTCCCGGAGGAAGATCGGTGGGTTCGAACAGCTGGACATCACCCTGAAAACTATGTTTCCAACCGTTAAGCGCGTATGTCAGGGATGAGAAAAGTAGAAGCGCGAGGCATGCCAAAACCCTTTGAAGATGCATTGTATGATTCCTTTCGTCATTATGATGATATATGTCAGATCTGCGATAATTATTGACTATGCCATAGTCGAACAATTCCCGCACGATGCTGCTGCAATATCCGATACTCAGTCACTATTTCCGTTCGGGAAGTAAATCATCCTGAAAGGATAACCGGGCGACTATCAGGCATCCAGCGATTCATCCATTAATACTCGCCATACCCCATTCATCATAGCGATCGCCTTTGACACGATCCGCCAAACCGTTCAGCACTTTGATTTCATCGTCTGACAATGTCACATCGTAGGCGGCCAGATTGGATTTCAGGTTTGCCAGCCTGGTGGTTCCGGTTAGCGCCATGACATGTTCCCCCCGGGACATGACCCAGGCGAGCGCCACCTGAGCGGGGGTGCACGATTTGTTGGAGGCGACCGCTTCGATCTCATCCACCAGGGCCACATTCGCGGCATAGGCATCACCCTGGTAGCGGGGTGTGGTCAGCCGCCAGTCTCCATCATCCGGCTTTTGGGTTTTGAAGCGCCCGGTGAGCATGCCTCTGCCAAGGGGTGAATAGGCCACCAGTGAAGCGCCGACTTCGAGACAGGCGGGAATCACTGCCGTCTCGATATCCCGACTGAACAATGAGTACTCCGATTGAACCGCGCTGATCGGATGAACCTTTGCGGCGCGCCGGATGGTGTCAGCCGATGCCTCGGACAAGCCGATGTAGCGTACCTTGCCCTCGCCCACCAGTTCGGCCATTGCGGCGACGGTCTCTTCGATCGGAACGGACGGATCGACACGGTGCAGGTAGTACAGATCGATCACATCGGTGCCGAGCCGCTGCAAAGACCCTTCGACCGCGCGCCGGCAATTGTCACGCGATCCGTCTATACCGGTGAACTCGCCGGTTTCGAAATCACGGGTCGGACCAAATTTCGTTGCGATGAACACCCGTTCCCGGCGGTCCCTGAAGGCCTCGCCCAGCAAGTGTTCATTGGCACTGCCTACGCCATACATCTCCGCGGTATCGAAATGTTCCACACCCAGTTCGATGGCCTCGTGCAGCAGTCTGATCGCGGCACCCTGCTCTGTGGGCGGACCGTAAAACTCGGACAGTCCCATACAGCCGAGACCGATCACGGGCAATTGTCTGTTTGTATTGCCGAGTTTTCTTTTTTGCATGGAACAATCCTCTTTCAAATGATGATTCAGGCGTACAGATTGACGTAACTTATCTATCGCGAGTACAGGCCGAACATATTCCCTTCAGTGTCAATCGCCAGAGAAATGAAGCCATGCTCACCGATCGACATCTTGGGCCTCTGAATTGAACCACCTGCCGCTTCCACCCGGGACTCTTCCACCGAGCAATCATCGCAGTCGAAATAGACCAGTGTGCCATTACCACCCGGCTCGAACCCCTGCATCTTCACCAGAGCCCCCGCAGATCCATAGCTATCCATGTTCGATGGGAATGTCCACATCTCAAACCCGGACTCATCGGGATCAGTGAATTTCGTCAGGCTGACTGCAAGGACGGTTTCGTAGAATTGCCGGGCTCTGTCCATGTCCTGCACATAGATTTCAAACCATACCACTGGATTATTGCTCATGATGGGTTCCTCACAATGAGTGACCACTGCACCGGTTAACTCTAACGATCAATGGATCACCGGGTAGGTCGGGTTAGCGCAGCGTAACCCGACAAAATAAGTCGAAACGTGCACCCAGTGTCGGGTTACGCTGCGCTAACCCGACCTGGCGTTGATCACTTCACGTAAGGATCAGCACCACCAATGCTTTCGGACCATGGACCCCGTAGGCCAACACCTGCTCGATATCCGCGCTCTTCGAAGGACCGGAGATCAACAGGGCGTTCGTGGGCATCTGCCCGGCCCAGTCCTGTTGACGGATCAACTCATCGAAGGTCACGACGATCCGCTCTGCCTCCAGAATCACAATATGCAACGGAGGAACCAGGGACATCAGGCGGGGTTCCGCCTGCGAAGGCCAGAGTGCCAGGCTGCCCGTCTCAGCAATTGCTCCCAGACAGCCGGTCAGCGCGGCATCCACCTCATGAAACAGTTGATGTTTCCACTGATCACCCGCGCCATCCCCACTCACCGTTGAAACATTGGTTGGGAGGTGATCCCGGATGTCCCGTCCCGGCCAGACCTCTGCAGCCATCCATAACTGCCTGACCTGATGATCTTCAAGAATTTGTCTTACGGCATCCAGCCAATCGTCTCGCCCGGTGACACGTACTTCACCGTGCACCGCTTCCATCCTGCTTCGGAACTGTTCAATCAGTGCAGTGGTGTCTGTAGGGTCGGACACATCGGCAGAGGGAATGGGCCTGAGTCGTTCCTGTGGCGCCTGCCTCAAACGCGCCAGAATGCGAGTGCGTGAATCACTCATCCTGATAGCCCTGCCGTTTCACCCATTCATGCAGGGTTTTGCTCGCAAGCCGGGGCGCGCTTCGATAGCGGGTCCAGGGGCCCAGTCTGTTCGGCAGCAGTCCGCTCATGCGGGCGATCAGCCGGGTGGTCAGGCGATACAGCGCCGGGCGTGCATGAATACCCGCCCAGAGCTTCCACACCAGGGCTTCCGGGCCCCGACGCAGGGATCCGGCACCCCGCACCGGGCTGTCCACCCCGCCCTGCACCGACTCGACGCGGATCCGGTTGATCAGTTTCGGCAGGGGTATGCCCACCGGACAGACCTCCCCGCAGGCGCCGCACAGGGTGCAGGCTGAGGCGAGTGTGCCGATTTGGTCGATACCCAGCCTTTGCGGTTCAAGCACGCAACCGATCGGCCCCGGATAGGTGGTGCCGTAGGCATGGCCGCCCACCTGAACATACACCGGGCAGTGGTTGATACAGGCCCCGCAGCGGATGCACTGCAGGGTCTGACGGAAGGTCTCGTCGGCATGGATGCGGGTACGCCCGTTGTCGAGCAATATCAGGTGCACCGATTCGGGACCGTCCTGCTCACCGGGCTTGCGCGGCGCGCTGATCATGTTGAAGTAGGTGGTGATCGGCTGACCGGTGGCTGAGCGGGGCAGCAGGCGCAACAGATGAGGCACATCACTGAGCTTCTCGACCACCTTTTCGATCCCGGTGATGGCGATGTGCAGCGGCGGCACCGTGGTGCACATCCGGCCGTTGCCCTCGTTCTCCACCAGGCAGAGGGTGCCGGTTTCGGCCACTGCGAAGTTGACCCCGGAGATGCCCGCGTCGGCCTGTTCGAACTTTTCCCGCAGGATGCGCCGTGCCTCCTGGGTCAGCCGGTCCACATCATCAGTCAAGGGGATGTTGGGATCATAGCGATGCAGCAGCGCCGCGATCTCGTGACGATTCTTGTGCACTGCCGGCACCACGATGTGAGAGGGCGCCTCGCCGGCCAGCTGGATGATGAATTCCCCCAGGTCGCTCTCCAGAACCTCGAAACCGTTCTGTTCCAGGTGGTGATTGAGACCGATTTCTTCGGTGACCATCGACTTGCCCTTGACCACCCGGGTGGCGCCCTGCGCCTGGAGCAACTCATGTACCTTGCGGTTGGCCTCCTCCGGGGTTTCCGCCCAATGCACCCGGATGCCGTTGCGATCCAGGTTCTGCTCAAGCTGTTCCAGCAGATCGGGCAAGCGCCTCAAGGCGTTGCCACGCACCGTACGGGCCAGGGCGCGCTGTTCGCACAGGCAGTGTTCGTCCGGGAACTGGGCGGCACGCTTGTCGCGGAAGCCGTCCATCGCGCTGCGGAAGTTCTGACGACCCTGCGCGTTGTCCAGGGCCTGCTGAATGCGTGCGTGAAATTCAACGCTTTGATTCAAGGCTTCGCTCCCGCAGAAATTCGGCGATATGCTGGACCAGCACCCCCGCCTGGGTTTTCTCCAAAGCGCCACCGATGTTCATCAGGCAGCCGCAATCCTGGCTCACAACCCGGCTTGCCCCGGTGTCAACAATATCCCGGCACTTGTCTTGCACCATGGCCCCGGAGATCTCCGCCTGCTTGACCGCAAAGGTGCCACCGAAGCCGCAACACTCGCTCGCATGGAGCGGTTCAACCACCTCAACCTGGGTCAACTGCTCCAGCAGTTGCCCGATATGCCGCGCCACTCCCATCTCCCGGCGCGCCGAGCAGGAGTTGTGCAACGCGACCCGCACCGGCTCACCGTAATCGGTCAACTCCAGGTGCAGCACCTCGACGAGAAATTCGGTCAGTTCATAGACTCGTTTGGCAATCCCCCGCACCCGGTCCTCTTCGGCTTCACCGGCAAACAGTTCCGGCCAGTGGTGTTTGATCATCCCCGCGCAGGAAGCGGACGGGACCACGATGGGTATGGGGCGTTCGAAACAGTCCAACTGCCGGCGCACCACATCCCGGGCCTCGTTGCGATATCCGGAGTTGAAGGCGGGCTGTCCGCAACAGGTCTGGTCCGCAGGGAAGATCACCCGGATACCGGCGGATTCGATGAGCGCCATGGCGGCCTGACCCGCCTGGGGGTAAACCAGGTCGACCAGGCAGGTTGCGTAAAAATAGACACTATCCGGGGTATTCAAAGATTATCCTCTGTGCCAGGCAATCAGGACATCTTAAAAACTTTAGATGATTCGAAGTCGGAACTCCATAAACGCGTGGCATCCCTGCCAGTGGAAAAACTCAGTCACGGTTTGTCGAGCGCGTCAGCTCAATCGTCTCACCCATACGCCCGGACTGAGCTTGCGCCCGCATTGCCGAAAACCCCAAAACAGGCACGCCGGACCAGGTGTGATCAACAGACTGGCCCAAACCGCCTCGTGGTTCAGTCAAAGCCTGAATGCTGAGATTAGTGTTGTAATCGTATTGAGCATCGAATTTGAAACGAATCCATCCCGAATCAAAATTGTGTTTGGTCGAGATTAAGAGACCTGTAACAGGGTCATCTTCGCGAAATATTGGCTGATTCAAACCATCGTTTGAATAGAGGGTTACGACTTTAAGTGCGGTGCGGGTCAGAGCCAGGCGCCCAAGATCAATGAAGGGTGGTTGTACGGCTTCACTCATATCGGTTTCGAATACGACTTTCTGCTCCTCACCTTGATAGTTCCAATACGCCAAGGTCATGGTGATATCCCGGACCGTAAAACCCATGAAGTCGGAACTCTCGACAAACCCCAGATTTGAGCAAAACTCACCGTCTTCGGTATGCGGATAGTCCTCGACCACAACACCAAGATCCGGTAAGGTCACAGCCTGTCCGTCGTCGACGCCATCATTGAGTTGCCCGGCACAGGCCGGTTGATTGATATCAAATTGATTGGTGAGCGTGCCATCGTTGAAGATTCCAAACTTACGCATTGGGAAAGTCAGAACAATATCGGTCTCTCCGGCCAGATTCCATTCGACGAAGTAAGGTACGGATACAGACTCTGCGCTCAGCACCAGCGCTATTGGTAATGGGTTCGAACCCATGGGTACAGAGACCTTGGGCGTAATATCCTGCAGTGCACCGGTATCGTATTCAGTCAGAGGCAAACTATCGCCTTTTCGTCCATTTCCCTCGCCGTTGGTGATATAGGCTTCCCTGATATCACCCGATGCCAATGATGGTAAGCGATAATAGACCGGATCGTCCGGGAGGTAGTGTTGCGCCACTGAAGTGTAGCGGTCGATATGCACACCCTCCACCACATAGGCATCTCCGTTGGCCGCATTCAGCAGTATGCCGTAGACGTTGACGCCACCCCCAGGGGGAACCAGACCCGCATTGGTACTGTTCGCATAGGGAGAAGAGGTATCACCCAGGTCTTCTGCAATACCCTCGACGCTCAGTTTACCGGGTTCGAAACCATTGACTTGGTTCACCACGGCCGCACCAGAACCCCAGGCGTCAGTGACCACAGAGCAATCATTGGGTAGACCCTGAGTATCGTGCAACAGGCCTTGTGGTATGGAACGGTCCGAGCCACTGATTACACCATCGGCAATCCCATTTGCATCGATCTCCGCCTCCAGTCCGGTATCCTCCGCGGGGCCTGAACCATCCGCGATCTCCCCCATTTCGATGACTTCAATATAACCCTTTAACAATTCGCGATCCGTCGTTGCCAGGTAAATATCCTGAAGGTCGACCCCTGCATGCAATAGGGTTTTGGATGGGTAGGTACAACTTTCGTCCTCCGTGATGAGGTTGGGTAAGCCTGTGGCGAGGTTTTTGCGTAAGGTTGCGTTCCAGACATCGTGGGGCGCCAGATAGACATTGATGTTCAGCAGGTCCGCACCCAAAAGGGCATCCACGATGCGTACTCTGACGGCCTTGAACCGGTCTGTGGTGTTGGTCAGGGTAAAATTCGTAATGAAATTGTTTGTGACCGTATAGAACGGCAGCAGCGCAACCTGTCCTTTTCGATCGTGATTGAGGTGGACCCCATTTGCAGTGGTGCTTGCCGCCAAAAAAATGCTGGCAAGCCAAAAGGCATATCCTTTTAGCACGTAATATTTCCCTATTCAGGCACAGTCGACACTCACTATACCATGGCCTTCCAACCCGTTAATGCTTCAAACCTCTTCAACCATTCACGTATTGCTGGATAGGGTTGCAGGCTGAAACGCCCCTCCTCCGCCAGTGACGTATAGGGGTAGCAGGCCACATCCGCCAGGGTCGGGTGATCCAGCGCCAGCCAGTCCTGTGCCGTTAGCCGTCGCTCCATGGCCTCGACCCCGGACAGGGCGTCCCGGTGGCATTGATCGAGATCGAAGGGCTTGTTGAGAATCACCGTGATGCGGGCCCGGGCCAACCCGTAGAGCAGTTCGTTTTCAGAGACCGCCAGCCATTGCATGACCCGTGCCTGTGACAGGGGATCTTTGGGCAGCCATGAGGCATCGCCATATTTTTCTGCCAGGTAGACGAGAATCGCCATAGAGTCCCAGATGACCTCCCCATCATCGACGAGTACCGGAATCTGCCCTCTTGGGTTGATGCGCTTGAATTCATCGGTGAGGGTTTCGCCCTCACGGGTGTTGATGGGGACCCGGGTGTATTCAAGCCCCAGCATCGATAGCAGCAGACGGACCTTGTAGCAGTTACCCGATAGCGCCATGTCGTAGAGTGTCAGGTGTGTCATTCCGCCTCCTGTGTGATTGTCGTTCAAGCCCGTGCCAATTGCCGATCGCGCTGGGTCCGACCGTCGTATCCCCAGTTCTCCGCCGGGACTTCATGAATTACGGTATAGCTTGCTTCAGTGAGGTCGCCCAGGGTCTCCCTGAGACTCTGGTGGACCTGACGGATCAACGCCGCCTTTTCATCCGAGCTGTTGGTGCCCTCGGTGATTTTGATCTCCACGTAGGCCGTGGGTTGGGTGCAGGCCTCGCTGCCGACCGTCCACAGCAGGGCTGGCGTACCGCTGATACGCACTGCAGTAACGGCACCCCGCTTGCCCATGATGTCAACCATGGCCTCAGTGATCGCACGGGCCAGGGCAGTGGCCTGGGATTGTGTAGGCAGCGGGTGTATTTCGAGACTGATGTAGGGCATTTCAGGACTCCTTGACGGGTTTCGCTGAAAGCCTAGACTCTGGAGATAGATTTGATAAACGAATTATTCAAATATTATTTATCCAGATTATGAATATATATCCCCGTAACCTCGAACTCGACCTCCTGCGCACCTTTGTAGCGGTGGTGGACGGCGGCGGTTTCACCCGAGCGGCGGAGCGTCTGCACCGCACCCAGTCCACCGTGAGTCAACAGGTCAAGCGGTTGGAGTCTCGCCTGTCCATGCCCCTGCTCGACCGCAACACCCGCAACTTCACCCTGACCGGGCAGGGTGAGCTGCTGCTGGGATATGCTCGGCGCATGTTGTTGCTGAATGACGAGGCCTGGTCCCTGCTCAATGAGACGCACACCCAGGGTACGGTGCGGCTTGGTTCGGCACAGGAACTCGCCGACGGGGGTCTGGCGGATATCCTGGCGCATTTTTCCCGACTCTACCCCGGCATCACCCTGGAGGTGTTGGTGGATGCCAATAGCAAACTTCAAACCCTGGTGGAACGGGGTGAACTCGACCTGGCGGTGATCTTTCAGGAGCCGGGGCAACTACCGGCCGCGGGGATCGGATGCGAGGTCATCGATCGTCTGAAACGGGTCTGGGTGGCTAACCCTGAAGCAGTGTTCCCGGAGGATCAGCCTCTGCCTCTGGTTTTAGCGAACGCCCCCTGTATCTTTCGCAACTCGGTGTTGAAAGCGCTGGATGAGATCGGCAGGCCCTGGCGCATCGCCCTGTCTACTCCCAGTCTCTCAGGGATGCGCGCTGCGGTACGCGCCGGACTCGGGGTGGGCGTGCGCACCGAGCGCTGGCTGGAATCGGATCTGCAGATCCAGAAAGCCCCCTTACCGTCCCTGCCTGATGTGGAACTGGTCATGCTCACCTCCGCCGATGCCGGTGAATGGGTGGTGGAGCGGCTTCATCGGGCGTTGCTTGCGGCGTTGATGCCATAGCGTCATTTAGTTTATATCCACGCCCGTGTGTGGTTGGTGTTTATGCTGAGAGATCCCGGGTTGCGCTTCGCTCCGCCCGGGCTACATTGTCTGGTTCGAAACGGCGCACGCTGAGTCAGGACGATTGTTTCCCGTACCGGATAGAATGCACACATGATTCATGAGCCGGGAACAGGACAGGCAAAATGACGGATATCTACGCGGAACGCTTCAGCCGCGTACTCGACTATATCGATCAGCACCTCGATCGGCCTTTGCCAATTGATGAACTCTGTCGTCTCGCATGCTTTTCTCGCTTTCATTTCCAGCGTCAGTTCAGCGCATATGTGGGCATGAGTGTGACCCGGTATGTACAGCAGATGCGCTTGCGCGGGGCGTCGTATCAATTGGTTTTCAACCCGCAACGGCGAATCATCGAAATCGCCCTGGAGGCCGGATTCGAAAATCCTGAGTCGTTTTCCCGGGCCTTCAAACGCAGCTTTGGACAGACACCCAGCGAGTTCCGCGAACGACCGGCCTGGGAACCCTGGAAAAGAACCATGCCACAACCCCAACGAATGAGGGAGACAACCATGCCTGTTGAAATAGTCGAACGCGAGGAGATTCGGATTGCCGTGCTGGAACACCAGGGATCCCCCGACCAGTTGTTCAATTCGGTCACCCGGTTCATCGATTGGCGAAAATCGAGCGGACGATCGCCCGTCGCCACCCGCCGCACTTTTGGCATGGTCTACAGCGATCCCGAGCAGACACCTCCCGAGGCGTTCCGCTTCGATATCTGCGGCGAGGTTCAGGCACCCGTTGCCCCCAATCCCCAGGGGGTCATCAACAAATCGATTCCCGCGGGACGATTCGCGAGATTGCGTCACCTGGGATCAACCGATCGAATCGGGGAAAGCGCCAACATCCTGTATCGAGAGTGGCTGCCTTCGAGCGGCGAAGAGCTCAAGGATTTCCCCCTGCTCTTCCACTACATCAAACGCATCCCGGAAGTCGCCGAACACGAGCAGGTTACAGATATCTACCTGCCACTGAAGTGAAGCCTATGATTACGAAACTCACATTTATCGCCGGTTGCCCAGAGGCTTCACAGGCAAAAATCATCGACGCTTTGTCTCGGCCTGGCCCACCCTCTCCCGGGGTGCAGGAAGGTCCATCTGCTGGCGCAGGATCGACAAACCTTTTGCCATAGACTCAAACCCGACCTGACCGAAATTCAGGCGAATGAACGAGCGATACTTGCCACTGGATGAAAACAGGGGGCCGGGGGCGATGCTGACTCCGGATTGCATCGCAAGATGGTAAAGGGCCATGGCATCCGTACCCTGTGGCAGTTCCACCCAGGCGATGAATCCGCCGTCGGGAGACGTCACACGGCTGCCTTCAGGGAGCAGACGTTGGGCCAGTTCAAGGAAACGGTCTCGCCGTTCCCGGTAGGCTTTCCGCAGGGCACGCAGATGCCGGTCATGACCTCCGGACTCCAGGTATTCCGCAGCCGCATAGGCTGGCAGGGTGGCGCTCGCCATGCTGTTGACCAGTTTCAGATGCACCACCTTGTCCCGGTAGCGGCCGGGCAAGGCCCAACCGATGCGCAATCCCGGGTCGAGGGTCTTGGACAGGGACGAGCAAAGCAGTACCTGGCCACTGCGGTCCCAGGCCTTGGCCGCCCTGGGACGATAACCTTCATAGTTGAGATCCGCATAGATGTCGTCCTCGATCAACGGCACATCCGCCGACTCGAGCAATGCCACCAGTTCCCCTTTGCGCGCATCGGACATGCAGTAGCCCAGGGGATTGCTGAAGTTGGGCGTTAGCAACACCGCTTTGACCGGCCATTGCTCCAGGGCCAGACGCAAGGCATCAAGACTGATCCCGTAACGCGGATCGGTGGGAATCTCCAGCGCCTTGAGACCCAGGGATTCGATCGCCTGCAGGGTACCGAAAAAGGCCGGGGATTCGATCGCTACCGTATCCCCCGCTTCCGCCACCGCGCGCAGACACAACACCAAGGCTTCCTGACAGCCGTTGGTGACCACCACCTCGTCGGGGGTGCAGGCAATCCCCGCATCGACGGCCCGTCGGGCGATCTGCAATCGCAGTCTGTGGTTGCCCGGCGGCATGTCGTAATCCCGCAGGCGCGGGTCGGAGCGCCGCGCCAGGCTCGCGAGAATACGATGCAACTGGGTTACTGCGGGAAAGTCGGTACGCGGTAGCGCGGTGCCCATCTGGATCACCCCGGGTGAGTGATAGGCCTGTACCACCTGGAGCGCCACCTCGCTCACCGTGACCGGAACCGGGTGGGCATTGGGACGACTCATGGCGGGCACCGGTGGCCGGCGTGCCTGGGCCCGGACGAAGAACCCGGACTGGGGTCTGGGCTCGATCAGGCGTTCATCCTGCAACAGGCCATAGCCCTGAACCACCGTGGAAACGCTGACCCCGAGACGACGGCTCAGGGCCCGCACCGAGGGAATCCGCTCACCGGGCCGCAACACCCCACGACGCACCTGATCACGGATGTGTGTCGCCACCTGCTCATACCGAAGTTCGCTATCACCCATACAGTTGATCCTGTATTCAGGCATTACAGATGCCTGGTCATGAATAACTGTACTGCATGTTTTAAATTCTGTCTGCATCTGTATTGGTTGGATGCTATCCGATAGTGTTGTTACCAACCCAACACACTCACAGGAGCCCAACCATGACAAAACCGGCTTACTGGCTGAATGGCCATTGCGTGGATGCCCGTGACGCGGTATTGCCACTCAACGATCACGGCCTGCTGTATGGTGATGGCATCTTCGAAGGTATCCGCTTCTACCAGGGCGTGCCCTTTCGGCGGGGCCAGCATCTGCGCAGACTCGAAGACTCAGCCCAGGCACTGATGATGACACTGCCCTACTCGCTCGAGCGCATCGCCGAAGCCATCGATGAGATCATCAGCGAGTTTGCGGCCCCGGAGGGATATCTCCGTCTGGTGGTGACCCGGGGGCCCGGCGGCCTGGGACTCGACCCGACTCTGTGCACCCGGCCCAGTCTGTTCATCATCGCAGAGCAGATGGCATTGGTCAGCGAAGCCAAACGCCGGGACGGCATCAATCTGGTCACCGCAACCACCCGGCGGGTGGATTCGACGATGCTCGACCCGCGCATCAAGAGCCTCAACTATCTCAACAATATCCTGGCCCGTCTCGAAGCCCATCAGGCCGGAGCGGACGAAGCATTGATGCTCAATCCCCAGGGATACGTGGCCGAAGGCAGTGCGGAGAATCTGTTCATCGTCCGCGATGGCGCCCTTTGCACCCCCCCGGTCAGTGACGGTGCACTCGATGGCATTACCCGGGGCGCCCTCATGGAACTGGCCCGTGATAGCGATCTGCCCATGACCGAACGCTCCCTGACCCGGTATGATGTCTACACCGCCGATGAATGTTTTCTTACAGGGACCGGTGCCGGTCTGATGCCGGTACGCAGCCTGGACGGCCGCACCCTGAAACACACACCGGGTCCTTACACCCGGCAGTTGCAACAGGCCTATCAACGACTGATCGATTGGGAAACGAGCCCGGGCCATCCGCCTGCCGGGTTGATCCCCGCGAGGGAAATGCAAGATGTCTGAGCTTTTTCAGGTCGACGCCTTTACCGAGACTCCGTTCCGCGGCAATCCGGCCGCGGTCTGCCTGCTCGATGAGGAACGGGACACGCAATGGATGCAGGCGCTCGCGATGGAGATGAACCTGTCCGAAACCGCCTTCCTACGTCCCCGGGACGGGGGCTACGATCTGCGCTGGTTCACCCCAAAGACGGAGGTCAACCTGTGCGGCCACGCCACCCTGGCCAGCGCCCATGTGCTGAGAACCCATGCCCGGGTAACGGAGGATGAGATCCGCTTCTTCACCCGCAGCGGAACCCTGCTGGCCCGCTTCAACGAAATGGGTATTGAACTGGACTTTCCCTCCGACCCGGTTAAAGAACTGGTCCCTGAGTTCGACCTGGCCGGGATACTCGGTCAGCCGATCATCGCGACCCGCCAGGGTCGGGAGAAATGGCTGGTGGAACTCGCCTCGGAAGACGCGGTTGCCCAATGTCATCCGGACATGGCCCGACTCGCAGCCCTGCCAGCACTTGGCCTGATCATCACGGCGCGGGGTTCCACGGAGACCGATTTCGTCTCCCGCTTCTTTGCCCCCGCCGCCGGGGTCGACGAAGACCCGGTTACCGGTTCCGCCCACTGCACCCTGGCGGATTACTGGAGTGAGCGCCTGGGCAAACGCGTCATGCAAGCCCGTCAATTATCCGCCCGGGGCGGCCGGCTTCAAGTACGACAGGACGGAGAGCGGGTCTACCTTACCGGCAAGGCTGTCACCATACTGAAAGGAAAACTCAACGTATGATCGCGGAAAACTTTGACCTGCAAACCTATTTCGAGCGCATCGGCTTCGATCAGGCACCACGCAGAGACCAGGAGACCCTGACCCGGCTCATGCGTCGACAGCTGTTCAGCATTCCGTTCGAGAACCTGGACGTGCAGGCAGGCAAAGAGATCTCCCTGGTCCCGGAAGTCATCGTCGACAAGCTGGTACATAATCACCGTGGCGGGTACTGCTACGAGGTAAACGGCCTGTTCGCCATGGCCCTCACCGCGCTGGGATTCGACTACCAGCTGATTGCCTGCCGCCCCATGTTCTACCCGGTCATGCGGCCCCGCACCCATATGGCACTGGCGGTCTCTGTCGACAGCGACACTTGGCTGTGTGACGTGGGATTCGGCAGTCATGGCATACGCGCTCCCCTGCCCCTGTCATCGGCGAGTGATGCGGTGCGTCAGGATGACGACTGGTATCGGCTTGAGCGTCCCAACGATCGGGAGTTCCTGCTACAGGCCAGGATCGATGGCGTCTGGACCAATCAGTACGGCTTCGACCTATGGCCCCAGCAATGGATCGACTTCGCACCCGCCAATTATCTGAATAACCGGCACCCCGAATCCCTGTTCGTGCAGAAACTGGTGGTGGTGAAACAACATCCAGAGGGACGCAACATCCTGTATGGCGATCGGCTGAAGCGCGTGACTGCGGGTAAGGTCTCTGAGCGGACTGTAAGCACGGAGGAAATGGACGGTGTGTTGGAAGAACACTTCGGCATAAAGCGTCAGTCTCAGAATTGACCCATCTCTCAGCGATGGATTCCAGCTTAGGCCAGCGCGCCTCAACCGGTACCGTTCATCGATTGACCGAATGAGCCCTGGAGACTCAGTTGTCGATCAGGTATTGATACCCATCGGGCATCCATCATTTCACATGCACTTGCGCATAGAGCCCCGGTGAGATCCCGTACCGCGCCTTGAAGGCGGTACGGAAAGCGGATTCCGAACGAAATCCGACCCGGCCCGATACAACATTGACCTGCAAACCTGTTCCGATCAGCTGTTGTGCCTTTTCCAAGCGTAGAATTTCAAGGAATTTCGAAGGTGTCTGATTGAATGCCTGGGTGAATTTCCGGTAAAAACTGCGCTCCGACATCGCCATGAAATCCGCCATATCGGACACCTGTGTAACCCGATCGATGCGACCGGCCAACCAATCCAGCAACGGGCCAAAGCGGTCATCCGCGCGGGTCTGGGCACTCAGCAATTCGCTGAACTGAGACTGGTAGCCCGGCCTGTGGGCATACACCACAAGCTGTTTCGCCACCCGGGTTTTCAATCCCGCGCCATGATCCGCCTCAAGCATGGCCAGTGCCATATCGATACCGGACGCGACGCCGGCGGAAGTCCACAGGGGCCCGTCGTTGACATACAAGGCCTGATCGTCGATCTGAGTATCGGGACAAAGCCCGGCGAGGGATTCAATACCCGCCCAGTGGGTCGTCACCCGCCGGTTTCGAAGCAGTCCGGTTTGAGCCAACACGAAGGTCCCCGAACAGATGGACCCATAGCGTTCAACCCGCTGCGAAGCACTCACCAGTGCACGCCGAATTGCCCCGTCCTGCATCGCGCTCTGCAGGGATTCCGGGTAAGCACCGACCACCAGTACCGTGTCCGAAATTTTGAACCGGACACCCTTGACAGAACCAGCGCTCAATACGAGTCCGGAGTGGCTCGCAATCTGTCCAGTACCGGAACTGAGCACCTTTATCTCATACAGTCTGCTGGCGGAGATTTCGTTGGCTGACGAAAACACCGCGGCCGGACCTGATACATCCAGCAATTCGATGCCAGGATAGATGATGAATATGATTCTGCGTGTGGCCGTCATTGGCAGAATATAGCTTTTAATTGTCATTTACGCCATTAGCACCCTCGCTTAGGATGGCCTGACAAACACTCAGCTGGCAGGGGAATCTGATGGCAAAGCTTGGAACGGTAGAGTGGCTCGAAGCGGGTCATGGGAAACTCGCGTTGCGTGATAAGTTGACGCTGATTGTTCAAGGGATGCGGGCAAAGGCTGCTGCGAAAAAACGCCAAAATGCGGTTCACCGCATTCGAGCCCTGGACATCGACACAATTCGCCCCCCGGATACGCCAATCGCCCGGGAGGCGATGACCCTGTGCGGGGAGGCCAGTGAACCCTTCCTGTTCAACCATTGCCTGCGATCCTATTACTGGTCGCACCTGCTGAACGACGGTACCGAGTCCTTTGACGATGAAGCGGTGTTCACCGCTCTAATGCTGCACGACATGGGACTGACCGAGCAGTACCGACTGCGCCGTTCCGAACATCAGTGCTTCACCGTAGTCGGCGCCCGAATGGCCGACGACCTCGCCAGAAAGCATCACTGGACGGATAAACGCGCGAATATCATGGCAAACGCCATTACCCTGCATCTGAATGTCATCGTGAATGAAAACCACGGCAAAGAGGCACAAATGGTACGTGCCGGATCCGGCGCCGATGTGGCAGGGCTGGGTCTTGAGCTGTTACATGATGAACAGATTCATGCGGTATGCGGCAAACATCCCAGGTTAGGGATGAAACGGCGCATGCGATCCGCGTTGCGTACTGAAACCCGGGAAAGACCGGATTGCCGGATTGCGTTTTTGAACCACAGGTTCGGGTTTGACAAACTGATCTCATCAACCCCGGTGTTCGACGAGTAATTTATAGATCGGCCCTGTTGGTCAGATTGCGGTCCGTTTGTGAGCGCGCCCCTATGACTGAGGAGAACGACATTTCGACATGCCTCACCAGGGTATCGCCTCCCCGTGACGAAAGAACCCACCGCTGGGCCCATCGTCCGGCAGGGTCGCTGCCCAGACGATACCCTTGGCCCCCTGTTCAACGTCCAGGGGGGCCTCTTCGCCACCCATGTCGGTACGCACCCAGCCAGGACAGACCGAGTTGATCTTCACTCCGGTGGCCTGAAGCTCGTCGGCAAAGATGCGGGTCACCGCATTCAGAGCGGTCTTCGAAAGCCGGTAGGCCGGGCAGCAGCCGTTCATCTCGGAAAGTTGCCCCATCCCCGATGAGACGTTGACCACCCGTCCCCGACCCTCCATCAGTGGAATCAGGGATTGACAGAGTTGCAACGGCGCCAGCGCATTGGTTTCGAAACCCTCCCGTATGCGCTCCGGATCCGCGTTGAACACACTGCTCGCCTCTCCATCGAACCCGGGGTCGGGAAAGATACCTGCATTGTTGACCAGGCAATCGATACGCCCGAAGGTTGTCTCCAGGTACTGCTTCAGATCCGCCAGGGAGATCTCCTGGGTGACATCAAGGGGATAGAACAGGACATCATGGCCCTCGTGACGCAAGGCTTCTACTGCTGCCTCACCCCGGCTGGTATCACGCGCCGTAAGGACAACGGTATACCCCAACTGCGCCAACTGGCGACAGGTCTCACGACCGAGCCCGCGATAGGCGCCGGTAACTACGGCAACAGGTTTATTCTTCATTACATCCTCCGGGTTCGTTTGTTGGAGATCTGGTGTCTCCTGATGATGCAATATAGCCTACCGGAAAACCCACCCGCTCCCAACGTCCGGATGACTCATGAAATGTAGCGGCTCAGCGGACAGAGGGATTGAATAAGACCGCACCGACGCTTCCAACCCCGGGCCAATGCATGACTTGCGGGGAAAAGCACCGCTGGTACTTTTTCAAGGGTTTGTCATACTATGGTCACATGGGGACGTAGCTCAGCTGGGAGAGCGTCGCGTTCGCAATGCGAAGGTCGGGAGTTCGATCCTCCTCGTCTCCACCAAACAATGTTCTTGTGTCCTCTCCTGCTGCGGACCATGCACGGTCGTCATGCATCACTCGCCCACCCTGTTCAAGGTCTACATCGGCATCGATTATTCCGGTGCAAAAACACCCGACGACGGACTGCCGGGTCTGAGGGTCTATCGCGCCGTTCTTGACCACGCACCCCGGGAGATCCTGCCATCCGCCGGGCGGAGCAGGTACTGGACCCGACGAGGTCTTGCCCTGTGGCTGGAACAACAGCTGAATCAAACCCGGCCCACTCTGGTCGGTATCGATCACAGCTTCTCTTTTCCTGACTGCTATTTCGAACGCTATGGCATCAACAGCTGGCCCGATTTCCTGGAAGATTTTCACCGTCACTGGCCAACCGATGAGCAGGGCGTGAGCGTGGAACGGGTGAGGCAGGGACAGTACGGGATGGGGACCGTACGCTCGGGCAATGCCCGATGGCGTCGCATCGCCGAGCAGCGCGCCGGCGCCAAGTCGGTGTTTCATTTCGATGTGCCCGGTTCGGTGGCCAAATCCACCCACGCCGGCCTGCCCTGGCTACGCCATTTGCGTCTTCGATTGGGGAACCAGGTACATTTCTGGCCATACGATGGCTGGTCGGCCCCTGTCGGAAGTTCACTGATCGCCGAAGCGTACCCCGCGCTCTACAGTCATGATTTTCCCCGTAACGGCCGGACCCAGGATCAACAGGATGCCTATGCCATCGCCGCATGGTTGAGACAGACGGACCGGGTCGGCAGCCTGCGCGATTATCTGGCACCCACACTGTCCAGCCATGAACGCACGGTTGCTGTCACCGAGGGCTGGATACTGGGTGTCAGATAGTCATCTTGGGGAAAACAGGTGTGATGCATCCAGCCTGGGGTTAGAATTATCCTACTCTGAAGACGATTCGTGCCGATTGCTGAAGCTGATGCGAGATCCCATTACCATTCCTCTGTCTGAAATCGAGATCACCGCGATTCGCGCTTCCGGTCCCGGGGGGCAGAACGTCAACAAGGTCTCCTCGGCGATCCAACTCCGATTCGACATCACCGCGTCCTCCCTGCCTGAGGTCTACAAGCAACGGCTCCTCAAACTCAGGGATCAACGTATCACCACGGACGGCATCGTTGTCATCAAGGCACAACGTTACCGGGAACAGGAAAAGAACCGGCAGGAAGCATTACAGCGACTGCATCAGATGGTGAACAGCGTAACGATCGTACGTAAACCCCGCATCGCCACCAAACCGACCCGCGCATCGAAAGAGCGTCGCCTGGACAGCAAAAAACGCCTGGGCCAGCAAAAAGCACTCAGGCGCAAACCCTCAGAATAGGCATATAACATTGGCACTCAAGGCTACGATTTTCAAAGCTGAACTGCAGCTCTCCGACATGGATCGTCATCATTATGATCACTACGCTCTGACACTCGCGCGTCATCCCTCGGAGACCGATGAGCGCATGCTGCTGCGCCTGGCCGCATTTGCCTATCACGCCGATCCCAGACTCGAGTTCACCCGCGGTATCAGTACAGAGGATGAACCCGATTTGTGGCAGAAGTCCTTATCGGACGAGATCGAGCTCTGGATCGAACTGGGTCAGCCGGATGAGAAACGTATCCGACGGGCCTGCGGACGAGCCCGCAAAGTGATCGTCTACCCTTACGCGGAACGCAGTGCCCTGCCCTGGTGGCAACAGAACAAGGATGCCTTTGCGCGCTTCAAACACCTTGAGGTGCGATTTTTTTCCCAATATGACACGACCGCCTTGCCTTCACTGGTGCAAAGAAACATGGCCCTCACCGCAACAATCCAGGAAGGCCAGCTCTGGTTGAGTGACGGCCAGCATGACCTGACCATCCAGACCGAACTCTGGCAACACCCACAAGACTGAGTCCTGAGTCCAGGGCCTGGAAATACTGATAGTCCTTGCCCTGGAGCCTAGGGATATCTCGTATATCCCTGGGTCGCATCCGCACCTATGATCACGCGAACACGGTGGCTTTGTACAAGGGAATCATGTCATGTCCGCTTCAATGGCCGAATTGAGTGCTGGAAACCGCCAATCTGCGTCGGCTCCTCTATCCCCAACGGATAACTCCGACCAACCACGCAGTCAGAACGTCACCGCAGAGAACTCGAAAGTCACTGCCGGGTCAACGCCCTCTGAAACCGGCGCCACTCAGCGTGAGCGCCTGCAGGACACGCCCACCACGGGAGAATCCCTTGCGGCCCTACCAACCACAGCGGAGAGTCTGGCCCAGACCCCCTCCACGCTTGATAACATACTGGAACTCAACCACGAGACCATTCCCAACGGGTTAACCGGAAGCGCACAGGGTGTGTATGCCGCCGGGCGAAACACAACCATCGGCAACCCGCAACTGACCATCCGCTATGAGTCCACGCAAAGCGCCTGGAATGGTAAGGGTGGTTTCCACCCCGAAGCCCGCGCCTACCTTGACTCCAAGGGATTCGTGGTTCAAAGCGGTGTGAACCCGACCCCGCCGGGATCTGTCGCCAAAGCACCCGGACGGGTATCTCAACAGTACACAACCCACAACGGCGATCTGGCCCGGGACGCGATCGCGGATCGATACCGGAATCTTGCGGATACCCGGGTACGCACCGAAGTCCGCTTTGATGCAAATCTCAGGGAAGTACCTGAATCAGCCACGGCCCGCCCCGATTTGCCGGGGGATCGCAAAGTTGATGTCAAGGTCGACATCGACAATCCCGCCGACCCACGTTTCAAACAAACCCTCGAAATTGAATCCAAGGCAACCCGTGTTGTTCCCAGCAATCTCAATCACCCGCAGATCGATCACGACGCAGCGCGTCTGACACGCAACAGGGCGCTGCGAAACGCCGGCTTTGCCCTCGAAGGCGTGGGAAAAATAGCACGGCCGGTCGGCCTCGCGCTCGACGCCGTGGATGTGGTCAGCGCCTATCGTGCCGATGGCAATGCCATTGGCAGGAATACCGGTGAATCCCTGAGCGGTCTGGCTGGAGGTGCTGCCGGAGGATGGGGAGGCGCCGTGGCAGGCGCTGCAATCGGAACGGCGATACTTCCCGGAGTGGGAACTGTGGTGGGCGGACTGATCGGTGCTGCGGCAGGCGCCTGGGGTGGTGATAACCTGGGCAGAGGTGCATTTGCTACAATCAGCGGCTGGTTCGGTGGTTGAGCAGTAACATGAGATTGAAACTGAAGCGATGGCTGGAACTTGCCAGGGATCCTGTTTCAGATCCGGCTCTTTCCCGATATCTGCGTGACTATCCCGCACTGAGTCTGCCCCACCCCGGACCGGCTCGAAATCTAAGCGCGGAGCAGGCTGACGCGAATTTTCATTATCTCCTCGATGTCCGCTTCGAACGGCTCGACCTGCTGCGTGGCCTATTGCGCCAAACCGACGCATCGATCATTTGGCCGGACCGATTTTCCCGGGACAATATCGACCCGTTCATCATCTCGTTGCACCATTGGGTCGGCAAACAATGGCCCGCATTGAAGGCCCGTATCAAAGGCGATGTCATGTCCCGTTGGCGGGCCGGCGAGCGCAGTGGTGAATGTATTGGCTTGTCAATGGTCGCGGATGTGGGCCTTGTGCTCGGTGAGCTGATCCTGACACTGAGGCCTTCGCTGAGATGGGGTATCGATCGGGATGCTATTAACATTCGTGATGGCATGGACACGATCAATCGCATGGTGTTGTTGGGAACCTGGCGAAGTGATCCGGACAAACAGATCGAAATCGATATCGAAGCAATGGTATTGGATCGTTTCTTACATCCCGATGATATCAATGAACGTCTGGAAAACTCCTGGTTGAGGCTCATCCATGCCGCCATTGAAGGACGTCATGAGGGTGTGGGTGTCATTGATGACCTAGTGTAGTGTCTCATATAGATTGCTGAAATCAGCCCATGGTCGGTGTATCGGCCGTTACCCGTCACCCCATTCGCAGAATCATCCGCGTTTACCGATGAGTTCTATGGGGTAACCATCCGGATCTTCAATAAAGGCAATGATTGTCGTGCCGGCATTCATGGGACCTGCGTCACGCAGGATCTTCGCACCCGCATTGCGTAGCTGATCGGTCGCCTGATAGACGTCGTCCACCTCAATCGCTAGATGACCGAATCCTTCACCAAGATCGTATTGGTCAGTTTCCCAGTTATGGGTCAGTTCAATTACCGAGTGGTCAGATTCATCCCCGTACCCGACGAATGCCAGCGTAAACTTTCCCTCAGGGTAGTCTTTCTGCCGCAGCAGCTTCATGCCTAGAAACCGGGTGTAAAAGTCGATCGAGCGTTGCAAATCGCCGACTCGTATCATGGTGTGTAACAAACGCATACAAGATCTCCACTACTTGAGTTATACGACCATCCGTAACCGGGTTTGGACATCACAAACACGAAAATACTCCACCCAGCCGTCGCTATTGTGACCGATTGCTGCTTGGTGCGATTTATTCCCACATTTTTTGTGCCGATTAAGCATGGCTTAAGAATGCCCTCTTAGAGTACCCCCCATCGTCACATGCGAGGAGCAGGTATCATGAGGAGCAGACGACCACCCTTCCGATTCAAGCACAATATGCCCTCCCGGGTACACAATGCCCGGCCGGACAGTCCCCGTCGCAAGGCCACTGAAGACTTTGTGCAGCAGTGCTTCAAGAAGCATTATGAGGCCGACATTTGCCATTTCATGCCTAACCTGATGAGTTTGAGTGATGATCAGGATCGGCTGCAGGCAGTACTCGGATTCCGCCACGCCGGGTTGTCCCCCCTGTTTCTCGAAACCTATCTGAACCACCCGGTCGAGCAGATGATCGCAGCACGTGTGCTGCAACCGGTAGACCGATCACAGCTGGTGGAGGTCGGCAACCTCTCTGTGGCCAACCCGGGCATTATCCGCTGGCTGTTTATCGCTCTCACCGGTTATCTGTCCACAACCCAGTGTGAATGGGTTCTGTTCACCATTGGCCCGGTATTGCAGCATGCCTTCGAACGTCTGGGATTCCAGATGATTGACCTGGGTGAAGCCCGCTGTGAACGCCTGCCGGAGGCGGATCGTGTGACCTGGGGCCGTTACTACGATCAACAGCCCCGGGTTCTGGCCGGTCGCCTGGACCAGGGCCTGCGCACCCTGGGCGCCCTGTGTGAGAAGGAAGTGGCGATCATGCACCTCTGGCAGAATGCCGCTGCAATGGGCAGGGAGGCCGCATGACCCTACTCTCCCGCCTGGCCGAACACGCATTACGGCAACCCAACCGCTTAGCCATCCAGGGTTCCTCCCAGTCACTGAGTTACTCCAACCTGCATCACCAGATTCTTGAGTTTCAGGAGCGCTTAACCGGCCTGGGGATTGGATCCCTGGCCATGGACCTGGACAACGGACCGGCCTGGGCGGTGATTGATCTGGCCGCTATGGGACAACAGATCGGAGTGGTGCCAATCCCGCCGTTTTTTTCCAACCGCCAGATCCGCCACGCCCTCACAGAGTCGGGCACGCGTCATGTGATTACGGATGACCCGGAAGCTTTCCGGGAGCGGGCCGCAGGAGCAATACTGAATGAGATCGCAACCCTGGAACTGTGCGGCACTACGCTCACCCTGCTGCAAACGGTCAATCAGATCGCACACATACCCGCTGATGTTCTCAAAGTCACCTTCACTTCCGGGACCACCTCGGAACCCAAGGGCGTGTTGCTGGGCAGACCGCACATCGAAGCAGTCATCCGCGCCCTTGCGGAACGGGTGGGAGTGCG
>JBEVWC010000007.1:0-65068 GCA_040506775.1 Candidatus Thiodiazotropha sp.
ATTTGTAATCAGCTGGTCGGGGGTTCGAATCCTCTCGCCGGCTCCATAATTTTCTCCAGGTTGGCAATTCGGGTCAGATGCCTGACGATCTTGTGTTTACAATTAAACCCCGGGTCGTGCATCGTGTTTTAGCCAGCTTCATTGCCTAACCCAACGGGTACGGTCACCGGGGCCGCCTTCGCGCCTTGGGTTTGCACCAAATGAGACTTCCTCCCGGGGACCGGTCTATCTGATTTTTGGGTCATAGTACTTCCAGTCTCATATTTCCCTCTTCTGAATCGGGTCTTGGCTAGATCAGCTCATGGGTTATTCTCAACTTTATCCCGGGTCAGCCTGCCCGGCTCAATTCGGCTGGAGAGCGGAGTTCTATCGGCAATTGGCGGATTTGTTGCCATAATGGTGCGGTTGGATTTTTCGGACGATCACTCCAGCTGGATGGGAAATGGCCTTGAGTGTTACCGGATAGTGTCGTTCATGTTACCTAAAATGGTGCAACAATCTTGCATGCCCCGAAAAAAGGCACCAAAATAGTGCACCGCGAATGCGGTGAAAATAAGATATTCGCGCCTATTGGCTTAAAATCCGCAGATACTGACGTTGGCATTATTCTTGTTAGTTGGATTGTGAGGATTGATCCGGATACTCCTGAGCACATGCTTGTGTGCTGTACAGGTACTCCTTTATCCCCTGCTTGGGAACTCAGGAAACTGCAGTTTGGGGGAGGGCAATTAAGTTTCGTAATCGAGCGAACTGCAAATTAACCCAATTGTGATTCCTAAATAAAAAGGCTTCGGCCGCTAACTGACCTTAATTCGGAGATTTGTCTAGATGAAGAGCAAGTTGGAATATATCTGGCTCGACGGCTACAAGCCGACCCAGAGTCTGCGTAGTAAAACCATGGTCCGCAAGGACTTCAGCGGAAAGTTGGAAGATTGCCCGATGTGGTCATTTGACGGCAGTTCCACCGATCAGGCCGAAGGTAATGCGTCAGACTGCCTGCTGAAACCCGTGATGGTCATTCCTGATCCGGGTCGCAAGAACTCCTACCTGGTCATGACCGAGGTACTGAACGCAGACGGTACCGCTCATGTTACCAATGGCCGCGCCACCATCGATGACGATGATGACGATTTCTGGTTTGGTTTCGAGCAGGAGTACTTCCTGTGGGATCCCACCACCAACCTGCCGCCGGGCTTCCCTCCGGGCGGTTATCCGCCTCCCCAGGGCCCTTACTACTGCTCGGTTGGCGCGCGTAACGCTTTCTGCCGTGATCTGATCGAAGAGCACCTGGATATGTGTCTTGAAGCCGGTCTGAACGTTGAAGGCATCAACGCTGAGGTGGCTGCAGGTCAGTGGGAGTTCCAGATCTTTGCCAAGAGCGCGGCTCGTGCCGGTGATGAAATCTGGCTTGCCCGCTACCTGCTGGAGCGCTGTGCTGAGAAGTACGACCTGGCTGTTGACTGGCATCCGAAGCCCCTGGGCGATACCGATTGGAACGGCTCTGGCATGCACGCCAACTTCTCCAATGGTGCGATGCGTGACTTGGGCGACGAAACCGTCTTCACCAAGATCTGTGAAGAGTTCGGCAAAAATATCGGTGCCTGTATATCCGTCTACGGTGCTCACAATGAGCAGCGACTGACCGGTAAGCACGAAACTCAGTCCATCGATCAGTTCAGCTACGGTGTCTCCGATCGTGGTGCTTCCATCCGTATCCCCATTGGTACGGTCGAAGATGGCTGGAAAGGTCGCCTGGAAGATCGTCGCCCGGCATCCAACGCGGATCCCTACAAGGTGGCCTCCATTATCGTTAAGGTGACCAAGGCCGCTCTGGGCTGATTCGACCTCATTCGATAACGACCATGAACCGGGGTGGTTATCCACCCCGGTTTTTTTATGTCTGGCTCAACGCCTGCTTTTTATCAAGTCCGCTGCCCAGTCATGTTGCAGTACCCGGATGAATTCCGTCATCGATGTCGGACGTCCTGCAGGGTCTTTGGACAGGCATTGCAGACAGAGTCTTTCAAGCATTTTGGGTACGGGAAACTTGCTGATTTCTGAAGGTTTGGACGGTACCTTGTTCTGTACCATATCGAGAATTTCGTAAGTCAGGTTGCTTTCGAACGGGGTTTGTCCCGTCAGTACCTCGTAGAGCACCGATCCCAGGCTATAGATGTCGGTGCTGAAACTGATGTCCGGATCTCGTTGAATCTGCTCCGGTGACATATAACACAGGGTGCCTTGCAGTTTGCCGTGTCCAGTCATGGTTTTATCAGAGTCGGGCAAGGAAATCTCAGTATGGGCATCGTCATCACTGGTTCTGCCGTCTTTGCTCCAGACCTTGGCAAGTCCCCAGTCAAGCAATAAAACCTCGCTATAGGGACCCACCAGAATATTCTCAGGCTTGATGTCGCGATGGGCGACGCCATGGGCGTGTGCGTAGGCCAACGCATGGGCGATCTGCTCAATGACCTCTATCAGTTGTATCAGGTCATAGCGCTCGCGGTAATCCAGGATCTCACGCAAGGTGTAACCATGGATCAGTTTCATCGTGAAGTAGTAGTTTCCCTTACGGTCACGGCCGATCTCGTAGATCGGTAATGTGTTGGGGTGCTGCAACATGGCTGAAACCCGTGCTTCTCGGAGCAGGCGGGTGTTTTCGATTTCGTCATGGATGAACTCAGGGCGCAGGGTCTTATAGGCAACCACTCTGGACAGGTACAGGTCCTTGCAGGACTGAATGAGTGATTTGCCCCCTTTTGCGATTTCGCCGAGGAACATGTAGCGCGTGTTTGGATTGAGGACTTCTGGCAACGGCCGGTCCGTGTCCTCGAGAAATACATCATTTTGCTCTTTGGGAGGCTGCTGAAACTTGAGCATGAAAGGGCTTTGAGTTTGATTGCGTGAAACTTAAGTCTAGCAGGCTTTGGGGCTTGGCATGAATCAGTGGCTGCGACTGGTCATTGGGTTTTTGGGCGGACTCGCCTGGGTCAGGGGTACATCAGGTTTGACACAGCGATCAGGCGGGAAGTCGATGGTGTCATGAGTCTCTTTCGATGTGCTGTCTGATTGGGCCTTTTTTCATGATGTCCTGGAAGGCGGCCATCAATGCGGCCGTTGAGACGCCAATCATCAAAACGCCGTTAATAGCCTCCATCGGGCCGAGCAGACGATGCTGCTCCGACATCACGACGTCCCCGTAGCCGAGGGTCGCAAAATTGACGGCGGAGTGGTAGAAGGCATCCCTGAACACAGCAAATTCACCCAGGGCCTGAAATAACAGCGCCCAGATGCCGACCTGTCCCAGATTTCCTGCAACCAGAAGCAACATGATGCTCTTGACCACCATCAGATTGTTCCAGAAGCTGGTTTCACCGATCTGTGGTTTCTCCCGGGCATAGAATCTCAGGACGATCAGGAGCAGTACAGACTGCAACAGCAGGCAGAGCACCATGGTGGAGAGTCCCAGGATCAGGTTAAGCAGCATCAGTTGTACTCCCCTTGGACGATGGGTGATGCGGCGCGGGACTTGCGACGCGCCTTAAACTGTTCCAGGGCGAAGACCGCAAGCCAGGCATAAAGGGTCAGGCCCATGAAGAGTGCCAGGCGGGTGATGAACGCGGCATAGACATCCTTCCCGTTCGCGCTGTCCTGCACAGCGGGGCCAATGAAGATTATCAGCGTAACAAAGACATCCTGCCAGAACATGGGGCCTCTGCGGGTTGGCAGTGCGTGGTAGAACTTGGCGGCAATATAGAGTCCGAGCAGGGACATCCAGAGAAAGAACATCCACAGATTCACGGCCATTTTGAGGCCGAACCAGAGGACTACCGCCAGCAGGCCGGCGAGCAGGGTGGCGCCGATCAGTTCCCTTCCAGCGCTTCGCGCATGTTCGAATGAAGCCTGTTGAGCCAGTACAGTGGATTTCATCATCAGCGGCATGTATGCGGTCGGGTTGATCAATACCAGCAGGTAGACCGGGAATACGATGATGGTGGTGCGCAGGGCGATCCAGTGGGCATCGACGGCTGCATCCTTTGCGGGGGGTTGCGGGGCGTCTTCTCCGTCGGGTTCGGGAAACAGGGGGTAGATCATCCACTGGCAGAATGTGGCGATGGCGATGCCGAGCACGATCGCCTGAATCACCGCCATCGAGAGGGCGCTGCTGAGGGTTCCGGCTGCGGAAATCAGGGTGATGCCCAGGGTCAGGAGGGTGCCGATGAGTGCAGCATTCTCCCGTGCGTGGGTCATGAAGATGCTGAAGTAGATTCCGACGGCAACGACCACCAGGCCAAGTCCGGTGTAGTGGGTCAGCAGCGGGCTTAAGATCACGCCGCTGCTCAGGGTGATGGCAACCACCAGGATGAGCTTCATGAGGTTTTTCAGACTGATGGGAGGCGCTGGCTTGAGGCTCAGCAAAATCCCGAACAGGGGTGCAATAAACGGCAGGGGTAATTGCAACGCATAGGCGATGACCAGGGACAATGCCACCGTGAGGCTCAGCCGAAAGGCGCGCCGGGCGTTGACCGGAAGATTTCTGAACATCGCTCTAACCGGCCTCAGTAGGCATAGGAGAACAGGCTCATGAGGCGTATGTAGAGTTTACCTATCAGTGCCAGTATCCCGTGCCCCTCGGTATAGGCAATCACCGAGGCCTGCCCGCCGACCCGCAATTGAGTGACCAGGTTGGTCGACTGCTCAGTGTCGAAGCCTATGATGACCGGAAAGCGCTGCGCCTGGCGCAGCCAGTCGCGACTGTTCTGCACGACCGGCAGGGTGCCCGGCTTCTGACTCTGACCGGTGTCGACACCGACTCCGATGCTGCGTACCTCACCCTGGAAGACCTGTCCGGGAAGGGCATCGAAGAGGATCTCCACCGGGCTCCCGGGCGCCAGGTGTCCGAGGTTGTTTTCTGTGAATTCCGCATTGATCCAGACGTCCGCAATAGCCACCAGGGTGAGCACCGGACTGCCGGTACCGGCGTACTGTCCCACTTCTGCCCGCAGATCGGTGATCACACCCCGTGTGGAGGCTCGCACCACGGTGTTGGAGAGGTCGAGTTCGGCCTTGTCCACCGCATTCTGCGCGGCCTTGAGAATGGAGTTATTGGCCTCCTCATCACCGCCTTTCTGTTCGATGGCGCGCTGGATTTCCGCTTCGGCGGCAACCACGCTGGCCCGGGCCTGCTCCAGGGATGCCTGGGAGACCTCAAGGCGACGCACTGAGATCGTGCCGGGATCCTCCTTGTAGAGGCGCTGCAGTCGGCGATAGTCTTTCTCCGCCTTCTCCTGGTTGGCTATGGCTCCTCGCAGTTTGGCCTGGGCCGACTCGACACCGGCGGTGCCTGCGCCGACCTGGCGCTGGGCATTTTCCAGTTCGGACCGGGCACTGTTACGCGCGATCTCGTATTGAGACGGGTCGATCTCGAACAATGGGTCGCCGGCCGCCACCTCCTGGTTGTTCTTGACCCACACCCGGGTCACCGCCCCGGCGACCTTGGGAGCCACGCCGACCACATAACCCTGCACCCGTGCCTGTGTCGTATAGGGGGTGAACCGGTCGGCCATGAGGTACCAGGCGAGGCTCACCAGGATCAGCGCGAGGATCAGTAACGCGCCCCGATTGACACTTTTCTTTGCCGTATCGTTATCGTTGCTGACGGGTGTCGGGGCCTCGGTATTCACCGTGTCATTCATGTGCGGAGGTCTCCGTGACAGGGGATTCTTGGGCGGGCAGGGGGGCGTTCAACAGGTTGCCCCAGTCGGTGCGTTGCTGCATGGAGTCCCGTGTCGTATCGGGTATCAATGCTTCGATCGGTGTCTCCATCCATCCGCCGCCCAACGCCTTATAGAGTGCAATCACGGCACTGATGTGGCTGCCCTGGTTGGTCAGTTCCCGATCGGCCTGGGTGGCGACCGCCCTTTGCGCGTCGAGTACCCGCTGAAACCCGGAATAGCCTTCACGGTAGCGCTTGGTCGCGATCTCCAGCGAGCGTTCCGCCGCAATCACCGAATCGTGCAGAATGACCTGTTGTTCCTGTCGCTTGACGATGCTGTAGGCGGCATCGTCGATCTCCCGCGCCGCCTGCAGAACGGTCTGCTGGTACTGTTCGATCAGCAGTTGCAGACGCGCATCCTGGACCCGTACGTTGTTGGTGATTCGTCCATGGTCGAACAGATGCCAGGTCAGCGAGGGGCCGGCGGTGAGCAGACTGGTATTGGGTGATCCGTTCACTGTGTTGCCCGACCAGCCGAGACTGCCCAGGAGGTTGATGCTGGGGTAGAAATCCGCCTCGGCAATACCGATTTGCGCAGACTGGGCTGCAACCTGCCAGGCTGCGGTGCGTATGTCCGGACGCTGCAGAAGCCGCTGCGCGGGAACCGCATTGAGCAACGGGTTTCCAATCCGGGGCAGCTCTTGCGGGAGGTTTTGCAGCTCCGCCAGTTCGCCCGGGGGGCGCCCGAGCAGGGTCGCCAGGGCATTGCGGGTCTGGGTCAGACCGAGTTGCAGGTCCGGTATGGTTGCCAGAGTAGCCAGATACTGGGTCTTGGCCTGCTGCAGATCCAGTTCTGAGCCCTGGCCCTTGCGGTAGAGCTGTTCGGTGATCTCCAGGCTGCGTTTTTGAATCTGGGCGTTCTTATGGGCGATTTCGATGCGCTGTTGCAGGGTCCGGTAGGAAAAATAGAGGTCGGCGGCCTGTGCCACCAGGATCACCTGGGCATCCCATTGGTTGCTTATCGCGGCGAAGTAAGCCGCATCGGCCGATTCGATGGCGCGCCTGAAACGACCCCAGAAATCGAGTTCCCAGGCGAGATTGAACCCCACCTGGTAGCTGACGAAACTCTGACTGCTGTCACCGAGTGCGCCGCCCCGGTCCCGTGTGTTGACATAACTGACACTGCTCCCAAGCTGCTGAAGCTGAGGGTAACGGGTGCTGTCAGCGATGCCGAGCTGAGCACGGCTTTCCAGGATGCGCAGGCCGGCGATGCGCAACCCCGGGTTTTCCTGTCTGACTGTGTCGATCAGCCGGTTCAGGTGATCATCGTTGAACAGTTGCCACCAGAAGCGCAGATCGGTTTCATTTCGATCCTGAGTCGATTCGCTCAAGCCATAGAGTGACGTCCGCCACTTCTCCAGCCAGGGCGCTTGCGGCTCCTCGTAGTCAGGTCCCAGGGTGGTACAGGCCGAAAGCAGCAGGACCGGGAGCAGACCCAGAATTCGGTGTGTGAAGTTCACAGAAAAGGGCGCCAAGCGGGCTACTCGCGGGTCAGCGTTTCCGCGGGCGACATGTCCTCCGGTACGGGTATGTCCTGATCCACCCAGGCCATGAACACTTCGTAGCCGATGGCCAGGATGACCGCGCCTATGAACAAACCGATGATTCCTGCGGAGACCATGCCACCCAGGGCGCCAATCAGGATTACCGGCATGGGTACATCGACGCCCCGGCCCAGCAGCATGGGTTTGAGGAATCCGTCCGCAGCACCGGCCACCAGCAGGTAGACCGTGTAGAACACATTGGCCATGGTCGATGCGTCACCGGCCCACCAGAGGTAACCGATCACTGGCAGGGTGATGAGCAGGGCAGGCAGCTGCACGATACCGATCAACAGTACGATCAGCGCCAGGATGCCGGAGCCGGGAATTCCGGCAATGACGAATCCGATGCCGAGTAGCAGGGCCTGAATGAAGGCCACGCCGACCACCCCGGCGGCGACCGAGCGAATGGTCGCTACGGTCAGGCGCAGCAGTCGGGGTCCCCGTTCCGCGCCTGCGAAACGCTTGTAGATCCGGCCCATGGCGGCACTGCCGGATTCCCCATAGGCCATCATGATGCCGGCCACGATGAGTGATGCGAGAAACAGGAAGATGCCGCCTGCGCCGCTTTGCAGCATGTTCACCATGGATAGCGTGGTCTTTTTGATCCAGGGCGCGTGCTGCTGGACGAAGGCAGGAAAGTCCGTGGCCGCCTGTTGCCAGGCTTCATGCACTTTGTGGCCGATAACGGGCCAGTCTGCGACCCCTGGGGAGGGAGGCGGGATATTCACCTGACCGCTCTGGATTACATCGCGTAAGCCGATGATCTCACTGATCAGTGAGGTGGCCATGAGCCCGGTGGGCAGGCCGATGATCACCAGACCGACCAGTACCAGCACCGTGGCTGCCCGGCCCTGACGATGACCCATGCGTGCCGCCATCATCTGGTGCAGGGGGTAGAGCGCCACCCCGAGAATCAGGCCCCAGAACATCATACCCTCGAAAGGGGAGAAGATGCGGTAGCTGAGTATCGCTATGATGGCGACCAGGGCCAGTTGAATGATGCTGTGGTTCAGGTCATTTGTCGCTTGCTGCGTCGTTTGTGGATTCTTGTTTGCCATGATTTTTTTATCTCTCTCTATCCCCCCGCCTATCCTACCGGATTATCTGCCGAATGACGCCTACTGAATGTCCCGCTCCTGCCGGGTTTGCGGATCCGCGTAGCGGCACCGAAGGATTCACCCCTGTTACGATCGAGCATGACAGGCGATAATGCCGCAACATCGTCCCCATACAGGGGCGGATACGCGATATCAACAAGGAGTCTGCATGGCATCCGGATCGAAAAAGGTGATTTTTGCGGCCCTGGCGGGAAACACCCTGATTGCTGTCACCAAGTTTATTGCCGCATTTTTCACCGGCAGTTCCGCGATGCTCTCCGAAGGCATCCACTCGCTGGTGGATACCGGCAATCAGGGGCTGCTGCTCTACGGCATGGCCCGGGCGCAGAAGCCGCCCGATGAGGCCTTTCCATTCGGTCATGGCAAGGAGATCTACTTCTGGAGTTTCATCGTCGCGATACTGATCTTCGCCCTGGGCGGTGGAATCTCCATTTATGAAGGCATCAAACACATCGAGCATCCCGAGCCGATGACCAACCCGCTCATCAACTACCTGGTGTTGGGACTGGCGATGTTGTTCGAGGGGGCGGCCTGGGTGTTCGCGTTTCGTGAATTTTCAAGAGCCAAGGGGAAGTGGGGTTACGTGGAGGCGATTCAGCGGGCCAAGGATCCTTCCATCTTCGTGGTGCTGTTCGAGGATACCGCTGCGATGCTGGGCCTGATGGTGGCCTTCATTGGCATCGTCCTGACCCAGCTGACCGGGCAGCTCTGGTTCGATGGCGCCGCCTCGATCATCATCGGTTTGATCCTGGTCGGTACCGCGATATGGCTTGCTTACGAGACCAAGGGGCTGCTCATCGGTGAGAGCGCCAGTCGCAGCGTGGTCGAGGGTATCCGTGGCCTGGTGGGCGGTCAGACTCTGGTGGATCATGTCAATGAGGTTTTGACCATGCACATGGGGCCGGATTTTATCCTGGTCAATCTCAGCGTCGACTTTGACGACCGATCCAACGCTGACGAGATCGAATCGGCGATCAGCGAAATGGACCGCTTGATCAAACAGCAGTTTCCCCAGGTGCGGCGGATTTTCATTGAAGCGGAGAAACGCGCGCCCACCCACTCAGGCTGACAGTGGCCGCCATAACGCAGGATCGGACCAGGTTCAGCGAATCCCGGGCACAATGGCTATTGACCCGAATCACCGGGGTGGGTAGAATTCCGCCTCTTTACCTCGCCGGGCCTCTCTGGCGGGTGGATAACGGTATTTTTCGGGGATTAAAGCAATGTATGCGGTAATTCAAACCGGCGGCAAACAGTATCGCGTTGCGGAAGGCGACACCATCAAGGTGGAAATGCTCACCGCCGACGAGGGCGCTTCTGTCGAACTGGACAAGGTTCTGATGATCACCAACGGTGACGACGTGAAGGTCGGCAAACCCTATGTCGATGGCGGCAAGGTCACTGCAACCGTGAAGTCTCACGGACGTGGCAAGAAAGTCAAAATTATCAAGTTTCGTCGCCGCAAACACCACCTGAAGCGTCAGGGACATCGTCAGTGGTACACTGAACTGACTGTGACCGGCATCAGCGGCTGAGGAGAGAAACATGGCTCATAAAAAGGCAGGCGGCAGTACACGTAACGGCCGCGATTCAGAATCCAAACGACTTGGCGTGAAGATCTTCGGTGGCCAGGTGGTTAAAGCCGGCAACATCATCGTGCGTCAGCGTGGTACCCAGTTTCACAACGGTGTGAACGTGGGCATCGGCAAGGACCACACCCTGTTCGCCAAGTCGGACGGTCGTGTGCAGTTCGAAGTCAAGGGACCGCGCAATCGCAAGTATGTGAGTGTCGTCACCGAGTAACCCTCTCGCGGAGTAGACGCTCGAAAGCCTCGTCACCGGACGAGGCTTTTTGCGTTCTGGCCTATGAAATTCGTTGATGAAGCAAAAATCAAGGTGATCGCCGGAGATGGTGGCAATGGCTGCGCCAGCTTCCGGCGTGAAAAGTACATTCCCAAGGGCGGACCGGACGGGGGTGACGGCGGTGATGGCGGAAGTGTCTATCTGATTGCCGAAAGTGGGTTGAATACCCTCGTCGATTTCCGCACCCAGCGTACCCACAAGGCCGAACGGGGCCAAAACGGCATGGGCCGTGAACGTACCGGACGTAAAGGCGGCAACCTGCACGTGCGGGTTCCGGTCGGCACCCGGGTCTATGATGACGAGACCGGGGAACTGGTGGGCGAGCTGCTGGCGCATCATCAGGAACTGCTGGTAGCGCAGGGTGGTGTGCATGGCATTGGCAATGTGCATTTCAAGAGCAGCACCAACCGAACGCCCCGCCAGTTCACCCATGGCACCCCGGGGGAAAGACGGGAGTTGCGACTGGAGTTGATCCTGCTCGCGGATGTGGGGTTGCTGGGGATGCCGAATGCGGGCAAATCGAGCCTGATCAGCAAGATCTCCAGTGCCCGTCCGAGAATCGCGGACTACCCGTTCACCACCCTCTATCCCAATCTGGGCGTGGTCAGTCTTGGTCAGGATCACAGTTTCGTGGTGGCCGATATCCCGGGTGTCATCGAGGGGGCGGCGGAAGGGGCCGGTCTGGGTCTGCAGTTTTTGAAGCATCTATCGCGCAC
Organism: Candidatus Thiodiazotropha sp.; assembly: GCA_040506775.1. Lineage (GTDB taxonomy): Bacteria > Pseudomonadota > Gammaproteobacteria > Chromatiales > Chromatiaceae > Thiodiazotropha. The sequence continues at coordinate 11,018 of JBEVWC010000007.1, forward strand.
ACGCCTGTTGCTGCACCTGGTGGACATGGCCCCGCTGGACGAAAACAATGACATCACCTCAGAGGTCCGTCAGATTGAGCAGGAGTTGCAAAACTACTCCTCGGAACTGGCAGACAAGGAACGTTGGCTGGTGCTGAATAAAAAAGATCTGCTTCTGGAAGAGGAGTTTGAGGAGCGCCGAGCCAATCTCTGTGCTGCGTTGAACTGGTCCGGGCCGATCTTTGAGATCTCCGCCATGACCGGGGAGGGTACCCGCGAGCTGGTGGGCGCCCTGATGCAGCGTCTCGAGGAACTGTGGCGATCGGAACAGCCGGAACAAGAGTCGGATACCGAGTGGGATCCGTTGCAGGGGTAGACGTTATGATTTCCCGGGAAAAGATCGCATCATCGAAACGCTGGGTCATCAAGATCGGCAGTGCTCTGCTGACCTCGGATGGCAAGGGGCTCTCACACGAGCTGCTCTCCACCTGGGTCGAGCAGATGGCGCGCCTGCGGCACGCCGGTCACGAAGTGGTGTTGGTCTCTTCCGGTGCGGTGGCGGAGGGCATGAGCCGTATGGGCTGGCGCTCCCGTCCGCGCAATCTGAATGAGCTCCAGGCCGCTGCCGCGATTGGTCAGATGGGACTGGTGCATGCCTGGGAAGCGTGTTTTCAGAAATTCGATCTGCATACCGCTCAGATCCTGCTGACACGGGACGATCTGGAAAACCGGGCCCGTTACCTGAATGCCCGCAGTACCCTGCGTACCCTGCTGGAATTGGGTGTGGTGCCGGTGGTGAATGAGAACGACACCGTCACCACCGATGAACTGCGTTTTGGTGACAACGACACCCTGGCGGCGCTGGTCGCCAACCTGATCGAGGCCAATCTGCTGATACTCCTCACCGACCAGGAGGGTCTGTTCGATGCGGACCCCCGCTTCAATCCCGGTGCGACCCTGATCAGGGAGACCCGGGTGGATAATCCGCAGCTGGATGCGGTGGCCGGTGGCAGCGCCAGTGGTCTGGGACTGGGTGGGATGGTTACCAAGGTGCGTGCCTCCCGGCTGGCGGCACGATCCGGTACTGCGACCGTGATCGCTTCCGGTCGGCAGGAGCGGGTGATCGATGCCATCAGTCGGGGTGAAGATGCCGGTACCCTGTTGATTCCGGTACAGGAACCCCAGGCAGCCCGCAAACGTTGGCTGGCCGGGCAGTTACAGCCCCGCGGGATTCTGACTCTGGACGAGGGTGCGGTAAAGGTGCTGCGGGAGCAGGGCAGCAGCCTGCTTGCGGTGGGCGTGTGTGGTGTCAAGGGCAACTTCGTTCGCGGAGAGGCCGTGACCTGTCAGGACACCGCGGGGTGCGAGGTCGCACGGGGGCTGGTCAATTACAACGTCCAGGAGACGCAGAAGATCATGGGTGTGCCCAGTCATCGTATCGAGCAGGTCCTGGGCTATGTGGATGAGGATGAACTGATCCACCGGGACAATCTCGTGCTGCTCTGATAGCCCGCTCTGGCCCCGCGAGCAAAGGAAGCTCAGGTTGGCCGGGGTGATCCTGAGCTGCGGACAAAACAATTTTTCCGAAAGCGTCTATTTGTACGTTGTTCATCAGAACCTGTTGATCCCACGGTGTTTTTTGTCACGGAAAAATGTGTGGCCAATCACGCATTTTGACCCTTCCCGCCTTTATTTCCCATGCGGCCGCATGCCAGACTTTAGCTGATTTAACCCAATAATGATGACAGCAAGGTCCGCAGCAATGTGTGACCAAGGAGCGGACGTCGATGAGCACTGCCAACAAGAAAAAATCGTGCAGGAACCAACCACTGAATCCCCGGCTTGTTTCCAGCCTGGCCCTGGGCCTGACCCTGGGTTTTTCCGGATCGCTATTTGCCGCGACCTGGTCGGCCGAGGAGTTGGCTGTTGTCGAAATGGTCAATCTGCAGCGGGGGTTTCATAACCTGGATTCGGTGCAGACAGATGAGCGGTTGCATAACGCAGCGCTCAGCTACTCACAGTCCATGGCCGACTACAACTATTTCAGCCATACCACCCTGGCAGGTCCTGATATCGGCAGCACTCCCGGTGAGCGGATTCGGGATGCTGGTTACGATTACAATCGTTACGGTGAGAATATTGCGGCAGGGCAGGGTCGGGCAGCTCCGAGCTACACAACCCCATCGCCGGCCATTGATGCCGCACACGATGTTATGTATGGCACGGAAGACTTCAACGAAATCAATGATTTTTTCACTACCAACTACAGCATTACCGCCTCCGGCTGGGAGACCCTCGGCCTCGGTGTGAGCGGGGCGGAATGGGATGCCTGGTACACGGCGCAGGATGGGTCCGGGGGGTGGATGGGCAGTGCCGGTCATCGCAACACCATTCTGAATGGACTGCTCGACGACATCGGTGTGGGATACGTTTTCGAAGCGGATGATCAGGCGCCGATTCTGCTGGATGGTGGGAGCCTCTATGAGCGACCCCTCTACACCTACTGGACCCAGGAGTTCGCTTCCGGTGATTCCCTGGCACCTTCACCGGTACCTTTGCCAGCTGCCTTCTGGCTATTGGGTTCCGGATTGCTCGGTCTGATCGCGGTGGGCAGGCGGAAACCCCTGGACGCGTCCGGCGAGGTGTAGATTTTCGGGGAATCCTACTGAATGATCGGGGCTAGGGGGTGTGTCAGGGTAGCAATCCTGGCCCGGCTCCAGGACCCGCTCTTCCCAGTCAGATCCCTGGCATAAAAAAACCGGCTTGCGCCGGTTTCTTTATGCTCGTAATCCGAGATTGGCCTACATGGCTTTGATCTGGACATTCAGGCGGCTCTTATGACGGGCTGCCTTGTTTCTGTGGATCAGTCCTTTGTTCACCGCACTGTCGATGACCGGTACGGCCTGCTTGTAGGCTTCAACGGCGCCCTCTTTGGAACCGGCTGCGATCTGCTTGGACACCTTTTTCACAAAGGTACGCAACTCGCTGCGTTGCGCCTGGTTGCGGGCGCGGTGCTTATCGGCTTGACGGGCGCGTTTTCGAGCTTGGGCTGAGTTGGCCAAGGTTCTCTCCTGAAGACACTATTAATTCGAAGGGTGCGGATTCTCTCCAATATTGCGGCGTCTGTCAACTGCCACATCTCGTGTGCGCCCAACGGGCTGTTCGGAGGATGGGGATAAGCGCTATCATCCGGCTGCCGGGAAGGGCATTTTACCGGGTGATCCTGTCAGGGGGTTGAGTACCTGACCGGCGGTCCTTCACCGGGGTTGTTTCACCGGATTGATCAAGGATACCGTTCTGAGCTCGTTCTTTCGCGCATTTGCTGCTGTCGGCAGCCTCACCTTTCTGTCCCGCATTCTTGGCTTCGTGCGTGACCTGACCCTGGCCCGGGCATTTGGCGCCGATGCGGCGACCGACGCCTTCTTCGTCGCCTTCAAAATCCCTAATTTCCTGCGCCGTCTGTTCGCCGAGGGCGCCTTTTCGGTGGCCTTCGTGCCTGTGCTCAGTGAATACCGCAGCCAGCGTTCCCGGGAGGATTTGAAGACCTTCGTGGATGACATGGGAGGCACCCTGGGACTGACCGTGATGCTGGTGTCGCTGGTGGGGGTCGTGGCCTCACCGATCCTGGTGATGATCTTTGCCCCGGGATTCTGGAATCAGGATCAGGGAAAGTACGATCTGACCGTGGAGATGCTGTCACTCACCTTTCCCTACCTGTTTTTCATAACCATGACTGCCTTTGCGGGCAGCATTCTGAATGCCCATCAACGTTTCTGGGGACCGGCCTTCACCCCGGTGCTGCTGAACCTCTCCCTGATCGGCTGTGCCCTGTGGCTCTCCCCGATGATGGAGGAACCGGTGGTCGGACTGGCCTGGGGCGTGCTGATCGCCGGAATCGCCCAGTTCCTGTTTCAGTGGCCGTTCCTGAGGAAACTGCGCCTGGTGCCGCGTCCCCAGGTGGCTTTCCGCGATCCAGGGGTACGGCGGGTCATGCGCCTGATGGTGCCGGCCTTGTTCGGGGTCTCGGTCAGCCAGTTGAACCTGTTGCTCGATACCCTGATCGCCTCCTTCCTGGTCAGTGGCAGCATCTCCTGGCTCTACTATTCGGACCGGCTGATGGAGTTTCCCGTGGGGGTGCTCGGGGTGGCCCTGGGGACCGTGATCCTGCCAAACCTGTCTCAGCGGCATGCCGAATCCTCACCACAGGCCTTCTCGCATACCCTGGATTGGGCGCTGCGCCTGAACATCTTGCTGGGAGTACCGGCAGCGGTCGGCCTGATGGTGCTGGCCGGGCCCATGTTGACCACCCTGTTCCACTCCGAGGCCTTCGATAGCCACGATGTGCAGATGGCCACCCAAAGTCTGCTGGCCTACACGCCCGGCCTGGTGGCGATCATGCTGATCAAGATCCTGGCGCCCGGGTTCTATGCCCGGCAGGATACGAAAACCCCGGTGCGGATCGGCATCATCGCCATGGTCGCCAACATGGCCCTGAATCTGATGCTGGTATTTCCCCTTGCCCATGCGGGTCTGGCCCTGGCGACCACGCTCTCTTCCTGGCTGAATGCCTACCTGCTGTACCGCGCTCTGATTCGTCAGGGGATCTTCCAGCCGGGCAAGGGATGGGCAAGGCTCATGATGCGGGTGGCCCTGGCCTCGCTGGCCATGGGTGGGCTGCTGTGGTGGGGCAGTGGTGTGATGTCGGACTGGATGGGGATGTCCGGGTGGTGGCGTGTAGCCTGGCTGTCCGGCCTGATCCTGGCAGGGGTCGCACTCTATTTTATCCTGTTGATGGCGATGGGATTGCGTCCCCGGGACTTTCGCGCCCGTCAGGGATGAATACCGGCGGTACCCTTGGATGGCGCGGGGATGTCCAATTTTTTCACAACGCCTATAATGTGCCGCCTGTCCTCACTGAATCGATGCCATGCAACTGGTCCGCGGCCTCCACAATCTGAAATCCGACCACCACGGGTGTGTGGCCACCATCGGTAATTTCGACGGGGTGCATCTGGGGCATCAATCGGTGTTTCGTCACCTGATGGAGCAGGGGCGCAGCCTCGACCTGCCCACCACCGTGGTGACCTTCGAACCCCAGCCCCGGGAGTTCTTCCAGCCGGATAATGCCCCAGCCAGGTTGACCCGGCTGCGGGAGAAACTGATGGCCATCGAGGCCACCGGGGTGCAGCGGGTGGTGGTGCTGGAGTTCAACAAGCGCCTGGCGGCCATGCCCGCCGAGGCGTTCGTGCAGGAGCTGCTGGTGGAGGGTCTGGGGGCACGGTTTCTCTCCGTGGGCGACGACTTCCGTTTCGGTCGTGGCCGGGCGGGGGATTTCGAGCTGTTGCAGTCGCTGGGCAAACAGCACGGCTTCGAAGTCGAAAACATGAACACCTACAAGCTGGATGCGGACCGGGTAAGCAGCACACGGATCCGCGAACTGTTGACCCAGGGCGACCTGAATGCCGCGGCGCAATGCCTTGGGCGCCCCTACCGGATCTGCGGGCGGGTCGCGCATGGCCATAAGCGGGGTCGTACCATCGGGTTCCCGACCATGAACATCGACCTGCACCGCAGGGTCACACCTCTGAATGGTGTGTTTGCGGTCACTGTCATCGGTCTGGATGACCGGCCCCTGCCCGGTGTGGCGAACATCGGCGTGCGGCCAATGGTCACCGGAGACAATCACTACCTGCTCGAGGTGCACCTGTTCGATTTCGACCGGCGTGTCTATGGCGAGCATATCCAGGTGGAGTTTGTGCAGAAGCTGCGGGAGGAGGAACGCTTCGAATCCTTCGAGGCCCTGCGGCAGCAGATCTGGCGCGATGCGGACGCAGCCCGCGAAATTCTCGGCGTGGCTTTGCGCCCGACCCAAAATTAAGTTTCAATACGCTATTTTTCCGGACCCCTCGACAGGCAGCCTCAGTGAGCGATTACAAGCAGACTCTCAATCTCCCGAATACCGATTTCCCGATGCGGGGCAATCTGGCTCAACGCGAGCCGGAGATGCTGAAAAAATGGCAACAGCAGGATCTGTACGGGAAGATTCGCGAGATTGCCGCAGGACGGCCCAAGTTTCTGCTGCACGACGGTCCTCCCTACGCGAACGGGGATATCCATCTGGGGCATGCGGTCAACAAGATTCTCAAGGACATCATCATCAAAAGCCGCACCCTGGACGGTTTCGATGCTCCTTATGTACCGGGCTGGGACTGTCATGGTCTGCCCATTGAACTGCAGGTCGAGAAGAAAATCGGCAAGCCGGGCAAGAAGGTGACCACCGGACAGTTCCGTGCCGCCTGCCGGGAATACGCGGCGAAACAGGTGAACGGCCAGCGTGAGGATTTCAAGCGTCTCGGTGTGCTGGGTGACTGGGATCATCCCTACCTCACCATGGATCACCGTTTCGAGGCGGATATCATCCGCGCGCTGGGCAAAATCGTGGCCAACGGGCATGTGCAGAAGGGTTACAAGCCGGTCCACTGGTGTACCGATTGCGGTTCCGCGCTGGCGGAGGCCGAGGTGGAGTATCAGGACAAGGACTCCTTCGCCATCGACGTGGCGTTCCGGGTTCTCGATGAGGCAGGGCTGTTGCAGCGCTGTCATCATGTTCCGGAGGGCGGCGGGGAAGGTCCCCTGTCCATTGTGATCTGGACCACCACCCCCTGGACCCTGCCGGCCAATCAGGCGGTGGCGCTGAATCCCTCCTTCGATTACGCCGTGGTGGCCTTCGACACTGAACAGGGCCCGCGTCGCTTGGTGGTGGCCGAGGACATGCTCAAGGATGTCATGGACCGCTACGGGATCACCGCCTACAAGGTGGTGGCCTATGCCAAGGGCGAGGCCTTCGAGGGGCTGATGCTGCAGCACCCGTTCTATGATCGCCAGGTGCCGGTCATTCTGGGCGAACACGTTACCCTGGACGCGGGTACCGGTGCGGTGCATACCGCCCCGGGTCACGGCCTGGAGGACTATGTGGTGGGGCTGCGCTACAAACTCCCGGTGGACAACCCGGTGGACGGCAACGGCTGTTTTGTCGAGGGTACGGAGCTGTTTGCCGGACGCCATGTGCTGTCCGCCAATGAGTCGGTCATCGAGGTGCTGAAACAGCGCGGTGCGCTGATGCACGAGGAACGTCTGCGCCACAGCTATCCCCACTGCTGGCGCCACAAGACCCCGATCATCTTCCGCGCCACGCCCCAGTGGTTCATCAGCATGGAGCGTAACGGTCTGCGGGATGCCGCGCTGCGTGAAATCGAGAAGGTCAGCTGGATGCCCGACTGGGGCAAGGCCCGCATCAAGGGCATGGTGGAGAACCGTCCCGACTGGTGTATCTCGCGGCAGCGCACCTGGGGTGTGCCGATCACCCTGTTCCTGCACAAACAGAGCGGTGAGTTGCATCCCGACACCGCGCGACTGATCGAACAGGTCGCGCAGCAGGTGGAGCAGCAGGGTTTCGAGGCCTGGTTCAATCTCGACAAGGAGACCCTGCTGGGCGAGGCCGCGGCCGAATACGAACAGGTCACTGATACCCTGGATGTGTGGTTCGATTCCGGTGTCTCCCACCACTGTGTGCTGGAGGCGCGCAGCGGACTGGGGTTTCCCGCCGATCTCTATCTGGAGGGGTCTGATCAGCATCGGGGATGGTTCCAGTCCTCGCTGATGACCTCGGTGGCGATGAATGGCTGCGCCCCCTATCAACAGGTGCTGACCCATGGCTTCACCGTGGATGCCGAGGGCCGCAAGATGTCCAAGTCCCTGGGCAACGTGATTGCACCGCAAACCGTACTCAAGACCCTGGGTGCGGACATCATCCGCTTGTGGGTGGCCGCCACCGACTACCGCAACGAGATGACTGTCTCCGACGAGGTGCTGAAGCGTACCGCGGACGCCTATCGGCGCATCCGCAACACCGCTCGTTTTCTGCTTTCCAACCTCAACGGCTTCGATCCCGCGCAGAATCTGCTGCCCGCCTCCGAAATGATCGCACTCGATCGCTGGGCGGTGGATCGCGCACTGCGCCTGCAGAAAGAGATCGTCCAGGCCTACGGGGAGTACCAGTTCCACTACGTCTACCAGAAGATTCACAACTTCTGTGTCAATGAGCTGGGCGGTTTCTATCTGGATATCATCAAGGACCGGCAGTACACCACCCAGGCGGACAGCCTGCCCCGGCGTTCCTGCCAGACCGCCATGTATCACATCATCGAGGCGATGGTGCGCTGGATGGCGCCGATCCTGAGCTTCACCAGCGACGAGATCTGGTCATCAATTCCCGGTGCGCGCAGTGACAGCGTGCTCCTGGAGACCTGGTACGACCGGTTGCATGCCCTGGATGCCCAGGATCCCTTCGACAGCGCCTTCTGGACCCAGATCATTCAGGTCAGGGAGTCCATCGGCAAGGCGATGGAGGCATTTCGCTCGGCCGGTAACTCTTCTCTCGACGCGCAGGTGGTCATCTATTGCGACGGGGCGTTGAAACAGGCGTTGGACCAGTTGCAGGATGAACTGCGCTTTGTGTTGATCACCTCCGAGGCGCAGGTGCGGCCCCTTGAGGAGAAACCGGCGGATGCGATTGCCGACGAGACCCTGGGCATTGCGGTACAGGTCCAGGCCTCACCCTTCAACAAGTGTGTGCGTTGCTGGCACCATCGGGAGGATGTGGGGCAAAACCCGGAGCATCCGGAACTGTGCGGTCGCTGCGTCGAGAACGTGGTGGGCTCCGGCGAACCCCGCCGGTTTGCCTGAGCGGGCTCTGAGGGAGTATCGGGATGATACGTTGGTTGTGGTTGTCGTTGCTGGTGATCCTGCTCGATCAGTCCACCAAGCAACTCGCCGAGTCGATGCTGACCCTGTATGAGCCGCTCAGGGTGACGGGTTTTTTCGATCTGACCCTGCTCTATAACAAGGGTGCTGCGTTCAGTTTTCTGAGTGACCAGGGGGGCTGGCAACGCTGGTTCTTCGTCGCCCTGGCAACCGCTGTCAGCCTGGGCATGACGGTGTGGCTGTATCGTCTCTCCGCCGCGGAAAAATGGGTTGCGGTAGCGGTCTCCCTGATCATCGGTGGGGCAATCGGAAACGTCATCGACCGGGTACTGTTTGGCCAGGTGATCGACTTTCTCCATTTTCACATCAATCAGCACTACTGGCCGGCCTTCAATATCGCTGACTCCGCCATCACCATCGGGGTTGGGCTGATGATCCTGGATGCCCTGGTGTTGTCCAGGAAGCGTGAAACCTCCACGTCCCTGTAAGCGGAACCTGGGCGTATGTCGATGCCCTCGGCGGTCTAACGGCATATCATCGAGACACGTAGATCCTCTCCAGGATCGGCGATCTGTCCTTCATCCAACGGTTTGATGCAGTAGGTGTAACCCCAGTCCGTAACCACCCGGGTGGTACCGTCCGCACGAACAGAGACTCCCGCTGATTCCTGCTTCGGGTTCAATGCCCGGTTGAGACGGGCCGAAACGGATTTATGATCCGGAAGGCTGATCCGCTCGGATGCATCCGTAACTGTCCTGCCCATTTCCCGGGCAACCTGTTCCGCTGACCGAAGCAGGACCTGCGCGGAAGGATGGTGTTGAGGAGTGGTTTTGTTTGTCGGGACATTCGTCCTGGATTTTGGATGTGGTTTTTTTGGCAGCCTGGCTTCAGGCTTGACTGAGTGTGGGTCTACGGGTGTGGGATGAGGGATATCACTGGGAGGTGCAGGATCAGACGTGGCAGGTTCGATCCACTGGAGCTTGAGTCTGAGCGTTTTTTCGCTTGTCCGATTTTTGTCCATGGAGGCAGTGAGATCCATTGAACTGGCCAGCCACCAGGACACCAGCAGGTGTATCCCCAGGGAGGCCGTCAGGGCTCCTGTTAATCCGATGTTGATCGCGACCTGCTTCCGTTCGAAGGATTGGGAACTTTCCATGGATCGAGTCCTAGTCTTTCGGCCTGAGACAGAATATCACATGGGCGGTTCCTCCTTTTTTCCACTCTCTGATGCCTGCGTCAAGGCTTGCTGGCCCTCCAGCATCTACGAGTCCTTTTCAAGGGCTCTGCTTTGCTTCAGTCAGGCTGCGGTCAGCGGCTCAGCAGGTTGAGTGCGGTTTGGGATCAAGGCACTCTGATTCGGCAATCCCGAACAGGTATTGTCAGGTTTTGCTCAGGTGCTTCTTGAGATATGTGCCGGTATGGGAAGCGTCGATCTGCATCAGCGCCTCGGGCGTGCCTGTGGCGATGATCTCGCCACCCCGGTCGCCACCCTCCGGGCCCAGGTCGATGATCCAGTCGGCGGTTTTGATCACATCCAGATTGTGCTCGATGACCACCACCGTGTTGCCGTGGTTGCGCAATCGGTGGAGTACCTCGAGCAGATGATTTACATCGTGAAAATGCAGTCCGGTGGTGGGTTCGTCGAGGATGTAGAGGGTATTGCCCGTATCCCGCTTGGAGAGTTCCCGGGAGAGCTTGACCCGCTGGGCCTCGCCACCCGACAGGGTGGTTGCGTTCTGTCCCAGGGAGATATAGGAGAGTCCCACGTCCATCAGGGTCTGTAACTTGCGGTGCAGAGGCGGCACCGCCTGGAAGAAACCCAGTCCCTCCTCCACGGTCATCGACAGCACCTCGTCGATGGTCTTGCCCTTGTAGTGGATCTCCAAAGTCTCCCGGTTGTAGCGTTTCCCCTTGCAGACATCGCACTGCACGTAGACATCGGGCAGGAAGTGCATCTCCACCTTGATCACCCCGTCTCCGCTGCAGGCCTCGCAGCGTCCGCCCTTGACGTTGAAACTGAAGCGTCCGGGCGTATAGCCCCGGGAACGGGCCTCGTGGGTGGCGGCGAAGAGTTCCCGGATCGGGGTGAACAGGCCGGTGTAGGTGGCGGGATTGGAGCGGGGGGTGCGCCCGATCGGGCTCTGATCGATGTCGACCACCTTGTCGAAATGCTCCAGCCCACGGATCTCCTGGTAGGGCGCGGGGGAGGTGTTGGCCTTGTTCAGCGCGGCCGCGCTGATCGGGTAGAGGGTGTCGTTGATCAGAGTGGACTTGCCGGAACCGGAGACCCCGGTGATGCAGCAGAAGCTGCCGATCGGAATCGCCAGGTCCACCGACTTGAGATTGTTGCCGCTGGCACCCAGGAGTTCCAGACAGTGGCTCGGGTCGATCTCGGTGGTGCGGGGCGGGGTTTCTATGCAGCGTTTGCCGCTCAGGTACTCTCCGGTGAGAGAATCGGCGCATTGGGCGACCTGTTCGGCGGTGCCCTGGGTGATGATGCGACCGCCATGCACACCCGCGCCGGGGCCGATGTCCACCACATGGTCCGCGCTGCGGATGGCGTCTTCGTCGTGCTCCACCACAATCACCGTGTTGCCCAGATCCCGCAGGTAGACCAGGGTGTCGAGCAGGCGCTGGTTGTCCCGTTGGTGCAGACCGATGGAAGGTTCGTCCAGCACGTACATCACCCCCACCAGGCCGGCGCCGATCTGACTGGCCAGGCGGATCCGCTGGGCCTCGCCTCCGGACAGGGTATCGGCGCTGCGATCCAGGGTCAGGTAGTCGAGTCCCACGTTGACCAGGAAATGCAGCCGCTGATCGATCTCTTTGAGGATCTTGGCGGCGATCTCGCCCCGCTTGCCACTCAGGTTCAGATTGGAGAGGCTCTGCTGAGCCTGGCCGATGGGCATCTTTGCCACCTCGGGCAGGGTGTAGGCCTCGATGAATACATGCCGGGCCGCCTGGTTGAGACGTGAACCGGAGCAGTCGGGACAGGGCTGGCTGGAGATGTAGCGGGAGAGTTCCTCGCGCACCGCGTTGGAATCGGTCTCCCGGTAGCGGCGCTGCATGTTGGGAATGATCCCCTCGAAAGGGTGTCGTTTCTTCACCGAGCGGCCCCGGTCGTTGTAATAGCTGAACTCGATCTCCTCTTCGCCACTGCCGCTGAGGATCACCTCGCGGACCGATTGTTTGAGCCGCTCCCAGGGGGTCTCCGGATCGAATCCCAGATGCCGCCCAAGGGAGGCGATCATCTGGTAATAGTAGGCGTTGCGCCGGTCCCAGCCGCGCACCGCGCCTCCCGCCAGGGAGAGTTCCGGGTGACCCACCACCTTGTCCGGGTCGAAGAACTGTTCGATCCCCAGACCGTCGCAGGTGGGACAGGCCCCGGCCGGGTTGTTGAAGGAGAACAGACGGGGCTCGAGTTCCTGCAGGCTGTAGCCGCAGTGGGGACAGGCGAAGCGGGAGGAGAACAGCCACTCCGGCCGGCTGCCGTCCATCCAGGCGACCCGCACCAGCCCGTCGGCCAGGTTGAGCGCGGTTTCGAAGGATTCCGCCAGTCGGGTCGAGAGGTCGTCGCGCACCTTGAAGCGGTCGACCACCACATCGATGGAGTGCTTCTTGTGCAGTTCCAGGGGCGGTACGTCGTCGAGCTCCTGGACCTCCCCGTCGATACGTGCGCGGATGTAGCCCTGGGCGCGCAACTCCTGAAGCAGCTTCAGGTGTTCCCCCTTGCGGTCCTGTACCACCGGGGCGAGCAGCATCAGGCGCTCCCCCTCGGGCAGGGCCAGCACCTGATCGACCATCTGGCTGATGCTCTGGGCGGCCAGTTCGATATCGTGTTCGGGGCAGCGGGGCATCCCCACCCGGGCGAACAGCAGGCGCAGGTAATCATAGATTTCGGTGATCGTGCCGACCGTGGAGCGGGGATTGTGGGAGGTGGTCTTCTGCTCGATGGAGATCGCGGGGGAGAGCCCCTCGATGTGGTCCACATCCGGCTTTTCCATCAGCGACAGAAACTGCCGGGCGTAGGCGGAGAGGGACTCCACGTAACGCCGCTGACCCTCCGCATAGATGGTGTCGAAGGCAAGCGAGGATTTTCCAGAACCCGACAGGCCGGTGAAGACGATCAGCTTGTCCCGGGGCAGTTCGAGATCGATGTTCTGCAGATTGTGGGTGCGGGCGCCGCGAATGCTGATGATGTCCATAGACGGGTCGTGTGAATACTGCATTGAATTGAGCGAACCTGATACTATACGCCCTCTTTCAATTCGCTGGCAAAGTGACGGACAGATGACGAGCAAGCAGGGTGACCGTAGCGGACTCAATGCCGAAGAACGGCGTGCGGCGTATGCGCTGTCGGGTATTTTCTCATTGCGCATGCTGGGGTTGTTCCTGATCCTGCCGGTGTTCGCGCTGTACGCGGAAGGGCTTCCCGAACACACCCCGATGCTGGTGGGTCTGGCCATCGGGATCTACGGACTGACCCAGGCCCTGTTGCAGATCCCCTTCGGCATGCTCTCCGACCGGGTCGGGCGCAAGCCGGTGATCGTCGGCGGATTGCTGCTGTTCGCCCTGGGCAGTGTGGTGGCGGCGAGTGCGGAAACCATCCACGGCATCATCATCGGCCGCGCCCTGCAGGGCAGTGGCGCCATCGCCGCGGTGATCATGGCCCTGGCGGCGGACCTGAGCCGTGAACAGCGCCGTCTGAGGATGATGGCGATCATTGGCATCAGTATTGGTATGGCCTTCGCCGTGGCGCTCATCATGGGGCCGATTCTGAATGCCTGGATCGGTGTCCCGGGCATCTTCTGGCTGACCTCGGTACTCGCGTTCATCGGTATCGGAATCGTGCTGTTCGTGGTGCCAAATCCCCGCGAGAGTCACCGTCACCGGGATGCCGAGGCGGTCCCGGGCCAGTTCGGCAAGGTGCTGTCGAACAAGGATCTGCTTCGCCTGGATCTGGGCATCCTCACCCTGCACATGTGCCTCACCTCGGTATTTCTCGCCTACCCGCTGGCGCTGCGTGACCTGGGCCTGCCAAGCGAGAGCCACTGGCACGTCTACCTGCCGGTGATGCTGGCGTCGATGTTTCTGATGGTGCCCTTCGTGATCATTGCCGAGAGCAAGCACCAGATGCGGGGGGTGTTTCTCGGCGGTATCGCAACCCTCGGCCTGTCCGTGCTGCTGTTGTTCGGCTTCGATCACAAACTGATCGCCATGGTGATCGCCCTGGGTCTGTTCTTCACCGCGTTCAACCTGCTCGAGGCGACCCTGCCTTCACTGATCGCCAAGGTCGCCCCGGGCCAGTACAAAGGTACCGCGATGGGGGTCTATTCCAGTTCCCAGTTCACCGGCGCCTTCCTCGGCGGTGTGCTGGGGGGTTGGTTTCACACCCACTACGGCAATCCGGGTGTCTACCTGATGTGCGCCGGGATGATCCTGGTGTGGCTGTTGATCGCCTGGGGCATGTCTGACCCCAACTACCTGAGCAACTATCTGTTGCCGGTGGGGACGCTGGATGAACAGGAGATTCCTGATGTTACCGCCCGGCTGTTGGCGATCGAGGGGGTCAGCGAGGCGGTGATCATTCCGGAGGACGGGATCGCTTATCTCAAAGTCGATCTTTCGGTGGTGGATCCGGAAGCCCTGGATGGATATGTCGCAGCCGGGTGAGGTACACTGGGCGGCGCTTTTTGCCCGCAATCGGACGGTGTCCTGGCAAATGCCCGGGGAAGGAAATGTTCAATGCTCCAATGGAAGGGGCTGTAATCTGCTGTGGAGAATGACTGATGGCTCGTGGAATCAATAAAGTAATACTGATCGGTAACCTGGGAAAGGATCCGGAGACCCGCTACATGCCCAGCGGCGGCGCGGTGACCAATGTCACCCTGGCAACCTCTGAGACCTGGAAGGACAAGAACAGTGGCGAGCAGCAGGAACGGACCGAGTGGCACCGGGTGGTGTTCTTCAACCGTCTGGGTGAGATTGCCGGCGAATACCTGCGCAAGGGTTCCAAGATCTATGTCGAGGGCAGCCTGAGAACCCGTAAATGGCAGGGCCAGGATGGTCAGGATCGTTACACCACGGAGATCGTTGCCAGCGAGATGCAGATGCTCGACAGTCGCGGTGGCAGCACCTCCTTCGATGCCCCGCAGCCCCAGAGCAGCCAGCCTTCACGGTCACCCTCCTCGTCGGTACCCCCGTCCTATCCGGACAGCGATTTCGACGACGATATTCCGTTCTGACGCAGATCTACCCGCCATCCCCACACAGTCCGGATGCATGGTTTTTCCGGGCTGCGTGGTGTGCCTTTGCGGAACAGCCGCTTGGCGTTCCTCCACTGATCAGACGTCGATCGACTCTGGCACCGTGGCCGGGGGATTCGAGCGCAGGAAACCCTCCATCTCCTCCGCCGGCATGGGTCGGGCGTAGAGAAACCCCTGGGCTACATAACAGCCCTCATTGAGTAAAAAATCCGCCTGCGCGCGGGTCTCCACACCTTCTGCAATCACCTGAAGCTGAAGACTTCTCCCCAGGGCTATGACGGCCCGGGTAATCGCCGCGTCGTTCTGATCCTCGGGAATATCGCGGACGAAGGACTGGTCGATCTTCAGTTTCGAAATCGGCAGGGTTTTCAGATACGCCAGGGAGGAGTAGCCGGTGCCGAAATCGTCGATCGCCAGTCTCACACCGATGTCGCGCAGTCGGTTGAGGATCTGTGAGGAGTGCTGGGGATTGCTCATGATGGTGGTTTCAGTGATCTCCAACTCCAGCAGGTCGGGTTTGATGCCGGTCTCCTTCAATGTGTCCAACACGGTCTGGTGAAACAGGGCGTTGCCGAGTTGCCGTCCTGAGAGGTTGCAGTTCACCGAGATTCTTTCGTGAATCAATCCCTGGTCATACCACACCCGGGCCTGTTGGCAGGCGCGGCGCAGGATCCATTCTCCCATCGGCTGGATCAGGCTGGTCTCCTCCGCCAGGGGAATGAACCGGGAGGGAGGAACCAGGCCGAGTTCGGGGTGGTTCCAGCGTACCAGGGCCTCGATGCCCACTGTGGCTCCACTGCGCATGTCGATCTGCGGCTGGTAGTGGAGTACCAGTTCGTCCCGTACCAGGGCGCCACGCAGACTGTTCTCCATCATCACCCGCTCGAACGCCAGCGCGGTCATCTCGGCGGTGTAGTAGCTGTAGGCGTTACGTCCCTGATCCTTGGCTTTGTACATGGCTGAGTCGGCATTGCGGATCAGGGTATTGGCGTCCTTGCCATCCTGAGGATAGATACTGATGCCGATACTCGCACTGAGGAAGAAATTCTGTTCCTGGCTGACGATCGGCTCTTCCAGGGATTCGAGGAGTTTTTCCGCGATCTTGCTGGCGGTTTCCGGATGCTCCAGCTCATCGAGTATCACGGTGAACTCGTCACCCCCCAGGCGCGCAATGGTATCCCCTTCCCGGATCTCACCCTTCAACCGGCTGGCGACCTTCATCAGCAGCTTGTCCCCGGTGGGGTGACCGAAACTGTCATTGATCTCCTTGAAGCGGTCCAGGTCGATGAACATGAGTGCGATGAGGTTGTGGGTGCGCTTCGCCTTGATGATCGCCTGCTCCAGCCGGTCGACGAACAGCAGCCGGTTCGGCAGTCCGGTCAACGGGTCGTGGTGAGCCATGTGTTCCAGACGGCTCTCGTTCAGCTTGAGTTGTTCCAGGACCCCCAGATAGTCGGTGATGTCCCGCCCGGATTCGATGATTCCGGTGATATTGCCCTGGTCATCCAGCAGAGGATTGGCCATCACTTCGATGGTCCGCTCCTCGCCCTGCGCGTTGTAGTGGCGATGTACCACCTTGGTGGTCTGGCGGGTTTCCAGTACCTGTTGCAACGGGCAGGGATGATCCTCGCCATTGCAGGGTTCCTGGGAATGATGGGACACCTGATAACATTTCGGCTGTTCCGGTGCGATGGCGAAGTCCGGGGCGCTTTGACGCGCAGATGCATTCATCAGACGTATGGAGTAATCCTTGGAGATCATCAGGATCGGATCGCTGACCCCATCCACGACCTGCTGCAGCAAGGCATGCTGATGTTCGATCTGCGACTGTGCGGCCTTGATCGCGCTGATGTCCCGGGTGACCGCGAAAATGTAGGATTCGTCGTCAAATTCCATGAAATTCGCAACGATTTCCATGGGGATCAGATGTCCCTCCCGGTGCCGGTGCAGTGCCTCGAAGCGTTCTGATCCGACCTGCCTGAGACGCTCGAAGCGGAGCGGCCAGGTCTCCTGGGTGATCTCCGGGTCGATTTCGCTGAGATTCATCTGCAGGAGTTCTTCAAGCGTATATCCGAGAATTTCACAACCGGCCGAGTTCACGTAACGGAAATTGCCCTGGTCACTGATCAACTGCGCGGCTTCCGATACGTGTTCCAGGGCATACTGGCTGAGTGCGAGCTGACGTTCCGCGTGTTTGCGTTCAGTGATGTCCTGTATCGTTCCGATGGATTTCAGGGGTGTCCCGTCCTCGTTGAAGCTGGTTTCGCACTGTTCGATGACCCACTTGATACGCCCATCGGGAAACTGCAGGCGATGATTGATCTTGTAGGGTTGGCGTGTCTCCAGAGATTCCATGTAGGCCCGGTCGACCGCCTCACGGTCCTGCGGGTGAACGGTTTTCAGGAAGGCCTCGTAGGAGGCCTCGAACTGGGCATGGTCGATCTCGAAGATACGGTAGATCTCCTCTGACCAGCTGAGACGGTTTTCAGCGATGTCCAGCACCCAGCTGCCTAATTTGCTGATGCGTTGCGCCTCGGCCAGTTCCCGGGTCTGCTCGCGGACCTTTCCTTCCAGTTCGGTGTTGAGTGCCCGCAGTTTGTGTTCCGCGTTACGTCGGAGGATGGTTTCTCCGCGCAGATCCCGGTTGAGCGATTTAAGACTGTAATAGCGCCAGATCATCAATCCGCTGACGACAAGGGCCAGCAATCCGAGCATGACCCAGAGCAGTCGGGTAACGGTCCAGAATGGTGCGGGTTTGGCATACCACTTTGTGTAGATCTGCTCGTACTCGGCGGTGTGGATCACCCGATTGACCGCGGATTCCAACTGTTTGAACAGTTCCGGCTGGTTTTTCGCCACACCCATAGCCCGCTTGATCTCGATAAGGGAGGGCGGCAGGGCACGGATGCGGTGTGCGACCCCGGCCTCCTGGGCAAAACGCCACACCACCGGTTCGGGGTATGCGAGGGCATCAAGACGGCCGCTGAGGAGTTCCCAGAAGGCATTGGAGAACTCATCGAATCGGCGGATTTTATAGCCGTTGTTTTCCAATACCCGGGTCGCCACGTTTCCCTCGATGACGCCGATCGGGCGATCTCTGAGATCGCCCAGCGTGGTGATCTCCTGACTGTTCGAGCGTACGAACACGGACACCACGAAGGTTTCGATCGGGGAGGTGAAATCAACGAATTGTTGTCGTGCCGGGGTAATGCCCATGCAGGGAATCACCTGGGCTTTTCCATCCCGAAGCGCCTGATGGACCTCTTTCCAGGTGTCGTGGATCTGGTACTCCACCCTGAGCCGGGCTTCCCGGGCGATGGCATTCATGACATCGATAGCGAATCCCTGGGGGGTTCCCTGTTCATCCACAGAGTATTCCGGCCGGAAGTCCCGCGGCATCGCGGCGACAAGGGTCGAGGCGGTGCCTGAATCGGATGCGGGATCGGCAACCGGTGATCGGGCCGGTAGGCTGAACAGCAGGGAAATGATCAGCAGCAGAGCCAGCTTTTTGATGGAGAACGGCGCCATCTTCAAACGCCTGAATGTCGGAGTGTCTGTCGCATGGGTTCTTGATTGGCTGTTTTGTTTCGGTCGTTGTCAGTTTGTTGTCGCCAGGTTCCGTCCGGCTTTGCGCAGTCCGTGGTGCGTACAGGACCGTTATTCAGCCGAAATGCCTGAATTTTTATCGGCATCGGGCAGTGAAAACTTAGAAAACAGTAGATTGGAGCAGGACACTGCACGAGGGCAGGCTGCAGATCACCCCGGTCGCCAGTCCGATATCACTGGCGACGGGGTGGGCGGGTTCGGGGATCGGCTGCCCCGGAATTCCGGTTGATCCTGGTGAGTAAGTGTCTACTTACTCCGGAACAACAGTGGCACCACGTCCTCGAATACTGACGCGAAATGCACCTTGAGACCCTTGCGGATGTGCTCCGGCACCTCTTCGAAGTCTGAGCGGTTGTCCTCCGGAAGAATCAGCTCCCGGATGCCCGCGCGGCGTGCGGCGATGACCTTCTCGCGGATGCCGCCCACGGGAAAGACCTGTCCGGTCAGGGTCAACTCCCCGGTCATGGCGATGTTGCGGACCGGTTTCTTGCGCGCCAGGGAGAGCAGGGCGGAGGCCATGGTGATGCCCGCCGAGGGGCCGTCCTTGGGGGTGGCGCCTGCGGGTACATGCAGATGGATGAAGGCCTTCTGGAAGAATTCCCGCTCCGCGCCGAAGGTCTCCGCGTGACTGACGATGAAGCCGTAGGCGATCTCCGCCGATTCACGCATCACATCCCCCAGCTGTCCGGTCAGCTTGAACCCCCGGTTGAATTCATGGGTGGCGACTGCTTCGATATTGAGCGTGGCGCCACCCATGGCGGTCCAGGCCAGGCCGGTGACCACGCCGGCGCCACTGAGCTTGCGCTCGTCGCGAAATACCGCCCCGCCGAGGTACTCTTTCAGGTCTTCCGGCTGTACATCGATCGGTTTTCTGCGCCCTTCGAGAAACTTCACCACGGCCTTGCGCACGATCTTGCCGATCTGTTTCTCCAGGCGTCTTACTCCGGCATCCCGGGCGTAGCCTTCGATGATGGCGCGCAGCGTCTGTGTGTTGAGTTTCAACTGGCTGCGTTTCAGGCCAGCCCGGTCGAGTTGCCGGGGCAGCAGGTACTTGCGCGCGATCTGAAGTTTCTCGCTGGCGATGTAACCGGACAGGGAGATCGTCTCCATGCGGTCGAGCAGGGGACGGGGAATGGTGTCGAGCTGGTTGGCGGTGCAGATGAACAGCACCTTGGAGAGATCGAAGCGCAGATCCAGGTAATGATCCATGAAGTCGCTGTTCTGTTCCGGATCGAGCACCTCGAGCAGGGCCGAGGCCGGGTCGCCCTGATAGGAGGCGCCGATCTTGTCGATCTCGTCGAGCATGATCACCGGGTTCTGGGTGCCCGCATCCTTCATCGCCTGGATGAACTTGCCGGGCATGGCGCCGATGTAGGTGCGCCGGTGTCCCTTGATCTCCGCCTCGTCGCGGATGCCGCCTACTGAGAAGCGGTAGAACTTGCGTCCCAGGGCCTCGGCGATGGAGTGTCCGATGGAGGTCTTGCCTACACCCGGAGGACCGACCAGAAGTATGATCGAGCCGGCGACCTCGCCCTTCATGATGCCCAGGGCGAGGAATTCCAGGATGCGTTCCTTGACGTCCTGGAGCCCGTAGTGGTCCTTGTCCAGTACCTTGCGCGCGTAGGGCAGGTCGAGTTTGTCCTTGGAGTTGATCCCCCAGGGCAGCAGGGTGATCCAGTCGAGGTAGTTGCGGGTCACCGAATACTCGGGGGAGCCCGGCTCCAGGACCGAGAGTTTGTCCATCTCCTCGGTAACCCGGGACTGGGCCTGCTCGGTGAGGCTGAGTTTGCCGAGGCGTTCCCGGAACTTGTCCAGCTCCGCGGTACGGTCGTCCTTCTCGATGCCCAGTTCCTGCTGGATCGCCTTGAGCTGTTCGCGCAGGAAGAACTCCCGCTGCTGCTTCTCCATGCGCTCTTCCACGGTCTTGCGGATCGACGCCTGGGCCTTGACCAGTTCCAGTTCCCGATGCAGCAGCTCCAGAACCCGTTCCATGCGGGGCAGCAATTCGATGGTTTCGAGCACCTTCTGCAACTGGTGCTTGTCCGAGGTGGTCAGACTGGCGGCGAAATCGGTGAGATGGGAGGGGTCCTCCGGTCCGAAGCGATCGAGGAACATGCGCAGTTCCTCGGCGTAGAGCGGATTCAGCGGCAACAGCTCCTTGATGGTGTTGATGATCGCCACCGCATAGGGCTTGATCTCCTTGCTGCTGCTCTGGGGTTCCGGGATGTATTCAATCTGTGCGGTGAACGGGGTCTCGGGGTGGATGACCTTCTTGATGCGGAATCGTTGCAGGCACTCCACCAGCACCTGAAGCCGGCCTTCCGAACGTTGAACCCGGTGGACCCGGCACACCGTGCCGATCTTCTTGAAGGTGTCCGGGGTTGCGGATTCAGCGGTGTCGGCCACCGAAAGGACCACCCCGAGGAGCATGTGGGGAGAGTCGGACACCGCGTCCATGGTGCTCTCCCAGTGCTCCTGCTCCATCAGCAGGGGGACCGCCTGCCCGGGAAAGAAAGGGCGCGCCGAGACAGGGAGCAGGTGAATGATATTCGGCATCACCTCGTTGGGTCGGGCCAGGTTGTGGCCGCTGATGACTTCTACATTCTCATCGAAGGTGTTTTCTTCTTCTGACATCCGATTTCCTGTGATAGAGACCAAGCCACCGCAGTGCAGTAGCTGAATTAAAGGAGGTGGGCCAGGCCGGTCTGTTGCCATTGCCGGTGGCTCAGCGAAGTGAGCCAGGGGCGGGATCCCCAAAATCTGTCATACAGATATGGGGTCGAAGCGGGCAGATACAACCAGACCCGTCCTGGGTTTACTTTAACGCCTCCTGTGAATGCACATAACAACGATTGGCCAGCTGACAAAACTGCGCCACCGACAACTGCTCGGGACGGATGCCCGGGTCGAGGCCGGTGGCTTCGATCTGTTCCGCCGGGAGCATGTTCCGCAGACTGTTACGCAGGGTTTTACGTCGCTGCGAAAAGGCCTGGGCCACCAGGGCGGAGAAGGTGGGCCAGTCGTCAATTTCGTAGGGCAGGGGGTAAATAGGTTGCAGGCGCACGAAGGCCGAGTCCACCTTGGGGGGCGGATTGAAGGCCCCGGGGCCGATGTGGAACAGGGACTGGACCCGGGCCCGGGCCTGCAGCATCACCGAAAGACGCCCATAGGTTTTGCTTCCGGGACCGGCGGCCATGCGCTCCACCACCTCCTTCTGCAGCATCAGGTGGAAATCCCGGATCACCTCCGCCGAATCGAACAGGTGGAACAATAGCGGGGTGGAGATGTTGTAGGGCAGGTTGCCGACCACCCGCAGGGGATGATCCGCCTGTGCCAGCAGGCGGAAATCGAATTTCAGCGCATCGACGTTGTGGATCGTAAGTTCCCCCAAGCCCTGGCAACGCTGCGCCAGCGGACCGACCAGATCCCGGTCGATCTCCACCACCTGCATGCGCTTCACCCGGGGCAGCAGCGCCAGGGTGATGGCGCCCTGGCCCGGGCCGATCTCGACCAGGTTGTCACCCTCGCGGGGATCGATGGCGTTGACGATGCGCTGGATGATGCCGGGGTCGTGCAGAAAATTCTGACCGAAGCGTTTTCTGGGGCGGTGATTCAAAGGGTGTCCTGGCTTAGCTCTGGAAAATCAGACGATTATAAATGAGTGGTATGTGATTGCCCATGAAACCCTTCAGAACCCGGTTGGCGGTCGAGACATTCTCCTGCTGTATCACGGGTTGCAATCATCAAGGTTTTGTTTAATCCTCAGGGACCAGCGGGTACCCAGGATGGTTTACTGCGAGACCGGTTACCCTCAGATAACAATATTCAAAAAAAACACACCGGCTCAGGGTCGTTGCAATGCGATTGCTTAATGACCCGCATATGCCAGTGTCGAGGTACGCTGAACATGCGAAGCCACCCTCTGAACACGATACTCAGCCTGGTACTGGTTTTTCTGCTGATCCCGTTCCCATTGAATGCGGCAGACGATGCTGATGCGACGTTCAGCCAGGCGGAACTCGACCAGATCATGGCGCCGGTGGCGCTCTATCCGGACGCGCTGCTTTCCCAGATCCTCATGGCCTCGACCTATCCCGATCAGGTCGCCGAGGCGGTGAAATGGTCGAAGGCGAATACCGATCAGAAGGGGGATGATGCCGTCACTGCGGTGCAGGACAAGGCCTGGGATCCGAGCGTCGCCTCGCTGGTCGCGTTTCCCCAGGTGCTGGCGATGATGGGTGACAAGCCCGATTGGGTCAAACAGATGGGGGATGCCTTTCTCGCGCAACCGGAAGACACCATGGATACTGTGCAGGGCCTGCGCAAGAAGGCCAAGGAGGCGGGCAATCTGGAGAGTTCCGATCAGCAGAAGGTCGCCGTCGACGAGTCCGCCGACCCGACCGTTATTGTCATCGAATCCTCCGATCCGCAGGTGATTTATGTCCCTTCCTACAACCCGACGGTCATCTACGGTACCTGGTGGTGGCCCTCCTATCCCCCCTACTACTGGCCACCGCCGCCCGGTTACGGGTTCACCGCCGGGTTGGTGACCGGTATCGGTTTCGGCATCGGCATTTCAATCACCAACTCGATCTGGGGCGGGTTCAACTGGCACCATCACGACGTCAACATCAACGTCAACAGGTACAACAACATCAACGTCAACCGGAAACTGGATGTCAACGCGAAATCCGTGTCGTGGAAACATAACGCGGTCAACCGCAAAGGCACCCCCTACGCGGACCGCAACAGCCGTGAAAAATACGGTCAGAAGCTGGACGGCGCCGATAAAAGGCAGGATTTTCGAGGTCGTGACGATCAGCGGGAGCAGGCCCGCGCGGCGATGCAGCGCAAGGGCATAGATCCCGGGGCGGAACGCAGGCAACTCACGGGTAGCCAGGGACAGCAGGTTCGCGACCGGGTCAGCAGTCTCGACCGGCAACGGGATACGAGTGGCTTCAACACATCCAACCGCGGCGGTTCAAACCGGACCAGTCAGAGCAGCCACGCGCTCAGCGGACTGGGCAATCGCAACGGCGGCGCCGCTGCTGACCGGCGGGGCAGTCTCAGCAATCGATCTTCCGGCAGTCGATCCTTTGGCGGCGGTGGACACGGTGGCGGGGGTCTCGGTGGTGGAGGACTGGGCGGTCGCTCCGGTGGATTGAGACGTTGAGGGGGGCATACAGATGAAGCGGAAACTCCTGAAGAAACTGATCCTGCTGACGACCGGATGCCTGTTGATGAGTCAAGCCGCTCACTCGGAGCAGCTTTATTTTGATACCCCGGAGCAGGCGGCCAACCGGCTGGTCATCGCCCTGGCGCGTGCCGATCAGGCAGAAATGGCGGATATCCTGGGTAGTGAATATCAATCGGTGCTCTCGGTGGAGGACATCGATCGGCCCATGGTGGACCGGTTTTTGAACGGTTGGGCGGATTATCATGCACTTGTTTCGAGTGACGATAAAACCCGGATGCTTGCGGTGGGCTTCAAAGGCTGGACGCTGCCCATTCCGATTGTTCGTGAGGTGGAGGGCTGGCGGTTCGATACGGCAACCGGTCAGTCCATGATCAAAGTTCGGCGTATTGGGCGGAATGAACTCTCAGCGATGCAGACGGCGCTGGCCTACCATGATGCACAGATGGAGTACGCCGCCGAGGATCATGATGGCGACGGAATTCTCGAGTATGCCAAGCGGTTTATCAGCAGCCCCGGCAAACACGATGGTTTGTACTGGGAGACCGCGGAGGGCGAGCCGGAGAGCCCCACTGGCGCATTGCTCGCGGGCCACGAACCGGGAAAGGACTACCACGGTTACTACTATCGCATCCTGACCGGACAGGGGGAGCATGCACCGGGTGGCGCCATGAGTTACCTGCAGGGTGACAGCATGGTGAATGGATTCGCTCTGATTGCCTGGCCTGCGGAGTATCGGGACACGGGGGTCATGTCGTTCCTCCTCGGTCGTAATGGGGTTCTCTACGAAGCCGACCTGGGCTCAAATGGCGCTGCCTTTGCTTCAGCCGTTCCCTCGTATGACCCGGATGCGCGCTGGTCTCCCGTCGCAGCAGGATTCTCTCAGGTCGTCGAGGATTAGTTTCGCCTGGACCGGCGGGCGGGCATAGAGGTGTCATGGTCACGGGCACAAATCACGGACAAGTTGTGGGTTGATAGGTACGGGGCATTTCCCATGAAATGACGCTCCGTATGTGTGGAAATATCCGAGCAGGGCCAGCGAAGACTGCTGGTCAGTGTCTGTGATAAACGAAATGTGGAAAACCGCGGGCGCACAAGAACGAAACCATCCCGCGCTGATAAAAAAAACTGAACAACAACAAACTGTAAACCAAAGGAGAATTTCTATGAGGCCCATGGATCTCAAAAGTGTAACCAGGCGATTGGCCGCCGGCTTGATGCTGGTGTCCGGCGCCTCGGTGTACGCCGCAGATAAACCCAATATTCTGGTCATCTGGGGTGACGATATCGGTACCTGGAACATCAGCCATAACAACCGGGGCATGATGGGTTACGAGACCCCCAATATCGACCGCATCGCCGACGAGGGCGTTGCCTTCACCGACTACTATGCTCAGCAGAGTTGCACAGCGGGTCGTGCGGCCTTCATCAGCGGATCCGTGCCGGTACGTTCCGGGATGACCAAGGTGGGTCTGCCCGGCGCGGCGGAAGGCTGGCAGAAAACCGACGTGACCATGGCCAGTGTGCTCAAGGATCAGGGTTACGCCACCGGGCAGTTCGGCAAGAACCACCAGGGGGATCGAAACGAGCATCTGCCCACCGTTCACGGTTTCGATGAATTCTTCGGCAACCTCTATCATCTGAACGCCGAGGAAGAGCCGGAAAACGATGACTATCCCCGGGACATGAAGCTGGCCAATGGCAAGACTTTCCTGGAGACCTTCGGGCCTCGCGGCGTCATGCACTGCTTTGCCAGTGACAAGGATGACGCCACGGAGGATTCGCGCTTCGGCAAGGTGGGCAAACAACGTTGCGAAGACACCGGACCTCTGACCAAGAAGCGTATGGAGACGGTGGATGACGAGACCTCCGACCGGGCTATCGAGTTCATCAAGGAGCAGCAGAAGGCGGGTAAACCCTGGTTCGTCTGGTGGAATGGCACGCGTATGCACTTCCGCACCCATGTAAAAGACGAACTGCGGGGTATCTCCGGTCAAGATGAGTACTCCGACGGCATGGTCGAGCATGACCGCCATGTGGGCAAGCTGCTGAAGGCCCTGGACGACCTGCAGGTCGCGGACAACACCATCGTGTTCTATTCCACCGACAACGGCCCCCACTACAATACCTGGCCGGATGCGGGCACCACACCGTTCCGCAGCGAGAAGAACTCCAACTGGGAAGGCGCCTACCGGGTACCCGCGTTTGTGCGCTGGCCGGGACACTTTCCCAAGGACGTGACCCTCAACGGCATCATTTCCCACGAAGACTGGCTGCCTACCTTCGCGGCGGCGGCGGGTGCAACCGATGTCAAAGAGAAGCTGTTGAAAGGCACCACAATCAATGGCCGCAAGTACCGCAACCACCTCGATGGCTACAACATGCTCGACTATCTCAGCGGCAAGACCGATGCGTCACCGCGACATGAGTTCTGGTATGTCAATGATGATGGCCAGGTGGTGGCCGCCCGTTACGACGACTGGAAGGTGGTGTTTCTGGAGAACCGGGGCGAGGCCTTCGGTGTCTGGCGTGAACCCTTCGTCGAACTGCGCGCACCCCTGTTGTTCAACCTGAGACGGGATCCGTTCGAAAAGGCGCAGCACAACGCCAACACCTACAACGACTGGTTCCTGGATCGTCCCTTCGTGATCGTTCCGATCCAGGGGCTTGCGGCTCAGTTCCTCATGTCGATGAAGGAGTATCCGCCGAGTCAGTCACCGGGTTCTTTCAACCTGACCAAGATCGAGGAAAGTCTGAAGAGCATGGGCAGCGGCCGCTGATCGCCTGACAGACCGTCATTCCCAACTTTCCAACAACGGAGCCGTTCCAGTCTGCGGAACGGCTCCGCTTGGAGTCACAATCATGCACAAGTTAGTTACATCTCTCGCGGGTGCGCTTCTGCTCGTCGCCAGTATGGCGGCACTCGCCGCCGACCCTCTGCCATCCTGGAACGAGGGCAAGACCAAGGCCACCATCATCAAGTTTGTCGAAGCGGTCACCACGGATGGCAGCAAGTCCTTCATACCGGCCACGGATCGTATCGCGGTGTTCGACAACGACGGAACCCTGTGGTCCGAGAAGCCGGCCTATTTTCAGCTGTTCTTCGCCATGGACCGGGTCAAGGCCGAAGCACCCAAGCATCCTGAATGGAAAAACGAGCAACCCTTCAAGGCGGTGCTCGAAGGCGACATGGAGGCACTGGCCGCCGCCGGGGAAGAGGGTCTGCTGAAGCTGGTGATGGCCACCCACGGCAACACCACAACCGACGAGTTCGCCGGGATCGTGGAAGACTGGCTCGCCACGGCAAAGCATCCGAAAACCGGCAAGCCTTACACGGATATGGTCTTTCAGCCAATGCTTGAACTCCTCACATACCTGCGGCAGAACGGATTCAAGACCTACATTGTCTCCGGTGGCGGGATCGAGTTCATGCGTCCCTGGACCGAACGGGTGTACGGCGTGCCCCCTGAACAGGTGATCGGCAGCAGCATCAAGGTGGAATACCGGATGACCGATTCGGGACCGGTGCTGATGCGCCTGCCGGAGATCAACTTCATCGACGACAAGGCGGGCAAGCCGGTGGGAATCCACCAGTTCATCGGCAAAGTGCCGGTGTTTGCCGCGGGTAATTCTGACGGGGATATGCAGATGCTCGAATGGACCAGTGCCGGCAAAGGCCCCCGCTTCGGTCTGATCGTGCATCACACGGACGCCAAGCGGGAGTGGGCCTACGATCGCAAGACCCACGTGGGCAAGCTCGACAAGGCCCTGGATAAAGCCGGAAGTGCCGGTTGGGTTCTGGTTGATATGATGCAGGACTGGAAGACGATCTACCCGAACTGATTTCGCCTGAACCGCATCGGTCCCTTTTCTGAGTCCTGTTCGGGATGCACTGTATGACCGATCCGCTTTTCCGCTAAACTGGGTATCCGGTCAGCCTGATGGCCTTCCGGATACCCAGTCTCCCCGTAGTACCCAGATTTCAGGATGCCAAACCGCTGTGAAACCCTTCGCCCGCCTGGCCGGACTTCTCATGCTCATTGCAGCACAGGCGGTCATCGCTGCGGCCGATTTCGTGGGCAGCTCCCAATGCATCACCTGCCACGAGTCGGAGGGCGCGGCCTGGCGCGGATCGCATCATGATCTCGCCATGGCGGAGGCGACTGAGTCCACTGTCCTGGGTGATTTCAATGATGCCGCGTTCACGGCCCACGGAGTGACCACCCGCTTTTATCGCAAGGACGGGGCTTTCCATGTACAGACGGACGGCCCTGATGGCAAGCTCCACGATTACCGGGTCCGCTATACCTTTGGCTGGTATCCCCTGCAGCAGTATCTCGTCGAGTTTCCGGGGGGGCGTTACCAGGCACTGGGCCTGGCCTGGGACAGCCGCAGCCGGGAGGAAGGTGGCCAGCACTGGTTTCACCTCTATCCCGACGAACCCATGACTTCGGACAACCGGCTGCACTGGACCCAACGGGATCAGACCTGGAATTACCAGTGTGCCGAGTGTCACTCCACCCGGCTGGAGAAAAATTACGACGTCACCACCGACACTTATCACACCCGTTTCGAGGAGATCGACGTCGCCTGCGAGGCCTGTCACGGACCGGGTTCCGAGCATCTGGCCTGGGCCCGGATGGCCGAGCAGAATCCTGAGGTGGCAAAACGTCCCGGCAAGGGTCTGGTGCTGTCCCTGGGAGACACGGACGGCGGCGCCTGGGGTTTCGATGCACAGCAGGGTAAACCGGTCCGCAGTGTGCCACGCAGTCAGCATACCGAGATCGAGTTGTGCGCCCGCTGCCACTCCCGGCGTGGTGCGGTGTGGGATGATTACCGTCATGGTGAGCCCCTGAGCAACTCCCATCGTCTGGCGCTGCTTGAGCCCCATCTCTATTACCCGGATGGGCAGATCAGGGACGAGGTCTATGTCTACGGCTCGTTCCTGCAAAGTCGTATGTACCAGGCCGGCGTCACCTGCAGTGACTGCCACGAACCTCACAGTCTCAAGCTGCGCGCCCAAGGCAACGATCTGTGCACCCGCTGCCACCTCGCGACAGGCTACGACACGCCGGTTCATCACCATCATCAAGCAGAGTCCGAGGGTGCCGCCTGCACTGCCTGTCACATGCCGCAACGGGTCTACATGGTGAACGACTGGCGGGCGGACCACAGCATGCGGGTGCCCCGTCCCGACCTGTCCGGGCGATTGGGCACGCCCAACGCCTGCAACGACTGTCATTCCGACAAGACCAGCGCCTGGGCCGCAGACGCGGTTGAGGGCTGGTACCCGAAGAGCGCATACCGAGGGCGGCATTTCGCGGATGCCTTGCATGCAGCGGAGACGGGGGCGCGGGATGCGGGAAAACAGCTGCTTGAAGTGGCTGCTGATGCTGATCAGCCGGGTATCGTGCGGGCCACCGCAGTGGAGCGTTTGCGGGATCATCCGCAATCCCAGAGCCTGTTTACGATTCAACGCCTGCTATCGGATCCGGATCCCCTGGTGCGCGCCGCCGCGGTACGCTTTCTTGATCTCACCGATGTGCGTACCCAGGTGGACCAGGGCTGGCCCCTGCTCGACGATCCGGACCGGGTGGTTCGGCTCGATACCGCACGATTGCTGGCGCCGTTGCTGCGCCAGCGTTTGCCGGACAAGTACCGGACCCAGCTGGAACAGGCTGTTGAGGCTTACAAGCGGGCGGAGTCGGTAAATGCCGACCGCCCGGAGTCGCAGATGAATCTGGGTCTGATCGCGTTGGCGCAAGGAAATCACAAGCAAGCGGAGTCGGCCTACCGTAGAGCGCTCCAGCTGGACCCCGGGTTTGCTCCCGGCTATGTCAATCTGGCCGATCTGTACCGGCAACGGGACCAGGATCAGCAGGGTGAGGCGGTTTTGCGAGCGGGCCTGGCCGCACTCGGGGAAGATGCCGGGATCGAGCATGCATTGGGATTGTTGCTGGTGCGTCAGAAACGTCTGGATGATGCACTGCCTTACCTGCGCAAGGCGGCAGATCACGCACAACCACAGGATCAATCCCGATACGCCTATGTATACGCCCTGGGTTTGCAGGGTGCGGGAGATATCGTGCAGGCAGTACAGGTGCTTGATGAGGCCAACCAGAGGCATCCGGGCAATGCGGAGATATTGAGTGCGCTGGTGAGTCTGCACGAGCAGCAGGGTGATCGGGACTTGGCCCGTCGCTACGCTGAGGAACTCAAGCAGAGGTCTGGCGAATGAAGCGCGATCAGGAGAGGCTCAGGTTGCCGCTGTTCTGCGCCTGTGACAGTTGCTCCTCGTCATCCTCCTGAGTCAGGATTTCACTGCGCAGCACATAGGATCGCTGATCTTTTGAGGCGTAATAGGTGCGCGCCATCAGTTCACTGAGGATTCCGGTGGTAAAGGTCTGTACCCCCACCAGTACCATCAGAATGGCAATGATCAACATCGGCCGTGAGCCGATATCCTCGTGGAAGAGAAATTTCACCACCGCGAGATGCGTCAGCATGAGGCCGCCAATGCCACTCAGGAGCAAACCGATGCGGCCAAAAAAATGCCCCGGCCGGGACAGGAAACGGATGAAAAAGAACACTGAGAGCAGGTCGATGGCGACCCGGAAGGTTCGCCCGATACCATACTTGGAAGTGCCATGAATCCTTGGGCGATGGTTGACCACCTGTTCGCGGATCCGGCTCGGGGAGGTGTACAAGGACATCCAGGCCGGTATGAAACGGTGCATGTCTCCGTACAGGCGGATATTGCGCAGCAGGCTACCGCGGTAGATCTTCAGGCTGCAGCCGTAGTCATGCAGGCGCACCCCCGTTACCCGTCCGATCAGGTAGTTGGCAATCTGTGACGGGAGCCGGCGCAGCAGGAATCCATCCTTGCGCGCTTTACGCCAGCCGACGATCAGGTCAAGTTCATCCCTGATCAAGGTTTCCAACAAGGCCGGAATGTCCGCGGGATCGTTTTGCAGATCGCCATCCAGGGTGGCCAGGTACCGGCCCCGGCTGTGGTCGAACCCGGCCTGAATCGCCGCGGTTTGACCGAAGTTGCGCTGCAAGGTGATCAGGCGGTAGTCACCTTCAAGTACCGAGATGGCCCGTTTCACCCGCTGAGCGGTATCGTCAGTGCTGCCGTCATCCACCAGAATGACCTCCCAGGCCGATCGGTAACGGCACAGCGCCGAGTCCAGTTCGGCGATGAGTTGCGGCACACTGTCCGCTTCGTTGTAGAGCGGAACAATCACGGAGAGATAACAGGATTTACGCTTCATCATGGGTTGTCAGGCCGGGACTGGAATCCAAGGGTCAAGGGGTGGTTCGGGATGGCCCAGGGTTTCAGCCGGGCAAAGCGGTACAGGGAATGAACCAGGGGGTACAGATAGCGCTGGGCGTTGAAGCACAAGGCGCCTGCCGAGCCCAACAGGATTCCCAGAAACACCCCTCCGATCACCTGGCTCGGATAGTGTTTCGCCAGGTAGATGCGGGACAGACTGACCAGGAAGGCGGCGATCATCAGAAATGCCTGCCAGCGCGGCCAGTGGGGACGGGTGAAAATCACAAACATGCTGGCGGCGTAGAAGGTCAGGGCATGATTCGACGGCATACCCTTGGCATTTCCGCTACAGGGCTGTGCGTGCCACAGCGCATCGATACCCGCTGCACAGGGACGCAGTTCGTGAAACAGGATCTTCATAAGTCCGCCGAACTGATCGCCAATGCCCAGCAGCAGAATCAATGCGCACCACCAGCCTATGCCGCGCCGCATATCCTCACGCACCGCGGTCATCAGCAGCAGTCCCAGAAGCGGCAGATAAAAGGTAGTACGACTGGACATCCAGGCAAACAGGGTTTCGCTGAATTGATGAGGCAGACCGGAGTGAAGCCAGATCATGATCTTGTCATCCAGGTTCATGAGCGGGGCGATCCTGTGGAATTGCGCGGCTCGCATCGGGCAGGGTTATCAGTCTGGCGATGCCGATCAGTCTCCCAACGCAGAGCAGGAATGGGCTGGCCGGGTAACCACGCGGCGAGTCTCGACCAGAGTGCCGATGCGTCCGTGAGGGTTTGATCAGGTTCGAGAGATACTGTCATGGGATTCACTTCATCCCGGTGTGCTCATCGGGTCTTTTTCAGCCTGGGGGGATGGGACGCCCAGGTGCTGCATACTGGCCAGCGTGAGGGCCAGGAGCGCGAGGCCATGCTGCAGGGGTTGCCCCAGGGTATAACCGGTATCCTGGACGAGCAGGAGGTAGAGTGCGCAGAGTGTGAGGAAGCGGCCAAGCCAGACGCTCACGGCCGGTGAGGGGGTGTATCCCCGCAGCAGCCGGCCCGAAGCCATTGCCGAAAGCCAGCCGATGGCCGCGCCAAACAGAATATCCACGGGCCAATGGGCACCCACGGCAATCCGCGACAGGGCCGCCAGGCCCGCGATGCTGAAGATCAGCGGGAACAGGCGCAACCGGGCCTTGCGGTCCAACCATGGGAACAGGCTGCCGAGCAGCGCGAACAGGGTGGCCGTATGGCCGGAAGGGAAACTGCCCCGCTTCAATACCGGGCCTAGCTGGGTGATCTGCTCCTGTCCCAGTACCAGTACCGGTCTGGGCAATGCCAGGGTCCCCTTGAACAGGTGCACCCAGAAGGCCGCGATCAGCCCGGCGAGCAGCGCGCTGAGAACGAGTTTCGGCCGGTACCGGTAGAGCGGCAGCAACAGCGTCAGTGCGACCAGCCCGTCTCCCAGAATTGTCAGTGACTCCCACAGACCCGGAGTCAGCCAATGACCGAGTTGTCCGTTGATGATCAGGAACAGGGGCAGATTGCCCCCGTTCAGCTGCAGGATCGCCAGGCTCAGCAGTGACAATGCGGGGAGTAGCCAAAGGCTTGCCCGGTTGATCGGTCTTGGCTGGGATAGAAACATCAGACGTCTCCACGGAATGAACCTTGGCCAGGGCGAGACCCTGTCTTTGGTAGAGGATGTCATGGGCTGGCAGGTCTGTGAGTAACCGGCTTTTTGTAAACACCAATTCACCGGGCAGGGGTTTTCTTCGGGGTGTCGCTCTTCCGGCATAGACGCTGAAACTGGGATTGTTAAGGCGCCACATCACCGTAGGTTGGTGCTGAGCCGCGGCGATCAGGCCAGCCTGGTGAATCGGTTCCTGTTGAATTCGTGCAACCAGGGGGGCGAGGATCTGCGAGGCAGTAAACGTGGACAGTAGGCCCGCGCTGAGCAGCTTGGCGGTTTTCGATACCCGTGGCTCGAGCATCAGCCACACACCCGCAGCCAGGGTCAGAATCAGGATCAGGGTCACTCCTCCGGGGAGAAT
This sequence comes from Candidatus Thiodiazotropha sp., assembly GCA_040506775.1. Lineage (GTDB taxonomy): Bacteria > Pseudomonadota > Gammaproteobacteria > Chromatiales > Chromatiaceae > Thiodiazotropha. Next base: position 44,149 of record JBEVWC010000007.1, read on the forward strand.
CCTGTCCGTTTGACTCAGCGCCCTGGAAAGATGCGAGTGATCCACCATTGAGGCGATCCAGGGCAGCATCAGAGGCAATGCCAGCAACACACTGATCAGGGCGAGCAACGGCAGAAACACCGGCTTCAGGCTGAAGTGGTTGTCGAGATGTCTGGCTGCGAACAGGAACAGCGGCGTGAGTCCGTAGATGAGGTAGTGCGGCAGTTTTGTGGCGGAGAATGAGAAAAACACCAGCACGAACAGGAACCAGATCAACAAAAAACGATCCAGCTGGGATTCCCAGAGGATGCGTGCCCGGCGCAGGGGACGCACCAGCACAGGTCCAAACGGGAAGGCGACCAGAAAGAAGGCGATCAGGTAGTACCACCAGTGACCGGAGTGCCCTTCCATCGGGGCGGCAAAGCGTCCCAGATTGTGCGTCCCGATGAACGACTGGATGAATGCGGAACCCTCTCTGAGATAGTTGATGAGATACCAGGGTAGCCCCACCGATATGAATATCAGCCAGGCCCAGGGGTTCGAAATCAGTCTCAGCCACTGCCTGATCCGGCCTGTCGAGAGCGCAAACAACAGACTCACCAGGCCTGGAATGAACAGCGCAATGGGGCCTTTGGTCATGAAACCCAGACCCGCAAAGCAGGCGGCCGCGAACAGATAGCGGGTCTTCTCTCCAGTCAGTGCCAGGTAGAGACTGAACAGGGTGCCGCTGAGGAACAGGTTCACCAGCGCGTCCGCGGTAGCGGCCTTGCCGATCAGCCCGACACCGAGGCTGCCGGACATCAGCAGACCGGCAACCAGGGCGATACGGGGTGTGGTGAAACGCCAGGCGAAACCGACCAGGAGAAGATTCCACAGGGTTGCGGCGAGGGCGGACGGGAGGCGCAGACTCAACTCGCTGACCCCGAGCAGGTGTACCGAGAGCGCCTGCAGCCAGTGGGTCAGAATGGGTTTGTCCGCGCGTGGCTCTCCGTTCAGGGAGAGGCTGAGAAAGTCATCCCGTTGAAACATTTCCAGAGTGGTCTGGGCAAACGCACCCTCGTCGAGGTCGAACAGCGGAATCGTGTGGATATTGAAGAAAAAGGCGGTTACCAGGCTCAACAGCCATAACAGCTTGAGGCCGTTCAAATGGGTGTTGTTGTCCAAGGTGTCGTGCATGCGCTCAGGGCTGACGTTGTGGTTGCGCGGGACGCCAGCCGCCCGGCAAATCGATGCCTGCGGATATCACCGGGGGTAAACCTCGATTCGATCGTTACCCTGGATTCCGGATGAACGGGATACAACAGCCTGTCAGAGCTGCCATGATCCTTGCTGAGAGCCCCGGCCGGTCTCTCCATTCAGGTTAGTCTGAGGTAACCCGGTTACCGAATTGTTGACATTGGATTAACGCTTTGTGGCAGGTGCGCCGGGCAGGCGGGGTCGAGTCATTTTCCCGGGGTTGTCTGTTACCGCGCCATCACGATGCGCAGGCTCCCACGGCGGATCCCGCGGGGTGTCGAAGGGAGGTGGGGGATTACTCCGGTGTACATCCCGTGATCTGACAAAACAGGAAATTATGGTGTATGCTTTTTTTCGTTTTTGCCAAGAGTGGGTGCGGTGGACGAACACATCATTCCGGAATACCGGGAACTTCAGCAGCAACTCGGGCTGATGCAGGGGTTGCCCTATACCCCGCTGTGGAGTGCCGAGGCGGATTTTATCCATCTCATCGTGGATGCCTGTCTGGAGCATAAACCGGCTCTGGTGCTGGAGTGCAGCAGTGGCCTGACCACCCTGATGCTGGCCCGTTGCTGTCAACTCAACGGCTTTGGGCAGGTGGTAAGCCTGGAGGATGGTGAGCCCTACGCGGACAGAACCCGTGAGTACATCAGCCGCTACGGGCTGGATGACTATGCCAGCGTGCGGCACGCGCCGTTACGTTCGGCGCAGTACGACGGGGTGACCTATTCCTGGTACGACACCGGTGCTCTGCCGGAAGACGCCATCGACATGCTGGTGATCGACGGGCCGTCCGGTTTTTCCGGTAAGAACGCCCGCTATCCGGCGATGCCGGTCTGCTACCCCTATCTCGCACCGGGATGTCGCATCTTTCTCGATGATGCGGCGAGGCCGGACGAGCGGGAGATCGTGGCGATGTGGCTGGCCAGCTATCCCGGGTTGGCGCACCGTTTCCATGAGACCAGCCGCGGCTGCTCCCTGCTTACCCTGGATAATGCGGAGGGCCTCGATAGGGGGTCTCACGAGGCGTTGTGACGAATCCCCCATTCCGCCAGCGCGGCGTCCAGATCACCCTGTGCTCCAATGCCCTCCCAGAATAACCGGAAATCGGTTTCCGCCTGTTCCAGGCGTACCCGGTAAACCCGGGTTTTATCCCTCAGAAAGAGTGCGATATTGGTCTCGACCGAAACCAGGTAGTCCTCAGCCAATGTTTCATCGGTCAGACCCTGCGGTTCCATGAGAATGCCTTCCCGATAGGCCTTCATGATGCCGAAATCAGCGCGTTTGACGAAACTGGCGGCGCAGGCGTCGGCTGCCCGGGTCAGATGCACATAGGCGGCATGATCCGCGTAGTGATGGTCCAGGCGTCCGAGCAGCCAGCTGAGGCGGTTGTCGGCTTCAATGTGCCCGTCCGGGTAGGCGAAGCGGTCGTTGCCGGTGAGCCGGCTTCTCGACTCATGGGCCGAGGTGTAATTGGTGATGTGCTGACAGGCGCGGATGAAGGTGGTCGATCCGCAGCGTCCCGAGTTGAGCACGAAGATGTTCATCGCTGGGGATCCTCGGCGGCTTGGGGACCGGGTTGTTCCAGCAGGTTATTCCAGCGGCTCCGGTGGCCTGGGTAATCACGGATGGCACGATGGATGGCCTGCAGCTGGCGGGCGCGGTGGGTGTCCGAGTCAAGCTGTTGATAGGCGGCTGCCCCGTGGGTGAAATTATGCCTCATGTCTTCGATCAAGGCCTGCAGGGCGTGCTGTGCCGGGGCGATCGCTGGCGACTCCCGGTGGGTATCGAGCCAGTGTTGAAAATCCTCGATCCGGGTGCTGATCTGTTGCTGTTTGGTTTGGTAACGGGCACGCATGGCGGCTTCCGTGTCGTGCAGCAGGCTCTCGATCTGCGCGTCGGATACGGATTTGCCCGGATAGCCGTCTTTCGCCAGGGTTTCGATGGTAAACAGCATCACGTCCCCGTAGTACTGGCGGATGAATTCACCGCTCAGGTCGATGCGCTGGGCCTGTTGCCCGACTCCGCTGCGGAACTCCGCCCGTCCCTGCTCGGGCAGGGCGCGCCGATGCAGCAGCGGCAGGTTGGCGGAGATGAATCGGGGCCCGAGTTCCGCCTGAAGAATTCGTCCCAGCACCGGTCCGGCCATGCGCAGACCCAGGCTGGCGAAGGGAATGAAGTAGTCCAGGGCCTGGGCGTTGATCACATAGTTTCCGGTATACACCGTGCGGGCTGCTTTGATGCCCTTGCTCAGGGATTCATGAACATAGTGGGTCTGCCGGGTGGGATGCACGCCGTCGAAAAAACCGGGCAGTCTGGCAACGAAATCCATCAGGCAGGCCTGGTGGTCATGTTCGCCCGGCAGGGTGCAGGTATAGCGGAAGACTTCCCGGGTCTGCTGAAAGCCGAACAGATCCGCCATGTCGTGGTAGGCCGCGTCGTGGGTCTGAAACGCTGGTGCGGCGTGGAACTGACATCTTCCCTGCGGGTCAAGCGCCGCGATCTGATCCAGAAACGCCCCCACATCCTGAAGGAAATTGCCACCCATCACCGCGGGGGAGACCGGCGGGTCACCCACCACCTTGCCGGTCAAGACCGCCGTTTCCCGGTTGCGGAAGATGCGGTCGATCTGATGGAGAAAGTGGATCGGGTAACAATCCTCGCCATCGCCGCGACGCGGGATGCAGAAGGCTTGATCGCTGTCGAAGAACCACACCAGCCGGTATGGGGTCTCGCGCAGCCAGTCACTGAGTTTCAGATAGCAAAGATTGCGGGTCGTGGAGGCGCCCTTGTGGGTGAAGCTGTGTGGATCCATCGGGGCGAACATGCCATGCAGCTCCCCGGGTGTTTCACCGAGCCGGGTTTCGAGCAGGCGGTATTGCTCCCGGGGGCCGAAGTACTCGGTGGCCAGTCCTGCCTGATCAAACTGCTCCGATAGGTGCCGGATCTCCTGCTGCCGGGTTTCGTCCCGGCTGTCATCCGCGACCAGGACCCGCAGCCGCCGCGTATCCGCACCGTCTGGCGCCGCATAGGCAAATCGGCGGCTCAGGATCAACAGGGATGAGAGGGCGTGATGCAGCTGCTGTGGCCGGTCGGCCACCGGAATGACCAGGGTGAATGCGTGGCGCGGCACCCCCTCATGGTGTGCCAGTCCGGACTCCATTTCCCGGTACAGACGCTGCTGCAGATCAAGCAGTGGAGGAGGAAAATCCTCCCGCCACATCCAGGCCTCCAGTCGGTCCGTGGCAGTTTCGTAGAGCGACAGCCAGGTCTCTGCCGATGGGGCTGGCTCGATCCCGGCAGGATACTCGGCGAGGCGTTCGCTCAGAGATGCAATGACATCCGGGTGGGGATAGGTCGCAATGAATTCTGCCAGAACGGTGGTATCGAAACCGGCCACGTCAGCGTTTGGAGGAGTAATTCGGGAAGGCGTTCTTGTCCAGAACGATATCGATCAGGTTGATCGCGTGTTCCAGATCATAGTGATCGAACAGGTCATCCAGATCCTCGGGTTTGGAAACGGCCTTGTATTGAATGCCGAAGGACTGCGCGAGTCGGGCAAAATCCGGGTTCACGAAATCACAGTTGAGGTAGCGCTGGCCATAGAGCTGGTGCTGGTTCTTGCGGATCAGACCCATGGTGCTGTTGTTGAACACCACCACGTTCAGTGGTTGTGCATAATTGACCGCGGTCATCAGTTCCATGGCGCACATCTGGAACCCGCCGTCACCCAGCACCGCGAAACAGGGCATCGGGGCCCCGAACTGTGCACCGATCGCCGCGGGCAGGGCATGTCCCAGGGATGAGATGCCGGAGTTCGGGTGATAGTGATGGTTGTTCGGTACATCGTAGAAGTTCTGGGCGAAAATCATGTTGTCGTCGAACACCCGGATCTCCTGGGAGAAATGCCGGCCGAGTCGCTTGAAGAACTGTTCCACCAGGGAGAATCCCGAGCGGAACATAGTGTAGTCCCCTTTCGACTCGCTTTTCATCCTGCCGATGGTGTCGCCGGTGGCATCTCCGATCTGCGGCGCGCCGTCACGGTGTTTGAGGGTGTCGATCAGGCTGCCGAGCACCGCATTGATGTCGTCGCAGATCTCCAGGTCGGCCTGAAACACCTTGCTCAGCTGATTCGGGTCGCTGTCGATCTGGATGATGCGGCGGCCGCCCAGCAGCGCCGGATCCCACAGATAGCTGGTGCGTTCATTGAAGCTGGCGCCGAGAACAATCAGCAGATCCGCGTTTTCCACGATGTACTGGTAGGCGATACCGCTCGAGGTGACCCCCAGACTGCCGAGGGAGAGTTCCGATTGTTCATTGATCACCCCTTTGCCCTTGAGGCTGGATGCCACAGGAATACGCAGCAGGGTGCTGAGTTCGGAAAGATTCTGCCGGGCACCTGAGCGAATCGTCCCGTAACCGGCCAGAATCACCGGGTGTCGGGCCTGGTCAAGCAACTCGAGGAAACGTTGCACGACCTGCTGTGAATGCATGTGATTCGCCGCCGGAGGCAGGAGTGCGAGGCGTTCGAGCAGATCAGAGTCCACATACTCGTTCTGCACATTGAAAGGGATGCTCAGCAGCACCGGTCCCGGGTTGGTGGCACGCAGCGCCTTGGCCGCCTGGAGCAACACCTGGCCCAGGTAATCGGTGCGTTGGATCGACTTGCAGTAGCGGGTGATCGGGGCGAACAGTGCGACCTGATCGAAACTGCCGCCCTCTCCGGAACTCTCCTGGAGCCCGCCCTTGCCAAAGATGTAAGTAGGCGCCTCACCGGTGATGACCAGCAACGGCTGCTTGTCTGCGTAAGCATTGGCCACGCCGGTGATCAGGTTGGTGGCGCCCGGGCCGGCAGTGGCGATGCAGGCGCCAATTTTTCCACTTGCCCGGGTATATCCCCCGGCCATGAAGGCTGCGCCCTGTTCATGCTTGGCCAGAACGGCGCGAATCCCGGAATCATAGAGGGCATCGTAGACCGGCAGGATATGCGCTCCCGGCATTCCGTAGATGACATCGACGCCCAGGTGCTTCAAAAAACCGACGATTAATTCACTGACTTTTATCTTCATCAGACCCTATTTGCCGGGGCAGGGTGGATACTGCGAAACAAGACGATGCCCGGCCAGCAAAAGATCACAAAGGGTATTCGATAATGCACGAAAATGCACTATTAACCCGGCCACCAAATATGTCGTCTTCAGGGCTTCAGGCATGTCCTTGATCAAGGCGTGGATTGCGCAGAAGTGTCGCTCCCTTGTCAAGAGCCAAAACGCAGAGCAAGGGCACGCTTGAAGCCCCTAACAATATGAAATTAAGAAGGACAGGCCGAAGCGTGCCTGCCTGCAGACTGTGTTATCAACATTGACTGTAGGGGGGGCTGCAGTGGCGTTTTGATGCCTTGCTGCAGGCAGGCACGCTTCGGCTGAATACGACACATTTGGTGGCCGGGTTGATAACAGGCCCGGGAGTAAATCCACATGTCGATTCAGCCCGCAAACCACCGCGCAGGGCGCCGGAATCGGTCGGTTGGTGGGTGGCGGGCATCCCTGGCAGAACAGGACATCACTCAGCTGATGGGGATTCCCTGCGCAATGCAGGGATAAGTCACGGCGCCAAGAGTGGCAAAGGGGTGTGGCCCGGCGATGTCGATCCTGCTCAGATGCTGCGTCGTGCAGAAAAGGATACGAATCCGATCAGGGCGCTGCCGAAAAGCCAGATAGCCGCGGGCAGGGGTACCTCGGCAACCACCGCGGACCTGTCCATGGACGGCTCAGGATTGGCCGATGCCAGCCTCTGGGAACCCGGCATGCGCCACTCCGATTCAAGGTATAGCGCATTGCTTGAATCCTCAGCGAGGAATGGGATGCGCGGTTCGTACATGGCCCGCGACGCATCGTCCTTGAGGGATCCCGGGTGATTCAGCACAGCATAGCCTTCCCTGGAGAAGGGCTCATCGCTCAGCGGGCTGAAAGGTACTCCCCGGTTGAGGAGTTCAACTGCCATTGGGTCCTGGCTGGTGTCCACCCGGGGTGGCGTGGCGGCAGCGGCCTGGGTGGCCGGAAATACCCCGAAAAAAATCATCCAAACGATCCAACAGACCCGATACATCCTGATGGTCAGTGGCTTGTCCATACCTTCTCCCTGTCCTTCCTGTAATACAACACCGGGACAGGGTCGAAGTCTCCATGAACCACGCAATCATCGGCCGGGCCGATGCCTATCCCAGGATAGAAGCGTGTTAGCAAAACGGGTGCCAAAAAATGTGCGATCAGGGCACAGATGAATCAAGCTACAGTGATACAAGGTATTTTTGCCTGATCTCCGGGACCGGGCCGGACCCCGCTCATGCGCGGCTTGTAAGAAATACCGACACTGACCCGGTGCCTGATCCGATCAGACGGATTCCTCGGCAGGTCTGGAGGTCGCCAGGCGGCTTTCCATCCCCTGGCGCGGGGATTCGGGAATCAGCAGTGCCAGGGCAAAGGAGATGCTGACCATCGCGGCCCCCGCGTAAAACACCCAGGCGGGTGAGGCGATCCACACCACTCCGAACAGGGCCGGAATGATCACTGCGGCGATGTGATTGATGGAGAAACTCACCCCTGCCGTGGAAGCGATGTCCTCCCTGGCGGCGATCTTCTGGAAATAGGTTTTCAGGGCGATCGCCATGGCGAAGAACAGGTGGTCGGCGATATACAGGAGTGCGGCTACCCAGCCGGTCTCGACCCAGGCATAGCCCAGGAAGACCAGCACCAGTCCGGCATACTCGATGAGCAGTGCCCGGCGTTCTCCGATGCGGCCGATCATGCGTCCGATGCGGGGCGCGAAAAACACGTTGATGGTGGCGTTGAGAAGAAACAGCAGGGCAATCTGGGACACGCTGTAGCCAAATTTTTCCACCATCAGGAAACCCGCGAAGACCACAAAGATCTGCCTGCGGGCGCCGGACATGAAGGTCAGCAGGTAGTAGAGCCAGTAGCGCCGTCTCAATACCATATGCTTATGCTGCTCGGTTTCCTGGGGAAACAGGGGAAAGGCGAAGCCGGCATAGAGTGCGATGAGCAGGGTGGTCCCGCCCATCATCAGGTAAATCCAGGTGTAGTCCAGGTTGAGGACATCATCAGAGAGCCAGATCAGGCCGAAGGTGAGGATCGAGGCAAAAGAACCGGCCGATAGCAGACGGCCGAAGGTCTCCGCGGCATTCTCGGTCGAAGTCCATTGCAGGGTCAGGGAGGTCTGCAGGGTTTCGTAGTAGTGGAAGCCGATGGACATCACCACGGTGGTGATATAGAGCCCGAGCGCTGACGGAAAGAAACCGGTCAGCGCGGTACCCAGCCCAAGCACTCCCAGGGAGAGGATGGCGAGCCGCTGTTCGCGAATGATCAAGAGCAGAAACACCACGCCGAAGGCCAGGAATCCCGGAATTTCCCGCAGGCTTTGAAGAATACCCATCTCCTGCCCGGTGAAGGCTGCCCGCTCAATCGCGAAATTGTTCAACAGGGTCCGCCAGGCCGCAAAGCTGATGGGGACCGCAATCGCCATCAACAGCAGCAGGGTTTCCGGCCGCCGGGTGTTCCAAAATCGCGGGGGTGTCTTCATCAATGCACCTGTTATCGTTGCTCCGTCAGCAGCCTGGTGTCCGCTGTGTAGCAGGCCATGATACGACCTTTTCCTCGGCAGGGCATTGGCTTCGTTGGGGGTATGGTTTATTATCGGCCTCTTTTTCTCAGAGTCGGCTCCAGGGCCGACCCATAGCATTCCTTGGGGACAGACCGATGGCACGTGTAACCGTTGAAGATTGTATGGACTATGTGGATAACCGTTTCGACCTGGTGTTGCTGGCCACCAAACGGGCCCGTCAATTGGTGCACGGCGTGGAACCCCTGCTGCCCTGGGAGAATGACAAACCCACGGTGATGGCCCTGCGTGAGATCGCGGAAGGCCTGATCAGTCACAAGGATGTCGAACCGGCCCGCGAGGATGAGGACATGGTCATCGACACCACGATCCTCGATATGAACATCAGTCAGTTGGACACCGACCACTAACTCAAACTGCAGGGACCGGTCATCAGGATTCGGAACCTCACCTCAAGCTTGCAACAAAGGGTTGAATAGGCACAGAATTCGTCTTATCAGATATGACGGAGTGCCGGCATGAGCAACCCATTGGGTGTCATGGAGAAAGAACAGGAACATCCCCGGTTCCTGATCAGTGATCTGTGCGCCTATCTGGAAGAGTACCTGACCGCAGAGCACATCCGCGAAGTCTATCGCGCCTATCTGTTTGGCGCCGAAGCCCATGTGGGTCAGCATCGCAAGACCGGCGAGCCCTATATCTATCATCCGGTGGCGGTGGCGCAAATCCTGGCCAGCATGCGCATGGACTACAAGTGCCTGATGGCGGCGATCCTGCATGATGTCATCGAGGATACGCCCACCGCCAAGGAACAGCTTGCCGAGACCTTCGACTCCGAGATCGCCGAACTGGTCGACGGGGTGAGCAAACTCTCCAAGATCGATTTCAATTCCCAGGCGGAGGCCCAGGCCGCGAGTCTGCGCAAGATGCTCCTGGCGATGACCAAGGACATCCGGGTCATCCTCATCAAACTTGCGGATCGTCTGCATAACATGCGCACCCTGGGGGTGATGCGTCCCGACAAGTCCCGGCGCATCGCCAAGGAGACACTGGATATCTTCGCCCCCATCGCCAATCGCCTGGGTATCAACAGCATTCGTCTGGAGCTGGAGGAACTGGGATTCTCCGCCTACTGGCCGATGCGTTACCGGGCGATCAAGAAGGCGGTGGCCGATGCCCGTGGACACCATCGGGAGTTGATTGAAAATGTCGAGACCGCGCTGAGTTCCAGGCTTCAGCAGGAGGATTTCGAAGGGGTGGTCTACGGTCGTCAGAAACACCTCTACAGCATCTACAAAAAGATGGTTGAAAAGCGTCTGAGCTTTTCGGATGTGGTCGATGTGTTCGCCTTCCGCATCGTGGTCGACAAGGTGGACACCTGCTACCGGGTGCTGGGCGTGGTGCACAATCTCTACAAGCCCATGCCGGGACGTTTCAAGGACTACATCGCAATCCCCAAGGCGAACGGTTACCAGTCCCTGCATACTGTGCTGTTCGGACCCCAGGGCATACCCCTGGAGATTCAGATCCGCACCGAGGAGATGGACAAGCTGGCCGAATCGGGCATTGCGGCCCACTGGATGTACAAGACCGGTGAGGCGAGCGGGCAATGGGTCAAGTCCCGGGCCTCGGACTGGTTGCAGAATCTGCTAGAGATGCAGCAGGGGGTGGGCGATTCGATGGAGTTCCTGGAGCATGTCAAAGTCGACCTGTTCCCGGACGAGGTGTACGTGTTCACACCCCGCGGACGCATCATGGTCCTGCCCAAGGGCGCCACTGTGGTGGACTTCGCCTACAGCGTGCACACCGACGTGGGCAATACCTGCGTGGCCGCACGGGTCGACCGCAGACTGGTACCCTTGAGAAGCCGCCTGCACAATGGCCAGACTGTGGAGATCATCAACTCGGAGACTGCCGGTCCGAGTCCCGCCTGGCTGAACTTCGTGGTGACCGGCAAGGCACGCGCCAATATTCGCTCCTATCTCAAGAACCTCAAGGCCCAGGAGGCGGAAAGCCTGGGACGGCGACTTCTGGAACGGGAACTGAGCCTGCTCTCTCTGCGTCTCGATGAGATCAGCCAGGAGCAGATCGACAAAATCCTCGGAGACCTGCGGCTTGAGAATTTGGAGATGCTGCTCGCGGAAATCGCCCTGGGCAATCATATGCCGATGCTGATCGCGCGCCGCCTGGCGGGTGAGGAACTGGCACCGCCACCCACAGAAGCCAATCCGCAGAATGACCAGCCGGCCGGTGTGTTGGCGATTCGCGGTACCGAAGGGATGGTGGTGAACTTCGCCAAATGCTGTCGACCGATTCCCGGTGATGCCATCGTCGGTGTCTTCAATCCCGGCAAGGGAATCGTGATTCATCGTCAGGGCTGTCCCAATCTCGGGGAGTACAAAAAGCACGGCCACAAGTGGATCGAGACAGAGTGGGAGCCGGATGTGGAGGGTGAGTTTCCCACCCGCATCCGGGTCGAATCCGGCAATCAGCGGGGGGTGCTGGCCTCGGTCGCATCGGTGATCTCACAACAGGGTTCGAATATCGAACATGTGGGGTCCGAAGAGCGCGATGGCCTCTCCTCGACCCTGGTGTTTGTCATCACGGTGAAGAACCGTCGCCACCTGGCGAGAATCATGCGTCTGCTGCGCTCCCTGCCATCGGTGATGCGCATCTCCCGGGTGAAGTATTAGCAGGTTTTTGAAATTCGCTCAGACGAATGCGAGACAAGGCGAAATTCGCCGAAAAAAGCGCGGTTTACTGGAGTAAATGAGCATTTTCAGGCGGTTTTCAAGGCTGGATCATAGCGTCTTTATAGAATTTCAACAGCCTGATAGGTCCGACGGCCGGTCGATTGGATAGAACAATGAACCCGCCCCCCTGTGGTGCAGGTTCCACACAACCAGGAGTCATCATGAGTCGAGAAATCATTCGCACGGATCAGGCCCCGCAAGCCATTGGCACCTATTCCCAGGCGGTCAAGGTGGGTCAGACCGTCTACCTGTCGGGTCAGATTCCGCTGGTGCCGGAAACCATGGAGATGGTTGAAGGGGATATCGAGCAGCAGATCCGCCGGGTCTTCGACAATCTTCAGGCGGTTGCGCGGGCGGCGGGGGGCAGCCTGGCTGATGTCGTGAAGTTAAACGTGTTCCTCACGGATTTGACCCATTTTCCAGTGGTCAACGAGGTGATGGCGGATTATTTCGCACAACCCTATCCGGCGCGCGCGGCGATCGGCGTGGCGGCGTTGCCTAAGGCCGCCGGGGTGGAGATGGACGCGGTCATGGAACTCGGCTGAAGATTCAGGGCACGCGGGGTATCAGCGATGGATGAGCAATTCCTCAAAATGGTGGAGGTAAACGTCAAGGGACGGGTGTTTGTGATCTGCCAGTCCCGTGGCGTCACCGATGTCAGTGTCATCAATTACTACACCGAGGTGGTGCAGCAGGCGATTCTTGCTCAGCTGACCGAGGATGCCGATACCAGTGCAGAGAGCTTCCATCGTCTGCTCGAACAACAGCTGGAATGGTTAGGGGAGGAGCTCAGGCAACTGGTCAATGACGGCGCCTTGGATCGACCTGCTGCCGAGGCGGCGGTGGCTGATCCTGCGTTGGAGGTTGCCGAATCCGCGGCCGCCGAAAAGACGGAGAAAAAAGCCACGGGATTCGTACCGGAGGCGAAATCCATGCCTGAACGCCTCAAGGACCGTCGCGCCGAGATGGAGCATCTGCTGACCCATGACTGCATCACCCTCAAACTGCTGACCGCCAGTGAGGCCAAGCAACTGAAGCGCGAGCTGATCGGTCGCCTGCCTGAAAAGGCGGAAGAGGAGCTGGTGGCGAGAATGCGCTCGGTGCTGCATTCCCAGGTGAGTAAATTCATTCGCAAGCACCAGGGCGGCCCCTGGCAGACCGTCACCCAGCAGACCGAGATCCGCATGGAGATCGCACACACCAAAAGCCTGCGGTCCCTGATTTTTCTGTCCCGGCAACTGTTACAGGAACGCGAGGAGTGGATGCTGAAGACCAAGTCCAGCCTGGTGGGAAGATTGTTTGGCGGTCGGGTCAAGCTCAATAAACCCTGAGTGATATCGAGTCCGGGGAGGCAACCGAGATGGGTAAGCAATACCACGAGATCAGCGACAGGCACCGCGATTTCATTCTCAGGCAACCGATGTTTTTCGTCGCCACCGCGACCCGGGACAGCCGCATCAATCTCTCTCCCAAAGGTCTGGACAGCCTGCGTATCCTGGATGCGAAGCGGGTCGTTTGGCTGAATCTCACCGGCAGCGGCAATGAGACCGCCGCACACCTCGCCGAGGATGGGCGCATGACCATGATGTTCTGCGCCTTCGAGGGCGATCCGAAGATTCTGCGCCTTTACGGAAGTGCCACCAGTCATCAGCAGGGCAGTGTCGAGTGGGATGAACACATCGGGCATTTTGCACCACTCCCGGGCGCCCGCCAGATCATTCTCATGAATGTGGATCTGGTGCAGAGTTCCTGTGGGTTCGGAGTGCCGCTGTTCGAGTACCTCGGACAACGGGATGCGCTGCCAGCCTGGTCCGAAAAAAAGGGTGAGGCAGGCATACGGGATTACTGGAACACCCGCAATCGGCGTTCCATCGATGGTAAGGATACCGACTTCTCCTGATCCGGCTGTTGTCTGATGCCCGGTTTTCCTACAAGGACATGTAAAACCGGTTACACTTCCAGAGGGCTATGCGCATTGATCAAGCATGCCGAGGTCGGCATGAGTGCAAGCGGTGGCTTTGATCGTTCAGAGTCGTGATACGGGATCTGGATTGACCTCCTCACCCGGGTAAGTTCCCGCGAAGAGTGAGGGCAGGGGTCAGCCAAACGCATCCCATCTCACTGACCGTTCAAGTGGCCAGTGCACTTCTGTGCACAGTGCAGCCGCGCTGGGGGGATTGGACAGCCGTGGGGGCGAGATCAAGGTGGAGTGCTCGCGGGCGGTTATCCGCCGTTCTGCTTGCGGTTGCGTGATGTGAATCATCGCAAACAGATATGCTGATCCAGTCGTTATCGTATTGTCAGGAGCCGGTTTCTTTATAACCATGTCTTTCGTCAATCCATCCACCGTCTCTTTCGAATCCAAAGAGAGGCAGAAGCTCAGGGAAGGGCAGATTGAACATGCCTTCAGCCAGCTCAAGGTGTCGATGCTGGCGACCGGTCTCAGCGCCCTGGTGCTGGTGCTGCTGCTCTGGGGACACTCCCCGACGCCTCTGGTTCTCGGCTGGTTCATGCTGACCTTATTGGTCAGCTTCTGGCGCTATCTGGTGGCCCAGCAGTATGAGCGGCATCCCGGTCAGCACAGCCTGCTGGAGTGGGAGCAGCGCTTCGTATTTGGCGTGGTGGCCGCCTCAATCCTGCTCGGCAGCGCCAGCATGATCTTCTTCGTGCCGGGGGATTACTATGCCCAGGCGGTGCTGCTGACGGTGTTTGCCGGGGTGAGCGCGGGGGCTCTGAACAGCCTTTCCGCCATGCTCGGGCCGATGCGCTTCCTGTTGTTGCTGATGCTGCTGCCATTGGCGATCCGGCTGTTCATCGAACAGACCTACCACCATATCGTGATTGGTCTTCTGGTCACGGTGTACATGGGCATGCTGCTGGTCATCGCCAAGCGCTATAACCGGGATTTCCTCAATACCCTCCGCTCGCGGATCCTCTTCGACAAGGCCCAGCAGCAGCTCGCGCTCAGTGAGGAGCGCTTCGGCATGATCTTCCGCGAGGCCCCGGTGGGCATCTTTTTCTACGACACCCGCCTGAAGATCCTGGAGTCCAATCTGGAATTCAGCACCATTCTGCGCGCCCCCATGGAGCGTGTGATCGGACTGGATATGAATACCCTCTCCGACAGCCGGGTATTGCCATCGATCCGCGCGGTGCTGGAGCGAAAGGAGGGTCACTATGAAGGCGGTTACACCACCAAGCTGACCGCAACGGACATCTTCATCAATCTGCGCACGGTGCCGGTGCTGGATGCCCAGCGGGAGTTGATCGGCGGCATCGGCATCGTCACCGATATCACCGAGCGGATGATCGCCCAGGAGAAGATCCGTCGCCAGGCGTACTACGACACCCTCACCAATATCCCCAACCGGGTAATGCTGATGGAGCAGTTGCGTCAGTGCGCGATCCGTTTCAAGCGTCACGGGGTGATCGCCGCGCTGCTGTTCCTCGACCTGGATCAGTTCAAGAAGATCAACGACTCCCTTGGCCATGCGGTGGGAGACGAGTTGCTCAAGGAGACCGCGGCACGCCTCAAGAACATTGTCCGGGAGGAGGATCTGGTGGCCCGTCTGGGGGGTGACGAGTTTGTCATCCTGCTGCCGGATCTGGGCGAGATGCCGAAGCCGGCGACCGCAAATGCGGAGACCCTGGCGGAGAAGATCCACCACGCCCTGGCGGCGCCGTTTTCGATCATGGGTTACCGACTCAACACCACCGCCAGTATCGGGGTGGCCATGACAGACGCCTACAACACTGACCCGGACAACCTGCTCAAGCATGCGGACACGGCGATGTATCAGGCAAAAAAGGAGGGACGGGGTAAAACCAGTTTCTACCAGTCGGAAATGGATCGCTGGATCAAGGCCCGCCTGCAGCTCGAGAACGATCTGCGCAACGCCCTCGATCAGGGCGGACTGATGCTGCATTATCAACCGGTGGTGGCGTTTCATGACAACCGCATCGTCGGCGCCGAGGCTCTGTTACGCTGGCAGCATCCGGAACGGGGCAACATACCGCCCAATGAAATCGTGGCGTTGGCGGAAGAGACCGGACTGATCATGCCGCTTGGACAGTGGGTGCTCGAAACCGCCTGCCGGCAGTTGCGCACCTGGAAGCAGGATTACCCCGCGCTCGCCGGACTCGAACAGCTGGCGATCAATGTCAGTACCTTGCAGTTCAAACAGATCGGCTACCCGGACCGGGTCATCGAAACCATACGCTCGAACGGGGTTGATCCGAATCTCATGGTGCTAGAATTGACCGAATCGGTGATGATCGAAAAGACCACCGAGACGGTGCGTAAGATGCAGATCCTGCGGGATCAGGGGATCGGCATTGCGATCGACGACTTCGGCACCGGATACGCGTCCCTGTCCTATCTGAAGAAACTCCCATTCACCATTCTGAAGATCGACCGTTCATTCACCCAGGATCTGGCCGAGGATGAGGACGATGCCAAATTGATCGAGACGATTATCGGCATCGCCAACAAATTCGATCTGCAGATCGTTGCCGAGGGGGTCGAGACTCAGGAACAGTACCGGTTTCTCAATACGGCCGAGTGTCACATGTATCAGGGCTATCTATGCAGCCCTGCGCTTCCCCCCGAGGCGTTTGCCGAATTCTACATTGCCCGCCAGGAGCCCTGCAGCATAAGCTGAAGCCTGGGCGATGGCGCTATTCGCCGTACAGGGTAATCATCACCTGACGGCTGTGCCCATGAGTCCGGTGTTCCCACAGGTAGATGCCCTGCCAGGTACCCAGGGCAAGACGCCCTTCGCTGATCGGCAGGCTGAGGTCCATATTGGTGAGAATCGAGCGGATGTGGGCCGACATGTCGTCCGGTCCTTCCAGGATGTGATCGAACAACGGGTCACCATCGGGTACCAGCCGGCTGGTATAGCGCTCCAGGTCGGATCGCACGTCCGGGTCGGCGTTCTCGCACAGGATCAGCGAGGCGCTGGTATGACGGATGAACAGCTGGCAGATGCCGGTGCGGATGCCGGACTCCCGTACCCGCTCCTGGATCGATGCACTGATGTCATAGGTATTGCGTCCACGGGTCTGCAGCGTCAGGGTATCTTGTAGCACCATGTTGCGATCTCTTGGTTGAACGGGTGTACTGTCGCATACTGACCCGGAAAATCGAAGGTCCCGGAACGTCCCGGCCCGCGCGAACAGAATCAAGCGAGACACATTGCCGAAGGAACAACCCACATCAGATCTTTCCCAGCAGCCGCTGACCCGGCTCAAGGGGGTCGGGGCAAGGAACGCCGACAAACTCTCCAGACTGGGAATTCACAGTCTGCAGGACCTGCTGTTCCATTTGCCCATGCGCTACCAGGACCGCACCCGGGTGCAGCCCATCGGCGGTCTGCGGCGGGGCGATCAGGCGGTGATCGAGGGAGAGGTGGGTCTCGCGGAGGTCCGCTTCGGCCGGCGCCGGTCCCTGATGGTGCACCTATCCGACGGCACCGGTTTTCTCTACCTGCGGTTTTTTTATTTCAGCAACGCCCAGCGTCAGGCCCTGTCCCGGGGCGTCAGGCTGCGTTGCTTCGGTGAGGTGCGCAGCGGACCCAACAGTCTGGAGATGGTTCATCCGGAGTATCAGTCGATCGACCCTGATCAACCGTTGCCGGTGGCCGAGTGCCTGACCCCGATCTATCCCACCACCGAGGGGGTGCATCAGCTGACCCTGCGGGGATTGATGCAGCAGGCCCTGGCGTTGCTCGAAGAAGATCCGCAACAGCTGCCTGAGCTGCTTCCGCAACAGCTGCTGGAGCAGTTTCGTATGCCCGATCTCGCCCAGGCGGTCAGGTTTCTGCACCGGCCTCCGCCCGAGGTGGATCAACAACAGCTCCTGGCGGGGCGGCACCCCGCGCAGCAGCGCCTGGTTTTCGAAGAGCTGCTGGCGCATCAGATCAGCCTGCGCAATGTGCGCGCGCAGCACCGTGCCCTGGGCGCCACCGCCTACCCGCTGGACAACCGACTCAAGGCTGACCTGTTGCAGGGGTTGCCGTTTCAGCTGACCGATGCGCAGCACCGGGTCACTGAGGAGATCGAGTCAGACCTGGCCCGGACCTATCCGATGCAGCGTCTGGTGCAGGGGGACGTGGGTTCGGGTAAAACCGTGGTCAGCGCCCTGGCGGCTCTGCAGGTTATCGGTGCCGGTAGTCAGGTGGCCCTGATGGCGCCCACGGAGCTGCTCGCAGAGCAGCATCTGCGTAATTTTCGTCACTGGCTGGAACCCCTGGATGTGACGATTGCCTGGCTGACCGGTCGTCTCAAAGGGCGTGCCCGGGATGCGGTCCTGGAGCAGATCGCCGAGGCAGAGGTTCAGTTGATCGTGGGTACCCAGGCCCTGTTCCAGGAGGATGTGGTGTTTCGCGACCTGGGCCTGGTGATCATCGACGAGCAGCACCGATTCGGTGTCCATCAGCGCCTCGCATTACGCGAGAAGGGACGCCGCAGCCGGCATACACCGCACCAGCTGATCATGACCGCCACCCCGATCCCCCGGACCCTTGCGATGACCGCATACGCCGATCTGGACCTGTCGGTGATCGACGGGTTGCCTCCCGGGCGCAAACCGGTCACCACTGCGGTGATCTCCGATCAGCGCCGGGACGAGGTGGTTGCCCGGGTACGCGCCGCCTGTGCCGAGGGGCGTCAGGCCTATTGGGTCTGCACCCTTATCGAGGAGTCCGAGGTCTTGCAGTGTCAGGCTGCGGAGGAGACTGCACGCTTGCTGGCGGAGGCCCTGCCGGAGCTGCAGGTCGGCCTGGTACACGGACGCATCCGGGCGGATGAAAAGGAACAGGTGATGGGACGCTTCAAGGAAGGGGGGCTGGATCTGCTGGTGGCGACCACGGTGATCGAGGTCGGTGTGGATGTGCCGAACGCCAGCCTGATGATCATCGAGAATCCGGAGCGCCTGGGCCTCGCCCAGCTGCACCAGCTGCGGGGCCGGGTGGGGCGGGGCAGCGCCGAGAGTCATTGCCTGCTCATGTATCACGCGCCTTTGTCGGAGAACGCCCGCAACCGGCTGGCGATCATGCGCGAGACCAATGACGGCTTCCTCATCGCGCAGAAGGATCTGGAGATGCGCGGCCCGGGGGAGGTGCTGGGTACCCGCCAGACCGGGGAGATGCAGATGCGAATCGCCGATCCGCTGCGGGATCAAGGCTGGCTCGACGAGGTGCGCGAGGCCTCGGAACTGTTGTTGCAGCAGCATCCCCAGGCCGCCAAACGGCTGGTGGAGCGTTGGCTTGGGCAGCGGGTCGTCTACGGGCGCGTTTGAGTTAGCCCTGGCCGATTCCTTCGCCGCAGCCGGGGTGTTGCCACAGCGGTGGACGCTTTATTGTTTTTTTCCATTGAGCAGCGCCTGTCCGGTAACAGTCAGGCTCTATCCGATCATCGTCAAGCGGTTGTTTCCTGTGCGATAATCCCCGCTTTACAGGATCCCAACCGATGCCCCACGAGGGATTGAACGCTTGAAGCAGAACAGCAGCACACTCCTTCCGGAACCCCTTTGGAGCCAGGGTAGACCCCATGGCTATGTGGGTGTTCCCAAGCCGGTTCAATCCTGGTTGACGGACACCGGTTCCCTGACCCGGCGGGTGATCCAGCATTGTGACGGGGGTTGCTTCCGGGTGCGTCTGCTGCGCCAGGACTGGGGCCGGCCGCTGAACAGCGAGCGACAGGTGCTGGGTATGCGGCGGGGGCTGCTGGCATTGATTCGCGATGTGGTCCTGATGTGCGACGAAACCCCCTGGGTATTCGCCCGCACCCTGATCCCGGTCACCACCTTCAAGGGATCGGCCCGACGGCTGATGCAACTGGGGGAGCGCCCCCTCGGGGCAGTGCTGTTTTCCGATCCCAAGGTATCCCGGGGGACCACCCAGATCGCCCGGCTCTATCCGGGCAACACCCTGTTCGATATCGCCCGACAGCAACTCAGCGAGACCCCCGATCATCTCTGGGGTCGACGCACCCTGTTCTACGTCGGACATCGTCCGCTGCTGGTCAATGAACTGTTTTTGCCGGGACTGCCCATGCGATCCCTGTCCGATTGATGTCCGGCCCCGGGATGCGGCGTCTTGATGCCTGCCGCATTAGGGATTATGGTGCCGGGTGTTCCCGCAACAGGATAGGAGCAGGCAGAGGATAAACCATGAGAGTGCCCAGTGAAGTGCCTGGTGACATCAAGCTGACCCCCACAGGATGGAGCGAACGTTTGCGCCGCTATGCCCTGTTGGTACGTCTGCATCGGCCCATCGGCATCCTGCTGCTGCTCTGGCCGACCCTGTGGGCATTATGGATTGCCGGCGCCGGTTCCCCGGCCTGGGGGATGGTGTTGATATTCAGTCTCGGCGTGGCGATCATGCGTTCGGCGGGCTGCGCCATCAACGACTATGCAGACCGGGATTTCGACGGTCATGTGGCGCGCACCCGGGACCGACCCATCGCCAGCGGCCTGGTGGCCCCGCGGGAGGCGATCGGGGTGTTCCTGACCCTCTCTCTGCTGGCGGCCTCCCTGCTGCTGTTTCTCAACTGGCCAACCCGCTTCATGTCTCTTGTTGCCCTGGGTCTGGCGACCCTCTACCCCTTCATGAAACGCTATACCCATCTGCCCCAGGTGATCCTGGGCGCCGCCTTCGGTTGGGCGGTGCCCATGGTGTTCATGGCCTTGACCGGGCATTTGCCCCTGGAAGCCTGGCTGATGTTCCTTAGCGCGGTGATCTGGGCCCTGATCTATGACACCCAGTACGCCATGGTGGACCGGGAGGACGATCTCAAGATCGGCGTGAAATCCAGCGCGATCCTGTTCGGTGCCTATGACAATCTCATCATCGGCCTGCTGCAGGTATTGATGATGGGTTTGCTGGTGGCCATTGGCCTGCTCGCCGAGCGGGGCCTGTTCTATAACCTGGGGCTTGCTGCCGGTGCCGTGCTGTTCGTCTACCAGCAGTGGCTGACCCGGGATCGGCAGCCCCAGGCCTGTTTTCAGGCTTTCATGAACAACAACAGCTTCGGCCTGGTGGTGTTTCTAGGGCTGGTCCTGGATTACGCGGCCGGGGTCTGATCCTGGCGGGCAAAAACCGGCGGGTCTGGAACTCGTTACACTCAAACAGTCAGCCCCGCGGATCGGTTTTTGCCGCGCTTCCCGCTCGGGACAAACGGCAATCTCAAGAGAAGCAAACATCACCGAGTAGCCCGGGTGAAACGCAGTGGAACCCGGGATCCCGCAGAATGCGAAGAACTCCCGGATCATGCAAAACCCTCCAGACCTCTCCCTTTCCTCGTTCCCACGC
>JBEVWC010000007.1:65168-99480 GCA_040506775.1 Candidatus Thiodiazotropha sp.
AAACGCAGTGGAACCCGGGATCCCGCAGAATGCGAAGAACTCCCGGATCATGCAAAACCCTCCAGACCTCTCCCTTTCCTCGTTCCCACGCACAGCGTGGGAACGCGTCCAAGCGCCATTCAGGTTTTATCCCTCACAGGGATCATCTCCCCTGCGCCGGGCTGATCCACAGGGTCAGGGTTTCCGGGGGCAGACAGACCCGATCGTTACAGGCCTGCAACCTGATTGCCACCGGCAGGCGGTTGCGCCACTCCTGACGCCCGGCGCCGGGAGTGAGCAACGCCTGCAGACGCACCGTACCGGTATACACCGATACGGGTTCTGACTGGAATCCCAGGGTACGGATCTCCCCTTGCGGGTAGGTGACCGGGCCCAATGACCAGGCCTCGATGTCATTCGCCAATTCCATCCGGGTGGCGATCTGTCCCTCCCCCAGGGGCTGGTTCGACTGGATGTGCCAGCCTTGCGGCATGGAAAGCTCCACCTCCAGCAGGGGGGCGGTAGCGGTTTGAGTTATCCCGCCCCGGGCATGAATCTGGCCCTGACCCGCGTATCCCCAGGGGGCCAGCTCAGCGCCGCGGTATTCCGCCGCCGCGGTGAGCAGGTAGGTATAGGTGTAGGGCGCCTGCTCCACTTCAGGAGCAAAGCGGGACAGCAGCTTTTCTGTCGCTTCACGGTAAGCGGGGTGATCGGTGCGTCGGGCGAGTTGCTGCAGCACCCGGATGGCCACGCTGCTGGCGGAGGGGACTGCGCCGTCACTGCCTTCGTCACGGGGTCGCTCCATGGCGGTCAGTTCATGACCCGCCTCATTGAGAAAGAATCCCCCGTGCTCCGGGTCCAGAAAGCGCTCCAGCAGGGCGTCGGCCAGTTCCCGGGCGCGTGCCAGCCAGGCGGCTTCCCCGGTCAGGTCGTAGAGCGACAGGTAACCTTCGGCGAGACAGGCATAGTCCTCCAGGGTGGCGGGGATCCCTTCAGCCTCCCGGGGCAGCACCCGCCACAACCGCCCGGGTTGCGGGTGTCCCCGCTGCCACAGGGTCTCTCCGGTACGCAGTGCTATCCGGCGGTAGTCGTCCCGTTGCAGCAGTGCGGCGGCCTGGGCGAAGGCGACCAGCATCATACCGTTCCAGGCGGTGATGATCTTGTCGTCTAGCAGCGGGGCAACACGCTGGTTACGGACTTCGCGCAGTTTCCGGTTGATACCGTCAACCCGTTCAACCAGGGTTTCCAACGGCATGTTCAGTTGTCGCGCCCGCTCTGCCAGACTCACCGGCAGATGCAGAATCGTGCGGCCCTCGAAATTGCCGATCCGGTGGACCGGATAGACGCTCAATGCCAGTTCCAGCTCCTCGGCACTCAGGGCCTGTTTCAGTTCCGCCCGGGTCCAGGTGAAAAACAGTCCCTCCTCGCCCTCGCTGTCCGCATCCGTGGCGGAGTAGAAACCCCCGTCCGGGGCGGTCATCTCCCGGGCTACATAATCCAGGGTGCGGGTGGCCACCCGCAGCAGGTCTGCCCGGCCGCTGATGCGCCAGGCCTGCAGGTAGATGCGTGCCAGTTGGGCCTGGTTGTAGAGCATCTTTTCAAAGTGGGGCACCAGCCATTCGTAGTCTGTGGAGTAACGGTGAAAGCCTCCCCCGACCTGGTCGTGGATACCGCCCCGGGCCATATGGTCGAGGGTCTCGATGAGCATATGCCGGGCAACCTCGTCGGCGTGCCGTTCCGCCTGATCCAGGAGCAGGTAGAGCCAGGGTTCCCGGGGAAATTTGGGTGCCTGACCAAAACCGCCCTGGAGTTCATCGAAGCTTTTCTGCATGGCACCGACGGCCTGCTGGAAAACCCCGTCGTCGAGGGCTTTGGCCTCACCGCTGATGCGGTTCTGCTCGGCCACTGCCTGGGCGATCCGCTCGGCCTGTTTCAGCAGTTCCTCCCGGCGTGAGTGCCAAAGCTCGCTGACCTGATCCAGCAGGGACTCGAACTGGGCGGGGGGATAGTAGGTGCCACCGAAAAAGGGTTTGCCTTCCGGGGTGAGGAAACTCGACATCGGCCATCCCCCCTGTCCGGTCGTGAGCAGCACTGCGTCCATGTAGATCTCATCAACGTCAGGATGGGTCTCCCGGTCCACCTTGATGGCCACGAAATCCTGGTTCAGCCGCTCGGCGATGGTCGGGTTTTCGAAGCTCTCCCGTTCCATGACGTGGCACCAGTGACAGGTGGCGTAACCGATGGAGAGAAATATCGGTTTGTTCTCAGTCCGGGCCCTGGCGAAAGCCGCCTCGGACCAGGGGTACCAGTCCACCGGGTTGTGAGCATGCTGCAACAGGTAGGGGGAGTCTTCCAGGATCAGCCGGTTGATGTAACGGGGGGAGCCGTCCTCCCGCAGGTGTTCGGTACGGGGTGAATAGTCCGGTCCCTTCGCACGGTAGGCATCAAGCAGAACTTGCGGTATCAGCATCGGTGGTTCCCCGGTTGATTCGGCATGGATACCCGGGCCGAACAGCATCATCAGGACGCAGAGCCCACCAAGGGCTCCCCGCCTGTCCTGGTGTTTCGCAGCGCTCATCTGCCGGGTCGGTTAGCGACGCGGGCCTGACTCAGTGACTGAGGTCGACCCGTTTCTGCATGGGCAGAGAGGGGTCAGCCGCCCACACCTCGGTCGAACCGTCGTAGAGCCGTGCCTGGGAGTTGCCCAGGATTTCATGGGAGACGAACCAACCCAGTGCGGCCCGGTTACCCGTGTGGCAATAGTGGATCTGTTCACCCTCCAGGGGTACCTCGCTGATCCCGTAGATCTTCTTGAGGTTCTGCTCAGACTGGAGTTTTCCGCCCCCGTTCACGGTAAGCCAGTCGTAGTTCAGGTTGACCGCATCCGGCAGGCTGCCGGCGCGAGTGCCTTCGCCCCCGCCGTAGATGCCGAGATACTCTGCGCGACTGCGGTTGTCCACTGCGAGGGCGCCGGATTCGATGGCCTGACGCACCGCCGGGGTGTCCGGGTTGTAATCCGCCCGGTAGTGGGCCTTGAACGCCTTGGGTGTTGGGTTGTTGCTGCCTTTCTCCAGGGGGAAGCGACGGGCTTCCGCGTAACTGACCAGGCCACCATTAAGGATCGAGACGTTATCATGGCCCAACACTTTGAAGGTCCAGTACAGGCGGGCCGCCTGGGTCAGATCACCCGCGCTGGCGCCGAGTGGAATCAGCACCACATGGGTGTCGTTTCCGATGCCCAGGTTACCGATCAGCTGTTCCAGTATCTTCACCGGCGGTAAAACCTTTGGCTGGCCCTGCTTTTCGGTGCGCCACTGGTTGATATCGGTGTTGATCGAACCGGGGATGTGGAAGCGGATGTAATTCTGTTGCGGTTGCAGATCCAGCAACACCAGGTCCGGATCCTTTTTGTGGGCATCGATCCATTCCGGAGTGACCAGGGGCATGGCCCATACCGGCAGGGAGAGCATCAGGAACAGCAGGGAGGCGAGTGTTCTGTACATGTTGGTACCGTAAATTCACTGTTGAGGAATGGGGTCTCCGGATTGGAACCCGAATTCCGCAGCCTGGCAAATGAACCCGTTTTCATATCCGGGGGTTGGGTGATATTTGTGACCTCAATCAAAATCCTCGGGGTTCGTCGGGTCAAGCCTGTTCATCCGATCATTGGGTTTTTCCCGAGGTCAGGGTCGCTCCAGCAGGTACTCCTGGCCCGATTCTTACCCTTAAATGGTGCTGAATAAACGGGGAACGGGTCTGGTTTTGAAGGTACGGGTTATTCGATCCGGTCCTCGACAGGTAAACCTGAGGTGAGCTGTACAGGTGCATCCCCGAGCCAAGCGGAGCGCAGGACCAGTGACCGGAATCGGGTTATTATTAGCGCCGCTCTGTGTCAGAATATCAGGACGATGTCGATGTACATTCAAACCGTTTCCCCCAGGCTCGTGGCAACCCGTACACTACCCGATATGAAACATCCTCGAATCCTGAAGCTGTTGATGCCCGCTTTACTGGTTGCCTTTTTGATCCTGCCTGTGACGCCGTTGATGGCCGCTGACGACTATGATGACGGTGTTGCGGCCCTCGAGTCCCAGGACTATCTGGCAGCCGCGCGGCTGTTCAATCGCATGGCCAAGCGCGACCATGTCAAAGCACAATACCAACTGGGACTGCTCTACCTGTCAGGCAAGGGGGTGGATCCGGATGTGGAGAAAGGTGTGTACTGGCTCAAACGGGCTGCGGAGGGTGGTTCCTACAAGGCCGCGAATGAACTCAGCCAGATCTACCTCTCAGGGAAGGGTGTCGAGAGGGATGAACAGGAAGCCATCATGTGGTTGGAACTCGCCACGAAAATCGCCAAGCAGAACACCGAGGAGGCGGATGACGGGTGTGAATGACCCGCGCTCCCAACCATGAAATTCAGCGATTTCGGCTTTAAGGAAAACCCTTTCGCGATTACCCCGGATCCCCGCTATCTCTACCTCAGTCGCGGCCATGAGGAGAGCCTTGCACACCTGATATACGGCACCGGGCCAAATGGCGGATTCGTGCTGCTCACCGGCGAGGTGGGTACCGGCAAGACCCTGTTGCTGCGCAGTCTGCTGGCTCAACAGCTGGAAAGTGTGGATATCGCTCTGATTCTCAACCCGAGACTGTCGCGCCGGGAATTTCTCGCCACCATTTGTGACGAACTGGGTATCGTTTACCAGGGGCCACCCTATTCACTGAAATATCTCAGTGACCTGCTGACCCGGCATCTGATTCAGACCCACAGCGCCGGCCGGCATACCGTGCTGGTGGTGGACGAAGCGCAGAATCTCAGTCCCAGGGTGCTGGAACAGGTGCGTCTGTTGACCAATCTCGAGACATCACGCCACAAACTTCTGCGCATCATTCTGGTGGGGCAGCCGGAATTGCAGCAGATGCTGGCCCGCAAAGAGTTACGCCAGGTTGATCAGCGGATTACCGCCCGATACCACCTCTCGCCCCTGAATCTTGCAGAAACCCGAAGCTATATCACCCATCGCCTGGCGGTGGCGGGGGTGCGCGAGGATCTGTTTACTCCGTTCGCCATGCGTCTGGTTTACCGCTTCTCCCGGGGTGTTCCGCGGCTCATCAATACCATTTGCGAGCGCTCCTTGCTGGCTCTCTACACCACCGGGCATCAGCGAGCCACACCCCGGCTGGTCTGGCAGGCGGGCCGGGAAGTGATGGGCCGCAAGCCGTCCCGTCGCTGGGGGGGCGCCCTGGCGCTGGGTCTCGGTCTGGTGCTGGTTACGGCGCTGGCCTGGTATGGATATACCCATCAGCAGGCTTCCCCCGAGCACATCGAGAGCCGTCTGCCGGCTGTGAAATCGCAACCCCAGGTACAACAACCGTCCATGTCTGAACCCATGCAGCAGAGGGATCAGCCTGAATTGCCAGGCGGCATGCCTGAAGCCGGTGAACTGGCGTCACCCCGGGATGCAGAGGCAGGGGTGGCCATTGCCCCCGGGAGTGATGAACAGTCGGTTGCGGATAGGGGCGTGCTCGAAAACGCTTCTGCACCAGTTGCAGAACCTGCTGCTTCCGCCAATACGCTGGAGGTGGAAGCTGACCCGCAGCCGGACCTGCAACCGGATCGTGCCACAGTGGAGTCGAACGGGCCCACAGAGGTCGATCTGCTGCAATTGTTCAGCCACCCTCAGAACACCTTCCTGATCTATCAGCAGCTTTTCCACATCTGGGATGCGGACTACCGATTGGATATTGCCAAGCCACCCTGTGCCCAGGCCCCCGGGTACGGTTTGCGCTGCCTGGTGGCGAGCGCTTCCTGGGAAACCCTGATGCGCATGAACCGGCCCATGCTGATCCGTTTGAAACAGGAGCAGCAGGAACGTCTGCTGATTCTCACTCATGTGGATGATGACTGGTTGCTGGTGAAAACCGGAGAAGGGGAGGGCGTGGTGCGCCGGGAACGGCTGTCTCCCTTGTGGAAAGGGGGCTTTGTGATGCTCTGGCGACCGCTCTCAGGGCTGGCGCTGATTGGCCAGGGTTCAACAGGCAAGGCGGTGACCTGGTTGCGAGAACGCCTGGAAAAGGTGGACGGGCAGGTCCCGCAACCACCTCAGGGTCTGGACCGATTCGATCAGGCCCTGAAACTCAGGTTGCAGGCTTTCCAGCGAAACAATGGCCTGCTCGAGGACGGCGTGGCCGGGCAGGAGACCCAGATCTTCCTCAATAACCTGGATCTGCCCGATGAGACCCCGATCCTGCAACCCTTCAGTCACCGGGGGGAGGGGTAGATGTCCCTGATACTGGAAGCCCTGAAAAAGGCGGAGCGGCAGCACAAGCTGGGGGAGGTTCCCGGTATTTCGTCCCATGCCGGGGATCAACCCAGTGGCGGCACAGGCCGCATGGGATGGATCATGCTCGGGTTGTTTGCCGTAGTGATGCTCTTGGCAGGCGCTTATCTCGGGGGAGGTTTTCAGTCTGAGCCTGAAGTGCAGGAACAACCCCCGGTAGTGAGTAATGAGCAAAAGCCTGCAGTGAATTCAGGCGCCGAACTGACGGCCCGGCCGGAACACGCCCGTGCCGACCTGTCGAACTCTCAGGTTGCTGAAAGGACGGTTTCTGAACCCGTTCCGCAGCTGCCGACGCCCGCTACCCAGCCGGACGTGGTTGAAACCCAGCCGCCGGAAGTCACGGCAACTGCGGAACCTGAGCCGCCACCGGCTCCCAGGCCTACGCCCAGGCCCGCTCCCGAACCGCCGCCCGAGGCCAAACTGCTGAATGAAATGCCCGCCGGATTCGTTTCCAGTCTGCCGCCGATGAATATCGATATTCACAGCTATGACCAGCGCCCGGAAAAGCGTTACGTGCTGATCAACATGCAACGCTATCGGGAAGGTGACTATTTGAGCGAGGGACCACGGATCATAGAGATCCGTCCGGATGGGGTGGAGATGGAGCACATGGGAGCACGATTTATCCTGCCGATTGGCGCTCCATGACCGTCATGCCGAGGCCTTGAGTCAGCCCCCCGCACCCAACCTTCCGGTGCGAGGTGGCGGCTGTTTCAGACCTTGAAGTGATTCACCAGTCCTTTGAGTTGTTCCGCGAGCCTGGCCAGTTCGTCACTGGCGGCAGAGGTCTGCTGGGCACCGGTGGCGGTCTGCTCCGCCACCTCGTTGATACTCATGATACTGCGGTTGATCTCCTCGGTGACCGCACTCTGCTCTTCCGCAGCACTGGCAATCTGGGTGTTCATGGCAGTGATGTGTTCCACGGCAGTGTTGATGGATGAGAGCGCCTGTCCGGCCGATCCGGCCTTCTCCACGCCCACCTGGGTCATCTCCTTACCGGAGGCCATGACCCGCACCGCATTGTTGCTCCCCGCCTGCAACCGGCTGATCATCTCTTCGATCTCCTGGGTCGATTCCTGGGTGCGTCCTGCCAGGGTGCGGACCTCGTCCGCCACCACGGCGAAACCGCGTCCCTGTTCCCCGGCCCGGGCCGCTTCGATGGCTGCGTTGAGCGCAAGCAGGTTGGTCTGCTCGGCAATGCCCTTGATCACATCCAGCACCGAGGCAATGCTCTTACTCTCGACTTCGAGTTCCTGGATCACCGTGGCCGCGGATTCCACTTCGTTGGCAAGATTGCCGATCGCCTCGATGACCCCGTCGATTACCTGCTTACCCTGGATGAAGGTGGTATCCGCCTCCCGGGCTGCGCTGGCCGCATCCACAGCATTACGCGCCACCTCGTGAACCGTGGCGTTCATCTGGTTGATCGCCGTGGCTACCTGGCTGGTTTCGCTCATCTGCTGATTGATGCCGGCGGTGGTTTGCGCGGTTACCGCTGAGGTTTCTTCCGCTGCGGAGGCCAACCGGCTCACCGCCTCCTTCACTTCATTGACCATGTTGTGGAAGGTTTCCGCCATGCGGTTTACCGATCTGGCGATGTGACCCATTTCGTCCCGGGCTGTGTACTCGACACGGGCATTCAGGTCACCTTCCGAGAGACGGGTGGATGCGACCTCGATCTGCTCGACTGCGCGGGAGATCCCGGAAATGGTCATGTAAGCCAGCACGGCACTCACCAGACCGCCTATCACCATACAGACGATGATGATATTGAACATGGTGTGGTAGTTGGCGTCTGTGGCCTCGAACATTTCGCCGGCTTCGGTCATCTGGATCTCTGTCAGCCGATCGAGCACCTTCACTGCATTGGCGGTGTTCGGGTTGACGATATCGACCAGCAGGGAGGCGGCCTTGCCGAATTCGCCCTTGTTGATCAACTCGATCATCGGAGTGAAGCCCTTGTTTACCAGGTTCGACCAGGCCTCGTTGAAGGTCGCGACCAGTTGCTTCTCTTCATCGGTGATGTCAGTGGAAGTGAAATCCTGCCAATGCCGATTCAGTTCCTCCATGTCGACTTTGGCCTGGTCCGTATGACGGGAAATCGGGTGGTTATGTTTCGCGGCGATGTCCAATGCGGGATCGTGCTGGAGAGCGAACAGCATCTGAGTTCGGGAAGCCTGCAGATGCTCAACCACGACGCCCATGGTGTGCATGTGGTGGATGGTGACATGGTACAGTTCATCCACTGATTTATCGGCACTGCGCAGGCTGGTGAGCCCGAGCAACCCGATAATAACCGAGGTTAAGATGGAAACCCCGACGATGAGCGTAAGACGCAGTTTGATGGGCAGGTTGTTTAGAAGCGTCATGATAGCCTCCCGGCCATGTAGTTCAGTTTTTGTTACAACTCCTGATGTTTTTTGCGCCCGAGCAGGCTCAGCGACAGACGGGTCCGCTGCGGGAATCCTTGTCTCTGGTATAAAAAGAAGACCTGTAGTGAAGTTGGCGACCTGAAAAGGCTTTGCTTTAGCTCAAGAACGATGGAAAAAGCCGATTGGGCCATTACCGGTGGTGTGGTGGGAGTCGGCCATCAAATTGTGTTACTTTATGTCCCAATTGGACGATCGTGGCAGGACACACAGCATGGAACGGGTTTTACGCTTCTCGGTATTCGCCGCACTGGCAATGCTGAGCCTCTCACCGCCGGCCCTGGCGGGCATGTACAAGTGGTATGACGAGCAGGGCAAGGTCAACTACACCCAGACACCACCCCCCAAGGGCACCCGCATGGCACCGATCAATACCGACACCTTCAATTCGGTGAAGATGAGCGATGTGTCAAAAGTCATGCCCAGGGCGAAAGCCAGCTCGGCCCGCCCTGCCACCCAGTCCCGCCCGGTGGTGCGTAAGATCGCGCCGCAACGCACAGTACGCAGCAGCTGTCCGTTGAGCCGCCGCCGTTGAGAGTATGCGGCGCCACTCATGGGGCCAGCTCATTCCTGTGCGTTGGCCTCTCCGATGGACTTGGATCGATGCGGCTATTATGCTCTGTGTGCCATGTTCCTGCTCATCATCGAAGACAATCCCGATCTGCTTGAAAATCTGAGCGATTTTTTCGAGGCCCACGGACACAGCGTGGACCTGGCCTACAACGGCCTGTCCGGGCTGCGCAGAGCCCTGGATGAAAACTACGATGTCATCATTCTCGATCTGATGCTGCCCGGCATGGATGGTCTGGAGGTCTGTGCCCGCCTGCGCCGCGAGGGCCGTGATACCCCGGTGCTGATGTTGACCGCTCGGGACACCCTTAATGACAAACTCGAGGGCTTTGCCACCGGCGCCGATGACTACCTGGTCAAACCCTTTGCGCTGCCGGAACTCGAGGCGCGGATCACCGCGCTGGTGCGTCGCGGGCGCAAGGTTCACAGTGGCAACCTGCTCAAGGTGGCGGATCTGAGTTTCGATCTGGACCGTTTGCGGGTGGAGCGCGCCGGTCGCCGGATCGAGTTGGGGCGCATCCCCCTGCGCCTGTTGGAGGTGCTGATGCGACGTTCCCCCGCAGTGATGCGGCGCGAAGAACTCGAACGGGAGATCTGGGGTGATGAACCCCCGGACAGTGACGCCTTGCGCACCCACATGCACGCCCTGCGCAGCGCAGTCGATCAGGCGGCGGATACCCCGCTGATACACACCCTGCGCGGCATCGGTTACCAGTTGGCGCCGCCGGGCGAACGCTGAGGAAGCCCTGTTGAGGAACCTGGATCATGCCTGCCAGACGCAGCCTGCGTAATCGGGTCGCGGTCACCCTGGCGGTGTTTGGCGGAGTTGTCAGCCTGGTGCTGGCGATGATCATCCATCTTGCCTCCCAGGACCTGGAACGGCGCCTCATCGATGAAACCCTCAAGGCGGAACTCGACGACTATGTGGCACGTCGGGCCCGCAATCCCCAGTCCCTGCCGGAACGGACCGCCACCATCCGGGCCTTTGTCGTATCCCCCGGGGCGACCCATTCGGAGGTTCCGAAATCGGTGCAAAACCTGCCGGTCGGGACCCATCCCATGGTGCTTGAGGGTATCCCCTACCGGGCAGCGGTGCGTGAGGTGGGATCCCAGCGTTTCGTGGTGCTGTATGACATCAGTGCCCTGAAGCGGCGCGAGCAGGGATTTCTCCTGCTGTTGGCCGGAAGTGTGTTGTTGATCACCGTGGTTTCCGCCCTCGCCGGCCGGTGGCTGGCGGGACGCACCATCGCCCCGATCACCGAACTGATCCAGCGGGTGGCCGAACGCCATCCCGAGGACGATCCGCCGCCGCCCCTGGCGGACGCCTTTCCCTGGCAAGAGGTGCAGCAACTGGCGGCCGATTTCGATACCTATCTGCAGCGGCTGCATGACTTCATCGAGCGGGAACGGCTGTTCACCGGGGATGTCAGCCACGAACTGAGAACCCCCCAGGCGGTGATCAAGGGTGCCACCGAACTGCTGCTCTCCGATCCGAACCTGGACCCTCGCAATCAGCAAAGGGTGGCCAGGATCGCCCGATCGGTGGTGGAGATGGGGGAGATCTCCAGCGCACTGCTGGCCCTGGCCCGTGAACAGGATGCGGAATCCCCGCCCCCCGGGGTGTGTGATGCTGAGACTGTGGCGCGTGAACTCATCGATCGTTATCAGCCGTTTTTACGCGGTCGGGACCTGAAGCTGATCCTGCAGGTCGATGGCAAACCCGAGGTACACGCAGATCATGCGGTGCTGGCGATGGTGCTGGGAAACCTGCTGCGCAATGCCCTGAATTTTACCGAGTCGGGGGAGATACGTGTGCGCCTGCAGAACCACAGCATTCGGGTCGAGGACAGCGGTCAGGGGATCGATCCGGAGGCCCTGCCCAAGCTGTTTCAACCCTATGTCCGGGGTGACAACAGTCAGGGAGCCGGACTGGGGCTCTCCCTGGTACAGCGTTTGTGCCGGCGTCATGACTGGAGCATTACTCTGGAGAATCAGGCTTCAGGTGGAGCGGTGGCGATCCTGGGGCTGCGGGCGTTGGATCCTTCTGCGGCTTGAATGGTGCTTTTTCAGGTCCAGATAGAGCGTATTGGATTAGGGTAAACAGGCCCTAAGCCTCCTGGGTTACGCGTTGCTTCACCCGGGCTACAAGGCTGATCAGGCGCGGAGACACCAGTGTGGCCTGGATGAAACGAAGTGGAATCCGGGAACCGGCAGAACGCGAAGCAGAGAGAGACACGACGAACCTCTCCAAGCAATCGCCCTCTCCCCTTGTGGGAGAGGGGGGTAAAAACACCTGAGCGCAGCGAACGCCACAACTCAAAAAGTCATCCTTCAATCAACTCAATATTTTTCCTGACCGCCACTCAAGCTGTGAATCCGCCGCACCGGCGCGGATCAGGGCCGATCATCAGTAAACTTCTCGTCAGAATGTCATTCCGGGTGAACAGGCTCCGTCTGTGCGGTTAACAATAACCGGGTTCTAAGAAGGAGATTCCATCTTTAACGCGGATTTAACTTTCACTTTGCATTGTCTTCACGCAGGCCTGTTTATCCTGTCAGCAAGCTGAACAGTCTAAACTATCCCTGGAGTCTAAGATGCAGCATAGCAGTCCAACCGCCCTGAACTTTGAGGGCCATATCCCGATGAGTCTGATTGTGAAAATCCTCATCTTTGCCGGGCTTGCCGCCGTCCTCCTGGTCGAGCACAACCTTGCGCTGACGATGATCGTCGCTGTCGGGTTTGCTTTGACCCTGGCAGTACAGGAGCGGGTCAAGGGCATCAATGAATCGGTCCGGGAAAATACCCGTGAAACGGTGCATTGGATCGGCGACGGGGGGTCTTTTCCCGGTCATAAGCCGCGCAATGAGACCTCGGGTAGATCCCATCCCCATGTGATTGACGGCGGCAGCCTGGACCGCCATCACGCCGATTGATACCCCGGACCCTATTTACCACCCTCACTAGCCTGGTTGTTGCATTCATGAGTACCCTGTCATCCGACTTGCCGATTTTTTCTGACGATCACCGCAGCCGCATGGAAGCCCTGCGTCGCTTCCTGCCCTTTCTGCTCTGGTTGCCCCGGGTCAATCGCAACAGCTTCAAGTCTGATCTGGTTGCCGCCCTGACCGGTGCCATCGTGGTGCTACCCCAGGGTGTGGCGTTCGCCACAATCGCCGGCATGCCACCGGAATACGGCCTGTACGCGGGAATGGTGCCGGCGATCATCGCGGCGTTGTTCGGTTCATCCTTGCACCTGGTATCGGGGCCGACCACCGCGGCTTCCATCGTGCTGTTTTCATCCCTCAGTACCCTTGCCGAGCCGGGTAGTGCCGAGTATGTACAATTGGCACTGACCCTCACCCTGATGGTGGGCGCGATCCAGTTGTTCATGGGGGTGGCGCGTCTCGGAACCCTGGTGAATTTCATCTCGCATTCGGTAATTGTCGGATTCACTGCCGGTGCTGCGGTTTTGATTGCCGCCAGCCAGCTAAAGAATTTCTTTGGGGTTGCGCTGCCCCGGGGCGTCGGGCCGGTTGAAACCCTGCATTCACTCTATCTGCAGGCCGATGCAATCAATCCCTACGCAACCCTGGTGGGTGTTGTGACGCTGCTGTCCGGGATACTGCTGAAACGCTATCTGCCCCGTTTCCCCTACATGATCGGTGCGCTGTTCGTGGGCAGTCTGCTGTCGGTGCTGCTTGACGCCCCGGCGCATGGCATCGCAACAGTCGGTGCTCTGCCAAGCCAGTTGCCGCCCCTGTCTATGCCGAGTTTTGATCTCAATACCTTCCGCGAACTGGCTCCCACCGCATTGGCCGTGACCCTGTTCGCATTGACCGAAGCAGTCTCCATCGCCCGATCCATAGCGATCCGTGCGGGACAACACATCAACGGCAATCAGGAGTTCATCGGCCAGGGCCTGTCCAACATGGTCGGTGGTTTCTTCTCCGGCTATGTCGCCACCGGTTCGTTCAACCGCAGCGGACTGAACTACGAGGCAGGTGCCAAGACCCCCCTGGCGGCGATCCTGGCCGGTGTGTTCCTGATGGGAATCGTTCTGCTGGTTGCACCATTGGCTGCCTATCTGCCCAATGCGGCCATGGCGGGCGTGTTATTGCTGGTGGCCTATGGCCTGATCGATGGCCACCACATCCGTAAAATCCTCAAGGCCAGCCGCACCGAAGCAACAGTGATGAGCGTGACTTTTCTGGCAGCCCTGTTTCTGGATCTGGAGTTTGCCATCCTGCTGGGCGTTGGCCTGTCCCTGATCGCGTATCTGAATCGTACCTCCCGGCCCAACCTGGCTGAGCGGGTGCCGGATCCCTCCCTGCCGAAGCGCCGTTTCAACGATGCCGCACACCTGCCCCAGTGTCCCCAGTTACGTATGGTGCGTGTCGACGGTTCCCTGTTCTTTGGGGCCGTCAGTCATGTGGCGGAAAGACTGCGCAACATGGAGAAGAAGGACCGTACTCCCCGACACCTGGCGATCATTGGCAGCAGCATGAATTTCATCGATGTGGCCGGTGCCGAACTGTTGGTGCAGGAATCCCATCGTCTGCGTCGGGAAGGACGCGAACTCTATCTGTTCCGCATCAAGCCCGGGGTGCGCAGTTTCCTGGAACGGGGTGGGTACCTGGATGAGATCGGCGCGGATCACGTGTTTGAGTCCAAAGGTACGGGTCTGAAAACCGTGGTTGGTCGCATGGATGAGTCCCGCTGCGCCCGCTGCACCGCCCGGGTTTTTGCTGAATGTCCTGCAACCTGTACGTCAGAGGACGTTCAGGAGGCTATACCCGTTCCTGGCTGAGCGATTCTCTCCGTTCTCGCGTCTCCAGCGACAGGCAGCGCCAGGGATGGCGGCATTCTGCCTCCGGTTTGTGAATGTCATGAGTCCGTCTGGTGCTTACTGAAGAAATATGAACCGTAAAT
Organism: Candidatus Thiodiazotropha sp.; assembly: GCA_040506775.1. Classification (GTDB taxonomy): domain Bacteria; phylum Pseudomonadota; class Gammaproteobacteria; order Chromatiales; family Chromatiaceae; genus Thiodiazotropha. The sequence goes on from JBEVWC010000007.1 coordinate 79,421, forward strand.
AGATTTCAATATACATCACAATGTGTATAAGTACCCGGCGATCTGCCTGCACATCATTTGCGGTAAACGCCACTAACCCTGGCCAGGTTTAACTGCGTACGGTTCGGGCTATCGCCCATACATCAACCCGTGCGGCACCCGCCTGCTTTAGGGTCCTTCCCAACTCCCTGGCCGTTGCTGAGGTGGTGATCACATCATCGAGTATCGCCAGCTTCAAGCCCCTGACAGAATCCCGCATTCGAAACGCGTTACGCAAATTACGTTGCCGGTCGGCTTCCTTCAGATCTGACTGGGCCTGGGTATTGCGCATGCGCTGTACACTGTGCAGGTCGAGGGGTATGGCAAAGTGACGGGAAACAATCCGCGCCAGTTCCACTGCCTGGTTGAAGCCGCGCTGTTTGAGCCGTATCGGGTGAAGAGGGACAGGCAGAATCCTGTCTGGAGGATTATCGATTTTTCCGAGTCGTGCGATCAATAAGCGTGCGAGGGGTGTGGAAAGATGGAGTTGATGGTTGAACTTGAGGGCGCTGATCAATCGGCTTGTGGGAGCTTCATAGCGTAAGGCAGTCAATGCCGAGTCGAAGGTTTGAGCGCATTTCTGGCATTGACCGCAGAGTGTTTCCGCTGGGGTGCCGGGAGGCAGGGGCAAAGCGCATCCGCGACAGGCGTGATGATTGAAGGGTAACTCCTGATAACAAGCCGAGCAGAAACGCGTGGCGAAATCGCCCGGGTTGCCGCACAGCAGGCATGACTGAGGAAATATGTGGGGGACTATCTTGCTGAATAGGTTTGTTGGCATGGAACCCTCCCTGGTTCCTGCTCGCTGAGTGCCTTGGCTTAGTTCATTGAATATCGCAGGTGCGCAGGAAATCACAGAGTTTACGGTCAGTGCCCTGAATATGCTGCACCAGCCAGCGCTGCAGGTAGTCCGCCACCTCGGGCAGGATCTCACTGCCTTTTTCCTCGTAGCGTTTCACATACAGGTCGACCTGGGAGACCATGCGGTCGTGCTGTCCCTTATGGGCTTCCGCGTCGAAATAGGTGTGTTTGCGCATGAGTTCCTCTTCATACTTGAGGTGGCTCTGTGTATAAGCGACCAGGTCTTCGAGGGCGCCCCGTTCAAAGTCGGGGCCGGTGTCACAGAGGACTGCAGCACGAACGTTGTTGATCAGGTTGAGAAGCTTTATGTGCTGGTCATCGATGGATTTGATTCCAACGCTGTACTCAGGATTCCAGGTGACAAACCCTTCGCAACGGGGCCGCCGTGCAAACACCAAAAGCAGAATCGCCACCAGGATAACCAACCATAAGCCCGGTGAGAGGATTCCCACATCCGTAACGAGCAACAACGTAGCGATAATCAACAGGCCACTTAACAGATAGGAACGATAGGTGATCAGTAGGCGTTGCATCTCCCTCTCCCGGCAGGTGATCGTCAGGTTGTCAAACCAGTATTGTACTCTGTTTAAAGGGTTTTAGTATGGTTCATGTATGGGTCCCGAATGTACCGGCGAAGCATTTGGTGGAACGGGAGGTATGCTTGTCAGAGTTGGCGTATGGATAAGCTAGTCAAGCGATTGAATGAATCAGCTTGCTGTGATTTATCATGTCACTGCGCATCATGTTGCCATTCCAACGCAGACCTGGATTCACCTGCCAGTGTCCAGGTCTGTGTCGAAATAACAGTCACTAAGCGCGATTCCTCGCGTGCATGCTGTCGATGGAACCGGTTGAAGCTATCCTGGATGATTGATTGTGCTATTCACGTTGTGCATGACGCAAGGACCAGACGTAGTCGAGCCCCAGGTAGGGTACCGGTTGGCTGTTTTGGTCTTTGAACAGGGCGGGTAAGGGGGCCCCTACATAGCCGTGGGGAAAACCCTCATCGCTGACCTCGCCGGTAAATAAGGGAATCGGGATCGGATCGCCTTGGGTGCCCTTCACTGCGAGCGCATGGCAGGTAATGCAGGACACGCTCTCCTGGTCCTGATTACCCTCGATTTGTGAATTGGTCAGGATCGTTGGATTGCCACGATTATCCACCCAATCGATTTGAGTACCTCTCAAACGATAATTCTCCCATTTGGTGCCCTTCAGACCAAACCCATCGGGTACGCTGTTGCATGACAGGTTGTCTGATGGACAGGCGGCACTGTCAACTGACGGTACTACCCAACCACGAAACGCCTCCGGGTAAACACTGGGCCAGATGTGTTCGTTATCGACGTGCTCGAAGGTTGTCCAGAACCAGGTCGGGTTTTCCTTCGACATGATGTGGAGTGCGCTCAGTCCGTATATCGCAGTAACTCCGTCCGACTCGGTTTCAGCCCAGTGGTATCTCGGTTTGTCAGCTTCGCCGATCTTTACCCAGTAAGCCTTGATCTCTTTTGATCCGAGCGGAAACTCAAGATCCCGGACACCGGCATTTGCCAGTCGTTCCTGCTCGTCCAGGCTGTAGAGTTTATTGTCACGGATATAGTCGTAGGTCAGTTGATTCATTGTTACGGTTTCGTCGAAACCTGTACTGTAATCTCCGATCGGAAGTGCAGAATCGGAGCCATTTCTGCAGTTATGTCGCCAATGTTCCGGTCTGGCTGCATTCGGCAGGTAGACCTGTTGTTTGGCAATCCAGCTTTGCCAGACGGTTTTACCGGGATCTCCGAGAGATTTTCTTCTGTCCGGATTGCAACTGTCGGGTGAAACCGGCCAGTTCAGTGCGACAAACAGTTGCCAGGCATACTGGTCCGGATTGTTCAACGCCGTCACTGTATTGACCGATTCCTGCCAGGGTCTTGACGAGTCTCTGTTGTAGTGAGCGACCTCATACAGGCTGTCTGAGTGGGTAATGACCGGGTAACTGAAAATGCTCAGGGCCAGGATGGGGTAAAGTGTTGCAGGTCTTTTCATATACAATCCTTGTATTGAGTTGAGAATAATTGATCAGGACGACGCGATGCGTATCCAAAGCCGAAAGTCCAATGGCTTATAGCATGATGAACAAGCCGCTTACGCAAGCTGGCAATTGAAAAAGCGTATTCGCTAAAGCGCTATATGGGTGGTATGTCGATCAAGGAAACTGGCTGGAATCCGCTTGCGTCAGGAGATGCTTTTTCTGACAGTGACAAGAAGACGGTGAATGAGGTTTGGAAGAAGTTCTCTTTCAGCATTTTATAACATCCATGTTAGGGCCGGAGTAAAAAGATCGTCCTGGAAATCACTCTAGCACCCGGGTCTGTTCCACACAAGCAAATTGAAAAGTGTATTAACTCAAGTTTCGGAGTTCAGAACGGATTTAATCCGAGTGAACAACACGATCACAAATGCTCCAGGTACAGGGTTTACGGGTCCGGACGACGACTGTGCTTGTGCAGTGCAGTACCCTACAGTAATTTTTTTTACCACGGAGAGCACGAAGTTCACGAAGCGGTGTGTTCATGGATTTCAATGCCTGAACGCTACGCAATGAGATTAAAAGATTGCTAGTCTGATCCTTCGTGTCCTTCGTGGTTAAAGCAATCGTTTATGCGATGGGTCGAGGGAGGGTCCCCGGTTAGCAAATTTTTCATACCTTGTGCATGCCGTTCCATAAGTTTTCCTGATTACCCGGCATGATCAGCCATGCTGAGACTCGATCTGCAGAGGGCTCGCGGCCACGCTGTGCCGGATCCCGGGTTCCACTGCGTTTCACCCAGGCTACGGGGGTGATGCTCGCTCCTCTTGAGGTTCCCGTCTGTCCCGATCCGTAGCCCGGGTGCAGCGAAGCGGAACCCGGGAACAAACCTCCGGAATTACGGAGCGGGCTGTTTGAACGTCGCGAGTTCCAGCCCCGCCGGTTTTTGCGAACATCGCAGCGGACCCCGCAAGAGCGATACACAACACATGGATACACTGGATTCACCTGGGGGTTGTTGTTGAAGCCAGCTTGCTTATTTCCCCTCTCCCCGGCCCTACCCCAAAGGAAGAGGGGATGCACGGATCAAGACCGGATCGAACAGACCGTTCGATTCATCTCAGTAGGCGCTCTCGGCTATCCGTCCATAACCGCTTACCGCCGCCTGATCACAAACAAAGCACACTCATGATGAACAGGTCCAGCTGAACGGGGATTCTCGATGGGCTGAAATCTACCACGAAGCGCACGAAGGCCACGAAGGATGAATTCAGCGGTCGGTTCATTGTGCTTCGTGCTCTTCGTGTCCTTCGTGGTGTTATGGATCTAGCTGATGACCCATGATTCTCGGCATAGAATACGTTGGCTGAGAATCATGGGTAATCAGGTAAATTTTTGTTGTTTGATTTAGAACACAAGGATTTTACCACGCAAGAGGTATATGAAAATTATCATTCAATAAGATATGCGTGTTCGTGCGCTAGATTTGAGTTCCGAAACTTGAGTATTAAATTGCATTTGGGTATGAGTGCTTGGGAGTTTTGCTTGTCAACCATCCTTGGCCAGGTGGTTGTATCGGTAGCACGCAATAGCCTGAAATGGCGGTTCAACTTCTCGGTCGACTCAGGATAAACACAAGCAACCCGCCGAGCACGGCGATCGAAGCCACGCCAAACCTTAGTGTTAAAGTCTCGCTGAGCAGTAACACGCCACCCAGTGCCGCAATGACCGGTACGCTTAATTGCAATGTCGCTGCCGTTGTCGAAGCCAGCGCTGGCAACACGGCATACCACATTGCATAACCCAGCCCTGAGGCGATGGCGCCGGATGTCACAGCCAATAGAATGCCGGAATCCGTCATTGTTTCATCCTGTCCATTGAGTAACAGGAATAGTATGACCGCAAATGGTACGGAACGTATGAAGTTGCCTGTCGTGGTAAGAATGGGCTGCTTCGCGCCCCGGCCGCGCAGTGAGTAGATACCCCAGGAGACACCTGCTCCAATCATCAGCATGGCACTGATCAGTGGTGGTGTCGTTACACTTGGCAACATAAGCCAGATCAAGCCAGCAAAGGCGGACAATACCCCCACGACCTGCCAGCCATTGAGTCGTTCACGCTTTAGAGTTCCATAGCCAATCATGGTCAGTTGTACGGCCCCGAATAACAGCAGTGCTCCGGTACCGGCGCTCAGGTCCAGATAGGCATAGGAAAATCCCGCCGCATAGCCGAACAATGCAGCGGCTGAGATCCAGTCACCTTCGACTGCCCGCTTACGATATCCGATGAGGATCAACAACCAGAGTGCCGTGGATCCGGAGATGAGCCGTATCAGGGTAAAACTCGCCGCGTCGATACTGCCGGAAGCCAAGGCCTCACGACACAGCAGAGAGTTGGCGGCAAAGGCGACCATGACAAGCGCAGTTGTCAGAGTAAGTCTTAGTAGGGTGCTTGAAAACATGGTTGCATACTGGAGCAGGCCTGTCGGGTGGCATGAAAAGAGTATCCAATGCTCTGATTAGAGTATGACTGAAGCGCCATATCAGCGCAGTCAATTTTCTGTTCTGTAACATTCAAGTGGTGAAGACACGAACCTGATGAGGTGCCAGGGCGAGACGTACCGACCCCGCATCATTCTGCTCCAGCATGCCAGACTGTTGAGGAGGGGCGATCTCGGTGACAGTTCCCAGATTCATCCAGTGCCAGGGCAGGTTGTAGCTGCTGTAAGACTGGAATCCGATGTTAGCGATCACGACAACCTGGTCGCCCGAGCCCAGTGCCGCCCCCCGGGTGCGACAATAGGCGAACACCCGGGCGCCCTGGTTTTTGTCAAAATCGGAGTGAAAGTGAAGAAAGCGGGTATCGTTGCGGCACAGCGCCGGGTGGGTGGTCCGTAGTTTGATCAGATCGGCTACCCGGTCCCACAACGCCCGGTTGTTGGGTGATCCATCGAGTCTTTCCCAGTCCACCGGATCGGACATTTTCAAACGCCAGTTGCGGTGATCGAGATCGTGTACATCGCCGAACTCGTCTCCGGCCAGGATCATCGGTATGCCTACTGCGGTCAGCAACAGACAGAAGGCGCTGCGCAGGCGTTCCAACGCCAGAGCGTGGAGAAAGCGCTGCTGGTCGTCGGCGCCGGAGTCGAGATGGTCTGCAATCCAGCGAATATCGTCCACGCTTCCGCGGTAGCCCTGTGCCTCCAGGAGCGGTGCCAGGAGATAGTTCATGATGCGCTGCTCTTCATCCTTCTCGACGTCATGGGAGGTCAGGTAGTTGACCGCCTGGGAGATGTCGTGAAATCCGGGACCTGCCTGCCGGTTCCAGTCATCCCAGGTTTGACCACCGGTCACCAGCCAGCCGAGTCGCTCACTGCGAGAGGGCTCTCCCCAGGCCGTGGCGAGATGGCCGGAGAAGCTGCGCCGCAGTTCGTCACGAAAGGCGAAGTTCCACATCGAATCGGTCACCTTGCGGGCGTTCGGATTGGCGCTGTTATCGTGAGTGATCACCGCCCTGCGCCAGGAGTCTTCTGCGATGACGATGAACGGCCGGCCAGGGAAGGTCTGCTGATGCACCTGCCAGGTATAATCACGAAACTGCTGTATGAACTCCCAGTGGTTGATCCCCTTGAACTCATCGATCCTGAAACCGTCGGCGTGATACTCGGTGATCAGAAATGCGGCCATGCGTCTCTGAAAATCCCGTGCCGGGGTTCGCCCGTTGTCATCCGGCCAGTAGCGGAACAGATTGGCACCGTAATCCTCGCCCCGGTTGGCACGTTCCGGATCATGGTTGCTGAGGAAAAAACGCGGGTAGTCGAGTTGTGCCAGGGGACAGTTGCGGGCGTGGTTCATCACTATGTCGAAGATCACCCGGATACCCCGCCGGTGACACTGCTTGACGAAGAACTTGAGTTCCACCGGCAAACCCATGTCGATGTCGGGGGCGAAAAAGAAGCGCGTCCCATAACCCCAGTTGAGGGTATCCGGCGAATCCTGAACCGGCAGCAGTTCAATGGCGTTGATGCCCAGGGACTTGAGCCGGTCGAGGTGGGCGAACACCACCTTTTCGAAGGTGCCGAGCCCGACCTGGCGCGCCTTTTCCGGGGCGCTCTCCATCCAGCGCATGGGCATCTCATAGATGACCAGTTGGTGATTGTTGTGCAACTCGTTGCCTGGTGTGAACTCATCCTCCCAGGTGAAGGGTTGCTGCCATCGCCGCCCCTGACGGATCTGAAAAATACCGCGATAGCCTCCGAAACGGGTGATATGCACCGCATAGGGATCGGCGATCGGGGTGTCATGAATCCCATCCTTGAGGAGTTCGTACTCATAGTCCCCGTCCACAAGTCCCAGGGATTCGAGATCGATTTCAAACCAGTCCGGTTCGCCAGCTACTGGGGTGAGAGTTTCAAGGCGCCAGTTGGCTGGGTCGTAGCGGTCTCGCTGCAACACGTTGGAAAAGCGTATTTCAAGACGGGCGCCGGCAGGCGCCGGAATCTGCAGACGGGCGCCAAAGCCTGCTCCATGGAAATGGTCGTCGTGGTTTGGCATCTTGCCTCCCAAGAATCCAGGCGGTGTTGATAAATGCAGTATGTAGAATGAGAGTCTAGTGTAGTGTCCTGAATTAATCCGATATTTTTTAAGAGCGATCCTGGAATGATATTCCAAATCTTACTGAATGGAACCCTGGTCCTACGGACAATGTGAAGTGCCCCGATGGCGCTGAAACTTTCACCACGAAGGACACGAAGAACATGAAGGTAAGAATATGATGAACGCTCGAGTCGATCCATTGTGCGCTTCGTGTCCTTTGTGGTGAGATAGATAGACTGGCAGGCAGACGTTTTTCTACTCGGCCAGACGTGCCTTTAGCAGGCGGGAGAAATGCCGGGTGTCGGAGGTGCTTTCCGTGCGGTAGGTGAGTACGCTTGCCCCGTCCAGCAGCGCCATCAGGCGCTGTTCCGTTCCGCTGCCATTGCCAGACGGCTGGGTGACGAGTCTTTGAATTGCATCGTGCTGACCCACCAGTATGACATTCAGCCGGGTATTCTTTCGCAGGTATTCAAGCTCCCACAGGAGGCCTTCGCCAAGGCTGGAGACATCGACCAGGATCACGGCGGAGACCTCGGCGAAACCCACCACGACCTGTTGCCAGATACTTGAATCGACCCGTACCACGACCAGACGTGGTGCGAAGATCCTCTTGCTGAGTTTTACCACGCGGTCTATGACGGGCTGGATCTGAGCGGTATCCGTGATGCTACGGGTTTGACCCAGCTCGGCTTTCTTGTAGGAACGAAAAGAGCGCCATGAAAACAGCAATCCGGCGCCCAGCAGGCCAATCAGCATGAGCACGATACTGCCGATGATCAGGCCAAACACCAGGGTCATAATGAAGAGGGTGACGATTTGAGCGATGATCCCCTGGAGTCCGGTGCCAGTGTTGTCATGCTTCAACCCGCTAACGATTTTACCCAGATAGTCGCCAAAACCATCCCCAAAAAGCCAAAACAGACCGACGGCCACTGCGATCAGCAGCAGCCAGCGTAACAGACCCAGAAGCCTGCCCCGCGTCTTTAGTCCCAGGACCGGTGCGATCTGGTTGTCGTCCAGGGTAACCAGGCGCCAGCGTTGGCCCATGGAGGACGCCGCAGCGAAACTTACGGCTGCGGTTGCCTCGTCGTAACCGAAGCGGCGCAGGAACAGCACCAGTTGTCTGCGGCCTCGAATCAGTCTGAGGCCCAATCCAAGTCCCACAATGGCGATCAGTGTCGCGATGAGGAAAACGCTGGCCTGCTCGGCATCCATGTCAGGAAAATCCACCTTGGCTGAAAATAGGGAGACAACCAGGACCATGACAAACAGCAGCGGCAGGCTCGATGCGGCGAGACCGGTGAGAAAAAGCAGGGCGCCAATGAGCTGGGTCAGCCTGCGCCGCAACTGACGCAACAACCGCTTTGGCGGCGGTGTGGTAACGAGCTCAATAGTCATGTCAGATTCCAGCGATGCGCTGGAAACCTAAAGCTGATAACCAAGATTGAACATGACTTCATAGTCCGTGTCCTGGCCGCTGACTTTGCTCATGTAGGGCATGACGCCGAAGGACCATCCCGGGTTGTTCACCCCGTTCATGAAAAAGGTGTAGGTGGGACCGAGTATGTATTCGTTCTCATCCGCATCGGTGTTTCGGTACACACCGGTACTGAGGCCAATACCGTGTTTGTCCGATGCTGAGAACAGATGGGTCCTGATATATCCCAGGCCAATACCGCATACGGTTTCAATGTCGTTATTGCTCGAATGAGTGGCGGCAGCCATACATCCCAGCGACGCGTATGCCTGGGAGCGGTTCAGGTGTTTGGTGTAGTTGATGCCTAGTCCGCTGTACAGGTGACCGACGCCGATGCCTAGAGAGTAGCCTTCAGCAACAAGGGCTGGGGTCTGCAGGCAGCAGGAGATTAATATGCAAGTGACAAGGCTGTGTTTCATGCTGAGTACCATATCCGTGTGTTTCTCCTGTGTTTCCATCTGACAGTCTAGTCATAACCCTGTGATGATGAAAACTGTTTCACCCCGTCGATCATCTATCCCCAATAACACCGTTCTCGATATTCCCCCGACGCTTAGCCAAAGTCCCTGTTGCCGACAGCCGTTGCGAAGTGTTGTGTTTTGGTCGTTGAGTTCGCTGCGCTCTTGGTATTTTTGGTCCCCCCTCTCACCTTGCGGGAGAGGGCTGGGGAGAGAGGGGATCAAAATTCGTCAGCTCCGCTTACACTAAGTAACAGGGAGTCTGTTTATCAGTTAACTATCAGCAGGGCTCAACAGTTAGAAACCGTAGGTCGGGTTAGCGCAGCGTAACCCGACGAACAGCGGAGTAATGCCACTTTCATGTCGGGTTACGCTGCGCTAACCCGACCTACTCACTAATCTGCGTTGAACTGGACTCAACAGAGCGTCCGTTTCCAGAAACTTATTACCGCTTCCGATGCGGGTTATCCGGATGGTCAGGTCAGAGCTGGGTAACAGACTGGTCAAAACCAGTATAGGGTCGTCAGCATAGATGACGTCAAATGATCGGCCGCTATACCTGAATCAACCGATCCTTTGAGTAATGAATCGCAAATGTCTGCGATACCATGTCCACTACTGCCCCACACTCTTCGCCAACGCATCGATGTCTTTCAGGTAACGCTGAAAATCCGGTGAATCCGTTCTTGCGTAGTTGAAGTTCTTGAACAGTCCGGTGAAGCGGGTGAAGTAGTCCCGTGCCTGGTCCTTGTCGCTGAAGGAGTAGCTGCGCTCCACCAGTTCGAAGACCTTGTTGAAGGTGAGTTTCTGACGCTCCAGGGAGGTGGAGGCGTCGACCTCGTCAAAGGCGTCCTGCTGCAGATAGACCATGTCGAGGAACAGGGCCTTCTGGTAGGTGACGAAGTCCTCCAGGGTGACGCCTTCCTCACCGGTGACCTGCATCATCTGCAATACCGCATCCCCTCGTTTGAACAGGCTGAGCAGGCGGGTTACCCGCGCCGGCCAGCCCTCACCCATGTTTTTCTCATACCATTCGGACAACTGGCCCTGGTAGCGGGACCAGGAGATCAGCGGATCCACCGCCGGGTAGAAGCGTTTGTAGGCCCGGTCGTAGGAGAGACCGAGAAAGCACTTCACCGTGCTCAGGGTCGACTGGGTGACCGGCTCCTCGAAGTTGCCGCCGGCGGGGGAGACGGTGCCGATCATGGTCAGGCTGCCGGTCTCCCCCTCCCGGGAGCGGATCACCCCGGCCCGTTCGTAGACCCCGCGGATCGCGGAGTCGAGGTAGGCGGGGAAGGCCTCTTCACCGGGGATCTCCTCCAGGCGACCGGAGGTCTCGCGCATCGCCTGGGCCCAGCGGGAGGTGGAGTCGGCCAGCAGCAGTACGTCGTAGCCCATCTGCCGGTAGTATTCGCCCAGGGTGATGCCGGTGTAGATCGATGCCTCACGGGCCGCCACCGGCATCGAGGAGGTGTTGCAGACGATGATGGTGCGGTCCATCAGGGAGCCACCGGTACTCGGGTCGTTGAGGTGGGGGAATTCGGTGATCGTCTCCACCACCTCGCCGGCCCGTTCACCGCAGGCGACGATGATCACGATGTCCACCGACGAATAGCGGGAGATCAGATGCTGCAGCACGGTCTTTCCGGCACCGAAGGGACCGGGGATGCAGCCGGTGCCGCCCCGGGCGATGGGGAAGAAGGTGTCCACCAGACGCAGGGTGGTGACCAGCGGGTCCGTTGGGTAGAGCCTTTCGCACTGTCGCTGCTCGAGCATCTGCTGGGGAATCGGCCGGCGTACCGGCCAGCGTTGCTTGAGGGTCACCGGGGACTCGTGTCCGTGGGCATCCATCAGGGTGGCGACCTGGGTATCCACACTGACCTGTCCCTCCTGGATCCACACCACCTCCACCTCGCCGCTCTGGTCGAAGGGGATCATGATCTTGTGCGGGAAGGCGCCTTCCTGGACGGTGCCGAGCACGTCCCCGGCACGCAGCCGGGCGCCGATCTGCACCTGGGGCACGAAGGACCACTTGCGGCGGTTGTCCAGGGCGGGCAGTTCCACTCCGCGGGGGAGAAAGATGCCATGACTCTGGGCAATCTCCTCCAGGGGGTTCTGCAAGCCGTCGTAGACCTGTCCGAGCAGGCCCGGTCCAAGCTCCACCGAGAGCATCTCCCCGCTTTGCTCCACCGGGTCGCCGATGCCCACTCCGGCAGTGCTTTCGAACACCTGCACATCCGCCTGTCGGCCGCGCACCCGCAGTACCTCGGATTTGAGCCGCTCCTGACGGTTATCCGCACCCAGCCGGGAAGGTCTGACGTAGACCACCTCGTTCTTCATCAGGGGCGCGTTCGATTCGATGGTGACGATGTCATCCTGTACGGTGATGACATGAGCCGGGAATGCTTGGGCTTCAGACATCGTCCCTCCCTTGAGTGACGGTTGTATTCAGGTTGGATTGGGGGGTGTCGAAAAGCTGGCCGTATCGGCCCAGGCCGCTGTCGACCAGGCGATCGAACCGGGTCACCGCGCGGGCGCCGTTATAGCTCGACCAGCGGGCGATCAGGTCCCAGCGCAGCACGTAGATCACCACCGCCTCGAAATCGAATTCATGACCTTCGTTGATGCGGGTCAGGTAGTTCCACACGGTCCCCAGCAGCAGACGTTCCACCCCCAGACTGTCGCGGGACTCGATCAGGCGTTGCGCCTCGCCGACCCAGGGATACACCTGCTGCAGGCGAAACCCGGGTTCGTTCCAGTAACGCTCGATATGCCGCACCCAGCGCCCGTATCCCCAGCGGCTTTCACCCGGCGGGGTGGTTTCTCCCCGGCGCCGCCGGCGCAGAGCATTGAACAGGGTGCGCAGTTCCATGCGGAAGCGCAGGATATCCGTGAGAAAGCACTCACCCCAGGCCTGAGCGCAGCGTTCCGCGCGGCTGATCAACTCCGCGTCACTGACCTTCATGCTCTGGTGAATCCACTCCAGCACCGAGGCGAGGTCCCGTATGGCCTGGGCGTCCTCCTCGTCGAGGATGCGCAGCCGCTGACCCAGGCGCTGGCGGGACAGGGGGGTCTGGTGGGCGCCGAACAGGGGCCCGTGATAGGGCAGGCTGGTGATCAGCATGACGTAGCGCATGCTCGACGTCATCTATTTGACCGTCCCTTCAATGATTGCGCGAAAGCGCGGATGCAGGTGCTCCAGAATCACATCAGCGACCTTGTCCGGAGTCAGGTCGACCTGGATCTCGCCACCCTGCAGGATCACCCGGATGCCGCCTTCGAGACGGTCACTGCTGCGCAGTTCCACCCCGTCGCGCAGCAATCCGTTGGCCACCGACAGAACGAAATGGGAGAGCGAACCCTCGCGCAGTTTTTCCGGGTGTCGGCGCAGTTCCTCGAGACCGACCACATCCTCCGGCAGCAGCAGTTCCACCTGATCCGCCCGGTCGATTCCGGCGTTCTGGCGGGCCTTGCCGGCCACCTCCAGGATCAACCGCTCGAGAAACGCCTCCTGGGCCATCTCTGCGGTGACCAGGCGACGCACCTCCTCGCTGAAGCGGGTGCTGAGATGGCCTTTCATCTTCAGTACCGTGTCGCGCATCGCGGTGCGCAGGGCGTCTTCCCCGGCACTGCGGATCCTGTCCGATTCGTCGCGGGCCTGTTTGAGGATCTCACCGGCCTCGCCAAGCGCCTTATTCACGATCTGCTCGGCCTCGTGACGGGCTTCGGCGATCAGGCGGTCCGCGTGGCGCTGCCCCTCGGTGACACCTTCATTGCGAAGCCGCTCGATCAATGTCTCCACCCCGGAAGAGGGCAGGCCGTCCAGGGGCGTTCGGGTCAGTTCTTTTTCACTCATGTCATGCTCCCGGGGTTGTCTCAGGCCGGAATGCCGCCCGCCAGCACCAGGGCGAATACAAAGGCGAACACCGCGAAACCCTCGACGATGGCAGCCGGGGCCAGGGAGAGACCGAAGATCTCCGGCTTCACCTTCGAGGCGTTGATCGATGAGGCGCAGCACTGACCCTGACGGATCGCGCTGAACATCAGGGCCAGCCCCGCCAGGATGCCAATACCGAACAGGGCGCCGGCATTCTCCGGGGTCACGACCCGGTTCAGGGTGAACATCACCACGATGCCGTAGATGACCTGGGACGAGGGCATCACCGATATGCCGATATAGCGCCCGTGGCCGCTCTCGGTCTCGATCATGGCCCCGATGGCGGCCTGGCCCGCCACGGCGCAGCCGATGATACTGCCGATCGCGCCCAAGGCCATGACGCCATAGATGCCGGACCAACCCAGTGCAATGACAAACTCATTCATTCCTTCACTCCTTTTTTCGCAAAGGCTCGAAACGGGTAGCCCTCCTCTGAGAGGCCCCAGTTGTAAAACTCAATGAAATTGAGGCGCAGTCCGTGCACCACACCGCTCATCAGGCTGAGCAGGATGTTCAACAGATGCCCGACCAGCAGGATCAGCAGGCTGAAGAACAGGCCCAGGCCGGTATGCGCCGCCGCCACCTGGTTGGCCAGATCGTTGAAGGTCAGCGCCAGGGAAGCACTGGCCAGGCCGAGAGCGAACAGGCGCAGATAGCTCAGCACATCGCCGAACAGCTTGGTGACATTGGTCAGCGCGGCCAGCCCGTCGAGGACGCGCCACAGCAGGCCCAGGGCATTGTTCACCGGGCGCTGGCTGGCGAACAGGAACACGCAGCCAAGGCCCGCCACCAGGCTGACCACCCCCAAGGTATGTGACAGCTGCGCGGCCGGGCTGTCACCCAGTCCCAACCATACCAGCAGGCCGCCCACTACCGCGCCGATCCAGCCCAGGCTGGTCCAGGCCCGGGGTGAGCCCCGGTTCTGCCAGGCCATGATAGCGTTGGCGAGGGCCACATGCAGCACGCCTATGACCACCGAGAGACGCATCATGCTGTCGAAATCGTTGATGTCGAGGAGCTTGAGCCGGTCACCCAGGCTGCCCGGTGGCGGCGATGCACCGAAATAGCTGCCCATCATCACACCCCACACCAGAGCACCGCCGCACAGGGTGGCGATGAGTATTCTCAGGCGCCGGCCGGTATCGCTGCGGCCCATCTTCTTCCAGCCCGCCAGCAACCCGAGGGTGAGCAGAAACGCGTAACCCGCGTCGGAGAGGATCATGGCGAAGAACAGGGTAAACGAGAGGAACACCACCCGTGAGGGGTCCCAGCTGCGATAGCCCGGGGTCTGGTAGAAGTCCACCAGATCCTGGCCGGCGGCCATCCGCGGCGGGTTATCGAGCAGGGTGGGCGGGGCCTCGTCCGCAGTCGGCTCCTCCACCAGCAGGGCCAGTCCGTGCTCCTGGGCCAGAGCCTCCAGACGGGGCAGTTCCGGAGCCGGAGCCCAGGCCTGCAGGGCGAACAGATCCGGGTCATCCAGGGTCTTGCTGGCGGCATGCTCCCTTGCGGCCCGGTCCTCGGCGGCGCCCAGGCGGGTAGCCAGCAGATGGATCCAGCGGGTCAGGGCCTGGCGCTCGGCCAACAGCTCCTCGAGTTCGATCTCGGTGGTCTCCCACTGGCGGATCACCTCTTCCAGGGGCAGGCTTCCGGTGTGGATACGTGGTACCGACAGCAGACTGTCATGGGGTTCATTGGGTGAGATCACTGCCAGATAGAGGAAGCGGTTGTCGCGATGCACCACCTGCCAGGGCTCCCCCAGTTCCTTGAGTTCCGCCAGTTTGTCCACGGGCAGTATGTAGAACCAGAGGCGCAATCCCCCCAGCAGGTGCGGGGGGATGTGCTCGAAATTGCCCCAGGGACGCAGCGCTTCGATGCGCTCCCGCAAGGCGTCGCTGCGGTCCTGGGCATCGCGCACGCGCTGCTTGTTCTGCAGTACTTCCGCCACCACCTGGTCCATGTCGAATTCCGCTTCATGGCGGATCACCCGGCGTTTATCCTTCACCCCCTGGAGATATCGCAGGGCCTTGTGGGCGTCCACCGGCTGATCCGAAAGGGCCTTCTCCGGCTCCTTGGGGGGTGGCGCCAGGGAACGCAGGTGCAGACAGCCCAGGGTCTGCAACTGCTCCAGGACCTCTGTTTTGTCTGCTGGCAGGCCAAACAGGGTGATCTTTTTCAGGCGTACGATGCTCATGTGGCCTGTGCCTCCCGGGCATGTTTGCCCTTGGCGATCTTGGCCCGTACCACCGCGGCGCGCTCTCCGTCCGCGAGAAAGATCTGAATCCGTCGGATGTTGTCCTTGGTGCGTGGAATCAGGACCTTGTCGAACAGGTTCACCCGCTGGGTAATGGTGCGCACCGCATCGTTAAGCAGGCTCACCCGACGCTGCTGAATCTGGATGCGGATGCGCAGTTCCAGCATCTGGCCGAGACGCCAGGCAAAATTGTCGATCCATTCCGGTTTGGCCATAAGGCCGTAGGGAGCCTGTTTGAGTTCCAGGGTTTCAACCTTGGGCAGACGCACACCCATCACGTTC
The DNA here is from genome assembly GCA_040506775.1 of Candidatus Thiodiazotropha sp. Lineage (GTDB taxonomy): Bacteria > Pseudomonadota > Gammaproteobacteria > Chromatiales > Chromatiaceae > Thiodiazotropha. The sequence goes on from JBEVWC010000007.1 coordinate 95,311, forward strand.
TCTTCGCCCAGCTCCAGTGTCGAGACCTGCACCAGGTTCTCGATGTTGACCTCTTCGTTGGAACCCATGGGCAGACCCTGTTCCACCTTGCGCCGCAACGTCTCGATCTCCTGCTCCGTTTCGCGGATCGCGGCAACCGCTTTGGCCCGCTCCGCGATGAGTTGGCGGCGTTTCATGTCCAGGGAGGGCAGATAGCGTTCGAAGGTCTTGAGGCGCCGGTTCTGTGTGCTCAGCGAGGACTTGCTCAGGCTCAGCCGGGACATTAGGCGACCTTCATGTCATCCAGGTTGGGAAAATACTTGTCGATTAGCGCCTGCTTCATCAGCAGTTCCTCTGCGTCAAAGCACTCCGCCAGGGTCTTCCAGGAGAGGTCCAGGGCCTCCTCCAGGGACATCGAGACCTGGATTTCCATAAAGCGTTCCTGGAACAGGCGACCGAACTTGAGCAGTTTCTGGTCGAAGGGGGTCAGCTCGAAGGCCATGGCCTGCTTCTGCTCCGCGTCCCGGGCGCCGGAGTAGAAGCGGATCATGGTGTTCATGATCTGCGAGTGGTCCTCCCGGGTGACCTTGCCGATCACGTGCTGTTTGAGCCGGGAGAGGGAGCCGAAGGGATCCAGCATGCCGTTGTGCAGGTAGAACTGGCCCTCGGTGATGTAGCCGGTGTTGTCCGGGACCGGGTGGGTCACATCGTCACCCGGCATGGTGGTGACCGTCAGGATGGTCACCGATCCCGCCTCCCGGTAGGCTGCGGCCTTCTCGTAGCGGCGCGCCAGCTGGGAGTAGAGGTCGCCCATGTAACCCCGGTTGGAAGGCACCCGCTCCATGGAGATACCCACCTCCTTGAGCGCGTCGGCATAGGCGGTCATGTCGGTGAGCAGCACCAGCACCCGCTTGCCTTCCTCGACGGCGAATTTCTCCGCCACCGCAAGCGCCATGTCGGGCACCAGCAGGCGTTCCACGATCGGGTCGGAGGCCAGGTTGACGAACATCACGGTGCGTGAAAACACTCCGGCGTCATCGAATGCGGTGCGGAAGAAGTGGTAGTCGTCGAAGATCAGTCCCATTCCGCCGAACACCACCACGTCGGCATCCGCCTGGATGCCTATGCGCGCGAGAAACGGGTTGTAGGGTTCACCAGCCACAGAAAAGATCGGGATCTTCTGACTCTCCACCAGGCAGTTGAACAGGTCGATCATCGGTACATCGGTACGGATCATCTTCGATGCGAGCAGGCGCCGCATCGGATTCACCGAAGGCCCGCCAATCGCCACCTTGGGGTCGTGGGAGAGGTCGGGCCCGCCGTCCAGGGGCTGACCTGCGCCGCGAAACACCCGGCCAAGAATGTTGGCCGAGTAGGTGGCCTGCATCGGGGTGCCGAGAAAGCTCACCTGGGCCTCGGTGGACATGCCCTTGGTGCCCGCAAACACCTGCAGCGCGACCCGGTCCTGGTGGATGTGAATCACCTGGGCCAGGGAGCTGCGGCCGTCCGCGGTTTCGATCAGCGCCAGATCGCCGAAACAGACCGCCGACCGCTCCGCCAGGTCTGTCGGAACCTGAACCTTGATGATGTCGCCGACGATCTCCAGGATGTGGGTGTAGTGCATTAAGGTTTGAGACATGGACCTACCTGATTGTCCGATAGTGGTCGATGTGGCCCGGGTTTCGTTGCAACGTCAAACACCCGCCAACCACTCACAGCCCCATGCGGGGTTGTTTGTTTTAAAGTGGTCAACCAGCGGGTTGATATGACTGTGCCGCATGCGGGATGAAATCATGGTTAGTTTTTTCGTGCGACCGCATGAGACAGGGGGAAGAACAACCTGATGCCAACAGCAATACTGGCAAGGATAGACCAGTAATCGCATCGTGCCACTCTGATGGCACAGGTTCAATACATGTTTGCTGAATGATCGCTCAGGCTGCTTCCAGGGCCAGATCCTGGTGTGGTACAGGGGCACCGAGTTGACCAAAAAATATACAGATGTAAACCATCTGAGTTTGATTGGGTTGACTGTGGCCGGCCGATCCTTACACTAGCGATTCAGCCACCATCAACTGGATGAATCCCATGACCGAACACCCCCTGCGTCACGACTGGAAACTCGATGAGATCGAGGCGATTCTGGATCTGCCCTTCAACGATCTGCTGTTTCGCGCACAGACCGTGCACCGGGCCCATTTTGATCCCAACCAGGTGCAGATGAGCAGCCTGCTGAGCATCAAGACCGGCGCCTGCTCCGAGGACTGCGGCTACTGCTCCCAGAGCGCGCGCAACGATTCCGGCCTGGAAGCGGAAAAACTCATGCCCCTGGACGACGTGGTCAAGGCGGCACAGGCGGCCCGGGACAAGGGCGCGACCCGATTCTGCATGGGCGCCGCCTGGCGTAATCCCACCGACAAAAATCTGGACAAGGTCATCGAAATGGTGGAAGCGGTTCACGGGCTGGGCCTGGAAACCTGCCTCACCCTGGGCATGCTGAGCGAATCCCAGGCGTTCAAGCTGCGCGATGCGGGACTCGACTACTACAATCACAACCTCGACACCTCCCCTGAGTTCTACGGCAATGTGATCACCACCCGGACTTTCGATGACCGGCTCAACACCCTCGCACACGTCCGTGATGCGGGCATCAATGTCTGTTCCGGGGGGATTCTCGGCATGGGTGAGTCGCGCCGTGACCGGGCCAGCATGTTGCGCGAACTGGTCAACCTGCCGAGACACCCGGAGTCGGTGCCGATCAACATGCTGGTGAAGATCGAGGGCACCCCGCTTTCTGGGGTGGAGGACCTGGATCCCCTGGAGTTTGTGCGTACCATCGCCACCGCGCGCATCCTGATGCCCGAATCCTACGTCCGGCTCTCTGCCGGGCGCACGGCCATGAGCGACGAGATGCAGGCACTGTGTTTCCTCGCCGGGGCCAACTCCATCTTCTACGGCGATCGCCTGTTGACCACCGACAATCCGGAAGCGGACAAGGACCTGGCACTGCTGAAACGTCTCGGCATGAATACCGAGGAGTGGGTGGAGACCGAGGTCAAGGCGGCCAAGGTGCCCTGCAGCAGCCGGGCCGGATGAAGTCATTCAAATCCTGATGAACGAATGGACCGATGAGCTGGCGCGGCGACGCGCCTCCGGGCTTTACCGTGTCCGGCGGGTGACCTCGTCCCCCCAGCAGGCGGAGATGACCCTGGACGGCCGGCCCATGCTGAGCTTCTGCAGTAACGACTACCTGGGGCTGGCGAATCATCCGGAGGTGATTCAGGCCGCCACCGAGGCCATGCGGGACTACGGGCTGGGCAGCGGCGCGGCGCACCTGATCAACGGTCATTCGCATCACCACCATGCCCTCGAAGAGGAGTTGGCCGAGTTCACCGGCCGTGCAAGGGCATTACTGTTTTCAACCGGGTATATGGCCAACCAGGGGGTGATCACCGCCCTGCTGGGGAGTGCCGACTGCCTGTTTCAGGATCGTCTCAACCACGCCTCCCTGGTGGATGCGGGGCAACTCAGCCAGGCCCGGGTGAAGCGCTACCAGCATGCGGATCCGCAAAGTCTGGAGCGCCAGATCCAGGCCTGCGATGGCCGTCACCGGTTGATCGTCACGGACGGGGTCTTCAGCATGGATGGTGACCTGGCGCCGCTTCCGCAACTGGCGGACATTGCCCGCCAACATCGAGCCTGGCTGATGGTCGACGATGCCCATGGCCTGGGTGTGCTGGGTTCGCAGGGCGGTGGCAGCCTCAGCCATTTCGGCCTGGATGCGGATGCAGTACCGATCCTGATGGGGACCCTGGGCAAGGGCTTAGGCAGCTTCGGCGCCTTCGTCGCCGGCAGCGAGGCATTGATCGAAACCCTGATCCAGCAGGCGCGCAGCTACATCTACACCACCGCGACGCCCCCGGCGATTGCCGCCGCCACCCGGGTCAGTCTGCGCATCGCGCAGCAGGAGACCTGGCGACGCGAGCGGCTCAGGGAACTGGTGTTTCGATTTCGCGCACAGGCGACGCAGATCGGTCTGCCGCTGATGGATTCCATCACCCCGATCCAGCCGGTTGTTGCCGGCAGCGCGGAGCAGGCCCTCGACTGGAGCCGTCAGCTCGAGGCCCGGGGCATCCTGGTCACTGCCATCCGCCCGCCCACCGTGCCGGAGGGCAGCGCCCGGTTGCGCAT
>JBEVWC010000007.1:99490-280598 GCA_040506775.1 Candidatus Thiodiazotropha sp.
GCATCACCTTGAGTGCCACGCACACCGACCGGCATCTGCAACGCCTGCTGGATGCCTTGGCCACTCTCAGCGGAGACCCGGCATGACCCTGAATGCAGAATCGCTCGGACAGGGCCCGGATCTGGTGATGTTGCACGGCTGGGGCATGAACTCGTCGGTGTGGCGGGACTTCGCCGAGTCTTTGGCCGGGGATTACCGGGTGACCCTGATCGACATGCCGGGACATGGGCGTAGTCCCTATCATGGGCAGACCCGGCTTGAGGAGTGGGCCGAGGCCGCCCTGGCAGTTGCGCCCGAGCGCGCGGTCTGGCTGGGCTGGTCGCTGGGTTCCATGGTAACCCTGCAGGCAGGCCTGATCGCCCCGCAGCGCTTCAATGGGGTACTGGTGCTGGCCGGGATGCCCCGCTTTGTGCAGGGTGATGACTGGCCCCATGCCATGGCCCTGCGCACCCTGAACAATTTCATCGAGGTACTCGGAGACGACCTGAGCCGGGCCATGGAGCGCTTCCTGGCGCTGCAGATGCTGGGCAGCGACCTGGCAATCGAAACCCTGAAAAAACTCAAGCTGCGGCTCGAGGAGCGCCCGAATCCGTCGCCCGAGGCCTTGCAGGCCGGACTCGACCTGCTCAGAAGCGGGGATCTCAGAGACCAGCTCGATCGCCTGACCTGTCCCACCGCCTGGATCTACGGCGAGCGGGACACCCTGGCCCCGGCGGCTGCGGCGCAGCGCCTCGGCGACTGGCTGCCCCAGGCCCGTACCCATACCATCCCCCGGGCGGCACACACCCCGTTTCTCTCCCATCCCCAGGAGACCGAACGCCATGTGCGGGAAACCCTGGAGTCCTGGTATGCCTGAACAGAAACGTCCGCCGATCGACAAGCGTCAGGCACGCGCAGCCTTTTCCCGCGCCGCCGATCGCTACGATGAGGTGGCGGAACTGCAACGGGAGATCGCTGCGCGGATGCTGCAGCGGCTGAGCTACATCCGGCATCAGCCGGAACGGGTGCTCGATGTGGGTTCAGGCACGGGGGAGGCCACCCTGTCGCTGGCGAAACACTACAAAAAGGCCCAGACCATTGCGCTGGATTTTGCCTACCCGATGCTGCAGCAGACCCGAAAACGGGGCAGCTGGCTGAGGCGGCCCCGGTGTGTCTGTGGGGATGCCGAGCAGTTGCCCCTGGCGAACCAGTCGGTGGACATGATTTTTTCCAATGCGGTGCTGCAGTGGTGCAACGACCTGCCAGGCACCCTGCGGGAGTTCCTGCGGGTGTTGCGACCCAAGGGCATGCTGCTGTTCTCCACCTTCGGGCCGGGCACCCTCCACGAACTGCGATCAAGCTGGTCGGCGGTGGACGGCTATTCCCACGTCAGCCCGTTTCTCGACATGCATGATATCGGCGATGCCCTGGTACAGGCCGGGTGGGCGGAACCGGTGGTGGACGTGGACCGGATCCGCGTGACTTACGACGATGTGGCCACCCTGATGCAGGATCTGAAAACCCTGGGGGCACACAACGTCACCCGGCAGCGGCGCCGTGGCCTGACCGGTAAGGGGCGCATGCGCGCCATGATCGAGGCCTATGAAAGCCTGCGCGAAGATGGCAAACTCCCCGCCAGTTACGAGGTGGTTTACGGGCATGCCTGGGCACCTGAGCAAAGACACGACAATGGCGTGACCCTGATCCCGGTGGAACAGCTGAGATCCGGTATTCCTCGCCGATAACCGGATAAATTCATATCATGGGAGCAGGCTTTTTCATTACCGGAACGGACACCGGCTGCGGTAAAACCGAGGTCACCCTGGGTTTGATGCAGCGTCTGCAACAGCAGGGTCATCAGGTTCTGGGCATGAAGCCGGTGGCCTCCGGCGGGGAACATCTCGACGGCGAACTCAGTAACCAGGATGCCCGGCGTATCCGCGCACAGGCCAGCATCGAACTCCCCTACAGCGACGTCAATCCCTACGTCTACGAACCTCCCATCGCCCCCCACATGGCCGCACAAATGGCGGGGCAGAGCATTGATCTGGAACATATCGCCGAGGTCTATGAACGCCTGCGGCAGCAGGCGGAGCTGGTGCTGGTGGAGGGTGTGGGTGGCTGGCACGTGCCTCTGGGTGAGGAGACCACCGTGGCGGATCTGGTTATACGTCTGAAACTGCCCGTGGTACTGGTGGTGGGAATGCGTCTGGGGTGTATCAATCATGCCCTGCTGAGTGCCGAGAGCCTGCTGCATGCCGGGGTGAATTTCGCCGGTTGGGTGGCCAACCGGATCGACCCGCAAATGCAGGCCTATGAAGAGAACCTGGCGACCCTGCGCAGCTGGTTGCCGGCCCCCTGTCTGGGCGAGGTCCCGTATCTGGATCATCCCGACCCGGAACAGGTGGCGAGCTGTCTGGGCGCGATGCCCTCAGCCTCATCACCGATTCTGACGACCTGAGCGCAACAGGATTGCGGATATCATGGGGTAATACCTGATCCATACCCGAACAGGGATGTCCAGGCGTGACTCTGCTCGTCAGTGAAGCGACGGTTTGCCGTTGAAGTTCTGCAGCAGCCTCTCCGCCTCCTCGGCGGTGACCGGTGCACTGACCAGAGTGCCCTGTATCTCATCGCATTCGAGATGTTTCAGCACCAGCCGCTGAGCTTCGGTTTCGACCCCCTCTGCGATCACTTTCAGTTCCAGGCTCTTGGCCAGTGAAATGATTGCCGTGACGATCGCCTGGGCATGGTTGTCCGGCAGCAGGGAATTGAGAAAGGTCCGGTCGATCTTGATGCTGCTGATCGGCAGCTTCTGCAGATAATTCAGGGACGAAAATCCCTTGCCGAAGTCGTCCAGGGCGAACTTCATCCCCGCCTCATGCAGTTTCATCATGATGTCCCGGGTGTGCTCGAAATTTTCGATCAGTGAAGTCTCTGTGATCTCGAGTTCGATCTTCGAGGCGTCGATCTTGCGTCGCTCGCAGATGCGTAGAAATTTCTCCGCCAGGCTGGCGTCACGCAGCTGTACGGTGGAGAGATTGACCGCAAGGCTGATGTTGTGAAAACCGCTTTTGTGCCAGCGGCGCAGATCCGCGCTGGCCTTCTTGAAGACCCAGATGCCCAGCTTGTTGATCAGCCCGGTGTGTTCCGCCACCGGAATGAATTCGGCAGGCGGGATCATGCCCACCTTGGCGTGAGGCCAGCGGGCGAGGGCCTCCATGCCGGTAATCCGGCCGCTCAGGATATCGAACTTCGGTTGATACACCAGCTCGAACTGCTGCCGCACGATGGCTTTGTGCAACTGGGTTTCGAGCCAGATGCTGTGATAGGCCTTGCGATTGATCTCGCGGGAGAAGAAACGGATGCGGTTGCTTCCCGGGTCCTCCTTGGCGACTCTGCGCGCGGTGGTGGCTTTCTGCAGCAGCCCGCTCGGAGTGTCATCGTCATAGGGAAACAGGGCAACCCCCATACTGAACGAAAGATAAAGTTCCTGGTCGTCCACATGGATGGGCTTCTTCAACCGGCTGAGGATGCGGTGCGCCACCCAGGTCACTGACTTGATGTCGCTGACCCCGGTGACGATCAGTGCGAACTCGTCCTTGTTGAGCCTTGAAATGTTCGGTGAAGGGGTCTCGTTCTGATCATCGATCACCGCGATGGTGTCGGTTTTGCGCAGTGACAGCACCAGGCGTTCCGCAATCAGCTTGAGTATCTGGTCACCGGTCACATACCCCAGGGCATCATTCAGACGGGAGAAGTTGTCCACGTCGAGGGAAATGATTGCGGTGGACTGATGATTGCGCTCGCTGCGCGCCAGCTCCTGGCTGATACGGTCGTTGAATATGTAGCGATTGGGCAGCCCGGTCAGTTCGTCCTTGCCCTCTCTGCGCTTGATCTCTTCCCGGGTGTACTCGAGTTCCGATTCGAGCTGACGTATCAGGTCCTCGAGTCGCAGCACTTCACTCTGCAGGCTTCGCTCCGCCTCGGTTTTCTCCCTGCCGTTCGAATCGATGAAGGAATTCACCGCGAGCATGGGATCCAGACCCGGCTTGTCGATCAGTTCCGGTGTCCAGGCCACAATGCAGTTGCGTCCGCGCTGTTTCGCTTCGTACAGCGCATGATCCGCGTTGTTGACCAGCAGCATGGAATCATCGATGCCCTTTTCCAGAGCGGCCAGTCCGATACTGATGGTCACGGTTTTCGGTTTGTCGAACAGGGCATGGCATTTCTGCAGAATATCCATGCGCAGCCGCTCGGCGATAAGCTTGGCCTGCTCGGTGTTTGCATCAGGCAGCACCACCGCGAATTCGTCACCGCCGTATCGGCCCACCAGATCCTCAGGCCGTGAATTGCCGCTGAGGATTTCCGAAATATGTTTGATCACCTTGTCGCCGTTGGCGTGACCGTAGTGGTCATTGATCTGCTTGAACAGATCGATGTCCACCATCATGAAAATCAGATCGCGGTTTTCCCTTACCGAGATTTTGAACAGCTGATCGAGCTTCTTGAAAAAGGCGCGCCGGTTGAGACAGCCGGTCAGCGGATCCCGGGTGGCGAGGAACTCGAGCTCCACGGTTTTGCTGCGCAATGCCTTTTCGGAGATGCGCAATTTCAGCAACGCGGATTTCAACTGACGGTAGTGCTGTTCCAGTTCGGTCATATCGTCGAAGGTGGCAAGCACCCCGCGCAGATGTCCGTCGTTGTCGAAGATCGGCGCGCTGTTGACCGAAAACACCCGTTCAATGTCGTTTCCAGACTCGAACCGCACCGGAATTCCCGTAACCCGCTCACAATTGTTGAGGCTGATATGCCAGGGAAGATTTTCCGGAATATCAGATCCCTCACGCTGTTTCCACAGCAGGTCATCCGCGGTCCTGCCGATCAGGCTTTCATTGCGGTGTCCGGTCTTGTTGCTGAACGAGTCATTTGCCAGCAGGATGCGAAACTTTTCGTCCATGATGAGCAGGCCTTCGGACAAGGCGTTAAACGCGGATCGAACCCGTTCCGGAATGATGGATTTGATGACGGTCTCATCACTGGGTCCGCGTCGCCACATCAGATAAGTGATGAGTCCGCTGAGAAGCAGCAACAGGCCCAGCTGTAAAAAGCTCATCCCTTGGTTGCCCACGCTTTCGTGGATATTCAGTTTTAGACTGCCGAGGGCCTCATAACCCCTGCTGATGGGTACCTCCAACACCCGCTCGGTAACCGGCTCCGGGATGCTGGTCGTATTGGAGTGATTTTCAAATGAGAGGCTGTTTCCGGAGTTGGTTCGAACCGTCAAGGCATCGATATCAGGATTCTGTGCAAGCGAATCATTGAGAATGGATTCAAGACTTTTGAAATCGCTTTGTTGAGTGGCCTCGAAGAGCCGGTCTGCGAGCGCTTCAGCAAAGCGCTTCCAGTGCTGCCGACTCTCGTCCTCCTGACCCGGTAGCAGATGCAACAGCTGCCCGACTGAAATGATCAGCAGTGTAACCAGAGTCAGGAGAGTGATGAATTTTACAGGCTGATGCAGCGATGCCATTGATCACACTCTGTCATAAACTGCTGTACAGAGAGCTTGCTTCCCTGACTATCCATGACAACACCCGGGTAAAGAGAGCAACCGGGTATGCGCCGTTGTTGCGTGGTTGTACTGATTGGAGCACATAAATATCACTACCTTCATGACATGATCCGAGAATCCCTGTCGTTTTCAGACGTCGTCCCAGTCAATTGGCTTAAAAGCGTTGCCGACTGAGGCGTATACCATGCACGTGAAATGGCAGTGGGTTGCATCCCTGGATAACCATTTCGACCAGCGTCATTTGAGCTTTAAGCGTTTCGTCGCCTGATTCGATCCGTTGAGCGGATAACCGGCCAACTATCGGTCCGGAAAGGGAATGCTCTTCCCCCTGGAGCGCCTCGATCTGGATCACCTCAAAATCGGCAGAGGGATATCGTTTCAGGAGCATGGCACACCCGTTCGCAAGGGATCTCGCTGCTTGCCGTTATTCCTGAAGAAGCACAAAAAACCGAGTTAAATTATTATCTTAGCCTTCGGTTGTTGGTATGTCGCGGTGTCTTCAGGTGGGTGGATTGTTCTCAACTGAATGTCCGCGGTTGATGCTTCATTGGCGTTCAGGTCGCAGCTGACGATGGCTCATTTTGTATCTGAAAAGTGCTGTAAATTCCTGTAAATCAATAAATTCCTGTATTATTCCTTTGGCGAAAAAGATTCCGTCGTTGAGTATATGAACAGTATCCAGAAGAGGGTTTATAGCAGATAGGCTCGTCCTCATAAACTCCGTGCAGGGGATTCCGGACTTTGCAAGGAATGTCAGCAGGCCAGTGCGACTGGTCTGATAGATTGAGGGGGCGTTGCTGCCACTCGCGACCGGACCTGGATCTCGGTGACTGATTCTGCAGGTGCCAGCTCCTTGCGGCATTGTGAAATCCTGGCTTGGGTTGTATTTATTCCGCTTCTGAACGTCAACCGGCGGTAGCCAACTACCGCCGGTCCCTGTGCATCAGGCAGCCAGCTGTCCTTTTAGTTTGTTCAATGCATTTTTTTCGATCTGTCGTATCCGTTCGGCGGAGACCTGAAACCGATCGGCCAGCTCATGCAGGGTGGCCTTGTTATCACTCAGCCAGCGTGCCTCGAGCACTTCGCGGCTGCGTGCATCCAGTTCCTGCAGGGCGCTCAGCAGTTGCTGTTTCGACTGCTCCTCAGAGTCGACATGTTCGAGCAGGGTTGAGGGCTCCATGCGCATATCACTCAGGTAACCCGCCGGGGTGGCCATAACCGGCTCATCCTCGTCCTGCTGTGGTCCATCAAAGGCGATGTCCTGGCCGGAGAGCCGGGATTCCATTTCGAGCACGGTTTCTGGCTTGACCCCAAGATCCTGGGCCACGCTGTCGATCTCCTCTTTGGAGAACCAGCCGAGGCGTTTCTTGGCGCTGCGCAGGTTGAAGAAGAGCTTGCGCTGAGCCTTGGTGGTGGCGACCTTTACAATCCGCCAGTTCTTCAGGATGTACTCGTGAATCTCAGCCTTGATCCAGTGCACTGCGAAGGAAACCAGGCGCACTCCCATGTCGGGATCGAAGCGTTTTACCGCCTTCATCAGCCCGATCGTGCCTTCCTGAACCAGGTCCGGCAGGGCGAGACCGTAACCGCTGTAGTTTTTCGCGATTCGCACGACAAAGCGGATGTGAGAGGTAATCAAGGTCTGGGCAGCCTGGAGGTCTTTATGGTCGCGCAGGCGCACAGCCAGATTGTGTTCCTCTTCCGCACTCAGCACAGGCAGCTGGAAGGCTGCGCTGATATAGGCATCCATATTGCCTGTCGGCAGCATGCTTAATGCGATCTCTTTGCTCATTCCAATTACCCCATGATTGTTTCTGTCTGAATATTAGCACTCTCATTCAGTGAGTGCCAACCTACCCTTGAGACTCTGCTCCAGAGGGAAAGTTCCAGCGCGATAATGTTGACATTAGATTATATAAAACAACAGGTTATAAAAATCACTGTTGTGCTTGTGGTTTGCCGGTGGAAGCGTTGGGACTCAGGAGGGTTGGATAGCGCTGAGGTGGCGGCCGACTGCCATCCAGGACCCCAGCAGGCCCAGCAATGAGCTGCCGCCAAGCAGAATCAGGGCGGTGGTGGCGTCCAGGTTACTCAGGTCGAAACTGCTTTGATAGAGCTGTGCCAGGGTCGCTACCGGACCACTCAACAGGCTGATCGCCAGGGCCACCAGGCTCCATGCAATCAGACCGCCAAACAGCCCGTACCAGAACCCGGTATACAGAAACGGCCGGCGAATGAACGCATTGGTGGCGCCAATCAGCTTGGTGATTTCAATCTCGGTCCTGCGGTTTTGAATCTCCAGCCGAATCGTATTGCCGACGATCAACAGCACCGCCATGCTCAGCAGCGCGGTCAATACCACCACTGCACGTTGGGCTATGATGGTGATGGCCTGCAGCCTGCGTACCCATTGCAGGTCCAACTGGACGATGTCCGCTTCAGGCAGCAGACGCAGTTCCTGAACCAGCTGCTGAGCCTTTTCCGCGGTGGTGAAGTCGGTCTTGGGCTGGATGAACAGCAGATTCGGCAAAGGATTGTAATCCAGCGCCTGCAATGCATCGGCAAAACCGCTCTGGCGCTGGAACTCCTGCAGCGCGTCGCTGCGTGTGATCAGCTGCACCTCCTGAATGCGCTGATGCTTGCGCAGCTTTTCCGCCAGCGAGGCAGCCTGTTCCTCACTCACCTTCTGTTTGAGGAACACCGAAATGCTCGCGCCGCTCTCCCAGCTGCCGCTGACCTGTTGGAGGTTGTGCAGCATCACATGCAGCCCCACCGGAAGGGCCAGGGCGATACCGATGACCGCGCAGGTCATCAGCGAGGAGAGGGCGTTCCTCGACAGACGTCCGAGGCTGGAGAGCGCCACCTGGGCATGGCGTTGCAGCCAGATGTGGACCGGGAAGATTATTCGGGGCTTACGTGACATCCACGGTATCCGTCTTGCTGTCCGCCACCAGGGCGCCATTGCTGAGGGTCAGGATGCGCTTGTTCATGCCACGGATCAGGGCAATGTCATGGGAAGCGATGAGCAGGGTGACACCGACCCGGTTGAAGTCGCTGAACAGGTCCATAATCTCCTGGGAGAGTTCCGGGTCCAGATTGCCGGTGGGTTCATCCGCAAGCACCAGTGGCGGCTTGCTGACCACGGCGCGGGCGATGCCCACCCGCTGTTGTTCACCACCGGAGAGGGTGACCGGTGCGGCGCGCTCCTTGTGCAGAAGTCCGACCTTGTCGAGGGCGGCGCGCACCCGGCGGCCGATCTCCTTGTGACCGAGACCCGAAACCACCAGGGGCAGGGCGACATTATCGAAAACCGTACGGTCGAAGAGCAGGCGGTGATCCTGGAAGATCATGCCGACTTCGCGGCGATGGTAGGGTATCTGTCGGTTCTTCAGGCGGGTCAGGTTACGCCCGTTGACGTGAACCTGGCCTGCGCTGGAGCGTTCCAGCAGGCCGATCAGTTTCAGCAGGGTGCTCTTGCCGGCACCCGAATGACCGGTGAGAAATACCATCTCGTCCTCGTCGATACGCAGATTCACATGACTCAGACCGGTGTGTCCTCCCGGGTAGCGTTTACTGACGTTGTCAAAATGGATCAACTGACCTGACCTGAAGATTCACTGCTGAACAGGGCGTCCACGAACTCCCCGGGATCGAACTCGCGCAGATCCTCGATCGCCTCGCCCACGCCGATAAAGCGGATCGGCACCTTGACCTTGTCTGCGATGGCGAACACCACGCCACCCTTGGCGGTACCGTCCAGTTTGGTGATCACCAGCCCGGTCAGCCCAACGGCCTGGTGAAACTGCTCGGCCTGGTTGACCGCGTTCTGCCCGGTACCCGCATCGACCACCAGCAACACTTCATGGGGGGCATCAGGATCGATTTTTTTCATGACCCGGGTAATCTTCGACAGTTCATCCATAAGATTGGTCTTGGTATGCAGACGTCCCGCGGTGTCTGCGATGAGAACATCCACCCCGCGTGATGTGGCGGCCTGCAGGGCGTCGAATACCACGGAAGCGGCATCGGCGCCGGTGTGCTGGGCGATCACCGGAATTTGGTTGCGTTCGCCCCAGGTCTGCAGCTGCTCTACCGCAGCGGCGCGGAAGGTGTCTCCCGCCGCAAGCATTACGGTCTCCCCGTCCAGCTGAAACTTCCGCGCCAGCTTGCCGATGGTGGTGGTCTTTCCTGCGCCGTTGATCCCCACCATGGTAATCACCAGGGGCTTGCCCGGGTTGCGCTCCTTGAGAGGCGTATTGCAGGTCTCGAGAATCTCCAGCAGGTGTTGTTTGAGAATCCGGGTCAGGGTATCCGGATCGTCCAGTTCCTTGCGTTTGACCCGGTTGGTGAGATCCTGAATGATCCGGTCCGTGGCCTCGACCCCCACATCCGCGGTCAGCAACAGGGTTTCGAGTTCCTCCAACAGATCCGCGTCGATGGTTTTGCGGCCCATCACCAGATTGGCCAGACCGTCGGTCAGATTATGACGGGTGCGTGACAGACGCTCCTGCAGGCGGGAAAAAAAGCCGCGCTTCTCTTCGCTTGCCGGTGTTGCTGGGTCAGGCTGGGGGGGCGTTGGCTTGTTGCGTTTTCCAAATCCGAACATGCTGTGGATCACCACTGATAGGGTCGGGAACGCGGCACTTTCGTCTGGCTCCCGGTTGTACTTGATCGTTCCTCGGCAATCACGATAGCCTGCCCGTTTGCGGACCGCGTCTGCGCTGCAGAGTGCGGGATCCAGAGTGGTCGGGAAAAGGCCAGCGGGTTGTTGAGGCGTATTCTACAGGTCACGCGGCAAAATGATAAAGTGGCGCACCTTTTCCCCCGGATAGCCCCGTTAAAAGGGTAGACGACATGACTGCCGAGCAAGGGCAGCAACTTTCCAGACAAGGTCTGGGTGATTCGGATCGAACTAGAACCCGGTTTTCAGGGTCAGTGGTTGAAGGTTAAGTCGGATGACAGGAATGACTCAATGCGAAATTTGTTGATCGGTCTGGTAATGGTCTGGGTCATGCACCCGGTGCAGGCGAGTGTTGTGGAACACCGGCTGGACAATGGCATGAAGGTGATCGTCAAACAGGACAAGCGGGCACCGATCGCGGTCTCCCAGGTCTGGTACAAGGTTGGCTCCAGTTACGAACACTCCGGGATCACAGGCATCTCCCACGTGTTGGAGCACATGATGTTCAAGGGCACCGAAAAACATGCCCCCGGTGAGTTCTCCCGCATCATCGCAGCCAACGGAGGTGAGGAAAACGCCTTCACCGGTACAGACTACACCGCCTATTACCAGACCCTGGCCAGCGATCGACTTGAGGTTGCCTTTGAACTCGAATCGGACCGCATGCGCAACCTGCGGCTGCTCGAGGATGAGTTTGTCAAAGAGGTGGCGGTGGTCATGGAGGAGCGTCGCATGCGCACCGAGGACAAGCCCCAGTCCCTGACCTATGAGCTGTTTCAGAGCGGGGCCTACCAGACCTCTCCCTACCGCCACCCGATCATCGGCTGGATGGCGGACCTCGAGAACCTGCAGGCGGATGATCTGCGGGTCTGGTATCGCAAATGGTATGCGCCGAACAACGCCACCCTGGTGGTGGTCGGTGATGTGGATCCACAGCAGGTGATTGCCATGGCGGAACGCCATTTTGGCGCTCTGAAGGCCGAGTCCATTGCCAGCAACAACCCCACGACCGAACCGACCCAGCACGGCATCAAACGATTCACCCTGAAGACCCCGGCAAGCCAGCCCTACATGATCATGGGGTACAAGGCCCCGGCCCTGACCAGGGCAGATCAGGAGTGGGAACCCTATGCGCTGGAGATGCTCACCTACATCCTGGACGGAGGCTCGAGTGCCCGACTGGCCAGCGAACTGATCCGGGGGCAGGAGCTGGCCGTGTCGGTGGACACCAGTTATGACGCCTTCTCCCGTCTGCCCGGGATGCTGGTGTTTGACGCGGTACCCCGTCCCGGGGTGAGTGTTGAACAGGTCGAAGCGGCAATTCGTCAACAGCTCGAGCGTTTCAAGACCGAGCTGGTGAGCCCTGAGGAGCTGCAGCGGGTGCGTAATCAGATTGTCGCCGCCAAGGTGTTTCAACGGGATTCGGTGTTCTACCAGGCGATGCTGATCGGACGCCTCGAGACCGTAGGACTCGATTGGCGCCTGGCGGACGGTTATGTGGATCATCTCAAGGCTGTGACCGCGGAACAGATTCGCGATGTGGCCCGCAAGTACCTGGTGGAGGATAACCTGACGGTCACCGTGCTGGATCCCTTGCCAATGGATGGAAAAGTCGCCTCACAGGCTGCCACGGGAGGTCGCCATGCACACTAAAGGGATGTTCAAGGGGTGGTTACTGGTCGTCGGTATCCTGATGGTCGGCGGTGTTCATGCGACACCCAAGATAGAGCGCTGGGAGACCGGAAACGGGGCCCGGGTGCTGTTCGTGCAGGCGCCCGAAATACCCATGTTGGATGTGCGCCTGGTATTCGATGCGGGCAGCGCCCGGGATGGTGACAAGCCGGGTGTGACCTCTTTCACCAACACCCTGCTGGAACAGGGTGCCGGTGATTGGAATGCCTACCAGGTGGCCGAACGTCTGGAGAGTGTGGGCGCACAACTCGAGGTGGGTTCGTTGCGCGATATGGCCTGGGTGGCGGTACGTACCCTGACCGAGCCCCAGGCGCTTAGTACCGCCCTGGAAACCCTGAGTGCGGTGGTGGCCCGGCCGCGTTTCGATGCGCAGGATTTGACCCGGGAGCGTCAGGCGATTCTGGCCGGTCTGACTGAGGATGAGCAGTCGCCAGGCAGTGTCGGCAAGAAGGAACTCTACCAGCTTGTGTTCGGCGGTCATCCCTACGCCAGTGATCCTTCCGGAACGAGCGCCTCCGTCGAGGCGATCACCCGTGAGGACATCCAGTCAACCTATAAGCGGCTGTATGTGGCGAAAAACGCCGTAGTGGCCATCGTCGGTGACGTGACCCGCGAACAGGCCGAGGCAATTGCGGACCAGGTCACCCGTGAGCTGCCCGCGGGAGAGGCACCATCCCCTCTGCCTGAGGTGGCCTCTCTGGACGCTCCGGTGGAGCGTCAGATCGCCTTCCCCTCGACCCAGTCTCACCTGTACATCGGTCAACCGGGAATGAAACGCGGGGATCCCGACTACTTTCCCCTTTACGTAGGCAATCATATCCTCGGCGGCAGCGGGCTGGTTTCGATCCTCAGTGAAGAGGTCCGGGAAAAACGTGGCCTGAGTTACAGCGTCTACAGCTACTTTCTGCCGATGCGAGAGAACGGAATCTTTCAACTCGGACTGCAGACCAAAAACGACCAGGCCAAGCAGGCGCTGCAGGTGGTGAAGCAGACCCTGGAGCGGTATATCGAGGCGGGTCCGGATGAAGAGGAACTGACCGCGGCCAAGCAGAACATCACAGGGGGCTTCCCCATGCGGATCGCCTCCAACAGTGACATCGTCGCCTATCTGGCAGTGATCGGTTTCTATGATCTTCCCCTGGATTACCTGGATACTTTCGTCGAGCATGTGAATGCGGTGACCCGTGAGCAGATTCGTGATGCGTTTCGTCGACGTCTCGATCCTGAACGGATGGTGTTCGTCCAGGTCGGGCAGGTTGAGGATGCGGTTGCCCGGACGGATGAAAACCTGGCTGGCAAGTAGCCGAGAGTATTGCTACATTCAATGCAACAAGAGAAACAAGTTTTAGAAGTGCTGTTCAGATGCTGCGATCCCGTGACATATTCCGCCATAAATTACATGTGATTGATCGTGGCTCACGAGTTTCAACGAAATTTATCCGCTTATGCGGCCCTCTGAACGAGTTTCCACGAGCTGTAAAGCAGACGGCGATCTGAATGGCCCAATCCGCTTCCCAGGTTCGTATCATCGGTGGTGAACATCGGGGACGACGACTTCCGATTCCCGATGTGCCGGGGTTGCGACCCACAGGTGACCGTATTCGGGAAACCCTGTTCAACTGGCTGCAACCGGTGTTGCCCGGGGCGCGCTGCCTGGACCTGTTCTCCGGCAGCGGAGCATTGGGTATTGAAGCCGCCTCCCGTGGCGCTGCTGAGGTCGTGATGGTCGATAGTGCTTCTGTGGTGGTCAGGCAACTGGACGAGAACCGGCAAAATCTCGGTTTGGAGCAGCTCAGGATCATACGTGCGGATGCCCTGCAGTGGCTGGAACAGGAACCCACCGCCTTTGATATCGTGTTCCTGGATCCGCCCTTTTCGGCCAACCTGCTCGAGCCGATCTGCCGCAAGTTGAATCAAGGCTGGTTGAAAAACCATGCCCATGTCTATCTGGAGGATCCGGCGTCACGGGGTATGCCGCTACTTCCCGAAGGTTGGGAGTTGTTGAAGGATAAACAGGCGGGCCAGGTCAGTTACGGACTGGCGCTTGCAAATCTACCCGGGTGACAATTGTCATTCCTGACCACAGACTCTGATATTATTATGTTTTCGTTATCTATTTCAGGCTTATGATTGTTGCTGTCTATCCTGGTACCTTCGATCCCATCACCAACGGACATAGTGATCTGGTCAGGCGGGCTGCCCAATTGTTCGACCGCGTGATCCTCGCGGTTGCGAAGAATCCGGGCAAAAATCCTGTATTTGATCTCGATCAGCGAATGACCCTTGCGCACACGGTGCTCGATGGTATCGAAAATGTGGAGATCTGTTCATTCAGCAATCTGCTGGTTGAATTCGTACAGCAGCGGGGGGCGAATGTGATATTGCGCGGCCTGCGTGCGGTATCCGATTTTGAATATGAATTTCAATTGGCGGGCATGAATCGGCGACTCGCGCCCACTATCGAAACTCTGTTTCTGACCCCCGCTGAACAGTTCGCTTTCATTTCCTCAGGATTGGTCCGGGAAATCGCTGTACTGGGTGGGGATGTCACGGAGTTCGTGCATCCGGCGGTACAGGACGCATTGAGTCGACGCTTCAGCTAGCCTACAATTTCAGCGCCATTAAAATATTAAGGTGACTATGGCGCAAACGTCCAAATGAGTAGGAGAAAACCGTATGGCATTAATGATCACCGATGAATGCATCAACTGTGATGTCTGTGAACCCGAATGTCCCAATGGGGCCATCACTCAGGGTGATGAAATCTACGAGATCGACCCTGATCTGTGCACAGAATGCGTCGGTCACTACGAAACCTCGCAATGTGTCGAGGTATGCCCGGTAGATTGCATTCCCAAGGATCCGGGACACGAAGAGAGTTACGAAGCGCTCTATGCGAAATACCTGAAAATCACTGGTGATTCGGAATAGATGCCCCTCGCTGATACGAGACGCATGAAGGCTCCCTTGTGGAGCCTTATTCATTTCTGGCGGGTCAAACGTGAATCATTGAACGCTACTCCGCTGCAGGGACGCGCAGGCTGTAGGGTGACCGACACCTTGGCTATGCGGTTTCTGCGACGCACGGGTTTGCTGATCCTGTGCGGCTTGTCCGGACTCCTCAATCTCGCGCATGCCGCTACCCCCTCACAGGCCGCTATCGCCAGCGCCCATCCGCTGGCCACCGAGGCGGGCATGAAAATCCTCAGGGCGGGGGGCAATGCCTTTGATGCCGCTGTGACGGTCAGCGCCGTGCTGGGGGTGGTGGAGCCCTATAGTTCCGGATTTGGCGGTGGCGGTTTCTGGCTGCTGCACCGTGCCGAAGACGGGCGGCAGGTGATGCTTGATGGTCGGGAGCGGGCGCCTTTGTCCGCCCACCGGGACCTGTTTCTCGATGACAGGGGTGAGGTGGTGCCTCGTCTGTCCATCGATGGGCCTCTTTCGGCGGGTATTCCGGGACTCCCTGCCGCACTGGTGCATCTTGCCAGCCACTACGGTGAGATGCCCCTGGCGAAAACCCTGCAGCCCGCGATCGAGATTGCTGAACAGGGTTTTCCGGTGGATCCCCACTACCAGCAGATGGCCCGCTGGCGTCTTCAGGTACTGCGTGCCCATGTCCCATCCCGCGAACAATTCCTCGATCGGGGAGAAGTACCCGGGATCGGCTACCAGGTGCGACAACCCGATCTGGCGAATACCCTCAGGCGGCTGGCCGAACAGGGTATGGACGGGTTCTACCGGGGCGAGGTGGCGCAACGACTGGTGGATGGGGTACGCACTGCCGGCGGTATCTGGACCCTGGAAGATCTGGCCAGTTATCGGGTGGTTGAGCGGGAGCCGGTCAGCGGGAGTTATCTCGGCATGCGGGTCACCAGTGCCGCGCCTCCCTCGTCCGGCGGCGTGGCCCTGATTAGCATGCTCAATATCCTGCAGAATCAGGATTACGCGGCGCACAGCGAACCGCAGCGAACCCATCTGTTGATCGAGGCCATGCGCCGAGCCTATCGGGACCGCGCCGAGTATCTGGGTGATCCGGATTTTGTCGATGTGCCGGTGGAGCGTTTGACCCACGCCTGGTACGCCGCAGGTCTGGCCCGAGACATCCGTATGGATCGTGCGACTTCCCTGGGCGATGAGGGCCCCCCAGGCGCTACCCAAGGTCAGGACACCACCCATTTCTCGATACTCGACAAGGCCGGCAACCGGGTCGCTGCAACCCTGAGTATCAACTATCCCTTCGGTTCCGGATTCGTTCCTCCCGGCACCGGTGTATTGCTCAATGACGAGATGGACGATTTCTCAGCCCGTCCCGGGACGCCGAATGTGTACGGGCTGGTGGGCGGAGACGCGAATGCCATCGCAGGCGGAAAACGCATGCTCTCGAGCATGTCCCCCACCTTTGTCGAAGATGGTGAGCGGGTCGCAATCCTCGGAACACCGGGGGGCAGCCGAATCATAACCATGGTGTTACTGGGTATACTGGAGATGGCGGAGAACCAGGGTCCCGGGGCCTGGGTCAGCCGGCCCAGAATTCACCATCAGTATCTGCCGAATGAGATCCAGTATGAGCCCAATGCCCTGGATGACGCGTTGCTAAATCAATTGCAGCAGATGGGGCATCGACTGAAGCCTCTGCAGCGCGATTACGGGAATATGCAGGCCATATTGTGGAATAAAACCACCGGAAGCGTGGAGGCCGCGAGTGATCCCCGGGGTATCGGACAGGCTCTGACCGAGTGAGTGGCGCACCCGGACGCTGGTAAATTGAATATATCCTGGCGTAAAGAGCGGGGATTTTTGCAAATAAGATCTAAAAGTTGGTAACGCGGCATTGAATTTGTTTAACTTTTAGCTCAAGCTTTGGGGTCAGACGCAACCGCTCCCGGGAAACTCTGTACCGGCGAAGAGCAGCTGGATAGGTACGGAGCGTCTGCCAAACAATTTTAAAATCAGTAGAGAGATCGAGAGTTATCATGAAAAAGACCACGAAAATTGCCGCTATGATTCTCAGTGTTGGAATGCTTGCTGGTTGTGCGACCAACAGCAGCCTGGAGGCTGATGTTGCCAATGCACAGGCTGCTGCTGACGCTGCCATGAAGGCCGCCAAAGAGGCTCAGCTGGATGCCGCAACCGCTCAGGGTACTGCTGACGCAGCTCTGAAGGCTGCCAACTCCGCCAAGGACAGCGCAGAAGCTTGTAACGAGCGTTGCGGACGGATGTCTGAAAAGGCTATGGCCAAATAAGATGTCTTGAACAAACCTGCCTGTGCAGGTTAGGGAAAGCCCCGGCACCTCAGGGTGACCGGGGTTTTTTTATGCGTCCGCTGGGCGGGTGAATCATGCTCTGTTCCGACCGCTACTCCCGTTCAGCGATCTCATCACCCTGTAGCAGAAACAGGGGCATGGGCAGGCCGGTTTTCTGGTCCGCGTAGTAGCGCAGTTGTTCCCAGTCGGGGCGCCGGTTGTCGGACATCAGTTTGCTGATCACGGCATCCACCAGTTCTGTGTGGTTGTGTCCTTTCTCCTCCACATACTCAGCCAGTGGGGGATGCACCTGGACATACAGGTCCCCGTTGTGCCAGCCCGCCTTGTAGGGTTTGTCGATGATGCGCACCGGAGCCCCGATATCGATATCCTTGAAAAACTGCTCGATGTTCTCCGGATAGAGACGAATACAGCCGTGACTGACCCGCATGCCGACGCCGTAGGGTTTGTTGGTGCCATGCAGCAGATAGCCGTTCATGCCCAGGTAGATGGCATGCTTGCCGAGGGGGTTGTCCGGACCGGGTGGAATGATCGGTGGCAGCGGGTCTCCCTCTTCCTCATGCTCCTTGAGAATCGAATCCGGTACCTTCCAGGTCGGATTGGCCTTTTTGCCGATGACCTTGGTCTCGCCTGTGGGGGTGCTCCAGCCTTCCCGGCCGATGCCGATGGGGTAGGTGATGACCACCGGCCGATCCTTGGGAAAATAGAACAGGCGCAGCTCCGCCAGATTGATGACGATTCCTTCACGGGGTCCGGGGGGCAGGATGTACTGCTGAGGAATCACGACTTCCGAGCCTTCCCCCGGTAGCCAGGGATCCACATCCGGGTTGGCGGCCACCATCTGGCGGTAGCCAATGTCATAAATTCGCGCAATATCCGAGAACGTCTCTTCGTAGCGTGTGGTCAGGGTGAAGGTCTGTCCGACCAGATCATCGCCATCCGGAGGCAGATCGAAAGTTACCGCCTGTGCGCACAAGGGGAGCAGCAGGATAAGGAACAACAGTGGAATACGCTTGTGTAACATGTCTCTGAACAGTCTAAAGTCTCGCACGGCCAACCGTGCAGCACTCTTGGCCCGGCAAGGCCCCGGTTGAGACCAAAGGCGCCTAAGCCCGCGCACGATACGACATCCCTGGTCCTGAAGATGCGCCGGATTGGACGCTGCAGTGCCTGATGACGGCGTCAAAACCCTTGACGATAACAATAGTGTAACCGACATCAATCCCCGATGTTTGGGAAATATCAGTCACTTCCGCGATCTGACCCACGCAATCTGTAAAGGTTCGTATGCATGGGTCGATAGCCTGATTACGGACTCTGTACATGCGGCCACCAGGTCTGCATACCCGCTCAAACAGCGGGAACAGCGGGTTCAAGCAGATTTCATTTTGATGTGACGGGGATCGAGGCAGGTAACCGGCGCGATTCGCAGGGATGGCGAAACCCGCGTCCGGGAATCGCATCCACCCTAAAATCTCAGGAACAGGCATGAGGCGTATTGCGCTGATCAATCAAAAGGGCGGTGTGGGTAAAACCACGATTACCACCAATCTGGGGCATGCCCTCAGTCTGGCGGGACATCGCGTGACCGTGATTGATCTGGATCCTCAGGGCCAGCTGGCATCGAACTATGGCCTGTTTCGCGCGCCGCAGAAGGGCATTGACCGGGTGCTGCTGAATGAGCAGTCACTCTCCTCGGTCCGTCAGGGCGTACGTGACCTGCTGACCCTGATTCCCGCGGGCAACCGGCTCCAGGAGGTGGAGTATCTGCAGGATGGTGGATCGAGTCGTGCGCAGTTGCTGAGGCAGGCCCTTGAAGAGCTGTCTTCGGATCAGGATTTCGTACTCTTCGACTGTCCCCCTTCCGCAGGGTTGTTGGTGATGAACGCCATCTTCGCCTCCGATGAGGCACTGATCCCTGTGAGTGGCGATCACATGTCCCTCAACGGTCTGGCTAAAATGCTCAAGACCCTGAAAAAGTTCGAACCCTATCTGGCGCGTCCCCTGGGTCAGTGGATGGTACTCAACCGTTTCTTTCCCCGCCGCAGGCTGTGCCTGGAGGTTGAAGGGAAGTTGCGAGAACACTTTCCGCAACAGTTGCTGAATGTGCCGATCAAGGAGTCCGCAGTAATCGCCGAATGTCCGGGGGTGGGGCGGACCATATTCGAGTACCGACCAACCAGCCACTCGGCCAAAGAATTTCGTCAATTGGCCGATGAACTGTTGACCCGGACCCCGAGTTGCCCGGGGACAGTATTGCAGGAACCTGAATGAGGTTGTCCGCTGATCGGACCCATGCTCGATTGGCATCGAGCCGATGCAATCGCATTAAAGACACCCTACAACGCAAGGATGAAGCCGGCACCCAGGGGCAGTATGATGGCAGGGTGCGAGATGGCTCCATGCAGGATCGTTACATTCAAAACAGCGAGTGAAATATGTCCATATCCAGTGAAATCTCAGCAGACGAAACGACCGTCACCATCAAGATATCCGGACGCTTCGATTTTTCCACCCATCAGGAATTCATGCAGGCCTACAAGGCCTATCCCAAAGGTGAGAAGCTCTTTGTCGTGGATCTGGCGCAGGCGGAGTACCTGGACAGCTCTGCCATGGGTATGCTGCTGCAGCTGCGTGAACACAGCGGCAACGCAGACCGTAAAGTGGTGTTGAAAAACGGTAACGATGCGGTGCGTGATGTGCTGACCATTGCCAATTTCGAAAAACTGTTTCAGATCGATTGAAGCCCGGGCGCCCGGGTGATGACAACCTGTAGGGTCAACGGGCATCACCCGCTCCAGGTGCCGGCAGAATATAACGCCGCCCTGTTGTTCTGAGTGAGGTTCCCCTTCCGCCATTTCCAGGCGGGTAGTGCACATCCGCTGAGCTTTCCGGTATGCTTCCCCCTTTTTCCCCGGGGACTGCCTTCATGGGTTTCAAATGCGGTATCGTCGGCCTGCCGAATGTCGGAAAGTCGACCCTTTTCAATGCCTTGACCAAGGCGACCATTGCAGCGGAAAACTACCCCTTCTGCACCATCGATCCCAACGTCGGGGTGGTTCCCCTGCCGGATGAGCGGCTCGACGTGATCGCGTCGATCGTCAATCCGCAGGCCATCATCCCTACCAGTATGCAGTTCGTCGATATTGCCGGTCTGGTCGCCGGGGCGTCCCGTGGCGAGGGTCTGGGTAACAAATTCCTCGCCAACATCCGTGAAACCGATGCCATCGCCCAGGTGGTGCGCTGCTTCGAGAACGACGACATCATACACGTGGCAGGGCGGGTGGATCCGGTGGGGGACGTTGAGGTGATCAACACCGAACTGGCCCTGGCGGACCTGGAATCGGTGGAGAAGGCACTGGACAAGACCGCTCGCCAGGCCAAGACCGGGGACAAGAAGGTCCTTGCCCGCAAGGAACTGCTCGAACAGGTGCGGGATCAGCTGAACAACGGCAAACCGGTTCGCAGCCTGGGTCTGAGCGAAGATCAGCGGGCTGAACTCCGGGACCTGTTCCTGCTCACCGTCAAACCGGTGCTGTATATCGCCAACGTGGCCGACGACGGATTCACCGACAACCCGTATCTGGATGCCCTGATCGCACTGGCCGACGGGGAAGGCGCGCAGGTGGTGCCTGTGTGTGCCGCCATCGAGGCCGAGATCGTGGAGTTGGACGAGGAGGAGCGGGGCGAGTTTCTCGCGGACATGGGTCTTGAGGAGCCCGGTCTGAACCGGGTGGTGCGGGCCGGCTACCGGCTGCTCGGCCTGGAGACCTACTTCACCGCCGGGGTCAAGGAGGTACGTGCCTGGACGATTCCGGCAAAGGCCACCGCGCCCCAGGCCGCAGGTGTCATACACACTGATTTCGAGCGCGGTTTCATCCGCGCGGAAGTGATTGCCTACGATGACTTCATCGCCTGCAAAGGGGAGCAGGGCGCCCGCGAGGCGGGCAAATTGCGCTCCGAGGGCAAGGAGTACGTGGTCAAGGACGGGGATGTGATCCACTTCCGCTTCAACGTCTGATATTGACACCGGGGGGCGCCATCAGTATATTCTCCGGCCTTCAAACAGCTTACTGGCAAGGTAGCTCAGTTGGTTAGAGCACAGCACTCATAATGCTGGGGTCGGCAGTTCAAATCTGCCCCTTGCTACCATATTCGGAAGTACGATTGAGCCGATGGATTTTTCCGCAGCGGAAAATTTGGCGGGATCTTGATCGGTGATACTAAAAAGGGCCTGACTAAAGTCAGGCCCTTTTTTTATTTAGGATTTGCTCCAGACCAGCTGGATGGTGGCGCTGCGACGAATGTCGGTGAGCCGGTCGGTGAATTCCTGGATGTTCTCACTCAGCAGGTCCGCCAGCTCAAGCTTCGCATTCCGTTCCTCAATCAGCTTTTCACGCTCATGACGGATCTGTGCGATGTTGTTGCGCTGCCGTTGCTTGTTGAGCGAGATCACGTTGGGCCGGCTGTTGCGACGATCGAGAAACTGGGCCTTGCGGCCCTGCACGATGGCGCGGTCGAGCTCGAGGATCTCGCTGTTGAGCTGCTCGATCACTTCCAGCTGTTCGTCCCAGATGGTGAACAGGTTGTCCACGCCCTCTTCGATCCAGTTCTGGATCTCCTGCATGTGCTGGACCCGCAACAAGCGCATAACCTGGGTCGTGTCGGGCATCAGCAGCAACTGCTCATACAGATCGATCCAGCCCTCTTCCCGGTAGCTGAAGAGTTTGTTCATGTAGTAGAGCAGCAGGCCCACGGATTCGCTGTAGTCGTAACCCGGGTAGCTGTGGCTCAGGACGTTGATGATGTCCGCAAAGTTGACCGCGGTGCCGGCGAAGGCCCGGTCGTCCCGTGCATTGACGCCCTGGGCGTAGATGCGGGTCAGGCGTTTGAGCATGCGCAGGTAACCGTCTGCGCGGATCACGGTTTTTTCGGAACGGATGAATTTCGAGATTTCCACCAGCATTTCACGCAACTCACCGATGTCGGTGGGTTCCACTCCCCGGGTCAGGGAGTATTCCAGGAAATCGAAGTATTGCTTGACGATGCGACAGGATTCGTCTTGCGCGAGCGTGGGGAGATGGTCGACACTCTCGACTCGGAAGAGCTCGGGTCGCTCGTCCAGCATGAGCGCCGCGGCATCAGTGTTTAGCTCATCTTTCATTGGGTTCAAGCCGCCGCATAAAAAAGTTTTTTGATTCCCTAAATTATATTAACAATTACTAATATATCAAGCTTTTTCGACAATCCTGTCGCTCGAACCTCGATGAGCTGCGGGATTATCAGGAATATCGGCGGCAGAATCAGGAACTTGAGTCGCTTTGTACTGATTTAATTTGGCTAACTTTATGAAATTACTGGCTTAATTGATTTTTTTCAGGGATTTTTGTACATTTCACGGTCTTTCATGACATTTATAACCATAAAACAGCTGCTTTCCGGGGGAACACAATGAATAGTGCAGATACCGCGTGGATCATGACATCCACGGCATTGGTTTTATTAATGACCTTGCCTGGATTGGCGTTGTTTTATGGGGGGCTGGTACGCACCAAGAACGTGCTGTCGGTGCTCATGCAGTGTTTTGCGATAGCCGGAATGGTGTCGATCCTCTGGCTGGTTCTGGGTTACAGCCTGGCCTTTGGCGAGGGCAATGACTGGATTGGCGATCTGAGTCGCGCCCTGATGGCTGGGGTGGGCAAGGAGAGTTTGTCCGGCACTATTCCCGAATCCCTGTTCATGCTGTTCCAGATGACCTTCGCGATCATCACCCCGGCGCTGATCGTGGGTGGCTTCGCTGAACGCATGCGCTTTTCCGCGATGCTGCTGTTCAGTGCCATCTGGCTGCTGCTGGTCTATGTACCGGTAACCCACTGGGTCTGGGGTGGAGGCTGGCTGCAGCAGATGGGGCTTTACGATTTTGCCGGGGGCACGGTGGTGCATATCACCGCCGGTGTGGCTGCGCTGGTGGCTGCGGTGGTGATGGGACCTCGACGCGGTTTCGGAACCTCTTCGATGATGCCACACAACATGACCATGACCATCTCCGGGGCGGGTATGCTCTGGGTGGGTTGGTTCGGCTTCAATGGCGGTAGCGCCCTGGCGGCCGATGGCAATGCCTCCATGGCCATGCTGGTGACCCACATCTCAGCAGCTACCGGCGCCATGACCTGGCTGGTGCGGGAGTGGCTGAAATTCGGCAAACCCAGCGCCCTGGGTGCGGTGACCGGCATGGTGGCGGGTCTCGGTACCATCACCCCGGCGTCGGGATTTGTCGGTCCTGCCGGTGCCCTGGTGATCGGTGTGCTGGCTGGCACGATCTGTTTTTCCGCAACCAACTACCTGAAGCAGGTATTGAGGATCGACGATTCCCTGGATGTCTTTCCGGTGCATGGTGTGGGCGGCATCCTGGGAACCCTGCTGGCGGGTATCTTCTCCTCCACCTCCCTGGGCGTCTTCTCCGGTTACGGATTCGCGGATGGCATCACCAGCATGGGTGGACAGTTCAAGGTGCAGCTGATCGGTGTGGTCGCCACTCTGGTGTTCACCGCGGTGGTGACCTTTGTGATTCTCAAGGTAGTGGATGCATTGGTAGGGCTGCGTGTCACCAAAGAGCAGGAGATCGAGGGTCTCGATATCGTGCTCCACGAGGAGCGCGGTTACAACGAACTGACCTGAGCCTTGCCGCGGGTTAATCCCGCGCGAGACAAGCCCCGCCACAATCCCGCGATATCGCGGGTTTGGCGGGGTTTTTTATTGGCATCCCGGCGGGCTGCGAAAGCGGCAGAAGGGGGTGTTCAGGATTTGCGGTAGCTGGCCAGGGCACTGTCGGTTTCGTGCAGCGCCACCTCCACTACGGGAAAGCCGCCGGCCTGCACATGCTCGAAGATCAGTCGGGCGATATTCTCCGCAGTGGGGTTGTCGCGCATCACGTAGACGGTCTCACCGGCCTCCTGCAACAGGGGTAATACAGGGTCCTGCGCATGCAACAGCATGGTGTGGTCGAGGTTCTGATTGATCCAAGTTTTGACATAGTCCCCGATGTCGGAGAAGTCGCACACCATGCCCAGGCTGTCGAGTTGTTCCGATTCGAGGCGAATCACCGCCGTTGCGTTATGCCCATGCAGGTGTTTGCACTTGCCCTGATGGTTCAGCAGGCGATGTCCGTAACAGAAGTGAATCTCTTTGGTAACCGTATACATCTGGATCGGTAGTTGGGTTGAGCAGGCGGTTTTGAAACAAGCTGCAGAGTATACGGGGGAGTGGTAAGGACCGCCACTGGCGCTGAACAGGAGACGCTGAATGCCTGTCCCCGGAAAGCTGGAGGGTAAAGGTTTCAAGGATGCCGCCGATTATTTAAGAGTCGGCAATTGAACAGCGGAATAGTCATGGCGGATGATGGGGAATTTTTCGAAGTCGCGCGGGAAGCGGTCGGGCAACTGAAGAAGCTGACCCGGGATTTTCCACATCTCGCGACCAAGCCGGTTCGGCATGCGATCGAAACCTGGAACGAGGATCTGTTTCGCCGGGGTGAACTGATCTGGGAAGAACGCCAGCGGGTCAAACGGGAGCAGACAGCCCTGGAGAACCGGGCCATCGAGCTGATCGATGTCAACCATGTAGAGGATACCCTCGATATGCTGACTGAGGAATTCGGTCGCGATTTTGATTTTCAGGATTTGATCGACATGGTGGGCAAGGAACGCTACATCGGCGCACTGCGGCGTGAAGCCATCGAACTGTCACAGAACTCCATCTCACCCGAGCAGACCGCCGATCTGTGGAACAGCGTGGGCAAACCTCCGGTGGGCGGCGAACGCTGGAATGCGGTCGGGGTCTCCGTGTTGATGGGTTGATCCGCAACCTGTCCCGTAAGCCTGCTCAACCCGGGATCAGGTAACAACCGGTGTAGAGGTGTCCCCCATCTGTGGCGAACCAGCCATGAAATTCCAGATTCTGCGGAAATTGAATATCGCTTTGTGGCGAAACTGAAAAGTCAAAACTTCGGGCGATGGGATCGATCTCCAGAGTGACCGCCTGAAAGCCGATGAACTGACCCAGAATCGGGTAGTAACACTTGTACAGACTCTCCTTGGCGCTGAACACCAGGCGACCCGGCAGTTCCGGGTTTTGTTTCAGAAATTCGGCTTCCGGCGGGGTGTGAACATAGCGCGACACACCTTCAGGCAGGGGGGACAGGGGTTCCACATCGATACCCAGTCCGGCCAGGTCGGTGATTCTTGCGCATACCGCCAGGCACACTTCACGGCAATGGGAGATACTGCCGAGATAACCCTCAGGCCAGAGCGGCTGGCGCTTGTCCCCACGCAACAGGGGCTGCCGGGGCGCCTCGAGCCGGGCGAGCGCCGTGTGGGCCGCGTGCCGGCCGGCGCGAAATTCCCGTTGACGTTTCTCCCGTGCCCCCTCGATCAACGCCTCTTCCTCCGCACACAGTGGCGTGGTCCACATCTCGGCATCTGCCCTGATGAGGCTGACCTGGGGGGGGAAGCCGTTGTTGAACTGATCGGACATGGGATCTGAAAGGCTTGTTTGTGCGGTGATCGCCCGTGGATGAAGGGTCAGTTTGTGGAGACTGACAAACCCTAGCAGACTCCGTTGGTCAAGGCCATGCTGCCATGGTCTGCAGGAGTCCTGCTGGAAAAGCGCTTGACCGTTTGTTCGATCCCGTGCCATTCTCACCCCATGAACTCGATCTACCCGACCCATCTGATGAACAAACCGCGCCGACTCCGCATGTGGGCAGTCTGTGCCGTCATCTGTGGTCCGGAGGGTTGATTCAGAGATTCTGATTTAGAGTTCAACCAGGAATTTCTCAAGGCCGCAGATGGAAACATCTGCGGCCTTTTTCGTTAAGGAGGTTGTGATATGTCGGTGCCTGCCGCCTTTCTGGGCGTTGTACTCATCTGGGGTACCACGCCGTTGGCCATTCAGTGGAGTGGTCAGGGTGTGGGTTTTCTGTTCGGGGTGACCGGTCGGATGCTGATCGGGGTCACCCTGGCCATGCTGGTGCTGCGCCTGATGGGGCTGCGCCTGCCCTGGCATGAGTCGGCGCGACGTACCTATCTGATTGCCGGACTGGGCATCTACCTGAGTATGACCCTGGTCTACTGGTCCGCCCAGTACATTCCCTCGGGATGGATCTCGGTGGTATTCGGCCTTTCGCCCATCGCCACCGGACTGATGGCCCGAATCTGGCTGCAGGAACCCGGATTGACCCTGTCCCGGCTGCTTGCGGTGCTGGTGTCTCTGGCTGGGCTGGGGACGGTTTTCAGTGTCGGGGTTCAGGCCGGGATCGAGTTCGCCCTGGGGTTGGGAGGGGTGCTGCTGTCGGTGATCACCCATTCGGCCAGTTCGGTGTGGATCAAGCGCATCGATGCCCAGTTGCATGGCCTGGTGGTGACCACCGGTGGTCTGATGGTCGCGGTGCCCCTGTTTCTGGTCAGCTGGTTCCTGCAGGGGCAGGGGTGGCCGGAAGCCATGAGTGAACGCACCCTGGCGGCGATCTGCTATCTGGGGGTGATCGGCTCGGTGCTCGGGTTCACGCTCTACTACTATATTCTGCGCCATGTGGAGACCACCCGGGTTGCCCTGATCACCCTGATGACCCCGGTGATTGCCCTGTTTGCCGGTGCCTGGCTGAACGCGGAGACGATTGAGCCGCAGATCTGGGTCGGTACCGCTCTGATCCTGGTGGGTTTGGTTGGGTTTGAACGCCCCGCGATCCGCTGGCCGGGTCAGTGGCGGCCAATCAGGGCCAGGGAGAGCGAGGGCCAGTAGGTGATGATCAATACCGCGCCAAGCAGCAGCAGGAACCAGGGAAGGGTGGCGCGGTAGATGGTCATGATCGGCTTGTCGAAGCGGTAGCTTGCAATGAACAGGTTCATGCCCACCGGCGGGGTGAAATAGCCGATCTGCATATTGGCCAGAAAGATGATCCCCAGGTGTACCGGATCGACCCCGTACTGGATCGCCACCGGCAGCAGCAGCGGTACGATCAGCACCAGGGCGGAGAAGATGTCCAACAGGGTGCCGAGTACCAGCAGAAACAGGTTGAGCAGGATCAGGAAGGTGAGCGGGTCGTGGACCCGCTCATGCAGCCAGTTGAACAGTTCTCCTGGGACATCCGCGTCGATCATGTAGTTGGTGGAGGCCATTGAAAGCCCCAGAATCACCAGGATGCCGCCAACCAGCAGCATCGATTCCCGCATCAGGCCCGGGAGACGCTGCAGGGGGATCTCCCGGTGTACGAAAACCTCGGCGATCAGCACGTAGAGCACCGTCACCGCAGCGGCCTCTGAGATCGCGAAGTAGCCGCTGTAGATGCCGAACAGCAGCAGGATCGGCAGTGGAATCTCCCAGGCGGCCTCGCGTATCGCCTCCAGTGCCTCCGGGAGGGAGAACCGGGTCAGGGGAATCTGACGGCTGGCATACAGGGCCCAGGCCATGAGCACGCCCAGCATCAGGAACCCGGGCAGAATTCCCGCCAGAAACATATCGTCCACGGTGATCGATCCGCCCAGGCCCATCTGCTGGGCCACCACCGCGTAGAGGATCAGGGGCAGGGCCGGGGCAAACAGCAGGCCCAGACTGCCCGAGGTGGTGACCAGCCCCAGGCTGAAGTTGTTCCCGTATCCGGCCTGTTGCAGGGCCGGGTAGAGCAGTGCACCCAGGGCCACGATGGTCACCCCGGAGGCACCGGTAAAGGCGGTGAACAGGGCACAGGCGACCAGAGCGACGAAGGCCATGCCGCCCGGCATCCAGCCGAGCAGGGCCTGGGTCAGCCGGACCAGCCGGAAGGGAGCCTTGCCTTCACTGAGCAGGTATCCGGCAAAGGTGAACAGGGGGATGGCCATCAGCACCGGGGTTTCGGCGAGACGGAAGAACTCGATCGCGACGATGGAGAGATCAATCTCGGACTGATGGAAGCCCCACAGGGCCATGGCGCCGATGACCACGAACAGGGGGGCGCCGCTGATTGCCAGCAGGATCAGGCCCAGGGTCACCATCATGGGGATTCGTCCCGGAGCGTCTTGAGCGGGATGTTGAGCAGAAACTTCAAACCCATAAGGGTAAAGCCGACAGGGATGATGATTTCACCCATCCAGGCGGGAACGTTGGAAAACAGCGTCGATCCCTCCTGCCACTCCACATAGACGAAACGTGCGGCATGCCAGCCGATGGTAAGGCAGACGATGCCGCTGAACAGGTCATGCAGCTTGGCCAGCAGGGCCTGATTTTTTTCCGAGAGGGTGTGCGAGACCAGATCGATGCGCAGATGCCGGTGATCCCGGGTGGCGGCCAGGGCGCCGAACAGGGCGATCCACAGCACCATGATGCGCAACACCGGATCAGCCCACACCAGGCCGCTGTCGAACAGGTTGCGCAAAATAATCTGGCTCCCCGCCAGCAGGATCATGGCACCGAGCAGGAGCGCCATGATGATCTCCTCGATGCGGGTGATGCCGTGCTGGACCCGGGGCAGCCAGGCATTCATGGGGTGGCTTGGCCCGTGCGCTGCGCCTGGATCAGGCGTTGCATCTCATCCAGCAGGTTGCCGGTCTCCAGTTTGCCGGCCTTTTTCAAAGCCTGAAGGGTGGCATTGGCATGGGACTCCCAGGCAAGCTGCTGTTCCGGCGTGGGGGTGATGAAAATGATCCCCTGTTGTTCCAAGGCGGCCAGGGCGGCTTTGGTGTCTTCCCGGTTCTGCTGGTTGATCGTGATGAAGGTCTGCTTCAGGGTCTCGCTCACCAGGGCCTGGTCGGCCTCGCTGAGCTTGTTGAAGGCCTTCTTCTCAATCACCAGGGTGGCATAAAGATAGGCCAAAGGTACCTGGGTCAGGTAGCGGACCCGGGTGTACCACTGCAACGCGATGGCGCCGATGGGCGCACTCGCGATGGTGTCGATGAGACCGGTCTGCAACCCGGTGAGCACATCGGTCAAGGGCAGGGGGATGGGGGTGATACCCAGTTCGCTGAACATGCGGGCATTGATGTCATCACCCTCCGGGATCCAGATCTTCAACCCTTTCATGTCTTCGGTGGTCTCCACCGGGCTGTTGGAAAACAGATAGGCGAAGCCGCCTTCACTGAGTCCGAAACAGATATATCCGGAGCCATTCAGGGCGTCGATGATCTGCTGGTCCATGACCTTTCGCACCGCATCCACCTCGTCCAGATTGCGGAATTGGAACGGCAGTGAAAGGGTCTGGGTATCCGGGTTGATGGCGCTGAGTCCGCCACCGGTGATGGCCCCGCCCTGCAACTGTCCCATACGGATCTTGCGCAACACACTGTTGTCGTTACCCATAACACCGCCGGGGTAGAAGCGGATGCTGACCCGGCCCTGGGTTTGTGCTTCGATCGACTCGGCGGCGGCCCGCATCTCCTTCATCCAACTGCTGCCGTCCGGAGCCAGGGTAGCGATCTTGAGTACGGTTTTCGCCTGGCAGGCGCCGGCCAGGCTGAACATCAGGAGCGTGAGGATAAAGGCGTGAAAGAGTCGGGATGTGCGATGTTTGGACAGAATCATGATGATGGAATCAGCTATGGGTGTGGAGTGTGGCTTGATACTGCGGCATCAAAAGTAGTCTTCCTGCAGCAGTGCTTGGGCTTGCTGTTGGGCCAGGATGTTGCTCAGGGTCAGCCCAGGCTGACGGGGATCGGCCTCGATCACCTCTTTGAGCAGCTGGTCGTGGAGGGTTTTATCAAAAACCAGGCGGGCGTAGTGTCGAGCGTATTCCAGTTTGGCCATCAGGTCCTTGCCCGATGAGTAGCGGATGGCCTGTTCGAAATGGGCCTGGCCGATTTCAGGGCGGCCACCGAGGGCCGGAGGTATCTGGCTGTTGATCACACCCAGATAGAGTTGCGCCCGACCGTTCTCGTATCCCGGTTCCTGCTTCACCACCTGTTCCAGCATCGCCTCAACCTTGGCCAGCTCCGCCACCGCGTTCCAGTCGTCGCTGTGGGCCTGGATCCAGCCCGCCCAACTGGCGGCATACAGGTACTGCCCCTCCAGGTCATCGGGATCACTCTTGCGGAGGGCCTCAGTGAAGCGCTCGAAGGGCTGCTTCAGGTTGTCGCAGATCTGGGTCTCGGTTTGGCAGAACCCGCGTTGTGCATAGTCGAGAGCTTTGTCGGTAAGGATCTTGCGGCGCTCGGGATCTTCCACCAGGCCACCGGCATAGGCGCCATACAGGCGTGCGCCGGCGTACAGCAGAGGCTTATCGTCCGGACTCTGCGCAATCAGGGAATCGATCAGCAACAGGTAGGAGGGTGCGCCCTGGCGCACGATCTCCGGATCGGTCTGCTCGAGCATGGCCTGGGACAGGCTCGCGGCCAAGCGGTCGGTGCCCAGGGATACACACCCGTTTGAGAGGGCAATGGACAGACCGAGCAGGGGTGTGAGAAGTAATTTACCGAACCGGGATATGTTCATCGGGGGATTGTGACAGATTTCTAGTTGTTTTATTAGGGCCTGGGCCGATCAGGTCGGATTGGCAGGTGCCGGTTTTCCGGGGCAATGGATGACAGCATTCCCTGTGTTCAGAGGTCGTTTTTTAGTTTTCACCTCGGTGGATTGCTGAAAAATGTCACAGGACGGGTGGTTTGGCAAACGGTTTCTTGATGACTCTTGGCTGCAATCGGAGTTCCGGTGGGGCATTCCCGGGTTCCGCTTCGCTGCACCCGGGCTACGTCGTTGCGCTGGAGCTGGAAACCAGGGATCGATCGTTGAAGGGAGCCTACAGCCGGAGGTGATTCACCGAAGTCAGACCTGAGCCGCCGTTACCGACCGAAACTGCGAGTGATGAGTCCAGAGGTGTGAGAACACCCCCTCTGAGCGTGGTTTGCTTGATGTCCTGCGGCCTAGCCATTATCGTGCGAAAAAACAACCAAAACCAAATAAGGGGGTTGCACGTGGAGTTTGTCACCAATCTGATCAGTGGGTTGAACGGAATCGTCTGGGGACCCTTGATGCTGGTACTGATCCTCGGTACCGGTCTGTACCTGATGATTCGCCTCCAGGTCATGCCGCTGGCGCGCCTGGGTTACGGTTTCCGCATGCTGTGGCGCGGACGCGAGGGCCGGGGTGAGGGGGAAATCAGTCCGTTCAACGCGCTCATGACCTCGCTATCGGCCACCATCGGGACCGGCAATATCGCCGGTGTCGCCACCGCCATCGCCATGGGCGGTCCGGGCGCCCTGTTCTGGATGTGGTGTACCGCCCTGGTGGGCATGGCCACCAAATATGCCGAGGCGGTGCTCGCGGTACGCTACCGGGAGGTGGACGAAAACGGCAACCATGTCGGCGGTCCCATGTACTACATCAAGAACGGCCTGGGCAGTTCCTGGGCCTGGCTGGGTACCCTGTTCGCGGTGTTCGGCGCGTTGGCGGGATTCGGTATCGGCAACACGGTGCAGGCAAACTCGGTCGCGCATGCTCTGATGGATCACGAGCAGCTGGGCATACCGCCGATGGTGACCGGAATCGTCATGGCGGTGCTCGCCGGTTTGGTATTGATCGGGGGCATCAAACGCATCGCCGAAGTGGCAGGCAAGCTGGTGCCGTTCATGGCCATTGCCTACCTGCTGGGTGGCCTGGTGGTGCTGAGTCTGCATCTGAGCGATATCCCGGGGGCCGTGGTGCAGATCGTGCAGCAGGCCTTCACCCCCACGGCCGCCACCGGCGGGTTCGCCGGCGCCGCGGTCTGGGCAGCGATCCGTTTCGGTGTCGCGCGGGGCATTTTCTCTAACGAGGCAGGTTTGGGCAGTGCCCCAATCGCCCATGCCTCTGCCGCCACCGACAGTCCGGTGCGTCAGGGTACGGTGGCTATGCTGGGTACCTTCATCGACACCCTGATCGTCTGTTCGGTAACCGGTCTGGCGATCGTCGTGACCGGCGCCTGGACCAGTGGTGAAACCGGTGCCTCGCTTTCGTCGTCCGCGTTCGAACTGGCGCTTCCCGGGGTGGGCAGTTACATCGTCAGCTTCGGCCTGGCGATCTTTGCCTTCACCACCATTCTCGGCTGGAGCGTGTACAGTGAGCGCTGTGTGGAATATCTGGTCGGGGTCAAGGCGATCACCCCGTTCCGGGTGCTCTGGGTGCTGATGATTCCGGTCGGCGCCATGGCCCAGGATCAGCTCGATTTCGTGTGGCTGATCGCGGATACCCTGAACGCCCTGATGGCAATCCCCAACCTGGTGGCGCTGTTGATGCTGAGCCCGGTGGTGGTGCAGTTGACCCGGGAATATTTCAAGGACCGCTGAAACGGGCTGAATTGAGAAGTTGTCGCTCCCGCCAGGAGGCGGGAGCGACCCCGGCATTCCGGAGGGATGTTCCCGGGTGCCACTTCGTTGCACCCGGGAATCTCAAGAGGTGCGAGTCTCACCCCCGTAGCCCGGGTGCAGCGAAGCGGAACCCGGGATCCGGCAGAATGCGAAGAATTTCGGGACCATTCGAAACTCTCCAGATGTTTCACATATGCCCTCTTGTGGAGATCCATGCAGCACGGCGTTGCGGTCTCTTCCAGGGACCCGTTGAGCGATGAATTCCATCACTGGGATCCACCCTGCCAGCGGGCCAGGTTTCTTTCCACCTCGTAGAGATCCTGAAGCAGGGTGATCCCCTCAGGTAGTTTTGTGTCTGAAAGGAAGGCGTTACCACCGACCCAGATGTGGATGGCCGGGTCCACCATCTGGCGCAATCCACTGAGCATCACCAAGGCGTCATCCAGCTTGAAGTAGGCGCTGAAGGAGAGGCCGATGATATCCACCTGATGGGTCTCCGCGGCTTCGATGATGTCCCTGAACGGCATCTCAATACCGAACGGAATCACCTCGGCGCCACCGAGTCGCAGCAGCGCCTCCACCATCAGAAGACCAAGTCCATGCTGCTCTCCGGGTAAGGTGGTCAACATGACCCGTGGTATACCGTGTTCTATCTGGGATTCGACCAGGGACTGGCGGATCAGGGTGCTGATCATCTCCGTGTAGAGATGCTCTTCGTGGATTTCCAGCTCACCATCCCGCCACGCCTCGCCCACCCTGCGGTTCGCGGGCACCATCACCTGATGGATGAAGGCCCGCAATCCCTGGGTCTTGAGCTGTTGTGTCAGAGCATTTCGCAGTTCCGATGCCTGCCCCGACTTGAGCATCACGATCAGCTGATTCAAATCCAGTTCGGACGGATTGTCCCTGAGCAGTTCATTGAGCTCCGGCAAAGCCATTTTCATCAGCTTGCCGGGGCGCTTTCCCTGGTCGATCAACTGGCGGATCAGGATCAGCTTGTCCAACTGCTCCTGAGAGTAGACCCGGTCGCCATTGCCGTCCCGCTCGGGTTTCGGGTAAGCGTATCGGCGTTCCCACATCCGCAGCAGATCCTTGGGAATGCCCGCGATGCGCGAAACGTCACTGATACTGAGATTTACGTTCATGGCTTCCAGTCTAAGCTCCCGGGTCATCCAGCGGCGTTGCGAGTCGCCGTTTCATGATTGTGACTATTGTACTCAGCAGGGGCAGTTGCTGGAAAATATCCAGAGCGTCCCAGTAATCCCGATGCGAATCCACCCGTCCATCCGCGCCGAAACGCAACCGGCTCGAACCCTCGACGGCTATCGCGCGCCTCCTGAGTCGGCAGCTGAATCGCCAGGTGATCCACGCGGTGTCCCCGTCGACCTGCCGCTCCAATACCTCGAAGCCGGGAGACTCTGTGGTGTCGAACATGTGCTGGAAGATCCCCCGGATGGCGGCAACTCCCCGCACCTTGTTGAACGGATCCTGAAACTCGGCCTGTTCCGAGTAGAGCGTGCCGACCTCATCCAACCGTGCGGGGGTGAGCCCCTGATACCATTCAATCAGCGCCTCGAGTTTCATGAGCGGGCCACCCGGGTCATGAGGCTCAGACGCAGGCTATCCGGCAAGCGGCTCAGACGCTTGAGCCACCAGGAGAAACGCCTGGGGAAATCGATCTCGAAGCGGCCTTTGGACAGCCCCTTGAGGATCTCAAGGGCGGCTTCATCCGCGGAGATCAGTGCCGGCATGTGAAAATCGTTTTGCTCAGTCAGCCGGGTTTCGACAAAACCGGGATTGACCAGGTAAACACCAATCCCCTTGGGCGCCAGGTCGGCATAGAGAATTTGCGCCAGGTTGATCAGGGCGGCCTTGAACGGACCGTAGGCCAGAGCCTTCGGCAGTCCGGTGTAACCTGCGACACTCGCGACCAGGCAGATGCCTCCCGAGCCTCGCATCAGGAAATGGGGCACGACCCGGGAGATCAGGGTATAAACCCCACCCAGGTTGATCCTCATGGCCTGTTCAACTTGAGCCAGATCCATGTCCCAGCTGCGCATGGGCGCGTAGGTGCCGGCAGAATAGATCACCAGATCGATGCCGCCCCACTCATCGATCAACTGCCGGTGTACCTGGATCATCGCTTCCTCGTCGGTGACATCCAGTGGCAGGACCTGGTCATCGGCTTGAGCGATTGCCTGGAGGGCGTCCTCCCGCCTTGCGCTGAGCGCCAGCCGGGCGCCATGTTGCTGTAGCCGGCTGACCAGTGCAGCACCGATGCCGCTGCTCGCGCCGATGATCCAGACCCGGCGGCCCTGCCAGTTTTCATGACGTGGATTGAGACTCATTGGGTGCTTCTCTGGAAGAACAGTGTTACTTCACCGAGGCGGAAGCCGAATTTTTTCATCACCGAGCGGTTGATCAGTACCCCATCCTCCTGCAGGTACATCCAGTCATCAAAATCCACTGCGTAGACCTTCTCTCCGACCGGCAGGCTAAGGGTGTAGGTCCAGTGCAGGGCGTTGCCTGAGACCTGACCGGATGCGCTACCTTCCACGTCATCTGCGGTTCCGGTGTAGCGTCCACCGGGGAGGCGCTTGAGGGTCCATACCCTCTGTTGCCGGGTGCCGTCACTGTATTCGAAATGTTCATCGAGGATACCCTGGTCACCTTCCCAACGGGCATCGACCTTGACCTTGAAGCGTTTGACCACGCTGCCGTCCCGTTTCTGGAATTGTCCCCAGCCGTCCAGGGTGCCATTGAAGTATTCTTCGAGACGCAGTTCCGGGCGCTCCGCCTGATAACGGGTGACCTCGATGCCTGAGCATCCGCTCAGAGTCAACGCGCTGAGCAGCAACATGTGCTTATACGGCATATTCAACCTCCAGTGAGTGACGCCAGCGAACCAGCAGGGCGGCGGTGATCAGCTTGATGAAGCAGGGCAGTCCTGCGTAGAACAGGGCCAGGGCAAACAGGCCGTCGGTGCCCCCGGGCTGATAGCCAAACCCGGCCAGCAGCGGCAGGCCCAAACCGGCCGCCAGGGCCAGCACGCCTTTGTTGATCAAACTCCAGATGCCGAAATACCCGGCGCTGCGGCCACGCTCCCGGGGCGGGATGATGTCCGCGGCAATCGCCGCCGGCAGGGCAAGGTCGGCCCCCAGGGCGAGACCGGATAGCAGACAGACGATGGCATAGGGCAGTGCGTCCCCATGACCGAGTTGCACCGCCCAGATGAACCCCGCGATGGCCATAAGGGCGCTGAGCGCCCAGGCCCGGGTGCGGCCGACGCGTTGTGAGAGTTTCAGCCACAGCGGGAGGGATGCGGCGCCGCTGACAAAATAGAGGGCGAGAAACAGACCGCTGTACGCCTCGAGCTGCAGTACGTCCGCGATATAGAACAGAGACAGGGTCCCGGCCAGGGCGACGGCCAGGCCGTTGAGCAGGAACAGGGAAGCGAGCTTTCGAAACGGGGCATGTCTGAGGGGTTGCAGCCAGCCCGATGGTGTCAGGTCACCGATGTGCGGTCTCGGTGCGAGCTTGAACAGTGTCCAGACCGAACCTGTGAGGATCAGTGCGAACACTCCGCTGTAGATCAGCCAAGGCCGGCTGGTCTGCAGCCAGTTGCTGAACAGCATCGGCAATACACTGGCGAGAACTACCCCGGCAATGGAGAAGGCTTCCCGGTAAGCCACCAGTCGCGTGCGTACCCAGCTGTCGTCGCTGACATTCGCACCCCAGGCCAGGTAGGCGATGTTGAGAGCGCTGTGGGCGGTGTAGACCACCACCAGGCACAAACCGAACCAGATCGCCAGGCCGGTACCTGCCTCCAGAGGCGGGTTGAACAGACCGAGATAAGCGATCATCAGGCTCAGCGTGGCAGCCGAGGCCAGCAGTGACCAGCCCCCGGAAACGTGCTGCAGCCGGTCCGCCAGGCGCCCCAGCCAGGGGTCCTGGAGGGTGTCCACGATTCGCGTAAGCAACAGGATCGCCCCGGTCAGGGCCAGCCCCAGTCCCAACTCGTCCCCGTACAGGTGAGGCGTATGGATGTACACTGGCAGGGCGGCCATTGCCAGAGGCATGCCGAGTAATCCATAGGCAAGATACTCACGCTTGGTCACTGCGCAGCCCCCAGCAGGCGTTGGCGCAGTTCCGGTTCCCGGGTGCCGGGTGCCAGCCAGATTTCGAAGAAGGCGCTGGCCAGTTCCGGATCATCCAGGCGTCCCAGGTAGCCGTCTGGCCCGTAGAACACCGCGGCCTCGCCGGGCAGATGCACACCCAGCAACTGATCACCCGGTGTGACATCGGCGAAGAGTGCCTCGAAACGTGAGATCAGCCGCTCCCGGTCACCGCGGGTTCCGCGCATCCGCTCGATTTCGTCGAGGGTGGCCCGGGCCAGTTGGCTGCGACTGAAGTTGCGACGGTAGGTCAGCTGCAGGGCATACGGACCCTCGGCCTGGAATTCACCCAGGGGCGCCAGCAGGGTGGCCTCGTACAGCGGAATACCCCACCAGCTCAGCGCGCCACTGCCTACCTGGAGCATCTCGCGGGTTTCCGGAGCGAATTGTCCCGATCCTTGAGCCTCCGATGCGAGCAGCGTCAGCGCAAGCAGCAGACCGGTCAGCGGTCGACCGGCCATCACTCAGACTCCTTCACCAGGGCAAACTGCAGCAGGTCGATGCGCTGTTCGTCAAATCCGGCTTCGCAGTAGCTCAGGTAGAAGCGCCAAAGCCGCTGAAACGACTCGTCGAAGCCCTCTTCGCTAAGTGTGGTCTGTTGGTGGTCGAAACGCTTGCACCAGCGGCGCAGAGTCTCGGCGTAATGATGACCGTAACGGGCCATGCCTTCGATGCTGAAGCCGTGACGCCGGGCGAGTTTACGGATCATCCCCGGGGAGGGCAGCATTCCGCCGGGAAAGATGTACTGCTGGATGAAATCGGTGCTGCGACGGTAGTTTTCGAAATGCTCGTCGTCGATGACGATGGTCTGGATCGCGGCCCGCCCCCCAGGGTTCAGCAAAGCATGCAGCTTGCTGAAGTAGGTGTCCCAATAGGCTTCGCCCACTGCTTCCAGCATCTCGATCGAGACGATGTGGTCATAGCGCCCGGACAGGTCCCGATAGTCCCGCAATTCAAACCGGGCACGATCATCAAGGTCCGCCTGTTGGATGCGCTGGCGGGCATATTCGAGTTGTCGGGGTGACAGGGTAATGCCGGTCACATCGATGTCCCGGCGAGCAGCGTACTCGGCAAACCCGCCCCAGCCACAGCCGATCTCAAGGACCCGAGCTCCGGATTCAGCGCCGCTGAGTTGCAGCATCTGCCGGTATTTGCGGGCCTGACCGATCGTCAGAGGCTCGTGCATGTCGTTGTCGAAGACAGCGCTCGAGTAGGTCATGGAGTCATCCAGCCAGCAGGCGTAGAAGTCGTTGCCCAGGTCATAGTGGGCCTCGATGTTGCGGGCACTGCCGCGCCGGGTGTTGCGGCGCAAGCGATGACGCATGCGGTAGATCAGGTCGAACAGGCGATTGCGCCGCATGGCCGGTTGCAGTGCCGCCATGTTTCGCAAGGCCAGTGTCAGCAGGGCGGTGAGGTTATCGGTTTCGATGCGTCCGTCCCGGTAGCACTGGGCCAGACCCAGGTCGCCGGATCGGAACAGGGTGCGCAGACAGGACCAGTCTTTCAGACGCAACTCGGCACTGGGGTCGCCGCCGTTGCCGAAACGCAGTGTCAGGCCTTCCGGGGTGATCAGTTTCAGGGTGCCCGTGCGGATACCCTCCAGTACCCGCAGCAGCGGCCGTACGGTCCAGGGTGCGGACGGGGGAGTCATGGTTTGGGTGAGGCTGTTCATCTCAAGGTTCCTCGGCTGGTTTCAAGGGGACGCGGGTGGGTCCCGCTTGGGTCTCTGTCGATGGGTGTGTTCATGGGAGATATTCGGGGGTGTGATCCGGGTCCCGGGGTCTTCTGACCAGGGACAGTCCCCTGTGCCAAAGCTTCAGGGCCTGCCAATGGATGCGCAGGGTCACTCCCAGGGTCAGCAGGGGTTGTCTCAACAGCGCCTTGAGCAGGGCCCTGCTGCTCCAGGTCTGGGAACGCCCCCACACTGCGGTGTTGAGTTGCAGGGTGCCCTGGTCGAAGTAGTCGATGCTGACTCTGGGGCAGTCGAGGTCCAGGTTGAACTTGAAACGGTAACCGCCGCTGACCGGGTAGAACGGTGAAACGTAGAAACGCTTCTCGGCTGTGACCTGCTGGAATTCCCCCTGGGCGTCCGGTCTCAGCAGGTAGCAATGGCGTTCACCGAAGGTGTTGTTGACCTCGGCTATGATGGCGCCCACCTGGCCGTCAGAACGGTGGCAGTACCAGAAACTCACAGGGTTGAACAGGTAGCCGAATACCCGGGGTAAGGTTTGCAGCCAGATTTTGCCGCCAGAGTCGAAAATACCGTGGGACATGAGGTATTCACGCACCCACAGGCGGGGATCCCGGCCGTCGCCGTAGTCCCTGAAGTGGAAGGCGAGAGGCCGGTGGCGATTGACCCCGAATACGCCATTGTTCAGCTTCGCCAGCTCATCCAGGTCGAGTAACAGGTAAAACACCGGATAAACGAACTTATTGCTGAAGGGCTGACGCCGGCGGTGCATGACCCGACCGATCACCAGACGACTCA
This sequence comes from Candidatus Thiodiazotropha sp., assembly GCA_040506775.1. GTDB lineage: Bacteria > Pseudomonadota > Gammaproteobacteria > Chromatiales > Chromatiaceae > Thiodiazotropha. The sequence goes on from JBEVWC010000007.1 coordinate 138,647, forward strand.
TAAGACGACTTGCCATGGGGCCTCCACAGCGAAGTCGGGAATGATCCGCAATGCGGACTTCAGGCCATCCTCGTGAAATCCGTAACCCCCCCAGGCGCCACAGAACCAGGCCCGATTGGATCCCTGAATCCGCGACAGGCGGGCTTGCGCATCAATGGCGTCCTGGTCGTAGATGGGATGATCGTAGTGGTAACTGCCCAGCTGGTTATCCGGTTCCATGTGTGCGGGTGGGTTGAGGGTAACCATGACCGGAGTATCGAAGGGCAGGCGTTGCAGCCGGTTCAGCAGGTAGGTCACGCAAACCGAGTTCTGTTCATCCTGGGTGGACAGGTAGTTCCAGGCAGACCAGAGGCTGGGTCTTTGCGGCAGGAAGCGGGTGTCGCAGTGCAGGACCGCCCGGTTTGGCTGGTAGCTGAACGCCCCCAGCACATCACGCTCCTGTTCCGAGGCATCCTGCAGGATACGCAGACTGTCCGGCGCATGGGTGGCAAATATGACTGCGTCGTAATCCTCGGTGGCATGCCTGGTGCTCACCCGGGCGGCCAGACTGTCCCGGGTCACGCCGACAACCGCCTGTCCCAGGCGCACATCGAGGGGTTCGGCGAGCCGTTTGACATACTCCTTTCCGCCTCCCACGAGGCTTCGCCAGGTGGGCCGCTCGGTGATCTGCAGCAGCCGGTGATTGATGCAGAAACGGAGGAAGGTGCTGGCAGGAAAATCCAGAATATCCTCGGGCGATGAGGACCAGATCGCCGCCGCCATGGGCAGCAGATAACCGTTGCGAAAGGACTCGGAATAGCCCTCACTGTTGAGCAGATGTCCCAGGGACAGGCGGCGTGGCTCCGACCAGGCCAGGAGACGCTCCGCATTCCTGTTGAACTTGAGAATCTCGCTAAGCATGCGCCAGTAGTAGAGGCGCATGAGATTGCGTTTCTGGGCAAACAGGGTGCCAAGATTTGCGCCGGCCCATTCCAGGTTGCTCTCCGGGAGGTTGACGCTGAAGGTCATCTCGGTCTCGTGGGTTTCCACACCGATCAGGTTGAACAGTTGACGCAGGTTGGGATAGGTCAGATCGTTGTAGACCAGGAAACCGGTATCCACAGGATGCCGGAAACCATCCAGTTCCACATCCACAGAGTGGGTATGACCGCCCAGGTAGTCCGCGGCTTCATAGAGCGTCACGGCATGCTTTTTGTTCAGCAGCCAGGCGGCGGAGAGGCCGCTGATACCACTGCCTATCACGGCAATCTTCATCGTTAGGTCACCAGTTTTGTATAGTACATTATGACCAATGATAGCGATGATTCTGCAAAATACAAGAAAATGTACTAGACAAATAGCCCATTCATGCCTAGGCTGATGGGTAATGAGGCGCCATTGCCTCAGTTTTGTACTCTACAGAGGAGATCCATCATGTCCGGTTACGAACGTCAGATACTCGAAACAGAACGGCAGTACGATCAGCTCATGCGTGAAATCGAGCGGCAGGATCCGAATGTGCTCCACTCCGTGGTACCGGGGAGCCGCCTGCACCAGATCATTCACAACCCGGTCACGGAAGGTATCGACGAAGGCTGAGCATTCCGCTTACACCCGTTCACACTGACCTTGTCAATGAAGGCTTCACCCGCATTGCAGCGGGTGAAGCCTGCGATCCCCGCTCCTGTTGATCTGCCATCACCTGACAATTCCGCGAACTGTGCCGGGTTGAATCCCAGCCATCCGGGCCCACCTTTGTGCTATCACTGAATCATCACTATCGAGAGGCTGGCACATCATGAAAATCCGACAACTGTTCGACGCAGGATCGAGCACCTACACCTACCTGGTATGGGACGAAGATACCCGTGAAGCCGCCATCATCGACTCGGTGCGGGATCAGCTTGAACGGGACCTGCAACTGATCCGGGAACTGGATCTGAAATTGATGTATGCCCTGGAGACCCATGTGCATGCCGACCACATCACGGCCAGCGGCCTGCTGCGTGAACGCCTGGGTTGCAAGGTGGGGGTGCACAGCCGGGTGGGCAGTGATTGTCCGGATATCAAGCTGAATGATGACGACCGGATCCCCCTCGGCTCTCAGTATCTGGAGGTGCTCTACACACCGGGGCATACGGACACGGATATCTGCTACCTGGCTGAAGGCGCGGTATTCACCGGTGACATCCTCCTGATACACGGCAGTGGACGGACCGATTTCCAGTCCGGGGACGCGGCCCGCTCCTACGATTCGATCACCGGCCGGTTATTCACCCTGGGGGACGAGACCCTGGTGTATCCCGCCCATGACTACCATGGCTTTACCTGCAGTACCATCGGGGAGGAAAAACGCTTCAATCCGAGGCTGGGTGGCGGCCGGAGCCGCGAGGACTATATCCGGATCATGGAAGGAATGGAGCTGGACAAGCCCCGCTTGATTGATGTCGCCGTGCCGGGGAACCAGGCCTGCGGCCTGGACCGTCAGGGCTGAGTGGTTTTCAGGATTCCAGGCATTCACCTTGAGGACCGGGTGTCTGCTCCTGTGGGTGAAAAACGCTGGTAGAGGAATCGGATAATCTCGTCGGATTCGTAACGCCAATCCACACCATCCGGGTGCTCGATCCTCAGACAGGGTGCCTGCATTTTGCCACCCCCGCGCCGCAATTCCCGCTCCCACTCCGGGTTCTTTGCGGTATTGCGCTGTTCGATGGGGACATTCAGACGGCGGATCACCCGGCGTACCCGGGCGCAGTATCCGCACCAGGGCAGAGTGTAGAGAATCAGGCCACGGGCCGCCTCATCCAACGGCCGCTGCTGCTCCGGGGGGCGCTGGATCGGCAGGTAAAGGAGCCGGCCAAGCCAGTCAAACATCAGGAGGTCTGTTTCGATCCACCCAGGCATTCCGGTGATTCGCGCACCGTACCTCCGTGATTGAACCAGTCCTCAGGGGTCAGCGTGTGCAGGGCCAGGGCGTGAATACCCCCCTGCAATTCTTCCGCCAGAACCTTGTTCACCTGGCGATGGCGGGCGATCAGTTTTTCACCCTCGAAGGCCTCGCTCACGAGCACGATCTTGAAGTGGGATTCGCTGCCCTCCGGCACATTGTGGTTGTGGCTCTCATTGATCACCTCCAGGTGCAGGGGTGAGAAGCTGGCCTGGAGTTTGTCCTGGATGTTTTGCTGCATGGTGGTCATGTATCTGTTCCTTTGAGTAAACGCTCAGCCCCGCAACATCCCTCATCGGGAGGGCAGGGCAGTTGTTGATTCGACTTAGTATAGCCTTTCAGAGTTTCAGGATTTCCCGCACAAACGGGATGGTCAGCCGTCTCTGTGCCGCGAGGGAGGCCTGGTCCAGCCGGTCCACGAGGATGGTAATGAAATGGATATCCCGGGGAATGCGCTGGAGCAGGAAACTCGCGGTTTCCACACTCATCGAGAGCCCCCGGCTCTGCGCATTGCGCAGCAGCAGTTCCAGGCGCTCCTCGTCATTCAGGGGTATCAGGTGGTAGCAGGGGCCCCAGGTGAGACGCGAGGCCAGGTCGGCCAGCTGGATCTGCAGACGGCCAGGGGGGCGGTCACTGGCCACCACCAGTTGCGCGCCGCGTTCCCGCAGGTTGTTGAACAGATTGAATACGGCCCGTTCCCACTCCGGGTGTCCGGCCAGCCGTTGCAGGTCGTCAAGACACACCCGTTGAAACCGCTCCAACCCGTCGAGCATTTCCGGAGCCAGTTGCGGTTCCGCTTTGAACGGCAGATAGGCGGCCTGACCACCCTCTCCCTGAGTATGCTGACAGGCGGCCTGCAACAGATGGCTTTTGCCACAACCCGATTCCCCCCATAGAAAGAGAAAAGGGTCCTGCATGACCCGCAGTCGGGAGAGAACCTCCCCATTGCGCCCGGGAATGAAGTGGGAAAAATCCACCCGGGGACGGATGCTCAGACTAAGTGGCAGTTGCGCCGGCATGGCGTTCAGGCATGTCCCGCGAGCTTCAGCACGGTCTCTGCCATCCGTCGGCCCTGGGTTTTGCAGATCCTTTTTTCATCCTCCGTGATCGGTTGCCGGCTGTCCTTGCCCGCCAGATGGCTGGCGCCGTAGGGGGTGCCTCCGCTCTGGGTGTGCAGCAGGGCAGTTTCGCTGTATGGGATGCCCATCAGCAGCATGCCGTGGTGCAGCAGGGGTAACATCATCGAAAGCAGGGTGCTTTCCTGGCCCCCGTGCAGGCTGGATGTGGACGTGAAGACCGAGGCCGGTTTGCCGATCAACTTGCCCCCCATCCAGAGGGTGCTGGTGGTGTCGAGAAAATGCTTCATCGGCGCTGCCATGTTGCCGAACCGGGTGGGACTGCCCAGGATCAAACCGTCACAGGTCTCCAGGTCAGCCAAGCCGACATACGGGGCACCCTCGTCCGGTACGCTGTCTTGAGTGGCCTCGCAGACCGTGGAGACCTCGGGAACGGTGCGCAGCCGGGCGGTGACACCGCTGACTTCCTCGACGCCCCGGGCCATCAGCCGGGCCATCTCAGCGGTGGCGCCATGCCGGCTGTGGTAGAGAATCAGAACTTCTGCCATGGGTATTCCTGTGAGAAAACTCGTTCGTGGGAGTGGGTCATTTTCATCAGGCCTGGGAGTTGTGACTCAAAGCAGTTCCAGCACCTTTTCGGGTGGCCGGCCGATGGCCGCCTTGCCGTCTTTGATGACGATCGGGCGCTCGATCAGCTTGGGGTGCGCGATCATCGCATCGATGAGCTGCTTGCGGGTCAGCTTGGGATTGTCCAGGCCTTCGGATTTATACTCTGCTTCCTTCTTGCGCATCAGGTCCCGGGGTTCCAGTCCCAGCATGTCCAGGATTTCCTCCAGGGTTTTGCGGTCCGGTGGGGTCTTCAGGTATTCCACGATTTCGGGTTCGACGCCCTGCTCCTGAAGCAGTTGGAGGGTCTGTCTCGATTTACTGCAGCGGGGGTTATGATAGATTTCGATACTCATGGTTAGGCTGCCTTGCGGGCTGTTGAATTTTTAATCGGAGGGTACGATCCTGGGTTGAAAGCTGCCTCAAAATGCTCATTTACTCCTGTAAATTACGCTTTTTAGGTGCTTTTCGCCTTGTCTCATACTCATCCGAGTGAATTTCCTGAGCCTGCTTGTTGAAAGGTTATGCGGCGATCGCTGTCCGCATCCCCGGGGAGCGTGCGACAATGGCCACGGATGTCGGTTTTCAGGGCGTCATTGTATCCAGGCAGTGGGGTTGACTCCACTGCCCGCCGGATGAACGGAATTTTCTACTCGCCGGCAAATTCCGCAGATGATCGTAAGGAGCGATACAGGTGAATCAGAAGACCCTCCGGGCGCGGTATTTCTCTTGGGCCCGGCATATTCCACCCTTCCTGAAACTGGTGCTGCACCACTTCACGGCCGACGGTGGTGTGCAGCATGTGGCAGCGCTGACCTACACCACGCTGCTGTCGCTGGTGCCACTGATGACCGTGGCGCTGGCACTGTTCTCGGTGTTTCCCGCATCGGATCGCATGTCGGAGCAGATCGAGAACTTCCTGTTTCAGAATTTCGTCCCGGCGGCCTCAGAGGTCGTGCAACAATATCTGCGGGATTTCAGCCAAAAGGCGGGAAAACTCACCGGCGTCGGGTTTGGCATGCTGATCGTGGTGGCCTTGCTGTTGATGAACAACATCGACAAGGCGTTCAATACCATCTGGCATGTGCGCAAGCGCCGCTCCGCACTGGCTCAGTTCACGGTGTACTGGGCGATTCTCTCCCTGGGGCCGATCCTCATCGCGATCAGCGTGGCGGGAACCTCTTACCTGGTCTCGATCCCGTTTCTGGACCAGGCCGAAGCGGTGGCCCAGGTGCGTTCCCGGCTGCTCAGCCTGATGCCGGTGATTCTCTCCACGGTGGCGTTCAGCCTGCTCTATGCTCTGGTGCCGAATCGCAGCGTGCCCTGGCGTCACGCCCTGGCCGGAGGGCTATTGGCAGCGACCCTGTTCGAGGTGTCGAAGCGGGGGTTTGCCCTGTACGTCACCACCTTTCCCACCTATGAGGCGATCTACGGGGCTGTGGCCGTGGTGCCGATCTTTCTCATCTGGATCTATCTCTCCTGGATGGTGACCCTGCTGGGTGCGGAGTTCACCTACTGCCTGGGAATCTATCGGGAGAACTGGCAGGCCAGGATGAATCAACGGGGAGGGGACTTTCTGTTGGCCCTGCGTCTCCTGGGTGAGTTGCGCAAATCCCAGGCTGAGGGACGCGCGCTCGGCACCCGGGCATTGCTGGAACGCATCCCGGGGGCCACCGAAGAGCGGGTTGAGAAGGTGCTCACCCAACTCAGGCAAGCGAACCTGGCGCTGCGCTCCGAGGATAAGGGGTGGGTGCTTGCCCGGGATCTGCGCCAGGTCACGCTGAGCGACCTCTATCAATCCGCCCACTATGTGTTGCCTGCGGACGATTCCCTGGATGAGATCCCGGAATCCCTGAAGAACCTGCTTCAGGGGCTGAACGGGGACCTTCGCGAAGGTATGGACAGGCCCCTTGAGGAACTGCTCTGACGGGTTGTGAAGCGGATCCCGAGGGGGCCGGTTAAACGCTCTTGATACGAAAGCGTTCGAAACGGGCGGTGGTCTCGAGCAGTTGCAATGGGGTAATGCTGGGTGAAGGCACCATCTCCTCAACCCGGTACTGCTGGCCGATAACGAAGAAGTGCTTGGGAACGATCAGGGAGCTCCGGTGGGTGTGATCCTGGTCGATGAAGATTCCCGGGTGGTCCTTGACCACCTGGTCGTCCTGACGACTGTGGGCGATGCTCAGGGTGATGGGTTCGATCTTGCCACCGACAAACTGCACGCCGATTTCGATGCGCTCGTCTTCGGTTTTTGAGGCTCTCTTGACCACCCCGATCTTCCATTCACTGCCTTGCCGGCTGGTGTGCCCGGAGAGCAGAATCAATTCACCAATCAGTGGCATGCTGGAGGCTGACCGGGGCAGGTGCAATGCCACCCCGGAGCGGCTCTGATTACTGCGACGTGCGGTGATTTGATGGGCAGCGTCCCGAGGGTCCAGTGTGTTCATGCCCATGGGCTGGCTCATGGTGATCTCTTGATCTTCGAATTCGTGCTGCGGAGTGCCACCCGCCAGATAGGCATGCACCTGGGGTACCCCGATCCAGATCATCACCTCACCCGAGGTATTGAAGCGCTCGCTGTCCCGTTTCAGACGGATATGCCAGGACTTGAGCATGCGCGCCAGCAGGTTGTTGATCTCCCGAAGGTTGAGTTTTGTAAAGCTTTCCGGTTTGGTCTGCTCAGATCTCTCCAGATGTCTGAGTTGTTGATGCAGCATCTGACTGACCGGCCCGATGTCGTAGAGTACGAAGCGTGCCTGTTCCAGGGTTTCGAGTGCATCCGGGTGAAACAGGTAGGGCGGTACTTCTCCCAGCCGGTCGACCACATACAGGCCGGTCGTGGCTGAATCCTGTGGAGCATGTATGAAACGCGCCTCGCTTGCGACGCTGTCAAGGTAGTCAAAACAGATCCTCGGCTCACCCTCCTGCAGGTGGCAGGGGTCGAGGAGCATCATCAGCATGAAACGGTTGTACAGGTGCGCGATGGTGGCGCGTTCCGGGTGGAGCTGGTCCTTGTCATCGACACTCTGCAGGTGCAGGTCCTGCTCCATTGCGAAGGTCATCAGTCGGGAGATCTGGCGATAGATGTTGCCGCAGCGACAATCGAAGTCCTCACAGGCGAGCAGATACTCGAATAGAAAGTATTTGATCGCATAGTAGATGCTGTGACTCATCTGGGTGAGGTTTTTGCGGTTGGCCTTATTACTCAGACAGTCGTTCGCGACATGGCAATAACCGTAACCCATCTCCTGCATGACCCGGCGTATCTGCGCCAGCGGAGCCTGACCCTTGCGCTGATTCAGTCCGTGCACCAGACGCAGTGCAGGGGTGGCATATATTTCCATCAGTTCAGTACGCTTTTTGACCGGCTTCGGGAACCGGTTCAGGCGTCCCAGATGGGTGATCATACTCTCCGCAAGTTGCTGGGGATTGGCAAATGGCAGTGCGGTGGCCCATTGACGCAGAGGGTCAGGTTCGGTCTCCACGAGCGGGTTTTCAAAAGGGTCTGCCTGGGGCACCGTGAACAGTTGTTGGCGCGGAGTGGGGGTGCGGTGGGTAAAGAAATCAAACATGCTCGTAACGGTCAGCGTCCAGTCTTGAAAAGGGAGTGGGTAAGATCGATACGCCGATAGCGGCCGGTTGGAATTTGTCCGTCCGATAAGAAAATTCGGGGCAATCAAGCAGAGAAATGTTGGGTGCTATGCCAGATCTGGTGCATTGTTTCTTTTTTAAGCGCACGGCTGTCTCCTTGTCCTCCGGATATCCGCTACCGTGATTGATTGTATTGGGTTCCTTGCAAGCATCAGCGTCCCTGGCAGCGGTCAGCGATGAGAAACTATATCACCAAAGTTCTGCGAACGGGCGGGGTAAAAACGGCCCTCAACTTGCTCACTCACTGAGCAGTAAATATGATGATGGCATCAGGTATTTGCGAATGCCAAATATTTCAATAAATACAATGACATATTTTCATGTTTCTGAATGTTTTCGCGCCGGTGGTGATGCTGTGGGGGATGGATGGGGTGCTGTGCGCCGGTTAATTCATGAGGTTCGTTCCTGAAATGCGGGTTTGCTCTGGCACTGCGAATTAAGGTTTACCTCAATTGCACAGATAGGAATTTCGACTGAGAATGGTTGTCTGAAGCGGCTACTTCTCAGTTCCACTGTATGTTATTTCGGAGAGAAAGATGCCCCATTTAAAATTCCCCGTTTATGTTTTCCTGCTTGGCATGTTGTTATGTGCGCAAACGGTACTGGCCGAGCCGGTCGATTTTGAGCTCAAGGGGTTGGACGGCAAGACCTATCGGTTGTCGGATTACCGGGGTAAATGGGTGCTGGTGAACTACTGGGCCACCTGGTGTCCACCGTGTCGGGAAGAGCTGCCGGAATTGGAGGTTTTTCACAACAACCACAAGGATAAGGACGCTGTGGTCCTTGGTGTGGCGATGGAACGCATCGATCCGCCGCGCCTGAAGGCCTTCGTCGACGAACAGTTCCTGAGCTATCCGATTCTGATGACGGAGCCGGCAGCGCGCACGGAACTGGGACGCATCCCCGGATTGCCGACTTCGTTTCTGGTTAATCCCAAGGGTGAGACGGTGGCCCGCCAGGTGGGACCTGTAACGGTGGAAGATCTCGAGTCATTCATCAATAACACGAGCGAATAACGAGGAAAGTGATGTCCCGATTCAACCTGCTGCTGATACTGCTCTGTCTCACTCTGGGTTCCGCGAATGCGGCCACCCGGGATCCTGGCAGCTATTTCTTCGATCAGTTTCTGGGCAATTTCAAAGATGAACTGCAGATGGCCCGGGACGAGGGCAAGCAGGGCATATTGATCATGTTCGAAATGGACGAATGTCCATTCTGCCATCGCATGAAGACCCGGGTACTGAACCAGGTGGAGGTCCAGGACTATTTCAAGGAGCACTTCCTGATCTATGCGGTGGATGTGGAGGGCGATGTGGAGATCACAGATTTCCAGGGACAAGCCATGAAAGAGAAGGATTTTGCCTTCAAGCAGTTCAAGGTCAGGGCGACTCCGGTATTCGGCTTCTTCGATCTCGATGGCAAGCTGATCACGAAATTCACTGGTGCGACGAATGACGTCAGGGAGTTCCTCTGGCTGGGTGAATTTGTGGTGGACGGGCACTATAAATCTACGAATTTTTCAAAATACAAACGAGCCAAAAAGAGTGCGGCCTCAAACCCATGAGACAGCCGGCTGTTTTGAGAGTGGGATCCAAGAAACGAAATCTGCGATGGCTCGCGTTGTTGTTTGTCCCACTCTTCGTTATGGATGGTATGGCGGAGCCGCTGCCATCGCCCTTGACCCTCGAATATGCGCTCTCCCTGGCTGATGAGGCTCACCCGGACCGCCTCTCCGTGGACGCCTCCCTGGCCCAGGCCGAGGCGCGCAGGCAGCAGGCCGACGCGACGGATGATTTCAATCTTTCCCTGTCGGCTGAATTGCGCGCCATCGAACCCTCCGACATCGCCTATTATCAGACCCGCAACGACAGTCTCGCGCGGATCAATCTGAGCAAACAGCTCTACGACTTTGGGCGTACCGCACATGCCCAGGAAGCCGCGCAGGCAGGACTCGACTCACAGCGCTGGCAACTGGTGGAGGTGCGTCAGCAGCGACGACTGGATGTCATGGAGCGCTACTTTGCGGTGCTGCTTGCGGATTTGGAGTTCGCCCGGGATAACGAAGCACTCTCCATCGATTACATCCGTTTCGACCGGGCACGGGCGAAGCAGGAACTGGGTAAGGTTTCCGATATCGATCTGCTGGAGCTTGAAACCGCGTATCAGCAGTCGAGGCGCAAACTGAGCTTGAGTCGAAACCGTCAGCGAATCACCCGCTCGCAGCTGGCCATTGCCCTGAACCGGCCCGGAGATCTGCCAGCCAATCTGGTCACGCCGGTTTTCGAACCTGCCGGTGTTCCCCAGGAGGTGGAGCCGTTGATCGACCGTGCTCTGCAGGAAAATCCCCGTCTCAAGGCCCTGCGCGCCGAACTGCAGGCGGCGGAAAAGCAGCTCAGGGCCCATGAGGCAGAGGGTAATCCGGTGATCCGGGCGGAACTGGAAGCCGCGGCTTACAAACGTGAACTGGGCGGACGTGATCCGCTCACGGCGGCCCTGGTGTTCGAGTGGCCACTCTATCAGGGCAGTCGGGTCGATGCCCGGGTGGCCGAGCAACGTGCCACGGTGCTGCAGAAACAGGCCGAGCTGTCATCCTACGAGATGGCTTTGCGACAACAGTTGCTGGATGATTGGATGGCATTGCAGGAGCTGAATGTGGAACGCGAGGGTTTGCAGGTCAAGGGGGACTATCAGGATCTCTACCTGGATCGCAGCCGTACCCTCTATGATCTGGATATGGCGTCGGATTTGGGAGACTCCATGACCCAGATCGCAGCAGTCCAGTACGAGCGGGCCCGGAATCTATACCAGATACAATTAACACAAGCGCGACTGGATGCACTCACCGGTGGCCTGCTGGAACCGGCGGAGGCGTCACGGGAAACGCAATAATGGGGGGAATCATGAAGGGGTTGTTGATCATCTGTCTGCTGTTCAGCGGGCAACTTGTGGCCCGGGATCTGGAGGCCGTCACCGACTGGGTGCAGCGGGTGGAGTTGAGTACCCCCGTGAGCGGCATGATCGGACATGTGAACGTGAACGTCGGTGACAGGGTGACCCGGGGAACGGTTTTGATCGAACTCGATCAACGGCTTTTCCAGGCCCGCTTGGCGGCCGCTGAGTCCCGGGTGGAGGCTACGTCCCAGGAGAAGGACGAATCCCGACGCGAGCTGGATCGATCCCTGGAGCTGTACGACAGGACACTGCTTTCGGACCATGAACGCAAGCTGGCGGAGATCGAGGCAGCGCGCACCGACGCGGCATTCCGTAAAGCCGATGCGGAGCTGGCCAAGGTGCGTCTGGACCGGGAATACAGCCGGATTGCAGCCCCTTTTGACGGTATTGTCGAACAGGTTTTCGTCCAGTCCGGTCAAGCGGTGATCAACCGCATCCAGGCAACCCCGCTGCTCAGCCTGTGCGAAACCGGGCGTATGAAGGTGGTGAGCCGGATCGATGAGAAGGGCGCCGCTGAATTGAAAACGGGTGCCCCGGTGCAGGTGGGTGTGCGCGGCCAGTGGCTGGATGGCCAGCTGTCCATGATCGGCCTGCAGCCTGTGGAACGCGACGTCAACGGCGCGAGTTATACCCTTGAGGCGCAATTCGATCTCCCTGAAGATCTGATGCTGCGTGCCGGTGAAAAGGCGATGCTGAGGTTGCAGGATGAGTGATGGCCCGGTTCAGAATCAGATATGTATCCGCTGCTATGTCGCTGGACGGGTGCAGGGCGTGTTCTTTCGCGCCTCGGCCAAACACGAGGCGCAAAGACTGGGACTCAAGGGCTATGCAAAAAACCTGCTCGATGGGCGTGTGGAAGTGGTAGCCTGCGGTCCGGTTTCCGCCGTGGACGAGTTGCGGGAATGGTTGCGCAAAGGACCGGCCAATGCACGGGTCAGTGGAATCTCCTGCGAGGTGATGGACTTCCAGGGATACAGCCAGTTTGCGGTGAGTTAAAACAGGGGCGTACCCCTGTTATCAACCCAAATCTGCGAGACTATTGTGAATATCCCGGCTGATCCAAGGGGCGGAACTTGAGCCCCGGTTCCGTCGACTCGCCGTAGCCATTGTAGCTTTGTCCCTGATAGGGATTGACGGGTGCGGTGTTGTAGGGATCGTTGTATCCACCAACCGGTCCGGACGGGGCCGGGTACGTGGGTGCAGATTCATATCCCGACTGGTAAGGGTCTTGAGGCATCGACTCATAACCGGACGGGTATCCGGATTGAGGCGCCGAGTAGGTCCCGGGTGAGGAAGGGTAGGTACCCGGTTGTGGGTAGGGTGCGGAGGTTCCTGGATAGCCGCCGCCCACCTCTGGCTGACTGTCCATGGGGCGAAAGCTGTAGGCATCTTTGGAGGGTTGCTGCCACTGGGTCGGAGGTGCGCCCTGGGGTTCGTAATAGGTCGGGGCCGGCTCCCGGTCAGGCTGTTGTCGGACGCTGGGCTGTTCCTGCGGCACGGGTTGCGGTGCGGCATAATACCCCGGGTAGCCATTGCCGTAGCTGTAGCCGGGATAGGGTTGTGCATAGGCACCGCCCGGGTAGCCGTATTCCCCCGGGTAACCCGGTGGTCCGTAGTAGGATGGGTTCGAGTAGTAATTGTCGTAATAGCCACGATCCCGATCGGTACCGTTGAACATGCCGCGCATGGGATTCATCATCCCATCCATCATGTTGCCCGGATTGAAATTGAATTGCCTGCTTTCCTGGCTGTCGTCAGCCAGAGTGGCTGGAATGTTCAGCACTGACAGAACGCTCAGCGCCAGCCATGTCCATCGTGTCATGCTCGCTTCCTCTTTTGGACGGTCGTTATTATAAAAGCCGGATGTAAACCTGATTCGGGGAATCCCATGTAGGCCATGATGCGTATTTGTCATCACCGGGTCGGTTTCATCGGGTCTTTTTAGATAATACATCGGAATCGCAGACAAACCATATTTCCGTCGAATTCATGCCATGCAACTGCCTCCTCTGACCCCAGCAACCATTCTCAGGCGCTATCAGCGGTTTCTTGCCGATGTGGTGCTTGATACGGGTGAACAGGTCACCGCACATTGCCCGAACACCGGATCCATGGCCGGTTGCTGGGCGCCTCAGGCTCCGGTGCAGTTGAGCCACAGTGACAACCCAAAGCGCAAACTGGCCTGGACCCTGGAACGGGTGGACATGGGGCAGGGGTGGGTCGGGGTGCACACGGGGCGAACCAATCCGGTCATCGAGGAGGGTTTGAAGCTTGGGTTGATCGAGGGACTGAGGGGGTATCCGCAGCTGCGCCGGGAAGTGACCTTCAATGGTGCTGGGGACAGGTCCCGGTTCGACTTCCTGCTGAGTGGCGGTGAATATGCCGATGCCTGGGTCGAGGTCAAGAATGTGACTCTGTGGCAGGAGGATCGGCTATGTTTTCCGGACGCGGTGACCCAGCGCGGCAGAAAACATCTGGAAACCCTGGCGGAGGCCTGCGCCCAGGGTTATCGGGGGGTGATGGTGTACGCCCTGAACCGACCCGAAGGGAAAATCTTCGCCCCGGCGGATGAGATCGATCCTGGATATGGGGAGACCCTCCGGCGGGTGGTCAGGGAGGCGGGCGTTGAGGTGATTGCCCTGCGCATCGTCCACGACAGTACGTCCATGTCGGTGGGTGAGGAAATACCGGTGATCCTATCCTGAGGAGTGCCGTCTCAACATTCGACGGCCATGGCTCAGCCTCAGGTGACCCCGTCTCTGATCAGTAACCCATGGAGGCCAGGTCGAGTCCCGAGGGAATCTCCGGCATGGAACGCACGCCACTGAGAATCTCCCCATCGGGTTGCAGGCTCAACCAGCGGTATCCCGGGGGGGTGGGGTCGATGGAGAAGTTGTCTTCACCTGCGGTGAACTGCACACAGGTTGAGGGAGATCCGAGGATTTTCAGGCCCTGGTAAGTGGTTTCGAAACTCTGGTGAATATGCCCGCAGAGTATGCCTCTGACCTGGGAATGGCGCTTGACCAGTTCAAAGAAGGGGTCGGGATTCTCCAGCACCATGGTGTCCATCCATTGACTGCCCACCGGGAGCGGGTGGTGATGCATGCAGATCAGGGTGTGTTTGTCAGGATGGGAGTCGAGCAGCACGGAGAGCAAATTCATCTGCTCCGGGTCGATTCTTCCCCCGTCCTCGTCAGCAATGGTGGAGTCGAGGAAGATCAGTGACCAGCCCTTGGCCTGCACGCTGGGAATGTAGTGAACATTGTCCTGGTTCAACAGCTGTTTCATGCGCGAAGGCAGATCATGATTGCCGGGCAGACAGTAGGTGGGGATCTCTGTCAGCTTGAAACGCCCGAGCAGACGCTTGTATCCGGTTTCCGAGGCATCGTGCACCAGATCGCCCGTAGCCACCAGCAGATCAGGGGTTCCGGTCTCCTGGAGAGACTGGGCCAGTATCTGATCGAAGGTTTCCAGGGTGTTGATCCCCAGCAGACATCTGGATGGATCCGCGTAGAGATGGCTGTCCGTGATCTGCAGGACTTTCAATCCGTCAGCGGGGAACTGCTGGAAGTCGTTTGAATTGTCATCGGGACGGCTACTCATAGAGCGGTTCATCTTTCGGTTTTTAAAGCTGACGAGCAATGTGATTCTCCAGGCCCCAGCAGGATCATCATCCTGCCATTATAGTAGTTCAGGTTTCGCCAAAGCTAAAACGGATATTTTGCTTCTATGTCCTAAACTTAGAATTTATTCCATATCCGGTCCTGTTTTCTGTTGAAGTGTTAACATTTTTTATCTCTATTAAATTTTTCTATCCATGGGTCTAAAATATAGATCATGACCCTCAATGAACTTCGATACATCGTTGCTGTTGCCCAAAAGCGGCATTTTGGACATGCCGCCGAGGCCTGTTTCGTCAGTCAACCCACCCTGAGCGTGGCGGTGAAAAAGCTCGAGGAGGAGTTGGGTGTCGGATTGTTTGAGCGCGGTCAGGGGGAAGTGAGTCTCACCGCTGCGGGTGAACGGATCGTGGCCCAGGCACAACGGGTGCTTGAAGAGGCCGGGATGATCCGTCAGCTGGCCAATCAGAGCGTGGATCAGCTGGTCGGACCCTTGCGGGTGGGCGCCATCCCCACCGTGGGACCCTATCTGTTTCCCCAACTGATCCCAGTGTTGCACCAGCGAGCGCCCGAAATGAGCCTGATCATTCGTGAGCAGGTGACCGCGGTACTGACCGAGCAGCTCAAACAGGGGGAGCTGGACGTGGTAATAGTCTCCCTGCCCTATGACGAACCAGGCATCGTCACCCGCCCGCTCTATGACGAATCCTTCTCGGTTTTGTTGCCAAACCAGCATGAACTGGCCACCCAGGACAGCGTTGAGGTTTCTCAGCTGGAACGGGAAGAGGTGTTGTTACTCGGACCGGGGCACTGTTTTCGTGAACAGGTCAGAAGGATCTGCCCCGGATGTCTGCATACCGCGAATGGGGATACCATAAAAAAGAGTCTCGAGGGGGGGTCTCTGGAAACCATCTGCTACATGGTCGCCAGTGGTGTCGGTATTTCTGTGATTCCGGATTCGGCCATCGGTGGCCAGCACTCCTGCTGGGAACTGCTCACCACCCGTCCGATTGCGGGTAGCCCGCCTCAGCGCAGTATCGGACTGGCCTGGCGCAAAAGTTTCCCCAGGCCCCAGGCGGTGGAGGTGTTTGCCGATTCGGTCAATGCCTGCCCGCTCAGGGGCGTTGCCATGGTGGAAAGTGTCGAGCTGGAACTGATGCAGGCCTGAACCGGGCAGATTGACACGGTCTCCCCCGTCTAGACATTCAAGCAGCTTGGTGCATCCGGAGCAGGGTGTCAGATCACCCGGTCGTTGCCCCCGTCGATGGGGATTTGAGCACCTGTGGTCTTGGCGAATCCCGGTCCACACAGGTCGGCGGCCAGTTCCGCCACATCCTGGCGGGATATTTCACACCCCAGCAGATTGCGCTTCTTGTATTCCGCGACGGACAGGCCGTAGTGTCGGGCCCGGTTTTCCAGAACCTCTGATGTCCAGATACCCGTGTCGAATACGGCATCCGGGTGCAGGCTGTTGACCCGGATGCCTTGCGATGCCCATTCAAGGGCCACCACCCGGGCCAATTGGTTGAGCGCTGCCTTGGATGCGGAATAGGCGGCCGCACCCTGTCCTGGTGCGGGCACGTTCTTCGAACCGATGATCACCACCCTGCCGTAACGGGATGCCTGAGCCAGATAGGGATGTGACTCTCTGAGCAGGATCAGGTTGGCATCCAGGTTCACCTGCATCACCTGACGCCAGGCCTCGTCCTCAAGTTCCGCCACCGGACAACTCTTTGGAAACATGCCGGCATTCAGGATCAACATGTCCAATCCGCCGAAACTCAGCAGGGTCTGCTCCAGCGCCTGCTTGACTGCAAGCCGGTCGGTGACGTCGCATTGAATCCCGAGAAAACCCTTATCCAGGGATTGCTCGATGATCGCAGGGTTGCGGTCGAGCCCCACCACAGCGGCACCCCGTTGCAGCAGTGTGTTGACGCAGGCCTGACCAATCCCTGAAGCGGCGCCGGTGACCAGGGCGATCTCTCCCTGAAGCTCGGGGGCGCGCTTGCTGCGGTTGAGCTTTGCCTGCTCCAGTTCCCAGTACTCCACATCGAAAATCTTCTGGTCATCGAGGGCCTGCCAACGTTCGAGTTTTTCCGCCCGCTGGATGATCTGCAGGGTGTGGCGGTAGATATCCGCCACGATACCGGCATCCCGGCTGGAGGCGCCGACACTCAGCAGACCCAGCTGCGGATCCAGGACCACCCTCGGTGCGGGATCGAGCATCTCCACCGGGGTGCGGGCGTTGAGGGCATGCCGTTCAAAATATCGCTGGTAGGTCCCGACATACTCGATGACCTCGGTGCCGAGCATGGGTTTCTGTTTGGTTCGCAATACATGATCGGGTGTGGCCGGACCGCGCTGTGAGATTTCGTCCAGATCAGGTCTTTGACAGAAGGCGAGATCTTCAGCTGTGCGGTGACTGCGCATGATCACGGGATATCCGGCCACATCTGAAATCTCACGCCGCAGGCGCGCCAGAGTGAGCGGCTGCGCATCGGGTAGCTGATGGGCCAGGGAGAATGACCAGGCGCCAGCATGCCGTATGGCCTCTTCCGCCTCGTCCACCAGCTGTATCATCCGCTCATAGGATTCCCGCGCAGTCGCACCGAAGGTGAACAGGCCATGGTTCATGAGTACCATCCCCAGGGTGCCGTCATGGGCTTCCCGGGAAAACTGTCGGGCAACCTGTCGGGCCAGGTCGAAACCAGGCATGACATAGGGGACCACGACCACCCGCTCCTGATAGAGTTGGCGAATCCGCTGCTCCCCCGAGGGAGTGTTGGTCAGAGTGATGATGGCATCCGCGTGAGTGTGATCCACGTAGGTATAGGGCAGGCAGGCATGCAGGATCGACTCTACGGAAGCGGCGGGTGCGCTGGCAGAGATCTGGTGGGTTTTCAGCTGGTTGACCATCTCGCTGTCGCTCAGACGTTCAAGTTGCGCCAGACGCAGCAGGTGATCCATTCGCAGGGGGGTGAATCCCTCAGCTTCGATGCTGGCCAGGTCCCAGCCACTACCCTTGACGTAGAGAACGGCCTGTTCGTCTCCGAACAGATCCGTCAGATTGGCCTTGAGGGAGGTGTTGCCGCCACCGTGCAGTACCAGGCTGGGATCCGATCCCAGCAGTCGCGAACTGTAGACTCGCAGTGCGAGTTCATTCTGGCAGGCGTCCGCGGCCTGCTGATTCCATCGACTTTTCATCTACTCTCGTCTCACCACAGATTGTTACCCACGCCCGATGTCGTGCGCGTGGAATAGGTACGTACGCTCCGGTGTCAACCTTGTACCCTGGTCGCCAGATTCTGTTGATAACCGAAGGGTGGGAGTGGAATCAAGTCAAACAGAGTGGGTGAATCAGAAATTGTCGGTGGAAGTGAAGAGGCCCACACGCAGATCCTTGGCGCTGTAGATCTCCCGGCCATCCACTTTCATGACGCCATCCGCCACGCCCAGCACCAGCTTACGGGTGATCACCCGCTTGATGTCGATGTGATAGGTCACCAGTTTGGCCGTGGGCAGTACCTGTCCGGTGAATTTGACCTCACCCACGCCCAGGGCGCGGCCGTGTCCCGGATTGCCGATCCAGGCGAGGAAGAACCCAACCAGCTGCCACATGGCATCAAGGCCCAGGCAACCGGGCATAACAGGGTCACCGGGGAAGTGGCAATCGAAAAACCACAGATCGGGATTGATATCCAGCTCCGCCAGAATCTCCCCCTTGCCGTTGCTGCCACCCTCGTCGTTGATCTTGACCACCCGGTCGAGCATCAGCATGTTAGGGGTCGGCAGCTGGGCGTTGCCGGGCCCAAACATCTCTCCACGGCCGCAGCGCAGCAGCTCATCACGGTTGAAGGAGTTGGGTCGAGTCATGGATGCGCCTCTTGGTATGGGCCGGGTGCCCGAGTCTGAAAAACACACTAGTTTCCCTGCATAGGGATGGGCTGTCAAATCGGCAATTCGCATTTTTGACCCCGGTCCGGGAGGGTCGACGGGCTATGGGTTCGGTGCTCCAGAGCCTGTTCTGGTATGGTGTTGTCCGGCTAGCGAATGAAATCTGATAGGGAATGTGGATGAGAACTTTTCATGTGTTGATGGTATTGATGCTGTTGCCCATGGTGCTTTCAGCGGGGGATGTGAGAGTGCGTCCTGCGCAATGGGCCCAGCCCATGCTCGGAACAGAACTCGATAATTTCTATCAGCTCGATGCCGAAGTCTATCGATCCAAACAACCGGACGACGAAGAGATGCGGATGTTGGCTTCGATGGGCATCCGAACCATCCTCAATCTTCGTGAGTACCATAGTGACGATGACGAGGCGAAGAACAGTGGGATTGCGCTGATCCGGATTCCGGTGGCGGCAGGCGAGGTGAACGATGAGTTCGTGGTTCGGGCTCTGCGCGCCATTCACCGGGCGGATAAACCGATTCTGATTCATTGCTGGCATGGCAGCGATCGTACCGGTGTGGTGTCCGCGATGTACCGAATGGTTTTTCAGAATTGGCCGCGGGAACAGGCCATCGACGAGTTTATCAACGGCGGATTTGGCTACCATGCCCGCTTTTATCCTAATATCGAGCAGTATCTGAAGACAGTGGATGTCGCAGATATTCGACGTCAGGTGATGGTGGGTGATCCGTTGTCGTCAGCCAACCATCGCCGCTGACAGCAGGGCGATTTCCAAGGTACGCCTGATCGAGCCCTGCATATGCTGGGGAAGTGGTATCTGCGGAACAGCCCTGCAGCTGCTGATATGTGCCTTGTTGCCGCGCTCTGCGTAGTAACGCATACCAATACCACTTCAGTATTGCATCAGCATGAGAGTGCCTGCTTGACCTGGGCCTGCATTATAACGCGAAGTGTGGGAGCGAGTGGTATTCAACCCGTGTGGCCCGGATGCCGTAAAACGGCATCCGGGATCTCGCAATACCTGAACAAGGTGGAAATTACTTCAATCTTTCCGAGCAAACCGCCGCTTCACTCGTAAGAGATCATTTGCGGCTGTTCACGACCAGTATTTTGGATGGAAGCGAAGACCGCTTACTGGGAATGAAGTCATTCTGTTTGCTGGCCCGCGACGGGACCACCATTATCAATATCAGGAGCCATAACATCAGCAGGTCAACGCTGCCACCACCACCTTTGGATGAGGAACTCTCAGTGCTGTTGATTCGGCTGGCTACACCGCCCGGATCCTCTATGGCATTGTTGGCGAGGCCGTCGGCATCGTTGGGACCGCCGTCCTCAAGGGTCAGCTGCACGCACCAGTGGCCCTCGTTGAGACCCTCGATGTATGCGGGATCCCCCGGGGGTGGACAGTAGCCCGGAGCGCCGGGTGCTGATGTGAGTCCGTTGGCATCATCGACGACAAAGTTGCGCCAGCTGCCCGATTGGGCTTTACGATAGACCGCATTGGCGGGTATGGCTGCCAGTTGGGGCACCACGATCTGCACCGACTGGCCGATCACCGGCACCTCTTCGATGACGAAATCGAAGAGACCGCCGGGGTAGCCGTATTCACTGTCGCTGTCAAAGCCGCCGAATCTTTGGACCTCCTCGATGCCGACATGGGCGCCTCCATCGTCTTGCTGCAGGGCGATACGTCCGAGCTGCAGCCGCAGGCTGGGTTCACCCTCGATCAGATAGTCGTCGTTTATCCCCCGCTGGGTCTGTAAAACATTGGCGCTTGCGATGGCGTCGAGGTAATCGGCCACGCCGTCGTTGTCGATGTCGCCGAAACCTTCGCTGGCGTCGTCCGTTCCGTCGCCGTCACTGTCCTGGGTCGAGCTGAGATCGGGGGCGGCGGCGATTACGTTGAGCGAAAGCGCCGTGGTGTCGCTGGCGCTGCCGTCACTGACGCTGAGGCGCAGGGTGTAGAGCCCCGGAGTCAATACCGACGGATCAAAGGTGTAGCGGTCGCTGACGGTATCCTGGTCCGAGAGTGGGCTATCGGTGGCGCTCCAGTCGTAGCTGTGTTGATCACCCGGGTTGGGATCGGTGACCTGGCTGCTGATGACCACCGGGCCCTCCCCGCTGACCACTGTATGCGTCGTGCCCATGCCCTGATCGGCGCTCAGATCGACCCGCGGCGGCACATTGCCTTCCAGTAGCTGGATGGTATGGGTACTGTGAGCCCCCATCACCGCGTTGCTGGGTGTTTCCATGGCGATGACGATCTGTTCCGCGCCTTCGCCCGGCCCATCATCGAGTGTGGTGAATTCAAGCCGGGTTTCGAGTCCGCTGGCGATGGTGGCGACGCCGTCGGTCAGGTCGTGATCGCTGCCGTCAACCGCCGCCGATCCGGCCAGTACATAGGGTACGGTTACCGGGTAGCTGACTGCGGAACCATTGAGAATTACACGGACACTCACCCCGGCGCCTTCGGTCGTCGTCTGATCCTTGCCGAAGGAGACCAGCGGAATCACGTTCACGGTCTGGATCGCGCTGCCTGTGTTCCCCGCGGCATCGGTGGCGCGCCAGGTTATCCGGTGGCTGCCGGGACGGTAGTATTCGACCCCGTCCGAACTGGGGGTCAGCGCGCCGTCCAGGACGTCAAAGGCGCTCGCCGTTCCCAGACTCACCGGCGTGAAGAGCCCGACCGCATCGAGGGTGATGTCGTCCGGAGGCGTCACCACGGGTGGGTTGTCGTCAAGGTTGGGATCCAGGGAAGCCCGATACTCGTCGAGATTGCTGATGCCGTCCCCGTCCAGATCGCCGCCGGCATCGCTTGGGTCAAAGGGATCGAGGCCGTGGGCCAGTTCCCAGTCGTTGGGCAGACCGTCCCCGTCGATATCGAGGTTCTCCGTCACGGTCAGATCGAAGCTGAGCGATGCGGACGCGGAGCCGTCGCTGACGCTGATGACGATTCCCGTGGTGGTGCCAGCATCGTTGTTGGTCGGGGTACCGGACAATTCGCCGGTTGCGGTATCGAAACGGGTCCAGGCGGGCCTGTTGACGATGCTGAAGGTCAAGGGATCGTTATCGCTGTCGGTGGCGGTGGGGACGAAACGGTAAGCCGTGTGACCGCTGATGAGGGTAGAGGGTGTGCCGCTGATCACCGGGGGCTGATTGCCCGGGGTGCCCTGGGTAACGGTCAGGCTGAAGGCCGGCAGCGTGCTGCTCAGACTGCCGTCGCTGACGGTGATGACCATTCCGTTGGTGGTCGATCCTACGTCCCCCTCGGCGGGCGTACCCGAGAGTCTGCCGGTAGTCGTGCTGAAGCTCGCCCAGCCCGGTTGGGTGTTGATGGCATAGGTCAGCGTGGTACCGGCATCCGGATCCGACGCGCTCGGTATGAAACTGTATGGCACGCCGCTGCTGGCGGTAGCCGGTGGCGTTCCGGAGATGGTCGGCGCCTCGTTGACGCCGGTCACGGTGACGGCGATGGCCTGGGTATCGCTGAGGTTGCCGGTACCGCTGTCGGTGGCGCGGATCTGTACGTCATAGACGTTGTCGGCGCCGCTGTCGGCGGGGGTTTCATAATCGGGTGCGCTGTTGAAGGTCAAAGCGCCGCTGACGCTGTTGATTGTGAAGCGTGCGGCATCCGCACCGCCGGATATGGAGAAGCTCAGGGTGTCGCCACTGTCCACATCGGTGGCGGTGACGGTGGCCACGGCGGTGGTGTTCTCGTTGATCGATATGGATGCAGTTGCGCCACCACCGTTGCTGGTGATGACCGGTGCCTCGTTGGCATTGGTCACGGTGACCGCGATGGCCTGTACATCAGTGAGGTTGCCGGCGCCGTTGTCGGTAACCGTGACCTGTACGTCATACACATTGTTGGCGCCGCTGTCGGTGGGCGATTCGAAGTTGGGCGCACTGGCAAAGACCAGCACGCCGGTAGTGCTGTTGATGGAAAAGAGCGCCTGATCAGCGCCACCGCTGATGGAGTAGGTCAGGGTGTCGGCTGTATCGGGGTCGGTGGCGGTGACGGTAGTGACGGCGGTCTGGTTTTCCGCCGCGTTGATCGAAGCGGTTGCGCCGCCGCCGTTACTGGTAATGACCGGACTGTCGTTGACATTGTTAACCGTGACCGCAATGGCCTGGGTGTCGGTGAGGTTGCCGGCGCCGTTGTCGGTGACACTGACCTGCACGTCGTAGACATTGTTGGCGCCGCTGTCGGTGGGCGATTCGTAATCGGGCGCACTGCTGAAGGTTAAAACGCCGCTGGCGCTGTTGATCGAGAAGTGAGCAGCGTCGGCACCGCCGGAGATGGAAAAGCTCAGGGTGTCGCCGCTGTCCACATCGGTGGCGGTGACAGTGGCCACGGCGGTGGTGTTCTCGTTGATCGAGGTGGATGCAGTTGCGCCACCACCGTTGCTGGTGATGACCGGTGCCTCATTGGCATTGGTCACGGTGACCACGATGGCCTGTACATCAGTGAGGTTGCCGGCGCCGTTGTCGGTAACCGTGACCTGTACGTCATACACATTATTGGTGCCGCTGTCGGTGGGCGATTCGAAGTTGGGCGGGCTGCTGAAGGTCAAAACGCCGCTGCTGCTGTTGATTGAAAAACGTGCGGAATCGGCACCGCCCGTGATGGAGAAACTCAGAGTGTCCCCGCTGTCCTGATCCGCGGCCATGACCGTGGTGACGGCGGTCTGATTCTCCGCGGCATTGACCGAGGCGGTGGCCCCCCCGCCGTTACTGGTGATGATGGGGTTTTCGTTGACGTTGCCGATGCTAACGGACAGGTCCTGGCTGTCATGGGCGCTGTGAGCGTCGGTTACGGTTACCTGTACGTTGTACACGTTGTCACTGCCATTGTCCGCGGGCGCTTCGAAATCGGGTGTGATGCTGAAACTCAGCGCGCCGCTGCTGCTGTTGATGGAAAACAGGGCCTGATCGGCGCCTCCTGTGATGGAGTAGGTCTGGGTCTCTCCGGGATCGGCATCAGTGGCGGTGACGGTGGTGACGGCAAGGGTGTTTTCATTGATGGTTGTGGACGCAGTGGTGCCGCTCCCGTTGCTGGTGATGACCGGTGCGTCGTTGATCGAGGTTGAGACCACCGTGGTGGTGGTGTCGGTGTCATTGATGGTTCCATCGTTGACCGTGATTGTGAACGTGGTGGTCTCGGTGGAACCGGGGGTGACCCGGTCGTCGCTCGGATCAAAGGTCAATTGCCGGATCGCGGCCTGGGCGTTGGCCGGAGTGGTCGACGCCAGTGTATAGGGGCCGCTGCCGGTGAATCCCGAAGCGGTCAGTGATGCGCTGGTGAAGAGGCCTTTTGCATTGACGTCCAGCGCGACGGTGGTAGTGACATTATCCCCATCGGCATCGCTGATTGTGACGCCGCTGAAGGGGCTCAGGGTGGCGTTGTCGTTGACCGCCTGTCCGGCGGAGGTTCCGCCGATGCTCGGAGCGGTGTTGACGGTGGTGAAAATGAAAGTGTCGAACAGGGTGTCGTTGAAGATTCCGTCATCACCGTTTTCCGTAACGGTGAAGCTGGTAATGCCATTCCAGTTGACGTTGATGTCGGCGCCCGCTGTTGAGGAGGTCACATTGACGGCACTGTTTCCGGTCCCTCCCACCGGCGTGAATGTGTAGTTCATTACAGCCGACTGGCAGGCAAAGCGGAAGGTCGAGAGGTTGACCGGACTGCTGAAACTGAAAGTCGTCAGGTTGGTGGTCTGCAGGCCTCCCACGAGGACGGTGCCGGATGAGCCGGCGAAACCGCCACCGTCTCCCAGCCAGAAGGTCGAGTAGGGATCGGTCACGGTCAGGGTAACGCCGCTGACGGTGGTCGTCACCGTAGTGGTCCCGGTGCCCGTCGCCCCTTCGAAGTCGTAGGTCGCCAACAGATGCGGATAGCGGGTGCTATGGGGGGTGAGAAGAGGCATCGAATCGATCTGTCCGTAGCGGCGCTCAAGTACCCAGTCGCCGCCGAGTCTTGCGAGGCCGGTATCGTTGTCGGATGCGGCGATATCAGCGCCCGTGAGCGTCTGGAGTCGCTGCAGGAAGGTGTCGCCTCGATGACCTTCGGCAATCCGGCAGCCATAAAACAGGATGTCGCCGCCCTGTGCCAGCGTATCGCCAATGATCTTCAGATCATCGGTATGGCGGTACAGGTTTTGTTCATCAATCGTGCTACTGCCCAACCGCAGACTACCCGGTCCGCCGTGGGAGATCAGGTGTAGAGTCTTGAGATCGGTACGTCCGCGCAGGGATTCCGCCAACTGATGCAAACCGTCGATTCCGGCCTTGAGATGGATCACTTCGATGTCTGGGTCGAGATTATTGAGGAATATTTGCGGGTCGACCACCGCGCTGTCGATCACAAGTACCGATCCAGCAGACGTTTCCTGCTTGAGTATTGCGCTATTGTGAGTTATCGATATATCACTGTGCGGATGAACGGTCGTAACCTGGGCATTGCCCAGCGGTGCAAAAATGAGCATCAGCACAAGGCTGAACACAGGACTGAAACTGAACATCTCAACTCGCTGCATAGGTAATTTCCTTATCGCTTGCCGTTCGTTTCCGACAGAGGCCGGGTGACCGCACGAGGAAACTCTGCGGATGATTCCCGATTCCAGTAAACGCTATTTTTCGTGCATCACGACCCGCCTCCGTGAACAAAAGAGGCGATATGCGCAGTTACTCCGTGACGGGGCAAATAGTGAACCGAGCGGCTCAGGGTCGCGAGGGATAGTCACCATTGTAGGCGATACAATACTTCAGGGCCTGCTGGGGCGGATAACTTGCGAAGGAGTTTCCTCCTCCGGTATTTCCGACCTGTACCGTACCGCCGCCGCTTGAAACACCGCCCAGCGCGACGCCTGTGCCTGCATCGACTTCAGGGATGAATTTCGGCGAACCACCCAGAGGATTGTTGGAGGCGATATAGTCGCCTGCGGCAGCCTGTGGTTTGGTCGCCTGATTGGTCGATGCCAGAACTGAGGACGATCCAGTGGTCGGGACGAAGGTTGCCGCATGAGAGTGAGCCGGTATCTGTTGAACCGACAGCGTTGTAAACTCAACCCCGCGCTGCATTGCGTAGGGTACCGGGTTCAGTCCGTTTCCCGTGCCTACGCCGACCGGAGTTCTGCCGCGCATGTCAGGTACTGCGAAGGTGCTGGTCCCGTTGCCTCCGTAGTAGTTCCCCAACAGGGAGAAGAGGGCTTGGTACTGACTGATCTGCAGGATCTGCCCATTCGCTTCGATGTAGGTGCCCGCCGGGCAGAAACTGGCGGCTGTGATGCATACTGAACCGATGAAGGGTTCGGAACTGCAGGCTTGTATGGGCGTGGCTGTCAGTACCCCGGCTGCGCTCAGTAAGCCGGCAATTCCCTTGGCAAGATATCCTTTGGTGAAGTTCATTCCACTCACTCCTGTGTTGTTGGTGATCCATCGAGAAAATGAATTCGCCCTACAGGTATAGATGCTTTTTTCCCGCTTCGGAAGAGTCCGAGGCTGATAAGCATTGTTATATTGAGGAATAATTAAATCGTGGTCCGGATTGCAAGGCTGGCGGCTGCTGACGCTACCGGTATTTACCGGGACGGTGTCTTTCGGTTGCTGGAAACTTCAATCAACCTGAAGCGCGATCCTATGCCCGGTTAGCATCCAAGTGTGTTCATGGCGAGATTCGTCTGGCGGCTCTTCTAATATCAACGAACAACAGTAACCCGGTGCGCGATAGGAGTTTCGCGATCATTTAAACTATGAATACCAGCCCTTGGGATTCGGTGTCTCACCAAGGGCTGGCTATCGGGTCATAGGATCTGTTCACGCATCAGCGCGACGATCTCTCCGAGGGGGATGAAGCTGTTCTCGCTCTGGGTGCGGGCGCGGTATTCCACCTTGCCTTCATCCAGGGATTTTTCACCGACCACGATGCGGTGGGGGATGCCGATCAGTTCCATGTCCGCGAACATGAAACCGGGGCGTACGTCTCGGTCATCGAGGAGTACATCGATACCGGCGGCCTGCAACTCTGCGTAGAGATTTTCCACTGCCTCGCGCACCCGCTGGGACTTGTCCATCTTCATGGGGCAGAGCGCCACCTGGAAAGGGGCCAGGGCGGTAGGCCAGGTGATGCCCTTGTCATCATGATGCTGCTCGATGGCGGCAGCCACCACCCGGGTCACGCCGATTCCGTAACAGCCCATAGTCATCACCACCGCCTTGCCGTTTTCATCGAGCACGGTGGCGTTCATGGCGTCGCTGTACTTCTTACCAAGCTGGAAGATGTGGCCCACCTCGATACCCCGGGCAATGGTCAGGTTACCCTGTCCGTCGGGACTGGGATCCCCCTCACGCACGTTACGCAGGTCCGCAATTTCGGTGGGTTCCGGCAGATCACGGCCCCAGTTGATGCCGAAGAAGTGTTGTCCGTCCTGGTTGGCGCCGGCGCTGAAGTCGCCCATTATTGCCACGCTACGGTCGACGATGCAGGGAATCGGCAGATTCACTGGACCGAGGGAACCGGGGCCGGCGCCGACTGCGGCGCGTATCTCCGCTTCGTCAGCGAACTGCAGGGGCGAGGCCAGCTGAGGCAATTTGTCCGCCTTGATCTCGTTGAGTTCGTGATCGCCCCGCACCAACAGGGCCACCAGCGGGTAATCCATCTCCTCGGCCGCCTTTACCACCAGGGTCTTGACGGTTTTCTCGATGGGTTGATTGAACTGCTCCACCAACTCCTGGATGGTTTTGGCGTTGGGTGTATCGACCGCTTTCATCTCCAGGGTGGGTGCGGGGCGTTCAGCGGAGGGGGCTACCGCTTCGGCCAACTCCACATTGGCGGCATAATCGCTTACGGTGGAGAAAGCGATGGCGTCCTCACCCGAATCGGCGAGCACATGGAACTCATGAGAGGCGTTGCCGCCGATGCTGCCGGTGTCCGCCGCCACCGGGCGGAAATCCAGACCGCAGCGGCTGAAGATACGGGAATAGGTGGCGTGCATCACCTCATAGGTCTGCTGCAGTGAGGCCTGGTCCAGGTGGAAGGAGTAGGCGTCCTTCATGAGAAATTCACGGGCCCGCATGACGCCGAAACGGGGACGCACCTCGTCTCGGAACTTGGTCTGGATCTGGTAAAAGTTGACCGGCAGCTGTTTGTAGCTGCGCAGCTCGTTACGCGCCAGATCGGTGATGATCTCCTCATGGGTAGGGCCATAACAGAAATCCCGGTTGTGACGGTCGTGCAGGCGCAGCAGTTCGGCGCCGTACTGCTCCCAGCGGCCTGACTCCTGCCACAGCTCGGCGGGTTGAACCGTGGGCATCAGCACCTCCAGAGCCCCGGTCCGGTCCATCTCCTCTCGGACAATGGTCTCGACCTTGCGCAGTACCCGCAGACCCAGGGGTAGCCATGTGTAGAGTCCGGCCGCCAGCTTGCGGATCAGGCCTGCGCGCAGCATCAACTGATGACTGGCGGTCTCGGCATCGGCGGGGGTTTCTTTGACGGTATGCAGGGGGAACTGGGAGGTGCGCATAAGGATCGGTTAACCTGAAAATGAAAAACCAGCATTCTATCCCGCTTCTACGAATCGGTCACGATGGATTGGATCTTCCAACCCCCAAATGCATCGGGATATCTACTCTTTAGAGCCTGACTCCTCAAGGTTTTGATAGGCGAGCATAGGCTGGGTTTCATGCAGTGATTGGTAAACAGACGATGTCTCGATCAGAAGTTCATGATTACCCCGGGCTAGGATATGACCTCCTTGAAGTAACAGAATTTCATCCATAGCGGGCAGTCCCTGAATCCGGTGCGTCACCAAAAGCAAGGCGCGGTTGTGTGCCCAGTCGAGCAGATTACCCATCAACAGCTGCTCGGTATGCGGATCCAGACCTTCGGTGGGTTCGTCCAGAATCAGGATCGGCGCATCCTTGAGAATGGCCCGGGCGATGGCCAGGCGACGCCCCTGTCCACCTGACATACGCAGTCCGAGTTCCCCCACCTGGGTGTCGTAAGCGGCCGGCTGGGCGACTATGTCATCATGAATACAGGCCAGCCGGCAGGCGGATTCAAGTTGTTCCTGGGTGGCATCCGGCTTGGCCAGCAGCAGGTTGTCGCGGATGCTTGCGTTGAACAGGTGATTGTACTGGGTGGCGACGGCAATCTCGTTGCGCAGGGTCTCCCCACTCAAGTTCTCATAGGAGATACCTCCCAGGCTGATATTTCCTTGATCGGCAGCACGAAATTTGAGCAGTAGTTGCAGCAGGGTTGTTTTGCCACTGCCACTGGGCCCGATAAGGGCGATTTTTTGTCCCGCACACAGCTTCAGGCTGATTTCCTGGAGGGCTGGATTGCCGGGTGGGGTGCCCGGGTAGGTGTAGTGAACGGCTTCTACCTTCAGGGTCCGGTCTTCGCCCAGTGGGGTCGGTTCATCGGGCTCCGGGACTGCGGCTGTGCGATCCACCAGTTCAAAGATCCGCCGGGCCGCTGCCAGGGTTTCACCCAAACCCTGAAACGCAGCAGGCAGGGGAGCAATCGCTTCGAAGCTGGCCAATGTGAACAGGGCGAGCATTGCCAGATGCACAGGGGGGAGTTCCCCCTGACTCACCAGCGGAATGGCACTCAGGGTGATCAACCACATGGCCAGGTGGGCAGACAATCCCACCGCTCCCTGGGCGATTCCATCGAGGTGACTCATGCGGGACTGGGCCTCAGCCAGATTGTCGCTCAACGCTTCGATTCGCCGGGCATGTCTAACGTCGGCTCCGTCGATGAGCAGCTCACTGAAACCCTGCAAATCGTTGACCAGGTGCGCGCGCAGTTCGCTGGAACCGGCATTGATACGTTGCCCGTAAGGGGCTGCGACTCTTCGGATGAGCAGGGGGAGTGCCACCCCGGAGAGGCCGAGCAGCAGGGCTTCGATGAGTGCCAGAAGGGGGTTGAACCAGTAGAGTGTGACGATGAATACCAGGCTTGCGGCCAGCGCCACACCCATGGGCAGCACCAGGCGCAGGTAGAAGTGATCCAAAGTATCGATATCGGCCCGCAGGCGGCTCAGCAGATCGCCGCTGCGGTACCCCTCCAAAATGGCGGGTGCCAGAGGTTCGAGACGTTCATAGAACCAGACCCTGAGGGTGGAGAGCAGCCTCAGGGTGGCCTCGTGGGTTACCAGACGTTCCCCGTAGCGACCGACGGTACGCACGATGGCACAGGCTCGGATCACCGCTGCCGGGGTGAAATAGTTCATGCTCACCCCTGCGACCCCGGCAACCGCCATGGCGGCAATGAACCAGCCGGAGATGGCCATCAGGATGACATTGGCAAGCAGTGTGACAAAGGCGATCAACCCGCCGAGCAGCAGCCATCCCTTCACCGGGCCGAGAATGCTCAGCAGGCGCATTACCGGATTCATGGGCGCCCCCCGGCATAGGCGGTGGCGATGCGGTGATAGACCCCCTGTTGCGCCATCAGGGCAGTGTGGGTTCCCGATTCGACCAAACGTCCCTGGTCGAGTACCAGGATCCTCGGCAGGGCACGGACCGTGATCAGCCGGTGGGCCACCATGATCAGGGTGCGTCCCCGGGCCAATTCCTCGATCGCCTGGCGAATCATCTCCTCGCTTTCCGGATCGAGGTGTGCAGTGGCCTCGTCGAGAATCACCAGAGGGGCATCCTTGAGAAACGCCCGGGCCAGGGCCAGGCGTTGGATCTGCCCACCGGAAAGTCCCCGGGCCGCTTCACCGATCTGCGTCTGGTAGCCATCCGGAAGTTGCTGGATAAAGGCGTGGGCATGGGCCTTTCTGGCGGCTGCTTCCACCGCAGCCAGATCCGCATCGGGTCGGGCCAGGCGGATGTTGTCCGCAAGCGTGCCTTGGAACAGGTGGGCCCGCTGGGGCACCCAGGCCAGGTTTTCCCGCCATTGCCGGGGATTGATGCTGTTCAGGGATTCACCGTTGACCCGTATCTGGCCCTCTTCCAGAGGCAGAAAACCCAGCAGCAGGTTCAACAGGGTGCTCTTGCCGGCGCCACTGGGACCGACCAGGGCGATATGCTCGCCGGGCTCGATGCGCAGATTCAGTCCATCCAGGGCACGCCGACCGTCAGGATAGGTGTGGCCGACCGCTTCAAGGGTCAGGCCAATGGGCCCACTCACCGGTGTCTCCCGGTTGCTGTCTCCTGGGTATGTGACCACCGGCGCCTCGAGTATTTTGAGCATGTTTTCCGCTGCGCCGATGGCCGCCATGCGTGCATGATAGTGAGTACCCAGGTTTCTCAGGGGCAGATAAAACTCCGGGGCGAGCAGCAACACGAAAAAGCCGTAGAGGAAATCGAGTTCTCCCCAGAACAGGCGGAAACCGATCAGTACCGCAACGATGGCGATACTCACGGTGGAGAAGAACTCCAGCGCGAAGGAGGAGAGAAAGGCCAGCCGCAACACCGACATGGTGGCCTTGCGATAATCGTCCGAGATACGCGCGATCATGACCGCTTCCCGGCGGCTGGCGTTGAACAGTTTGAGGCTTGTCAATCCCTGGATCACATCCAGAAAATGGGCGCTCATGTGTGCCAGCTGCTGCCACTGTTTCTGATTGCGTCGTTCCGCGCCCTTGCCTATGAGAATCATGAACAGGGGGATCAGCGGGGCAGTGCCCAACATCACCAGACCGGAGATCCAGTCGATGGGAAACACGAACACCAGGATCGAAAGCGGTATCAGGGCGGTGAGTGCGATGGCGGGAATGAAGCGTGCGTAGTAGGCCTCCAGGGCCTCTATGCCGTCGCTCAGAGTGTTGACCATGTCACCGGTGCGCTGTTCACTGAGCCATGCCGGACCGAGATGCCTCAAGCGATCATACAGGGTCTTGCGCAGACTCAGCTTGACCCGTTGCGCCGCGGCATGCGCCGCCCATTCGGATGCCCAGGCCAGGCCTGCACGGATGATGAAGATTACCAGCAGGGCCCACAGCCAGGGCATGACATCGCCAAGGCTGCGCTGTTGGAAGATTACTCCGGACACGGCCTGTGCCAGACACCCCGCCTGGAGTATCAGCAGCCATCCCGAAAGCAGGCCGAAGGCCACCGCCTGCCGGAGTTTGTTACCGGCGAGGGGCTTTTGCGCTTTTAACCAGTCTGAAGAGGTCTTGGAGCCTGAGTCGGTTGAGTCTGAATCACTCACAGATCGTCGTTCTCCCTGTTTGGATTGCCTTCCAATGCAGGAGTGAGAGGGGAACAGGGGAGCCGGTTTATCGGGAACACCCCTCTCCCATCGGGAGAGGGGTGGGTCAAGGTGGGGCGGCAGATACTTATCTCAAGACACACCATCTTCAAAGCTCATAACCAAGAATTCAAAGCTCAATTATGAGTCTGTTGCGCAGATGCGCAACTACAATGATCAATCCTTCATCGAAATGGAATGGGTCTCTTCAATGTAGGCCTGTTCCGCTTCTGTGAGTTCGATGTTGTCATATCCGGTTATCATGGTTTTGATGTAGTGAGTCGGGGTCTTGCCTGTGGTGGTCATATACACATGAATGATCACGAAGGTGCCCATCAGGTAGGCCGCCGCGGTATGAATGAAGGCGATCATGCTCAGACCCTGTCCCGACCAGTTGTAGCCGCTCCAAAGGTCGTATAACAGGTAGATGATCCCTGAGGCCCAGAGTGCCGGCCCGATGAAGAGCATGAAGCTCATGTAGGCAAGCGACTGCAGTGCATTCTGCTTGCGCTGCAGACCTTTCCTGTAGGGATGAGGCTCTCCGACCAGGATGCCGTAGGCATAAAAGCGGATGACCTTCATGACGCCTTCCTTAAACAGGTACTGACGCCACTGGCCGGTAGTGAAGTTCCAGAAGGTGGTGAAGATCCACAACACGATCAGCGCCAGTGCGGCATAGGTGTGCAGGGTCACCGCGGTACGGAAATCGAGCCAGTTATGCAGACCGTGCAGGCCCAGTCCGGTGTAGAACAGGGTGAAGATCAACAGGGCCTGGGACCAGTGCCAGAAGCGCTCGTAGCGGGTGTAGATCATCACATAGTGTTTTTCGCCCCGCTGCTTGTAGGTGGCGGTGCTGGGATGATTGGCTTGGCTGCTCATGATGCGCTCCTTTGCGAATTTTTCTTGTGGAAGAGTTTGCGCAGCAGGCCATGAAGTAACACGCCGACCAGAGCGCCGCCGAGGGCGAAATACCCGAGAATGTCGAGCCAACGGAAGTTGTCCCGACCGGGCATGTAGAAGCCTTCAAGGCTTTGCAGACGACCGTCCCGGCTGTGACACTCAGCACAGCTCAGGGCATCCTCGCTGGGGGCCACCATGTGGGTGATCGGCCAGAAGGAGTAGGTTTCGACGAACCCGTACTCACCGCTGTAGGGGATGTGATTCTTCTCCATGCCAACCTTTATGGCGCGGCCAAAATCGTAATTACCCCAATAGGCGTCATCGTCGTCCCCCCACAGATGCATGTAGACCAGGGTGTTGTTGCCCTTGTCGTAAGGCTGCACCGTGTGCATGCGCTTGAACGGCCAGATGCGGGAGATGCCGTCATCGTGGGAGCCTTTGAACCCGTTCACGTCGATCGGGCCGTTGGCCGGGTCGAAGTGGGTTTCAATGGTGGTGTAGAGCATCTGTCCATCGAACCAGTCGTAATAGGGGACCAGATTCTCGCCGTACTCGAAGCTGCCTTTGATCGATTTGTAGGTGGCGCGATGCTCTCCATTGCCCTGGGTGTAATTCTTTTCCTTGTAACCCTCGCCGTTCTTGGTCTTGCCGGCGGTGCGCCAGTCCCAGTCGGTCTTGGTGGCCACCCCGCCCCGGGCGATGGTTGGGATATGACAGGTCTGGCAGGCAATCTTGTCCACATGACCGTTCAGCTTGATGCCCACCAGTTTGTTGTTGTCATGGGGATGATCGCTGTGACAGGACTCGCAGGTCGCCACGTCGCGGCGTTCTCCCGGCAGGCCCAGACCCTCGGTGTCGTGAGCCATTACGTCATAACGGCTGCCAGCCCACAGATGCTGCTTGGTGACATGGCAGGTGGTGCAGGCGAAGTTGAGACCGTCGGCGTCCATGTGGACGTCGAGTTGCTTGTTCGGAAACTTGAGCGACGAATCCAGGTCGCCATGTTTCACCCCGTCGCCGCCGCCACCGTAGAAGTGGCAGGCGCCGCAGTTTTCGCGCCCGGGTTTGCCGACGCTCTGGGCGACCTTGGACCACTGGATCGGCTGTTTGCCTTCGAACATGATCGAGCAGGCCTTGTTACCTGCACTGTTCGGGGTTTTGTAATAGGTGCCAGTGCGATCATGGCACACCAGGCAGTCGATATTGTCCTGGTTGGTGAAGTCGAAGGTGTCGTCCTTCCAGCCATAGCCGGCATGACACTGGGCGCACATGCCCTCGTTGCCTTTTGCGTTGGTACAGAAGGTATTGATGAGGGTTTTCTTGCCGAGTTTCTGACCGGTCTTGGGGTTGTCGTATTCCCAGGTCCAGTGAATCGACTTCATGAAATGACGCCCCGCCTCGGTATGGCAGGATAGGCAGGCCTTGGTAACCTCGGGGCCACTTTCGAAGGGACCCTCGAGGGCTTCGAATTTGCTGTGATCGGCAGTGGATTCCCCGTCGTCGCGGATACTCGGTTTGGTATCCGTAACGATGCGGAAATTCATGTCCTGATCCAGGCCATGAGCGGGAGCGGCGTGTTCGTCGCTTGAATGAACGGTGTTAGAGAAGACCAGTAACAGGGCCCACAAAGAGACCCTGATACCGGCCTTGCCAGCCAGTATGTGTTGTTTATGCATCTTAAAATTCCGTGATACGGTTGTGACCGCGACACATAAACAACTCGGCCCGGCCTAATTTTTAACGATCCCTCACCCCTCTTTTAATCGAGTGGTGTTTAATCCAGGGGTCATTCTCCCTGGTCGTCGTCATAATATTCGGCCTCGTACCACATGACATTGATAATTCCCATTGCAAGTGCGAGAAGCACCCCAAGTACCCAAGTGAAGTACCACATTGTAAGTTTCTCCTGTTGATTCTGTGCGCTGACTCTCAGTATGCCGAGGTTCTCTCCTGCATCTCTTCAATGGAGAGACGGCCCCACATCTTGCGATAGTTCCAGATGGTATATCCGATGACGATGGGGAGGAAGATCACCACGGCCCAGAACATCACGGTCAGTGTCAGGTGACTGGACGGCGCGTCCCACACGGTGAGACTGCTGCCCAGATCGGTGCTCGATGGCATGATGAAGGGGAACAGGGAGATGCCCGCGGTCATGATCACCCCGGTGATGGCCAGGGAGCTGGTGACGAAACCCCAGCCGGGGCGGTCGGCCCGGGACATCATGATGGTGAGAATCACACCCGCGAAACCCAGCACCGGAAAGATCATGGTGACTGGATATTGGGCGTAGTTGGCCAGCCAGGCCCCGGGCATGACCTCCACCGTTTTGGCGAGCGGGTTGGGCAGGGCGTCGAGAGCTGGCTGGGAGACGATCGTCAACCCGTCGATACCCATCACCAGCCAGATGCCTGCCGCGGCGAATGCCAGCATCGAGGCGACACCGGTCCACAGGATCCAACCCTTCACTCGTTCCGTGAGCACGCCGCTGGTGCGCATCTGAATCCAGATGCCGCCATGCATGGTCAGCAGAGAGAAGCTCACCACTCCGGCCAGCAGGGCGAAGGGGTTGAGCAGGGCGAAAAAGGAGCCTGTGTAGTAGGGCCGCAACAGTTCATCCAGATGGAAGGGTACGCCCAGCAGCAGGTTGCCAAAGGCCACACCGAACACCAGCGAGGGCACCGCGCCGCCGACGAACAGACCCCAATCCCAGGCGTTGCGCCAGCGCGCATCCCCCAGTTTACTGCGGTAATCGAAGCCTACCGGGCGGAAGAACAGGGCGAACAGCACCAGCAGCATGGCCACGTAGAAGCCGGAAAAAGCCGCTGCATACACCGCCGGCCAGGCGGCGAAGATGGCGCCCCCCGCGGTGATCAGCCACACTTGGTTGCCGTCCCAGTGGGGACCTACGGTGTTGATCATGAGACGACGTTCGTCATCGGTCTTGCCGACGAAGGGGAGCAGGTTGCCGACCCCCATGTCCATGCCGTCGGTAATGGCGAAGCCGATCAGCAATACGCCGACGAAGACCCACCAGATCAGTTTGAGAATTTCATAATCGATAATCATTGCTTGTCACTCCTTCAGGCGGTAGCGCCGGCATTCTTTTCCAGATAGTAGCGTCCGGTGCCCAAAGAGCTGGGTCCTTTGCGCGCGAAGTGGAACATCAGCCAGACCTCGATCACCAGCAGAAAGGTGTAGAAGCCGATGAAGCCGCTGAGACTGAAGATCAGGTCGCCCGGGGTGAGCGAAGAGGTCGCCAGAAAGGTCGGTAATACCTCACCGATGGCCCAGGGCTGACGGCCGAACTCAGCCACGAACCAACCGGTTTCACAGGCGATCCAGGGCAGAGGAATGGAGAACAGCGCCAGGCGCAGCAGCCAGCGTTTCTGCTCAATGATCCGGCGGGCGTTGTAGTAGAAGGCCGCGCCGAGGATGAACAGCATGGTGAAACCACAGGCCACCATGATGCGGAAGGTCCAGAACAGGGGAGCCACCTGGGGGATGCTCGCCTTGACCGCCTGGGCGACCATCTCGTCGGTGGCGTTCGGCACATCGTCGGTGTAGGCCTTCAACAGCAGGCCGTATCCCAGGTCATCCTTGTGCTCCTCGAACATCGCCTTGTTGCCTTCCGTGACCTCGCCCTTGCGCAGACGCTGCAGATACTCATAGGCCACCATGCCGGAGCGGATACGCGCCTCATTGTCATGCATGATGTCCTTCAGACCTTTGACTTCTTCCGTGGTGGAGCGGGTTGCGATCAGACCAAGCAGGTAGGGGAGTTTGACGACCTCGGTCGTCTCTTGCGCCTCCTGGTCAGAAAACGCGATCAGGTTGAAACCCGCCGGGGGTTCCTGGGTTTCCCACTCTGCCTCAATGGCGGCAAGCTTGGCTTTCTGCACATCGCCCAGTTCATAGCCTGCTTCGTCACCCAGGACGATGACCGAGAGGATGGAGGCAAGACCGAAACCGGCGGCTACCGAAATCGAGCGCTTGGCGAAAGCCACGTCACGCCCTTTGAGCAGGTAGTAAGACGCAATGCCCAGGACGAACATGGAGCCGGTCACATAGCCTGCAGCCGCGGTGTGGATGAACTTGACCTGTGCCACGGGGTTCAGTACAAGATCCACGAAGCTGGTCATCTCCATGCGCATGGTCTCATAGCTGAACTCGGAGCCTACCGGGTTCTGCATCCAACCGTTTGCAACCAGGATCCACAGGGCCGAGAGATTGGTGCCCAGTGCGGTGAGGAAGGTCACCAGCAGATGCTGGCGCTTGCTCAGACGTTCCCAGCCGAGGAAGAACATACCGATGAAGGTCGATTCCAGGAAGAACGCCATCAGGCCTTCAATGGCCAGCGGAGCCCCGAATACGTCACCGACATAGTGGGAGTAGTAGGACCAGTTGGTGCCGAACTGAAACTCCATGGTCAGGCCGGTGGTGACACCCAGAGCAAAGTTGATACCGAACAACTTACCCCAGAATTTGGTCATGTCCCGGTAGATTTCCTTTCCGGTCATGACATAGACCGATTCCATGATGACCAGGATCCAGGTCATCCCAAGGGTTAGGGGTACAAATATGAAATGATAGAGGGCCGTGATAGCGAACTGCCAGCGCGACAAATCGATCATTGTCGGGTCTAACATGCGAAGTCTCCTGGTTATTGAACGTGGCTCGGCTCATGCAACCTTTGCCCAAAGCAACAACCGTCTGATTTCAATGACTTTGCTTCGGTGGCAATCGATCGAAGAGTGTGCCGGCTGAGTTTGGCAGCCCGAATCAGAGTGATCTGCCTGAGTGGACGAGTGACAGATCGGTTACGGGATGCCGACTCAGCCGGCGGAAGCGGCATTCAGATGTCCGCGGAGAGAGAATATGAATGCCGTTCAGTGAAAGCCTATAGGCAGCGGTCTGGCGGGGTCATTGATGCATCGCAAAAACAATATGAACAGTAAGTGTTTGTTAGGATTGACAAAAATCAATTAACCAAGCAATCTGATTGGGTTTGGAGTCCCAATTGACATCCCGCAATTCCTAACCCTTTGACAGAACTAGAAAGT
Organism: Candidatus Thiodiazotropha sp.; assembly: GCA_040506775.1. Classification (GTDB taxonomy): domain Bacteria; phylum Pseudomonadota; class Gammaproteobacteria; order Chromatiales; family Chromatiaceae; genus Thiodiazotropha. Next base: position 176,555 of record JBEVWC010000007.1, read on the forward strand.
ATTCATTCATGGGAATCGCATTCCATTTTTTTCTGCGTGGCTAGCGGGGCTGAATCCAGCGATAATTTTTTCCGCTTGCAGTAAAAAAAACGATTTTTAGGCTATGGGAAGGGCATCGAGAAGTGCCCGCAGGTCCCATGAACCGGCTTTTGGTGTGTCTCAAAGTCTTGAAATGAACCCGTGAGCGGCTCAAAAGGTTGCAGAATTCCAACCCCAGAGGTGACGTTCTGCATTGGAAAATTCGATGTAGACCCTTTCGGGCTCGATTCCGAAGGCGTCCTGCATGAACGCGCACAAGGTCTTGGAGAACTCCCGGGTCCTGTCATCAGGCAGACCGATGCTCTTCAATTCAAGATAAGCCAGTGCCTCGGATGTGCCGCCGAAGGACATGCTGCTGTTATCCGTCAGATTGATCATGACATAGCGTTCGGGTTTGCCGAGCATTTCGGCGACCAGGCTTGATGCCTGGCGAATCCGATCAGGCAGGGACTGGGCGTCGATGGGTTGATTGATGGTGATGTTGAGCAGCGGCATGGCGGTCAGTTGCAGTACTGTTTGATCTGGTCGCGGGCTTCCTGCATCCGGGACTGACGTTCCTCCTCGGTCAATCGCAGGTAATCGTCACCCACCTTGTAGAGCCGGTTTCCCAGGGCAGTGAGCTGTTCAAGGTTGTGGCGTGCCGCCTTGCAGTTGTCCTCACGCTGCGCCTTGTCTTGGGCATTTTGCTTCTGTTCGGCCTTTTTTAGCGCCCGGTCTTCTTCCATGTCAGCCAGTTTCTGTTGCAGTTCCTGGAGTTTTTGCTGGGAGGCTTCGCTGTCACTCGGAGCCGTGCCATGAGTTTTGACCTTTTCCGCGGGGGCGTTGTTCGGTGGGGGGGTCTGGGAGTAGGTGACCACGCCGTCCTCGTTGACCCAGCGATAGGTATCCGCCGAGGCGGAGGTGGCTAGCATTAGAATAATGAGTGCAACGGCAAGTTTAGGCACGGCAGTTCCCTGGCATACAGCAGTAATTCGATTTTGCTTAATTATGGAGCAAGTTGAGTGAATCGCAAGCGAATGGCTTGGCAATCCCATTGCGTAGGGCGATCTCCTCAGTATTCGGGGTGTTGTTCGGGGTTCGATCGGGCTTGACCTGCCCGAATTGTATTAGTATTTTGCACTGTTTCGATATTGTTTTGTATTCGCTCGGAATACCGGCGCGACGGGAGGCTTCGACGTGGAACTTAGCGGTGGCGAGATCATCGTCCAATGCTTGAAAGATGAAGGTGTGGAACATGTGTTCGGTTACCCGGGAGGGGCCGTACTGCACATCTATGATGCACTGTTCAAGCAGAAGGATGTGAAGCACATCCTGGTGCGTCACGAACAGGCGGCGGGACACGCCGCAGACGGCTATGCCCGCGCTACCGGTAAACCGGGTGTGGTTCTGGTGACTTCGGGGCCCGGTGCGACCAATGCGGTGACCGGTATCGCCACGGCCTACATGGATTCCATACCCATGGTGGTGCTCACCGGTCAGGTGCCCACGCCAGTGATCGGCAGCGATGCCTTCCAGGAAGTGGACACGGTGGGTATTACCCGTCCCTGCGTGAAACACAATTTCCTGGTCAAGCGCATTGAGGACCTGGCGGAGACCATCAAGAAGGCTTTCTACATCGCCACTACCGGTCGACCCGGTCCGGTGGTCGTTGACATCCCGAAGGATGTCACCGATCCCGGCATCAAGATTCCCTACAACTACCCAAGCCGGATCAAAATGCGCTCCTACAATCCGGTGGTCAAGGGACACCTGGGGCAGATCAAGAAGGCGGTCAAGATCATGATGGAGGCGGAGCGTCCCGTCTTCTACACCGGTGGCGGGGTGGTCCTCGACGATGCGGCCAAGAACCTCACCGATCTGGTCGATACGCTCGGTTTTCCCATCACCCAGACCCTCATGGGGCTGGGCGCTTATCCCGGCAGCGGCAGGAATTTCCTCGGCATGCTCGGCATGCACGGCACCTATGAGGCCAATATGGCGATGCACGAAACCGATGTGCTGATCGCCGTTGGCGCCCGTTTCGATGACCGGGTCACCGGCCATGTGAAGCAGTTCTGCCCGGATGCGACCATCATTCACATCGATATCGACCCCTCTTCGATTTCCAAGAACGTGCGGGTGGACGTGCCGATCGTCGGCTCAGTCAAGCAGGTCCTGCGGGACATGCTCAAGGTGGTCACCGAAGGCACTGCCCAGCCGAAGAAACAGGCCCTGAAGCAGTGGTGGGAGAAGATCGAGAAGTGGCGTGCGATGCACTGCCTGAACTATGACCAGAAAAGCAAGCTGATCAAACCCCAGTACGCGGTGGAGATGCTGCACAAGGTCACCAAGGGTGATGCCTTTGTCACCTCCGATGTGGGTCAGCATCAGATGTTTGCGGCCCAGTTCTATCGTTTCGACAAACCCCGTCGCTGGATCAATTCCGGCGGACTGGGCACCATGGGATTCGGCCTGCCTGCGGCGATCGGCGTACAGATGGCCCATCCCAAGGCCGAGGTGGCGGTGGTGACCGGAGAGTCCAGCATCCAGATGTGCATCCAGGAACTGGCCACCTGTCTGCAGTATGACCTGCCGATCAAGATCATCCTGCTGAACAATGGATACATGGGAATGGTGCGTCAGTGGCAGGAGTTCTTCTACGACAGCCGCTACTCCCAGTCCGGCATGAGTGTCACGCCGGATTTCGTCAAGCTCACCGAGTCCTATGGTCATGTGGGCATGCGGGTTGAAAAACCCAAGGATCTGGAAGGCGCGATGCAGGAGGCCTTTTCCATGAAAGACCGGTTGGTGTTCATGGATATCGCGGTGGATCCGGCGGAGAATGTCTACCCGATGATCGCCGCCGGCAAGGGGCACCACGAGATGTATCTGTCACCCGGGAGTGAGTTGGTCTGATGAGGCATATCATATCTATTCTGATGGAGAACGAATCCGGTGCCCTGGCCCGGGTGGCCAACCTGTTCAGTGCCCGGGGTTACAATATCGAATCCCTCACGGTAGCACCCACCGAGGATCAAAGTCTCTCCCGCCTGACCCTGGTCACCAGTGGCAGCGATGAGATCATCGAGCAGATCACCAAACAGCTGAACAAGTTGATCGATGTGGTGAAACTGGTCGACCTGACCGAAGGGCGGCATATCGAACGGGAGATGATGCTCATCAAACTGCGGGCTGAACGCACCCAGCGGGAAGAGATCAAGCGTCTGGTCGATATCTTCCGCGGCAAGATCATCGACGTGACGGACATCAGCTATACCGTCGAATTGACCGGTGCTACATGCAAACTGAATGCTTTCATGGAAGCGGTCAACGAAGAGATGATCATCGAGGTGGTGCGCACCGGACCTTCCGGTATCGGCCGAGGTTCCAAAGGGCTCGGACTTTGAACTTTCAATTATGAATTTTGAACGCTTGATTCAGAATTCAACTTTCACAATTTAAAATTTTCCGAAGGAAACAACATGGCAATCAATGTTTATTACGATAAAGACTGTGACCTCAACATCATCAAGGGTAAAACAGTCGCGATCATCGGCTACGGTTCCCAGGGCCATGCCCACGCCAACAATCTGCAGGATTCCGGAGTCAATGTCGTCGTCGGTCTGCGTGAAGGTTCCCCTTCGGCCATCAAGGCACAGAATGCCGGTCTGACTGTGAAATCCATCGAAGAGTCGGTGAAGTCTGCTGACGTCGTGATGATCCTGGCACCTGATGAATTCCAGTCCAAACTCTACCGCGAGCAGATCGAACCGAATATCAAGAATTCCGCTGCCCTGGCGTTTGCCCACGGTTTCGCCATTCACTACAACCAGGTCGTGCCGCGGGAAGATCTCGATGTCATCATGATCGCCCCCAAGGCACCGGGACACACGGTACGCAGTGAGTATGTGAAAGGTGGCGGCATTCCGGATCTGGTGGCGGTCTACCAGGACGCAACCGGTGCCGCCATGGATACCGCTCTCTCCTACGCATCGGCCATCGGTGGCGGTCGTACCGGTATCATTGAAACCACTTTCAAGGATGAGACCGAAACCGATCTGTTCGGTGAGCAGGCAGTCCTGTGCGGTGGCGCGGTTGAGTTGGTGAAGGCGGGTTTCGAAACCCTGACCGAAGCAGGCTATGCTCCGGAAATGGCCTATTTCGAATGTCTGCACGAGCTCAAACTGATTGTCGATCTCATGTACGAAGGCGGTATTGCCAACATGAACTACTCCATCTCCAATAATGCGGAGTATGGTGAATATGTGACCGGACCGAAGGTCATCAACGATGAAAGTCGTAAAGCGATGCGCGAAGCCCTGAGCAATATTCAGTCCGGTGAATATGCCAAGCGCTTCATCTCGGAGGGCGCTCTGGGCTATCCGTCCATGACCGCTTACCGGCGCCTCAATGAGATGCATGCCATTGAGCAGGTGGGCGAGCGTCTGCGTGGCATGATGCCGTGGATCAAGAAGATCGTCGATAAATCGAAAAACTGATCTTCCGTCCCGCTTCTGTCTTGCCGTCCAGGGTGTTCACCCTGGATGGCGAGCGCCTCTGTTCTGTCCGCTATTACCCAGCTTGGGTTTCTTCAGTGTTCGAATCTGATAAGCCGATGCAGCCCACTTGAGACCAAGCAATCGGCACGATGAATGAGTCCTGCTGAACAAGGACTCTGAATGAGTAAAATTTACCACGAAGCGCACGAAGAACACGAACGCTCGGGTTGAGCGGTTGGTGCATTGCTCATCCGTGCACTTCGTATCCTTCGTCGTGAAATGGATCGACGATACTGAACACGAATCCTGAAACTTATTAGCAAAGACCTCTTGATTCTGCGGTAATCATCAAAACGTTCTCCTGTTGTTACTCCCTGGAAAACTGTGGTAGTTTTCTGATCGCACATGGAGCGATGGTTAGCAAGGACTGCCCCCAATCACATCCCTCCCATTCAATCTGAACATCCGTGCAATCTGACGCGGAGTCAAACGTTCGTTCATGCGTTGTGGTTGAATGCATGTTCAAACGGGTACTTCCTGCGGTGTGGATATTATGCTGATTGGATAGCTGTCCCTGTGAAGGATACACCCGCTTTGTATCGGCCGTTGGACACGCGCAGGGGGTGCTGATGAAAAGCTGTTAGGGAAGCAGTACATGAAAAGGAATTTACTCAAATCACTATGGATCGGGGGGCTGTTGTTGCTTTGCAATTCCCCGGCATTGGCCCAGATGCAGGATGCGCTCAGGGAATATGTCAACACGGAGGATGGAGCCTTTGCATTTCGCTGGGTCCGACGTGAACAGCGAAGATATGTGGATTACCATATCCTCAATCTGGATTCCCAGCGCTGGCGAACGCCGGACGAGGTCAATCCCACACTGTGGAATCATTGGTTGACCCTCATCGTTCCCCATGAACTTCGATTTCACACAGCCAACCTGATTGTCCATGACGGAGGAACCGCATCGGAACCACCGGAGCTGCAGGATTTTTCCGAATACGAAACGATAGCCCGCCAGACAGGCAGTATTCAGGTGGTGCTGCAACAGGTGCCGGTCGAGCCGTTGTTGTTCGGTGATGTGGAACAACCACTCAGTGAAGACGGCCTGGTGGCGTACAGTTGGCGCAAGGTGATGGAGACCGGGGATCCGGGCTGGTCGGTCTATCTGCCGATGACCAAGGCGGTGGTTCGGGCTATGGACAGTGTTCAGTCATTCAGTCTCGACCGCTTGGGATGGAGTATCGACTCATTCATCGTCACCGGATTCTCCAAGCGGGGTGCGATTGCCTGGTTGACTGCCGCGGTCGATCCCAGAGTCAGTGCAGTCGTTCCGGGGGACTACAATGTGCTGTCCCTGGACCGGCAGTTGGAACACCACTTCAACAGCTATGGTTTCTACGCGGAAGCCTTGAACAGCTATCTGATGCAGGGAATTCCGGAGCGTATCCGCTCCCCGGAAGGCCAATTGCTGAAACAGCTTGTGGATCCGATCAGCTACAAGCAGGCCTTGACTATGCCGCATTTCATCCTCAATGCCACAGGCGATGAGTTTTTTCTGCCCGATGCGTCCGAGGGTTATATCCACCAGATACCCGGTGAGACCTTGCAACGTCTGATACCAAACACCAATCACACGTTTGACGGGAAACGCCAGGAGATGTTGCAGAGCCTGATTGCCTGGTACCAACTGCAACTTGAAAATGTGCCCTCACCGGTACTGAAGTGGCAGCGGTCCTCCGATGGCAGACTCGAAGTGAGCAGTGATCAGAAACCGCGGGTGGTCAAATTGTGGCGCGCCTCAAATCCTCAAGCACGGGATTTTCGTTATCCGGTGATGGGGGATGCCTGGCATGCACAAGTCATTACTGCGGATCGGGATGGTGTTTATCGGATCAGACTCGAGGTTCCTGAACAGGGCTATGATGCCTATCTGGTCGAATTTACCCTGCCGGGTGTGGCGGGTCTGCCCCAGATCTATACCACTTCGGTGTTTATCACCCCGGATGAGGAGCCCTATGAAATCGAGTCGCCCCTGGGTGAACCGCGCACTCTTGGGTACTGGCAAAAACAGTTGGATTATCTCCGCCATGGCCGCGCGATCGACTATTCCCTGGAAGATATCCAGGAGATGTTGCCAATCCGGGTGTTGGGGCAATATATCCAGGATGCGGCATCTCTTTCGCTGGCCTTGAGCAAACCCGGTGCGGAATCCCAATGCACCGCCGCTCGTCTGAATGTTCAGGCTGGAGAAATGGGTTGGTATACCACCTTGTATGTCACGGATGGTGAGAACGTCAAATTCTGGCAGAACTACGAACTTGCTGAGCAGTATCACGCCGAAGGCACGGATGTCGCCGCCTCTCTGCTATGTCGATTGCTGACCGAGTATCGCTAATCATGGGGCACCCTCATTTCTGCTTCTCGCTCATCACGGGTTACCCGTTCACAACCTGGTTCGATATGGAAGGGGATTCGTAAATCGGGAAGGGGTTTCACAATCTGTTTGATCTGGATCAACTAACGGTTCGATTCGGTTTTAGGATTTTTCCATTGGCGCGCTATTTATCCTAGCGATCAACTTGGAAGTTCAGGAAAACAGATCGGGTAGTCAATACTCCATGCCGTTATGATCAAGGACGATTACAAAAAAAACTTCAACTATCTCATCATCGACGATTTCGAGCAGATGCGGGTCTCCTTCAAAGGGATGCTCGAGAGTTTCGGTGCGGAGCGGATTACTGCCTGCCCCACGGGTGAGTCCGCCTTGAAGATTCTCTCCAGTGAACCCTTCGATGTGGTCATTTGTGATTACAACCTCGGTGAAGGCAAGGACGGTCAGCAGGTTCTCGAAGAGGCACGTTACCTCGGCTACCTGGGCCATGCCTCGATCTTCTTCATGGTTACTGCGGAGAGCAGCATGTCCATGGTGCTGAGCGCCCTGGAACATCAGCCTGATGAGTATATGGTCAAACCCCTCAACCGGGAGGTCCTGTATCATCGCCTGAGCAGCGCCATCAAACGCAAACACCAGCTGAAAGTCATTGATGACGCACTGTCCCGGGGGGATGTCACTGGGGCCATCGAGCTTTGTGACAAACACCGGGGTAAAGACCTGAAACAGAGTTTGTACCTGGCCAAGCTACAGGCGGAGCTTGAGTTGTCCCTGCATCAGTACGAGGCGGCCGAACAGATCTATCGAAGCCTGTTGTCGATTCGGGATTTCCACTGGGCCCGATTCGGTCTGGGCAAGATTGCCTTCCATCTGCAGGATTTCAAGCACGCGGAGATCATCTTTCGGGAGTTGATCGAAGAGAATGACCACTATGTGGTGGTTCACGACTGGCTGGCCTCTGTTCTGGAGCAGACCAACAAACCTCAGGATGCACAAAGTCTGCTGCAGAAGGCGGTTGATATCTCTCCTAAATCGGTTTCACGTCAGCGTCGTCTGGGTTTGCTTGCATTGCGCAACGGGCAGCAGGATGTTGCGAAAAAGGCGCTCGCATCATCGGTCTACTGGGGACGTAACTCCTGTTTTGCCAGTGCGGACGAATATCGCTCACTTGCGGGCATTTACCAGGAAAACGCTGAGCCCGGGAAAGCCGTGAAACTGTTGGAGATGGGACGTAAGCGATTCAGTCACCAACCCACGGACCGGATTCAGATGTTGTGTGGCGAGGCTCTGGCGAAACAGTCCAGATCCCTTCTGACGGAAAATGACAACCAGTTGGTGGAGTTGAAGCGACTGTTGAGCGAACACCGCCATACCATGTCATCGGAAGCACTCCTGGCTGTGGCCATGGATTGTTTTCATCTCTCCCAGGAGGCGCTGAGCCGTGATCTGTTCGGTCTGGTGGTCAGCAATAATCACGACAACAGGAATTGGATAGAACGGGTCCGGGGTGCGATGCACGAGTTGGGGCAGCAGGAGCAGGCTGAAGATCTGATTCAGACAATGAAACAGGAACTCGATGAGATCCTTGCGCGCAGCCTGGACTGGGTTCGTCAGGGTTCGCTGGTAGAGGCCATCTCGCTGCTGAATCTGACCGTTGATCGCTTTCCCCGAAATCGCACCCTGGTGCTGTTGGCCGTGCGTGTCATGATCGAATTCATGCGCAAGCAGGGTGTGGACAGCCGCTACCAGTTCCGCTGTCGACATGCCCTTGGCATGCTGGGCTCAGGGGAACGCCAGGACCCGGAGGCGGCCAAGTATCTGCATGCCCTCAAGGAACTGGTGAACTAGCATTTCACCCGTCTGCCTGGACCTCACGGAAGAGTGACAACTGCCCCTGGTGATGACAGAACCCGGTGGCTTGAGTTTGGCTAACGACCTCACATCACATATAACGAATTCGGAGTTTCGCAGTGTACAGAAATAGACAGCAGATTGGCCTGGAAATGGCTTCAGCCTTTGCCATGGTTGCCCACGATATCAAGAACTCTCTGGGTGTTTTGTTGCGCAACATCGGGCTGATCGAGGACGGCTGTCAGGCGGATGCCTGTCCCATGCGTGATCAGTGTGCCGACATGGAGTACGAGGTGCGCCGTATCAACAACAATCTGGTAAAGATGTTGACCCTCTACAAGGTGGAGGATGGGGAGTACATGTTGAATGTGGATGCACATTCGGTGGCGGAGTTTCTCGATGAGGTGATGCTGGAACACAGCGTGATCCTGCGCGAGAAGCAACTGAACTATGAGATCGTCTGTGACCCTGATCTCTACTGGTATTTCGACCGCAATCTGATGACCGGAGTGATCGGTAACGCACTCAACAATGCCTTACGCTACACCCGGGATCGCATTCGTCTCACCGCGGAGAGCACCGACGAGGGTCTGTTGCTGGTGGTGGAGGACAATGGTGAGGGCTTTGCCCAGTTCATGCTGGACCAGCAGGAGAGTGCCTGCCGCGTCGAGTCGGGCTTTGTCAACAACAATACCGGCCTGGGCATCTATTTCACTCAGGTCGCCCTGGATATGCACCGGCACGGTGAGAAACGGGGCCGGGTGAGCCTGGAAAACGGCGGGGAGCTGGCGGGCGGGCGGTTCCTGATCCTGCTGCCCTGAAGCGGGCAGGAGAAATCTTCCGCTCATCCGGTCGGCAATGCGGCGTGACGGGGAATCGTCTATAATCCAGCGTCTTTCACGCTTCATTCCGGGAGATTTCGGATGTCCAAAGATGGCATTAAAAAGGTGGTACTGGCCTACTCCGGTGGCCTGGATACCTCGATTATCGTTAAATGGCTGCAGGACGAGTATCAATGCGAAGTGGTCACCTTTACCGCGGATATCGGTCAGGGCGAAGAGGTTGAACCGGTACGCGGCAAGGCCGAGGCGGCGGGTATCAAGGAGATCTATATCGAGGATCTCACGGAAGAGTTTGTGCGCGACTTCGTGTTTCCCATGTTTCGTGCGAATGCGATCTACGAGGGGGAGTACCTGCTGGGCACCTCGATCGCACGTCCCCTGATTGCCAAGCGGCTGATCGAAATCGCCAACGAAACCGGTGCGGATGCGATTGCACATGGCGCCACCGGCAAGGGTAATGACCAGGTGCGTTTCGAATTGGGCGCCTATGCGCTGCGTCCCGACATCAAGGTCATCGCGCCCTGGCGTGAGTGGGATCTCACCTCCCGGGAAAAACTCCTGGCCTATGCAGAGACCCACGGCATCTCCATCGAAATGAAACGGGAGGGCAAGAAGTCCCCCTATTCCATGGACGCCAATCTGCTGCACATCTCCTATGAAGGCTACGACCTGGAGGATCCCTGGAATGAGCCGGGCAATGACATGTGGCGCTGGTCGGTCTCTCCGGAACAGGCGCCGGATCAGCCCACCTACATCGAGATCGGTTTCGAACAGGGTAACCCGGTCTCCGTTGACGGCGAACCGTTGTCACCCGCTCAGTTGCTGCTCAAACTCAACCAGTTGGGCGGTGCAAACGGTATCGGGCGCGCGGATATCGTCGAGAACCGCTACGTGGGGATGAAATCCCGAGGTTGCTACGAGACCCCGGGCGGAACGATCCTGCTCAAGGCTCATCGCGCCATGGAATCTCTGACCCTGGACCGGGAGGCGGCTCACATGAAGGACGAACTGATGCCGCGCTATGCCAAATTGATCTACAACGGTTACTGGTTCGCACCCGAGCGGTTGATGCTGCAGGCAGCCATCGACAAGACCCAGGAGGTGGTCAACGGGGAGGTGCGGTTGAAGTTGTACAAAGGCAACGTCTACGTGGTGGGGCGCAAGTCCGAGAGCAACAGCCTGTTCGATGAATCCATTGCAACCTTCGAGGATGATGCCGGTGCTTACAACCAGAAGGACGCGGAAGGTTTCATCAAGCTCAATGCCCTGCGTCTACGGGTGGCTGCGCGGAAAAAACGCTGATGCGTGAGAGCGGCCGGGCGGGGGACTGAACCTGCCCTTTCCGCCGCTCATTCCCCGGGTGGCGTGACTTGAGAGGCTTCGGCTACCTGGGCTGCGGCCCTGCGGACGAGATCGATGCCGGCATTTGCCTGGTGAGCGTTTTCACTGAGCATGCGGCGCCATTTTCGGGCGCCGGGCTGTCCCTGAAACAGGCCCAGGAAATGCCGGGTCATGCGGTTGAGCGGTGTACCCGCCTGCAATTCCCGCTCGAGGAAAGGGATCAGTGCCTCGATCACCTGATGTCGACTCAGCGGAGTGGCCGGGTCGCCGAAAATCACCCGGTCGGCATCGGCCAGCAGCCAGGGGTTCTGATACGCCTCCCGGCCGATCATCACCCCATCCACCCGTTCCAGGTGGTTTGTGGCCTGTTCCAGGCTCGTGATACCCCCGTTGATGACGATCTCCAGATCGGCGAAATCCTCCTTGAGCTGATATACCGTCTCGTAGGAGAGCGGCGGAATGTCCCGGTTCTCTTTGGGGCTCAATCCCTGCAGCCAGGCCTTGCGGGCATGCACGATGAAGGTGTGGCATCCGGCCTCGGATACCTGGCCCACGAAATCACAGAGTTCCGGGTAGCTGTCATATGCATCCACGCCGATGCGGTGTTTGACCGTGATATCCCGTGACACCGCATCCCGCATCGCCTTGACACAGTCTGCCACCACCGTCGGGGTCATCATCAGGCAGGCGCCGAACCGTCCGGACTGAACCCGGTCCGAGGGGCAGCCCACATTGAGATTGATCTCGTCGTATCCCCAGGATTCACCGAGGCGGGCTGATGCCGCCAGCTCATGGGGATCGCTGCCTCCCAGTTGCAGCGCGATGGGATGTTCGGACGGATCGAAATCCAGAAAGCGCGCCCGGTTGCCGTGCAGGATGGCTCCGGTGGTCACCATCTCGGTATAGAGCAGTGTGCGGTGGCTGATCAGGCGCAGGAAGTAACGGCAATAGCGGTCGGTCCAGTCCAGCATCGGGGCGATGCTGAGGCGGCGGGACATTGGGGTTGAAGTGTGCGGGGTATCAAGCATGGAACTCAGGAAGTTTTGGCTATTTGATATGTCACATGGCTCGTCCATACTTTCACTGTTCCGTACGGACGATACGACATGGTGCAAGTGTCTCACACTGCGAGGGGGTTACGCAGTCCCTGTGTGATTTCTCTTGCAGCCGTGTAGACCGATGGGTGGGAGTATCCGGGTAAATTCATACGTATCAAGCCGAAAACCTTGGGTTTTCCTGCATCATAAGGATTGGTGTTCTTGCCAAGGAATGTAAAACAATGATTGTAACTCTGCATGGGTGAATCTGGCCGTCAAAGCATGTCAGACCTGAAACATTACGAACAGATATTCCGTCAGGCCGCGGTAGGCATAGCGCGAGTGGCACCGGATGGTAACTGGCTGGAGGTAAACGACCGGCTGTGTGAAATCGTCGGATATCCACGGGAAGAGCTGCTGAAACTCAGCTTTCAGGACATCACTCATCCGGACGATCTGCAGCAGGATCTCAAATATGTACAGCAGATGCTGGACCATCAGCTCAGTTCGTACTACATGGAGAAGCGCTATCTCCACAAAACCGGTCGCACTGTATGGATCCGCCTGAGTGTTTCCCTGATCCTGAAAGAGAGCGGTGATCCCGACTTCTTCATCTCCATCATCGAGGACATCACCGAACTGCACCATGCCCGGACCCAGATCGCCGAACAGAAACGCTTTCTGCAGAAGATCCTCGATACCGTGCCCGCGCGTATCTTCTGGAAAGACAGGGAGCTGAACTACCTGGGGTGCAATGCCGCCTTTGCGAAGGATTCGGGCCACGAGTTACCCGAGGAGCTCATTGGCCGCGACGACACCGAGATGGGCTGGGCGGATCAGGCGGAGCGCTACCAGTCGGATGACCGGAGGGTGATGGAGAAGGGCGAGCCGATCCTCTCCATCGAGGAACCTCAAACCACCCCCAAGGGGGATACGATCTGGCTGCGAACCTCAAAAGTGCCCCTCACCAACGACGAGGGTGTGACATACGGGATCCTCGGGATATATGACGACATTACCGCCCGAAGAGAGGCGGAACTTGAATTGAGTGAAAAGGCCAGCTATCAGCGCGCCTTGCTGGATAACTTTCCCTTTCTGGTCTGGCTGAAAGATACCCAGGGACGCTACCGGGCGGTGAATGAACATTTTGTTCGATCGCTCGGTCATGCTTCGGAACAGGAACTGCTGGGCAAAAACGATTTTGACGTTTGGCCGAAACAACAGGCGGAGCTTTTTCAGCTTGACGATCAGCATGTCTCAGAGACCGGTGAGAGTCTCCACGACATCAAGGAGATCGCAAGCCCAGAAGGGCGGCGGTGGTACGAGTTTTACCGCGCACCGGTGAAAGATGGTGACGGGCAACTGCTGGGTAGTGTTGGGTTTGCCCGGGATATTACGGAACAGCAAGACCTGCAGCGTGAACTCGAGCGCAAGGAGGCGCTGTTGCGTGAGGCCCAGTCCATCGCCCACCTGGGTAACTGGCAGCTGAACGCGGAGACCATGCGGGCCACCTGGTCACCCGAGGTGGACAGGATCCTGGGGGTTGCCTGTAACGGTCCTACAGGGCTTGAGACGCTCGATGAAATCATCCATCCCCAGGACCGCGACATGGTCATTGCATCTTTGACCAATGCCGTCAGGGAAGGTACTCCGCATCACACTCAGTACCGTATCATCCGACCTGACGGGGAGGTGCGCTGGGTCGAATGTCAGGCCGTGCAAAAGTATGACGAGGACCGGAAGCTGCAAATGCTGCAGGGTGTGATTCAGGACATCACCGAACAGAAACGCTACGAGATCCAACTCAAGAAGAGTGAGTCCTATTATCAGTCCCTGTTTGAACAGATGCCGAGCGCGGTTGCGGTCTACAAGGTGATTGATGGGGGGACGGATTTCGTATTCGAGGACTTCAATACCTCTGCGGAAAAACTCGAGGGAATCTCGCGCAGTGAATTGTTGGGTAAGAAGGTCACTGATGTTTTTCCCGGAGTCAGGGATTCGGGACTGCTGGAGGTGTTCCGGCGTGTTTGGCAAAGCGGTGAGCGTCAGCATTTTCCAGAGGCCTTCTATCAGGATGAGCGGGATCCCGGGTCCTGGCGGGAGTCATGGATTTATCGCCTGACGGATGACATCGTTGTTTCGGTCTATCGGGACATCACTCAGCGCAAGGCGATTGAATCTCAACTGCGAACCCTTTCCCAGGCGGTGGAGCAAAGTCCGGTTTCAGTCATCATCACGGATCCCAAGGGACGCATCGAGTATGTCAATCACACCTTCGAAAGTCTCACCGGTTATTCACTGAGCGATGTGCTGGGTAAAAGTCCATCCCTGCTCAAATCGGGTGATACTTCCCGAAGTATGTATCAGGGTCTGTGGCAGGCGCTTAGCCATGGAGAAGCCTGGGAGGGTGAGTTCAAGAACCGTAAGAAGAATGGTGAGCTGTTTTGGGAGTACGCGCATATCGCCCCTGTGCTCAATGATGAGGGGGTCACAGAACACTACTTCGCGGTGAAAGAGGACATCACCGTCAGAAAACAGTACGAGGAACAGATTCTACACCAGGCCCATTTCGATGCCCTGACCGATCTGCCGAACCGCTTCCTTTCCATGGACAGGCTTTCACTGCTGGTCAATGAGGCGCAGCGACTGGGGCGCATGGTGGGCGTGCTGTTCGTGGATCTGGACGATTTCAAGAAGGTAAACGATTCCCTGGGGCACGAGATCGGTGATCATTTGCTGGTCGAGGTATCCCGTCGGCTGCAGCGATCGATCCGCTTTGGCGACACCGTGGGGCGTCTCAGCGGGGATGAGTTTCTGGTGATCCTGAGCGGATTGACCAAGCCGGAACATGCCCGGCTGATCGCCGATAAACTTCTCGAACAGTTGCGCAAGATTTTTGTTATCGATGGACGGGAGTTGTTCATCTCGGCCAGTGTGGGCATCACCATCTACCCGAATGACGGATCCAGTGCCTCAGAACTGCTCCGCCATGCGGATGCTGCGATGTACCACTCCAAACAATTGGGCAAGAACACCTACTCCTATTTCACCGAAAGCATGAATCGGGAAGTGTCACGGCGACTGGTACTGGAGGAGCGCATGCATGGCGCTCTGGAACGCGAAGAGTTTTATGTGGTGTATCAGCCGCAGATTTCCGTGGTCACGGGTGAAATCGTGGGTGCTGAAGCTCTGTTGCGTTGGGACAATCCCCGTCTCGGTCCGGTCACGCCCTCGGAATTCATCCCGGTGGCCGAGCAGTCGGGCATGATTGTCGAGATCGGCGAATTCGTGTTACGGGAATCCCTGGATATGGCCCGTCAGTGGCAAGCGCGCTTTCTGCCGGATTTTCGCATTGCCGTCAACATCTCGCCCCGGCAGTTTCTCAAGCCTGACCTGTTTCAGGATATCGAAGCGCTGATTCAGGAAAGCGGAATCCCGCCCAACCTCATCGATCTCGAAATAACCGAGGGCGTATTGATGAGCGGGCATGCCTATATCGATCAGACCCTTGCCCAGGTGATCGCGCTGGGTGTCAATATCGGTATGGATGATTTCGGTACCGGGTACTCTTCATTGAGCTACCTGAGAAATTATCCTTTTCATTTCCTCAAGATCGACCGCAGTTTTGTGGACGATATCAGCGATGATCCTGCCGACCGGGAACTGATCAATGCCACGATTTCCATGGCGCATGGGCTGAAACTGCAGGTAGTCGCGGAAGGGGTGGAGACCCGGGAGCAGTTTGACTATCTGCGGGCTCACGGTTGCGATTATGCCCAGGGATTCTATTTCAGCAAGCCCCTGCCGGCATCTGACCTGACCCGGTTGCTGAACAAACGGGAGTCGGGCATCCCTTCATGAGTGGCCTACCCGTTTCGCGAGCCAGGCATGCGCGGCTGTTGCAGTAATGCTTAGCCTTGCAGGGACAGCTGCCTGCTAAAGGGATGCCAAACGCCGCGATTCTCACCCAATTACACCTTGAGAGGAAATCAGCCTGGCTCAAGGCGCGGTGATTGGCGTCCCTTCGGTCTTTGAAGATCCCTGGAGCTGTTCAGCTCGGTTCAGACGGCGCCCCAGGCTTCACGCTGTACATCCGTGGCGCTGGCCAGGACCTCATCCAGCGAGGTTGTCGGATACTTGGGTTTGTAGCTGACGATCTCAGACTCCAGGGTGAGCAGTTTGTCGGCTGCGGATTGCCCTTTGAAATCACTTTTCTCAAGACCGAGTTCATCGATCACCTCATTCCACGGTACCCCCTGAACCAGCGGGATGAAGATGATGTTGGCACCGTCGAGGGATACCTGGGCCGGCTTGTCGATGTTCACTACGAACAGCACGGCCTTCATGTCTGCGGCGAAGTCACCCTGGTATTTCTCCAGCAGGTCATTGACCATGCTGATATCGTCCAGGGCTCCGATCAGCAGGCGAACTTTCTCGTCGGCCAGCAGCACCGCGCCTCGCATGACCTTCACCGGTGGTTTGGTATGCCCTTTGTCATCGGCGACTTCCCCTTGAACCAGTACCAGTTCTCCGCGGTAGCTGAACAGTCCGGATGTACTGGTCTGTTCCAGGAAGTTGGTATTAAACAGCAGGCCTGAGGCGTTGTATTGTTCCAGCAGCATGAGTGACTCCAGCTTGGCAAAGTATGAGGATATTGCCCCGAAGCAATATTGGTGCCAGGCTGAATGCTTGGAAATAAGTTGATTGTTTACAGGTAGATAGTTGCTGCGCCTGAGGTCTTAGAGCTGGTACTGTCAGAAACGCGACAAGCCCTGGTGTGAGTTACCCACCAAGGCCTGTGGTTTGCAATCCGCTTGTTCGGTTGTGTGGTTTAGTCTTTACGTTGACCCAGCCAGCGGGGCAGTAGATGCCTCAGCAGCAGAATCGCGGGTAGACCCAGTGCCAATGCGAGCACCAGATGTTCCAGCAGGTGTCCGGCGGTGGCGGGACCGGCGTGGGCATGTGCGAGATTTGCGTAGAGGGCAGACAGGGTGAATACGGAGACTGGTAATACTTTCATGAAACTCCCACTCCTGATCAGGGTATCGAGATTTCTCTGTGGACTCTCTATAAGGCTGGTTCCCCGGAGGGGATGTGTCAAGGGCCAGGCGTCGTTATTCAGGTACTGAAGTAGCCTGCCACGGACGCCTGACCCTTCAGAACCGCCCCAATTACCAGCGCTCACCTTATGGGGGCGGATTCCACGAGGGTGTTAGCGGGATCGGATCCTGATGTCCAGGTTGCGTTCCCGGACGAATTCTTCCAGTGCCTGTCGGGTCTCCTCGATCGCCTGGTTCAGTTCATCGTAGCAACGCACGCCCTGCTGGCGAATCTCGTTACCCGTGAGCCGGTACAATTCAATGGCCCGATTGAGCAGGTGGCTGGCCCCGATACTGCTGGCGGCGCCTTTAACCGCGTGGATCTCTTCCCGAAACTGTTCAATATCCTGGGAACTCAGGGCGTTCGCCATACGTGTGGCGCAGGCATAGACGTCATCGAGGAAGTTGTTCACCAGGTCCTCGAAAAAGTCTTCCCGTTCGCTCAACTGGGTGAGCATGTCCAGGGTGTCGAAATCCAGATAGGTGGGTTGATCGTCAATCAGATGCGCCGGCATGTGCGGATCAGTGTGTCCCTTCGGTTTGCCGGATGCCGATCTGTTTTGGATCAGGCGGGTGATGCCGCTGAGCAGTTCGTCGATGTTCAGAGGCATCGACATGACCTGGTCAGCGCCTGCGGTACGGCATTCAGTCAGCACGCTTTCAGTAATACGGGAGGTCAGAATGATGAACGGAATCCTGCGAATCAGCCCATATCCCACCCGATGCTCACGGATGATCTCGGGGCCGTTCAGATCCGGGAGTTCCCTGCCCAGGATTGCCAAGTCGATATCCTGCTCATCGAAGATCTCCATCGCGGATTCACCGGTTTCAGCCAGGAACACCTCATAACCTGACTTGTTCAGGGTTTCCCGCAGGATCAGGCGGGTGGTGGAACTCTCATCCGCAACCAGAATGCGCTGTCTTTTGACCTCCCGGTTCGCCTGCCAGTGATGCAGTGAGGATACGCCCTCGGGCAGGTCGGTCCCTTGAAGGGCGCTGTGAATGATATTGAACAGCTGACGCTGGTCCTCGGGATCCACGACGAGGGCATCGTGTTCCGGCAGCGATCGGGCGTTCTGATCCTGAGAGTGATTGCCGATGAGGATAAACGGTATGTGTGCACGCTGCGCAAGGTTCGAACTGATCAGCAACTGAGCCCGGGGATCGGTCAGGTGCTGCAGATCGGCCAGGACCAGGGAGGGTGGGTTTGCAGAGATTCCCTGGCTGAGCGCCTTGGGAGTAGTGATCGCGTCACACGCAATGTCCCAAACCTTCAACTGCTGCTCGAGTTTCTGGTAGAGGCTCAGGCTCTCGGTCATGATCAGAGCCCGATTCTTGAGCGGAGCGCTGGATTCTGACGACGCTTCCCCGGCTAGTTGTGCCTGTTGCTCCTCGTCAGTGGCCGGTGGAACCACCCGAGTGGTGCCGCTGGGGGTATTGGGGGTCTGATGGGACTTGAGCAGACGCGACACAAACAGGGATACACTCAGGTTCACCGCAATCAGGCTCATGCCCAGCAGAGGATGACCGCTGAGAAATGGGCTGCCGAGGGTCAGGGCCAAGAGTCCGGTGGACGAGATCAGGGTGCCCAGGTAGAGGTAGCCCGAACCGTACCGTACTCCGTAACCAAGCGTGATGAGGAACATGATGCTCAACAGCGGTGTGCCCTGCTCGCCGAGACTGTGCATGGCCAGGCAGGCGACGCCCTGGTCGGCGATCAAGGTCAGCAGCCTGCGGGTATGAGAGGCCTGTTTGAAGAACCGGAAGGAGAGCAGGAGCGCCAGAGAGAACCCGGTATATCCGACGGACAGCAGGATTGCCTGGCTGATGGCGGGTGACGGGTCGAACCGGTCCGCAATCAGAAAGACCGCACTGAGCGCTATGGCGAATAAGAGCCGCCGGATGCTTTGCTGGAATTCCGCACCCGCCGTGTCACTCTGGACAGGGTGCAATGGAACGAGCAGATTGTGTTTGAAGTTCTCTTTCATTGTTATCGCCTGCCATGGCAACCAGTCGTCTGTTCACAGGGAAACATCAAAACCGTCAACCCATGGCGCCGTAGAAGAATTTAGGCGCTGTTTAGAACAAGGTTAGCGGCTTTTCGCGCAGTTTCTTAAAAAATAGGGCCTGCCAAACTACCACAGACGGCCTGGAAAATACATTTCCCCGGTCTTTTGTGGTGCTTGGCGGCCCCTGAGAGTTGCTCCCGGATGGTCTCCTCGAGCCGCTCGACGGGCAGGGCAGGTCCATCCGGGTAACCAGGCTCAGCTCCCGTAATGAAGGCTCAGGTAGTAACTGCGTCCGGGTTGGTTGTACCAGGCCGCCGTCTCGTAGGCCTTGTCGGTAAGATTTTCCACCCGCCCCTGAAGTCGCCAGGATTTACCCAGTTGATAGCCTCCGCGCAGATCCAGCAGACCGTATCCCCCCAGTTCGATCCGGTTGGCCAGGTCGTCGTAACGTCGGCTCTCGGCGCTGAAGCCCAGACCCAGAGAGTAACGCCCGAAGCTGCGGTCCAGGTCCAGATTGAAGGCGCTGCGGGCGCGCCGTGGCAGCCGGTTGTTGCGATTCTCCCCGGCAGACCGGATACGCGGGTCGAGCAGAGTCAGGTTGCTGTTCAGCAACCAGGCGCCATAGCGGGTGTTGAGTACCAGCTCCAGGCCGTCAATGCGCGCCTGATCGATGTTCGATGGCAGGTAGGTGGCATCGAAGCCGATCATCTGGTCGATTTCGGTGCGAAACAGATTGGCGGACCACTGACCGTCGAGTAACGGACCGCTGAGGCCGAACTCCAGGGTTTTCGAGGTTTCCGGCTGCAGATCCGGATTGCCGAAGAAGGGGTAGTAGAGATCATTGAAGGTGGGGGCCTTGAAGGCGGTGCCGTAGGCCAGGGTGGTACGGATGTCTTCGGACCAGGTCATACCCCAGGCAATATTCCCGGTGCTGTGGGCATCGAAACGCTGCGGTTCGTCACGTCGCAGGGAGAGTTGCAGGTCCTGTTGCGCCAGGCGTCCCTGGTACTGCACGAATACCCCCCGGTTGTCCCGTTCCGTGTAGGTGTAATCCACATTGCTGTCGAGTTGTTCCTGCTCATAGTCGTAACCCAAGGTGAACTGGTGATCCTCATGCGGCAGGTAATCACCCAGCAGCGACAGGCTGTCTCTGCGAGTATTGAAACGGGACTGAAATTGGCCGTCCTTGAAGCTGTCCAGGCCATCCCAGCTGCGTCCCGCGGACAGGGTCAGGCCCCAGTCCCTGTCGGGCAGATAGCGCATCTGACCGCTGACCACCTGTTGCAGCACATCGGATTGATTGACAAAGTCGCCGTCGTATTCGTTGTCTGCGGTGCTGCGCAAGGCACGTAGCTCGATCTCCAGGGGCAGTTCAAAACGGTATCCTGCCTGCATTGAGAGGGAGTCGTTGCGATACCCGTCCCGATCGGGCTCCACGGTGAAACAGCCCCCCCCGTCCAGACCGGGTTTGCCCCGGCAGGCGTCGATGCCGTCGGTGTCCGAGTAGGCCCCGCTGATACTGAAGCTGGCGCGCTCGCCGCCACCGGACAGGGCCACTGAGGCTCCGTGGCTCTGCTCACTGCCAAGGTCCAGGTTGAGATCGGTGCGGGTCTCTCCGCCGCCCCGGCGGGTGAAGATCTGGATCACGCCGCTGATCGCCTCAGAACCGTAGAGGCTGGAGCGTGGGCCGCGCACGATTTCAATCCGCTCGATCTGCTCAACGGGGATGTCTTGAAAGGCACTGGTGCCCAGGCTGGCTGAGCCGATCTTGATGCCATCGATCAACACCAGCAGATGATCGGACTCCGCGCCGCGCAGCAGAACCGAAGTGGCTTTGCCGGGACCGCCATTGTTCACCAGGGTGAGGCCCGGGGTCGTGCGCAGGGCGTCCTGCAGGGATTGAACCTGGCGTCGCAGCAGATCCTCACGGGTGATCACCGTCACCGGAGCGAGGCTCTCGTTCACGGTTTCGGCGGTCCGGGTGGCGGTCACCACGATGGGGTTGAGTTGCTCGGCTGCGAACAGCGGTGAGCAGAGGGACAGAACCGAGGTTCCGGCCAGTAGGGTTTTGATCATCATGTCTCTCTTTCCGTAGGCATGCACACCCGCATGCAGTGGTGGGACGTTGGAAAGAGAACCGTTGAGGCGTGGAACAGCCCGCCCGGCCGTCGCCCTCCGCAACGCCATCTCAGTCGCGAAAGGCCGGTCTCCGGACTTACGGGTACCCGGTTGCGGCCTGTGACTGCGAGTGCAGCCGCGTGCCTGTGCCGGGATGGATCGATCGCCTTCCCACGCCGGGGCGCAGTGGCTTTGTGATGGATCCTGACTCGTTTACCGTTGCGGGGGCAGTGCCGGATTTGCGTATGGTCTGATCGGGATCCCGGGGTTCGCACCGGTTCATCGGTCAAGACACATCAGCGCACCGGCTTCCCGTTTAAACCCCGGGACAAGTATCCTGGGGTCACCTGACGCATGATTGCGCGCGGAATATAAACAATTCAGCCGTTCATTGCCACAAGCCGCAGTTCGGGCGCTCTCCGGCCGGGAAGAATTCATCAGGCTGTTCCTGGAGCCCCTGTGCTTGCAGGAACGCATGACCCGCTCAAGCCATGAAGCGTACTGAAAGTGACGAACAGGGGAGGGAGGGGCGTCCCGGGGTGCCTTGATTCGGGGTTGAGTGCCGTCTGATTAATAATCGAAAATTACTATCATAATATTTGTAACAAGCGATTTTGTATATTAATAAGTATTCGCTAACCTGACAGCAGTAAGGGTAATTACACAATCAGGTGAGCCATCATGACTGCCATAACCCACGCCATCCAAGAGCGTTTCAGCGGCCAGGGAATCCGCTTCGAGCCAGCGGTCCGTCGCGCTGCTGTGGTTGCGGTTTTTGCTCTGGTCGTGGTCTCTCTGCCCGGTGGGCTGGAAGTTGCCGCCCATGCCCTGGCAGATGCCTATCTTGCGGTGTCCGTCTTCGTGGCCGGTACCATTGCCCTGCTGCTGCTCATGGAGCGGGGTCTGGGATTCGATCTGGCAAACTGGTTGAACCGCCATCAGCGTTGGCACGTGCCGGCGGGTATCCTGCTCGGATCCTTCCCCGGATGCGGCGGGGCGATCATCGCGGTTACCCAGTTCACCCGGGGACATCTGAGTTTCGGCGGTGTGGTGGCCACCCTGGTGGCAACCATGGGTGATGCCATGTTCCTGCTCATGGCGCAGGCCCCGGCCACCGCGTTGACAGTGCTCGCGGTCAGTGCGGTGATGGGATTGGTCACCGGCTATGCGGTGGATGCCCTGCACGGTCCCGGTTACCTGCGTCCGGCGCGGGCGGAAGCTGTGGCTGTTGAGCGGCCACGCAAGCTTCAACCCGGCAAGTGGCGCACCCGCGAACGAATTTGGGTCGCTTTGATGGTGCCCGGTATCGTGATCGGTGTACTGGGTGCCTTTCAGGTCGACGTGGACAGTGTTCTTCCAGGGGCGCCCGGGTTGTTGATCGGGGTGGGCGGTTCGCTCCTGTCCCTGTGGATGTGGGTGGCGGACGGGGGTGAAAATTCCGTCTGTCATGACGGCGCCTGTGAGGCAGAGGCGCCGATGCTGCGACGCGTGGTGAACGACACCAATTTTGTCAGCAGCTGGGTGATTTTCGCGTTTCTTGGTTATGAAATGCTCATCCAGGGCCTGGGTGTGGATGTGGCGGACGCTCTTTCGGTCTGGGGTCCGCTGCTGCCGGCGGTGGCGATTCTGGTGGGGTTCGTGCCGGGATGCGGTCCCCAGATCGTGGTTACGTCACTGCATCTCAGCGGTACCCTGCCGCTGTCCGCGCAACTGGGCAATGCAATCGCCAATGATGGGGATGCACTGTTCCCCGCCCTTGCGGTGGCTCCCAAGGCGGCACTCGTGGCGACACTCTACAGTGCGGTTCCTGCTTTGATTGCGGCCTATGCCTGGTTGTGGATTTTTGAGTAGTCAGGCATTGCGAGCCCGGGTCATCAACCCTGCGGTAAACGAGACAGGGCATCACCGGCAGCAAAAAGCAGCGCGAGGAACGAGCGTTGCTTTTTGCTGTCCCACTGACTGCGGTTGTGTGTCCATTGGCTTACCAGTAAACCGGATCATTGAATGCATCAACACACGTGGGACGTCCGTGAATACTCGGAATCCGTTTGCCCGTTAAAGATTGGCCGAGCCAACCGAAAGGCATTGAAAGTTCAAGCGGAGCCTGAATGACAGTTTCCGAGAGCGCCTGGAAACCCACCTTTGAATAAAAAGCTGGATCCCCATAGGTGACAACCACATCAACCCGGCGCCTTTTGAGTTCATTCAGCCCGTAGTTGATTAATGACTGTCCAAATCCGACTCCCTGATGATCAGCACTGACTGCGACAGGGGCGAGCAGGTACATCCGAATTCGCTCACTGAAGTGGAGTCGGCTAAAGAATATGCAACCGATGAGCGTTTCATTTTCAAATGTGCCGAAACAGATTATTTCGTTATTGTCGATCTTCGACGCCAGCTGAGACGAGAGGTCACCAATCAATTTCCCTTCCTTTTCACCCTCTGACACGGTGAATGCAGAAGTGAATAACTCTGCGACCTTTTGTTGTTTTGATTTGTCCAGAATGCGGTGAATCACGGGTCACCTTTCAAGTTTGCCGAAGTTATCGCGTCTGGAACATAACTGTGCTTTGACTTGCAGGTCAATTTTCGGAAGATGTGGACAAGGTTCCTGCCGAATGCACCCAATCGTCGGGCATGGAGTCTGAATCCAAGGAGATGCTGTGTTCAAGCTGATCGTAAACGGGATTACTCACCCGCTGGACCTGGATCCGCAGATGCCCCTGCTGTGGGTGCTTCGGGATCATCTGGGACTGACCGGCACCAAGTACGCCTGCGGTGTGGGTCAATGCGGCAGTTGCACGATTTACCTGGACGGGATCCCGGCACGCGCCTGCCAGATCCCCCTGGAGGCGGTCGCGGGCAAGTCCATCACCACCATCGAAGGCCTGGATACCCCATCGGGACGGGCGGTCCAGACAGCCTGGCGGGAGTTGGAAGTGGTTCAGTGTGGTTTCTGCCAGTCCGGGCAGATACTCTCCGCCGCGGCTCTGTTGAACGAAACCCGGCAGCCCACGGATGAGCAGATCGACACCGCGATGCAGGGCAATCTGTGCCGTTGTGCAACCTATGCCCGGATTCGTAAGGCCATTCATCGCGCTGCCCGCCTGCTGCATGAGGCGGATGCATGAACACCCGGGATCTGTGCAACCTGAGTCGGCGCCGCTTTCTGATGGCGGGCGGTTTGACCCTGACCGGTCTCACCCTGGGTATCCTGCCCATGGGATGCCGGGATGCCCGGAATTCCGGCTACGCGGGCTACCCGCGGGTCGGTGAATCCGGTGAATGGCAGGCCAACGCCTTTCTCAACATCGATTCCGATGATCGCGTCACCGTGATATCCAAACACCTCGAAATGGGGCAGGGCATCTACACCGGGCTCGCCATGCTGGTGGCCGAAGAGCTGGATGCGGACTGGTCCCGGGTGCGGGTGGAAGGCGCCCCAGCGGATTCGGTCCGTTACAGCAATCTTGCCTGGGGTGGGATTCAGGGCACGGGTGGCAGCAACTCAATGGCGAATGCCTGGGAGCAGATGCGCCGGGCAGGCGCCGCGGCTCGGCAGATGTTGATCGCCGCCGCTGCCCGGCACTGGCAGGTGAATCCGGGTGAGATTGAAGTTGCAGAGGGCGTGTTGCGGCATCCCGCCAGTGGACGTGCACAACGCTTCGGTGAGGTTGCCGGGTGGGCCGCCCAGGAACCGGTCCCCGACCAGGTGAGCCTCAAGGACCCCGGGTCGTTCAAGTTGATTGGTCGCTCGCTACCGCGCAAGGATACGCTTGAGAAACTCAACGGACAGGCGCTGTTTACCCAGGACCTGCGCCTGCCTGGCATGCTCACCGCGGTGGTTCGACATCCGCCCCGGTTCGGCGCCCGGGTGTTGCTGGTGGATGCCGAGCGGGCCCTGGCGGTCAAGGGTGTGCGTAAGGTGGTGGAACTGCCCTCAGGGGTTGCTGTTATCGGGGAGGATTTCTGGAGTGCCCGGCAGGGGCGCGAGGCACTCTCCATCGTTTGGGATGAATACGAGGCATTTTCGGAAGGCAGCGAACAGATCTTTGATTATTACCGCAAGCTGGCTGCCACGCCCGGCGATGTCGCCACCGAGCGCGGGGATGTGGATGCGGTACTGCGGGATGCGGAGCAGATCCTGGAAGTGGAGTATCAGTTGCCTTACCTGGCCCATGCGGCGATGGAGCCTCTGGATTGTGTGGTGCGGCTCGATGAGCAGGGCTGCGAGATCTGGAACGGCGAGCAGTCACAGACCAGGGATCAGCGCCAGGTGGCCGAACTGCTGGGTATTCCAACCGAGCGGGTGCGCATCCACATGCTCTATGCGGGTGGCTCGTTCGGGCGTCGTGCCAATCCGGCGGCGGACTATCTGCTGGAGGCGGTGCGCATTGCCCAGGCCGTCAAACCGGGCACCCCGGTGAAGATGATCTGGACCCGGGAAGACGACACCCGGGGCGGTTACTACCGGCCCGCCTATCTGCACCGCCTCAAAGGGGTCGTGGATGACGCGGGGCTGCCCCGGGCGTGGGATCAGCGCATCGTCGGCCAGTCGATTCTCAAACACACCGCTCTGGAACGCTACATGGTGAGGAATGGCGTGGATCGCACCTCGGTGGAGGGGGCGGCCAACCTGCCTTACCGAATCCCGCATCTGCGGGTGGATCTGCACTCGCCGGAATCCCCCGTGCCGGTGCTCTGGTGGCGTTCCGTGGGCTCCTCGCATACCGCCTTCGCGGTGGAGAGCTTTATCGATGAACTGGCCGTCCGTGCACAACAGGATCCACTGGACTACCGGCGCCGCCTGCTGGGTGATCATCCGCGCCACCTGGCGGTGTTGAACCTGGTTGCGGACAGGGCCGGCTGGGGCAGTCCGTTACCCCCCGGACGGGGTCGCGGTATTGCGCTGCACGAATCATTCAACACCTGCGTGGCGATGGTGGCGGAGGTCAGTGTGGCACAGGGTCGGATCCGCGTGGAGCGGGTGGTGATCGCGGTAGACTGCGGGATTGCGGTGAATCCGGACGCGGTACGGGCGCAGATGGAGGGCGGTATGGGGTTTGGGCTTTCCGCGGTGCTGGAGAGTGCCATCACCTTCAAGGACGGGCGGGTGGAGCAGGGCAATTTCGATGATTACAAGGTCCTGCGCATCGATCAGATGCCCCATGTCGAGGTGCATATCCTGGCATCGGCGCAGCCCCCTAGCGGGGCAGGGGAACCCGCCACTCCGGTGATAGCACCGGCGGTGGCCAACGCGGTCTTCGCCGCTACCGGGCATCGCCTGCGTGAACTCCCCCTGCGCTTGCCATGATACCGCCGGCCGAGGACCAAGCCGTTATCCGCACTGCCCTGGGCTGGTTGCAGGCGGGTCTTCAGGTGGTTCTGATTACCGTGCTGCGCACCTGGGGGTCTTCCCCCCGCCCCCCCGGATCGCTGCTGGCCATCGATGAGAGTGGGCGTTGTGCCGGCTCGGTCAGCGGTGGCTGCGCGGATCAACACCTGGCGGAACGCTACCGTGGCAGAATGGCGGATGAGACCTTCCCCAAGCGCATTGTCTACGGCGTGGAGCCGCAGGAGGCAGGCCGCATGGGACTCCCCTGCGGGGGTCGACTGGAACTGCTGGTGGAGCGTCTTGACACTCCGCAGGCATTGCAGAGGTTGCATGAGCTGCTGATGCACAACCGCCTTGTGGCCAGGCAGGTAGACCTGCAGAGCGGAGAGGTCACCCTCGATACCACAGCGGAAGGGCCTGAACTCCAGATTGGCGATGTCCAGGTCAGCAAGACCTTTGGACCGGGTTGGGCGCTGTTGCTGATCGGTGATGGACAGATCGCCCGCTACCTGGCGGCCATGGCGGTGCCGCTGGGTTATCGGGTCACCATCTGCGACCCCAGACCCGAGGCCTATGCGGAACCCCTGGATGTGCACGGCGTCAGCTTTTCCCGGCGGATGCCGGATGACGAAGTCCGCGACAACGCTTGCGTACGCAGCGCTATCGTAACCCTGGCCCACGATCCCCGTGTGGATGACCTGGGATTGATCGCGGCACTGGAGGGGGCCGCGTTCTATATCGGCGCTCTCGGTTCGGTGCGTACCGCGGAGGCCCGCAGGCAGCGTTTGTCCTCCCTGGGTGTGGAAGCCGATTCGCTGGGCCGCATCCATGCCCCTGCGGGGCTGCCCATCGGCAGCAAACGGCCTGCGGAGATTGCCCTGTCGATCCTCGCGGAGATCACCGCCAGTCGCAATCTGGTTGGAGTTTCCGCGTCATGAGGAACATTGTCGGGGTGTTGCTGGCTGCGGGACGTGGTCACCGCTTCGGTGGCAACAAACTCATGGCGCGGATGGATCATGGTGATCGCGTGGGACCGGCAGCAGCCCGACAGCTGGTGCGGGTTCTGCCTGAGAGTATCGCGGTGGTCCGCCCTGAAGATACGATGCTCAAGCAGGCCTTGCGGGAGCTGCCGATCCGGCTGGTTGAAAATCCGCATCCCGAAGCGGGAATGGGCGATAGCCTGGCTCTTGCGGTGCGGGCATCAGCCGACGCCGCGGGCTGGCTGATCGCTCTGGGTGACATGCCCTGGGTGCAACAGGAGACCCTGAGGCAACTGGTTGCGAGGTTACAGTGCGGGGCCTCCCTGGTAGCTCCGGTCTATCAGGGGCGGCGGGGACATCCGGTCGGGTTTTCCGCCGAGTGGGGCGATTATTTGAGCCACTTGAGTGGTGACGCGGGAGCCAGAGATCTATTGACGGTCGAAGCGGATCGGCTTGAGCAGATCCCTTCCGGGGATCCCGGAGTGTTGAGTGATGTGGATCATCGGACCGATCTGCTAGGGCCTGTTATCAGGCCCTAACATCGATCCACTGATCCGACAGGCCGTGCCGGGTTCGTCGCGGCGGGTATAGACCCACACCCGGGCCGGCGGAAAATTCCACAACACCCGCTGTCGGATGGAGCCTTCCATCTGCAGCGATTCGGACAGGCCGGCACTGATCGGACTCTTGGGTGAGTAGCTGAACTGGATCAGCCTGCCCCGGGGCGTCAGGTTGCGAACGATCTGCGAGAGGATTCGCAGCCGGGTCTGCCGGCGCAGACTCAACAACGGCAGGCTGGAGACGATCTGATCCACCGGACCGACACGGATTTCACCGAGCAGTTTCGACAGGCGTGCGGCATCACCGAGAACGATCCTTAACCCCGGAAATCGCCTGGAAAGCTCAGCGGCGAGCAGCGGATCCTTTTCCACTACGACGAGCTGCTGGTCCGACACCCCCCGGGAAAGCAATGCTGAAGTCACCGCGCCGGTACCGGCTCCCAATTCGACGATTACCCCCGGCAGGTGTTGGATCTGCGCCGCCATGGCATGGGTCAGTTCTGATCCGCTGGGCCAGATTGCCCCGATCTGGCGCGGATTTCTCAACCAGGCGAAAAGAAACTTGGGTTCGATTCTGAATGGGGTATACACGCGAGGAAATGACCTGTCCGGGGTTGCGTGGGCGCGAGATTGAAAAACCTCACCCGCCCATACGCTGTGAATGAGAATAAAATTCCTATGCGTGAATTTGAGCATGATGGGTCTCTTCCGTCATCCGGGTCTCAACCAAGCTGAGATGTGGCCTGCAAACCTGGAATGATGAACCGATAACGGGGAACCATCGTTGAATCGATGGCTACAGTCCTGGGTCAGGCGATGCCTTTCAGATGGGTTGTGGGCTGCGCAAACCTCAAAATCAATCCGGTTGATTCACGAACAAGGTTATTTGCCGCATCAGGAAATTCGTCTATAGATTGTCTTATGGCGGTCACAAAAGGGTCATGCTTCGATGGCCAGAGGCCGGACGGTCGATTGAGCTTTCTAGCTTGTAACACAGGTGGCGGTTGACGGGAGCTGGCTTCCGTACGGCGTCACCCGATGGGAGCCTTAATATGACGAAATGGATCTTGATAGCTCTGCTGCTGCCCTTTTCTCTACTGGCGGATGAACATCCCGCCTGCCGCAGCCTGCCCTTGAGTGGACAGCACGACAGTTCGGAGCAGATGCGCGCGATCGCTACCAGCTGTCAGGAGCCCCTGGTTGCAGAGCTCTATCTGAATCGGGCACACCACCTCAACCTGTTGCACAAATACACCGCATTCGAATCATCCCTGTTTCATTTCGGAGCCCGGGACGATCTTTCATACATCGATGCCTATCGCATGTATATCGGTCTGGCGGAGGCGTTTTTCATCCCGGCTCTGGAACAGGACGATCCCAGATTGGCGCTCAGCCGTTTGAACCAGATCTATGACCAGAGCGAGGAGATCGCCGAGTTAAGGTTTCGCGGATACGG
This sequence comes from Candidatus Thiodiazotropha sp., assembly GCA_040506775.1. Lineage (GTDB taxonomy): Bacteria > Pseudomonadota > Gammaproteobacteria > Chromatiales > Chromatiaceae > Thiodiazotropha. The sequence goes on from JBEVWC010000007.1 coordinate 206,095, forward strand.
TCTGCTGGCGGATCAACTCGAACAGAAGCAACGTAACTACTACTGATTTCGAATTGATCTGAGTCGTGGTTCAGTTGTGGCAAACCCGGTTGCGTCCCTCGGCCTTTGCCTGGTAGAGCGCTTCGTCCGCCCGTCTCAACAGACTGTCCCCGTTATCGCCTGACCTGTATTCGGTGACCCCGAAACTGCAGGTAACCGGCCCCACCTCGCCGAACGAACGGCTTTCTATGGTCATGCGCAGGCGCTCCGCAATCTGTCGGGCGGTATCAAGATCCGTATCCCGGCAGAGAATCAGAAACTCCTCGCCACCCCAGCGGCCAATGAAATCATTACCCCGGGCTGAGTTGCCAAGCAACTCCGCGAGGGTGCGGATGATCTGGTCGCCGAGCTGGTGTCCAAACCGGTCGTTGAAACTCTTGAAGTGATCGATGTCGAGCATGATCAGGGCCAGTGATGATTCGTTCTGTGACTGTTGCTGCAATGCATCGGTCATGATCTGGTCGAGTTTACGGCGGTTGTAGAGCTGGGTCAGTCCGTCGATTTCGGAGAGGGTTGCCAGTTCCCGGTTCTTTTGTGCCAGGGCCTTCTGTGCCTCGCGCAACTGATCCAGGGTGTTGCTCATTTCCAGGGTTCGCACCTGGAGGATCTTTTCCGTCATGGCTTTCGATGCGATCACCCGAAACACGTAGGCAATGTAGACCGAAAGCGCGATGAATGCGCTGAGAAACAGCATGCGTAAGGCGATGTTGGCCTGGCTTACGCGTTGCGAGACGAACTCATCGGAGATGCTGCCCAGTTCGATGCTGCCGCGGTGCATTGCGAGGTAAACGATCAACCCGTATGAGAAGAGACTCAGCAGACCCGCCGCCAGGGTAAGCCAGGGGGTAAAGCGCAAGGTGCTCAAACCGATCCACAGGAAATAGAGCAGGAAGGCCTCGGTCTTGAATGTACGGAAGGTGCCGAAGCTGTAGATCACGATGGACAGCAACAGGATGTCGATGCTGATCGAGGGATACTTGACCCAGTTAGGGTGCTCCGGGCCTTGCAGGGCTTTGAGGATGAGCAGGCCGTATACCAGATTGAAAAGGGAGGCGACGACGATCGCCTGAAGAGAGTGCGCCGGCAGTTCGTTGCGGATGCCAAAGGCGACAGCGAAATAGAGGACCGTCAACAGCAGGCGGGCATAATTTGCATACCGCTCGCTCTTCTGTTCCTCCTGCCTAAGCAGGGCGCGAAGTTCCTCCTTGGATACCGCGTTGCTGTTCTTTGCTGTCACACCACTACCCTGACTCTGCTGTGCGCCATGTACAGCCTTTATAGCTATGGCGACAGGTTGATAACATCCTTGATCACGCTACGGTGCGCATGCCACCCTGCTCTGGCGCTGCTCAGCGGAACTGGCGCAGGTACCACCACTCGAACAGCCGCTTCAGCCAGTGAAAGACCGCCATGTTCGGCATCACGATATTCCGCTTGAGGGTGCGCGCGACCAGCATACCACTGGTCTGGCTGTCCACGATACACACCAGTTCCACCTTGAAGGTTTCCCGGGGCTCTTCCCCCCGCCATTCCGTCAGCAGGTTGCGTGCGGCCGCAGTGGCCTGCAGATCCGCCATATGGGCCTGTTTGGGCATCCAGTCCGGTCCGGGGAAACTGCCTGAGTCTCCCGCCACGTAAACCCTTTCCAGCCCTTCAACACGACACTGGGCATCGGCCTTGAGCAGTCCCCCCGGGGAACGGGGTAAAGCGGTATTGTCAAACCAGGCATTGCCGGTCATGCCGGGCATGAACAGGATCAGATCCGCATCGAACACGCCGCCCTGAGTCTCTACCGTGGTCTGGGTGAACTTCACCATCTTGTGTCCCAGGTGGGTTTCGATCTCACGCTTCTCCATCTCCTTGACCAGGCCTTTGACGGCCTTGGGTCCGAGTCGTTGACCCGGATTCTCCGCCGGTGTGAAAAACACCAGCTTGAAATTGTCACGGCGTTTCTCGAGACGCAATTGCCGATCGATACCGAACAGGAACTCGAACATGGGTCCGCCGCGCATGGCGCTGGGTTCGTTGGGGTTGCTGGCGAATCCAATGGCAATGATGCCACCATCCATGTCTTTCAGACGCTGGCGGATTTTCATGGTGGCGGCAATGCCTTCACAGGGTGTGATGGCATGTTCGATGCCAGGCAGTTTTTTGATGAAACGTCCCCCGGAGGCGATGATGAGTCCGTCGTTGTCGATGGGTCCGGCTGTGGTTTCCAGGGTTCGACCGTCTTCGCTCAAACCGGTCGCTTCCGCTTGCACATGCTTGACCTTCATGCGGGAGAAGAACGATTGCAATGGAATGATCAGGTCATGGGGTTCGCGGATTCCGGAGGGAATCCAGATCGAACCGGGCAGGTAGTGAAATTCCGCACGCGGACTGACGAGCGTGATCTCGGTATTGCGATCCTGGGCACGCAGGGTCTTCACCGCGGTCAAGGCAGCAAAACCGCTGCCTACGATGGTCACTCTGTTCATCTCCAAGCTCCTGGTGGTTTTATTGTTCTGCTTGTTCTGGATGTTTCGCGCGAATCGCCCGTCGGTCTGGATGTGGAAGTCATTGCCGAAACGGACTGAACGGGCGAGCGGCTTAAACGGACGGTCGATGCGTTACCGCTTTGTCAGCCGCGATGTTATCAGATTGAGGTGAAAAATATGCCTCCGGCTCAGGTGATGCTTCCCGACACTGTCAACTCATTGTCAAGGCGGATCAGTCGCTGTTGCCCATGACGCAGTGGGTGTCCCCCCTGCTTTTTCTAACTAAGCTACTGATGATTCAGTGAATACCTGTCAGTTTGAAAATCACCACGAAGGACACGAAGCGCACGAAGGATCACAACGACGAAATGCTTAAGCGTCTCGGCGCCACAGATTCCCACGCAAAGTGTGGGAACATCTGGCGGAATTCACGAACAAGTCGGCTTTGCGCCGGACAGTTTCATGTCAGTAAACGATCGCACTTCGTGACCTTCGCGCACTTCGTGGTAAAAAATGAGTGTCGGCTGCCGGATGGGTGGTGTCCGTAATCCCCGCCCGTCGGAGGCACGGATCCTGCGGGCGGGGCGGGGTGTCTACAGGCCGATCAGTTCGGCGTGCAGGCCCTTGTAGCGTGTGATCGACAGAAGATCCTTGCTATGGACCATAACCGGGTTGTACTCCAGGACAAACAGATGGGGGCGGTTTTCATTGACATGTACCGAGATTACCCCCTCCCGCTGGCGGAAGGCCTCCTCGAGATCGGCCCTGCCTCCTGCGTCCAGGGTTTCGTCAATGTGCAGTGTGACATCCGCGAGATCGATATTCATGATTCCCCTCCAGAACAGAGTTGGTCTTGTTGGGTCTGATATGACAAAACAACGTGCACTGCATCGGTGCCGCGGGACCGGAAGGGGCGTGTCGGATGAGACTTAACAGGCCTTGTTAGAACCGGTTGGGTTTTCCCGCGCTGGTTAGTGAAACGTCAGACTGACCTCACCGAGCCGGTCGCACGTCCAGCACTCTGTCTAGAGCATAGCCCGAATCCGCAAAAAGGCATCGGTTTCCGTGTGCCCCACAGGGATTCTCAACCTTTGAGAACCACCTCAGCCTTCCAGGTCGGTGAGTGATACCGAATTTACCGAGCACCACACTAGGCAACGGGTTTGGGTGGTACGCCACCTGGCACATAGGGGTAGTAGTGTTTGATCTTACGCCCGATATTGCACTGCACGACCACCCCGACGATCTTGTATTCGCCGTCTTTGAGTTCGATATCCGGATAAGCGTCATTCAACGCGACCAGGCGTTTGTTGGATTCGCCCTGGGAAACGAACTGGCGAAACCAGCGGTCGCCCTGGGCCTCAGCAACGACGTACGCGCCGGTGGCGCAGATCTCAGAGGGTTCGACGACGATGATGCACTTGTGTGGAAACTCAGGCGCCATGCTGTCGTCCAGGACCTGTAGGGGATAAAGCTCGTTATAACTGCAATCGTTGCTCATGGTCGATATCGGGTCTGTTTCGGTTCGCGGCATTATAGCTCGCTCATTGTACAACAACCTGTCAAATCTCAATGGACCTTCAAAATGAGGGGTTATCGGCTGAGGCAGGGCAGGCTAAGCCAGGTCGCGCACATCAGTTTGAATTTCGATAAGATGCCTACTTTTACCTACGAACGATGATATGACGCACCACATCGCTTATCAGGCGCAGGTCCATGCGGATCGGCGGGATCTGCACAATCTTCGCAACATGCTGCCGTTTCTCTGGGACTACCGGGGCCGGGCCCTGTTCGCCCTGGGTTGCCTGGTGCTGGCCAAAATCGCCAACGTGGGCATCCCGCTGGTGTTGAAGGAGATCGTCGATACCCTGGAGAAGGGTGACAAGACCCTGCTGGTGCTGCCCCTGTTCCTGCTCCTGGGTTACGGAATACTGCGTCTGTCGAGTTCCCTGTTCAATGAATTGCGCGACGCGATCTTCGCCCGGGTCCGTTACCGGGCGATGCGCAACCTTTCCAACCGGGTGCTTACCCACCTTCACGAACTCTCCCTGCGGTTCCATCTGGAGCGCAAGACCGGGGCGATCAGCCGGGACCTGGAGCGGGGTACCCGCTCGGTCAGCACCATTCTCAACTATATGGTGTTCAGCATCCTGCCGATGCTGGTGGAGTTCACCCTGGTCGCGGTGGTGCTGCTGTCCCAGTATGACATCCGTTTCACCCTGGTGACCTTCGGCACGGTCGCGGTCTACGTGGGATTCACCCTGGCGATTACCGAGTGGCGCATGGAGTATCGTCACATCATGAACCGGCTCGACTCCCAGGCCAACAGCCAGGCCTTCGACAGTCTGATCAACTACGAGACGGTGCAGTATTTCGGCAATCAGCGTTTCGAGTTACAGCGATTCGACGAAACCCTCTCCCAGTGGGAGGACAACGCGGTGAAGAGTCAGACCTCCATGTCCCTGCTCAACTTCGGGCAGGGCGCAATCATCGCCGTCGGGGTCACCTTCATCATGATCTTCGCCGCCAACGGGGTGATCGAGGGTGAGATGACCATCGGTGACCTGGTGCTGGTCAATACCTTCATGCTGCAGCTGTTCATTCCGCTCAACTTTCTCGGCATCGTCTACCGGCAGATCAAATACTCCCTGGCGGACATGGACCTGATCTTCAAGCTGTTGGAAAGGGAACCGGAGATCCAGGATGACGAACAGGCCACTGATCTGGTGTTGCAGGGGGGCGAGGTGCGCTTCGAGCAGGTGGACTTCTCCTACCAACCGGAGCGGCAGATCCTGCATGAGGTGGATTTCACCCTGCGGGCGGGTGAGAAACTGGCCGTGGTGGGCCACAGCGGAGCGGGCAAGTCGACCCTGTCCCGGTTACTGTTCCGTTTCTACGATGTCAGCGGAGGACGGATCCTGATCGATGGCCAGGATATCCGCCGGATCACCCGCAAGAGCCTGCGCGCGGCGATCGGGATCGTGCCCCAGGACACGGTGCTGTTCAACGAGTCGATACTCTACAACCTGGCCTACGGGCGACCCCAGGCGACCCAGCAGGAGATCGAGGAGGCCGCACGGATTGCCCATATCGCGGATTTCATCGAGCAGCTGCCGGATGGCTACCAGACGGTGGTGGGGGAGCGGGGCCTTAAGCTTTCGGGGGGTGAGAAACAGCGGGTGGCCATCGCCCGGGCGATGCTCAAGCGCCCGCAGATCCTGCTGTTCGACGAGGCCACTTCATCCCTCGATACCAAGACCGAGCAGGCGATTCAGGAGACCCTGCGCGAGGTGGCGAAACAGCACACCACCCTGGTGATCGCTCACCGATTGTCCACCGTGGTGGACGCGGACAGGATCCTGGTGATGGACCAGGGGCGGATCGTGGAGCAGGGCACCCATCAGGAACTGCTGGCCCTGGATGGGCGCTATCATCAGATGTGGCACATGCAACTGAAGGAGCAGGCCGGTAGTGAATCTCCCGACGGGGTTGGGGAGCAGGCATGAACAGCCAGGCCCGATGTGGCAGAGTCCCGCCATTGCTCAACAGCGTGTGGGAGCAACGAGAGTGAAGATCTATCGGGTCGGTGGCGCGGTCCGGGATCAGCTGCTCGAGATCCCATATGAGGAAACCGACTGGGTGGTGGTCGGCGCCACTCCGGAGCAGATGCTGGCTCTGGGCTACAAGCCTGCGGATCAGGCCTTTCCCGTGTTTCTCCACCCGCAGAGCGGAGAGGAATATGCCCTGGCGCGCAAGGAGACGAAGGTTGCGCCGGGTTACAAGGGATTCGAGGTCTCCTGCGGACCCGATGTAACCCTCGAAGAGGACCTGTTACGCCGGGATCTCACCATCAATGCCCTGGCAATGGATGAAACGGGGCAACTGATCGATGTCTGTCATGGCAAACGTGATCTGGACGACGGGGTGCTGCGACACGTCACTCCGGCGTTTGTCGAGGATCCGGTGCGACTGCTGAGAATCGCCCGTTTTGCCGCGAAACTCGGCTGCTGGGGCTTTCGTGTCTCCCATGCCACCCATCGCCTGATGAAGCAGATGGCAAGTGAGGATGAGTTGCGCAGCCTGACCCCGGAACGGGTTTCCCGGGAGATGCTCAAGGCCATGGCGGAACCCCAGCCCTGGCGATTTTTCGAGGTTCTGCAGCGTTGCGGCGCATTGCCGGGTATCCTGCCTGAACTGGCGGAACTGATGCCCTCGCCTGAAACGGGACACGCCGGCGGGGGTGATGCCTTGCCCCTGCAGGCCTTGAAACGGGCGGTCAAACTTGACGCCGGGACGGCTGTCCGCAGCGCGGTGCTCCTGCAGGCAGTTTCGAAAGTCCGCAGCGATGTGTCCACCTGGCTACAGGACTGGCGAATCGATCGTTACACCGGACAACTGGTTCAGGACCTGCTGGCAGTGCAGGGTCTGGATGAGGTGCAGGATAAACCTGAGGCGTTTCTGCGATTCATCCAGACCGGCAAACTGCATCAGCAGACACAGCGCTTCAACGACCTGATGCTGGCGATACGCGCCCTGTGGCCGGAACAGGAGGTGCAAATGCTGACACACCTGACCCTGGCCCATGCTGCGGCCCGTGCTGCAGCACCAGGAGAAATTCTTCACAGTGGCCTTGAAGGAAAGTCCCTGGGTGATGCAATCCAGAGTTGGCGTCTGGAGCGACTGCTTCAGGCGTGGCCCGACGGGGTTATAGAATAGGCCATGTCCTTCGTCTCAACAGGCTACGCTCAGACGACATGTTTGAACCGGGGGCATGCTCCGAATCCCACTCGAACCCTGAGCGGTCGGTGCCGTCAGGGGCGTGGGTTTCCGGGTGCGCCCGGCGGCGTGGGGTCACGTTATAATCCCGAATCAGTACGAGACGATATGTTCGAGTCATGGCATGACAGTTGATCTGAAAAAGAACCGACCCGCGGACCTTTACCGGCCCGCCCCGAACGTGGGGCCCCTGCACCGGTGGCTGACCCGTCTCGAAGCCGTGGTCGACCGCAGGCACTGGCCGAGCCTGCGTATCCTGTTCGCCGGAAACCTGTTATTGCCGATTCTTTCACTCGCGTTCAGCCTGCTGGTCAGTCTCACAGCCACCCTGATGCTGGTCGGCGAGACGGGTGGGCGTTCGCTGCTTCAGGGGTTGATCCTGCTGGGGGTAGGGCTTGCCTGTGTGTCGCTGTTGATGGTTCTGGCGCGGCTGCGCAGCCAATTGCTGCGTCCCCTGGCCTCACTGGAAACGACGGTCACCCAGGTCTGTCAGGGTGAGCCGGTAGCCAGCAAGGGGGGCGCGGAAAAGAGTGGCATCTTCAGTGGCATGGCCCGGGACATCGACAGTCTGAGCGAGGAGTTGACGGACATCTACGAAGACATGGAGGTGCGTGTGGCCCGCCAGACCTGGCGCCTGGCGCAGAAGACCACCTCCCTGCAGGTTCTCTACGACGTGGCCGCCGGGATCAATCAGTCCGAGAACCTGGACGAACTGCTGTTGGAATACATGGCGGTATTCAAGCGTATGGTGAATGCCCGTTCCGCCACGGTCCACCTGGTTCTGCCCGGGGACAAGGTACGCCAGGTCGGGTGTATCGATCAGAGGGACCGGCTTTACAAGGAGCAGGAACTGCTGCCCATCAAGCTGTGCAAGTGCGGCATCGCCCTGTCCCCTGGAGATATCCTGTGTCGCCAGGATACCCGGCGCTGTTCACGGCGCAATGGCTGGCGTATGTTCGGCCCGGACGAGATCGAGCGGGTCTCGGTGCCCATGTGGTACCACGGGGATGTGCTCGGTTTTTATCACCTGTATGTGGACAAGCCGGGCATCTACGACGGGCGTGAGGACGTGCTCGACATTCTCAACACCATCGGCAGCCACCTCGGTATGGCGGTGGCCAAGCAGCGTTCGGACTCGGAGGCGCGACGGGTGTCGATCATGGAGGAACGTACCTCCCTGGCCCATGAGTTGCATGATTCTCTGGCGCAGACCCTGGCAAGTCTGCGTTTCCAGGTGCGGATGCTCGAGGAGACCCTGCAGGTCGATCCGGGCTCGGGACGTGCCCTGCAGGAGGCGCGCCGGATCCACAACGGGGTGGACGAGGCGCATGATGAACTGCGGGAACTGATCAACAGTTTCCGTGCCCCCCTGGATCAGCGGGGGCTGGTGCCGGCGCTGGGCAAACTTGTGGAGCGGTTCAACCAGGAGACCGGGATTCCCGCCTTCTTTCAGCCCGACTGCCTGAAGACCGATATGGATACCAACCAGGAGATGCAGGCATTGCGTATTGTCCAGGAATCTTTGGCGAATATACGTAAACATGCCAATGCCCACACGGTTAGAGTCTTGTTACGCTGCCGTAGTGCAGGGCAATATCTCATTCTGGTGGAAGATGACGGTGTCGGATTCGAAGGTGCTGCGCCCAAGGGTAATCCGGGCGAGCATATCGGTCTGTCGATCATGGAGGAACGGGCTCGACGGGTCGGTGGCGAACTGTACATCGAGAGCGAACCCGGGGAAGGCACCCGGGTGGAACTGGTGATTCCGAGCGCGAGAGCGAACTGAATCCACAGAGGTGAGATGAAATGCGGGTATTGCTGATAGATGATCATGCGCTGTTTCGCATTGGCCTCCAGGAACTTCTGGAGCGCCGCGGTATCGACGTGATCGCCATCGGAGATTGTCTGAAAGGCATCGAGACCGTGGCCCAGGAGCGGCCGGACGTGGTGCTGCTCGACATGCGTATGCCGGATATGACCGGAACCGAGGTTTTGAGTGTGCTGCGCAAGCACTATCCTGAGATGCCCATCAGCATGCTCACCACCAGCCGCGAGGAGGGGGATGTCATCGAGGCCCTGCAGAACGGCGCCCAGGGCTACCTGCTCAAGGATATGGAACCGAATGAATTGATCGATGCCCTGCAGCAGATCACCCGGGGGCAGACCGTGGTGGCCAAGGAACTTACGGGCATCCTGGCCAAGGCGGTGCAGGGTGAGCGGCCGAGCAGCAACGCCGCGGCCTCATCCCTGGACGATCTCACTCCCCGGGAGCGTGAGATCCTCTGTCATCTGGCGGACGGCCAGAGCAACAAGGTGATCGCACGTAATCTGGGAATCTCCGACGGGACCGTGAAGCTGCATGTGAAGGCGATCCTGCGTAAACTCGATGTGCATTCCCGGGTTGAGGCCGCGGTGATTGCGGTCGAACAAAATCTATGTTCCAGAGGGTGAAATGAAGAGCTATCTGAGCCTGGTCAATGAGTGTCTCAAGGATGTTGAAGAGATCATGCCCTGGGACCTGGAGGAGCGCCTGCAGGAGAATCCCGACCTGCTGGTAGTGGATGTCCGCGAGCCCTATGAATATGACGAGATGCATATCGAAAACGCCATCCTGGCGCCCCGGGGGATACTCGAGTCGGCCTGCGAATGGGACTACGAGGAGACGATTCCGGAACTGGTGCGGGCCCGGGAGCAGGAGGTCGTGGTGGTCTGCCGTTCCGGCTATCGCAGCGTGCTGGCCGCCTTTACCATGCAGCTGCTGGGCTTTCAGAAGGTCGTGTCCCTGAAGACCGGATTGCGGGGCTGGAACGATTTTGAGCAGCCCATGGTGAACAAGGAGGGCGCGGCGGTGGATATCGACGACGCGGACGATTACTTCACCCCTGACCTGCGGGAAGACCAGCTGAGACCCAAGTAAGGGAGCACTAGGTTGTTTCATTAGCAAGGTCTACAACCCCGACTCGCCGGGTTAGTAACCTCAATTCAGAGATGGATCCCAGGGTTTGCTGCGAACCATGGGCTCCATGGATATGCTGGATCGCAACGACAACCATAGGACAGTCCAAGGGTCATGGGACTGCTGGGAAAATGGAAAGACAATGGAACTGTACAAAAGCACAACGCTGTCAGGATGGCTTCTCATCCTGTTTCTTTTGAACTTGAATTCATGCGGTGGAGGCGATAGTAACCCGGATGAATCCGTTCTTCCCGAGGAAACGAATTACACCGTCGGTGGTAGGGTCAGTGGTCTGAATGCGGCGGGTCTCTTTATCCGCAATGCTGACGAAGAAATGGCTATTGAAGACAATGGGGAATTTGTATTCACGATGCCACTGCAGGATGGTGATCGATATGAGGTCATCATCGCGGCCCAACCCTCTGGGCAAACCTGCAGACTCATGAACGCCTTCGGTTTCATCGAGCACGCCAACGTCACCGATGTTCTGATCGGTTGCCCCTATGTGCCCGCCATTCCCAACATCAGTGTCAATAATCCGAAACAGTTGATCTTTCACTGGAAGGATGTTGAAGCCGACTTTTATCGGTTGCTGGAAAATCCGGACGGTGACTCGGGCTATAGCGTGCAGGTGGACGGAATTACCGACAATTGGGTGACCGACACGGTTTCCGTGCATCTGGCGAATTGGGCCAATGCACGATACATCCTTCAAGCCTGTAGCGCATCACAGGAGTGTGTTGACTCCGCCCCAGTTGATGTGGCGCCTTTCATGCTGGAGACGATCGGGTATCTCAAAGCGAGTGATACCATGCCCAGAATCTGGCTCAGCGAGGACGTATTCCTTGGGCAGTATGCCTTCGGTAAATGCCTGGCTTTGTCAGGAGATGGCCGTTCTCTGGCTGTTGCGGGAAACCTGATTCATGACTTGGATCCTTTTCAGCTTGGAAATGATGTTGTAGACGATGGAAAAGTCTACCTATTCAGGTATCAAGACGGTGCCTGGCATGATCTGGGCTCTGTAGAACCCAATCTGGCGGGAGGGGACGCCAATTTTGGTCGGTCCTTGTCGCTATCGACTGACGGCGTGACACTTGCGGTTGGCTCACCGGGAACAAACGATATTGATCTCGTCACCACATGGGATAGACCCCAAGGATCTGTTTACCTTTTCATGCGTGAGGGGGATTCGTGGAATCCTGTGTCAGAACTCAGTGTATCCAGTCCCGATGAGGCAGCTTGCTTCGGGCGCGAAGTGACCTTCTCCGGAGATGGGAACACTTTGGCAGTCAGTGCTTGCGAGTCTGTTTTCGTGTTTCACAGACAAGATGAAATCTGGTTTGAACAGGCCGTGCTTCAAGCCTCGCAGGCTTCAAATAGTGGTGGGTTCGGAAAATCGATACACCTGTCTCAGGATGGCATGACCTTGGCAGTGGGTGCGGTGGATTCACCGGGCGATCTGATCGACGGTAGTGCAATTGAAACTCAAGATGCTGTCTACCTGTTCGTACTGCATGGAGGTGCATGGCAGGAGCAGGCCTATCTTCAGGCAACCGATGGGGACGCGGAGGATCAGTTTGGAATCAGTCTGGATCTTTCCGCGACAGGCGATATTCTGGCGGTGGGTGCGAATCGTGAATCCTCGTCATCGACCGGTGCTCACGGTGATCCGCTGGATAACGGGTCCGCATGGGCTGGTGCGGTCTATCTGTTCGAGCGTCAACAGGATATTTGGCGGCAATCTGCGTATCTCAAGGCATCGAACACCGATCCGTATGATCTGTTTGGGTCGCGTGTGGTCCTGTCAGAGGATGGTCACACACTGGCCGTGAGTGCGCCCGGAGAAGCCTCAATCGCTCAGGGAGTGGCGGGCGACCAGAACAATAACGCCAGTCTACACCCACCCGGAGCAGTCTATCTATTCCGCTACCGTGATGGCGATTGGCGCCAGCAAACCTACGTGAAGGCCTCAAATACTGACGAGGGATACAATGTAACGAATCACCTTGATCCCTCTTGTCGTCCGGATCCCTGTCCGGAAGTCTGGTTAAACGACAATTTTGGTTTCAGTCTGGATCTTTCGAACGATGCGACCACCCTGGTTGTGGGGGGGCCCTCTGAAAATTCCGGTGATCGATTCAATAGAGATGACAACTCCGAAGAGAGGTCAGGTGCTGTGTATCTCTACTGAGGCCGGTGTCCGTCAGAAGTCCACAGGTGACGTGGCGCCCTGTTCCGAGTGGGGTGGTGCCTCGTACCAGGAGAGCTTCTGCTGCAACTCCACCACATGGCCGACGATGATCAGGGTCGGCGGTTTGGGTTGTTCCCGCTCCACCACCTCCAGGATGTTGGCCAGGGTTCCGGTAAACACCCGTTGCATGTGGGTGGTGCCCTGCTGGATCAGGGCGATCGGCATATCCGCCGGTACCCCGTGCTGTTGCAGTTCCCGGCAGATTACCGGCAGTCCCACCAGCCCCATGTAGAAGACGATGGTCTGATGGGGCTGGGCCAGCATCTCCCAGTTGAGATTCATGGTGCCATCCTTGAGATGTCCGGTGACGAAGGTGACCGACTGGGCGTAATCCCGATGGGTCAGTGGAATTCCGGAATAGGAGGCACAGCCCGCGGCGGCGGTGATCCCGGGGATCACCTGGAAGGGCACACCCTCCTCGGCCAGGGTGTCGATCTCCTCGCCACCGCGTCCGAAGATGAACGGGTCGCCGCCCTTCAAGCGCAGCACCCGCTTGCCCTGTTTGGCCAGTCTTGCCAGGAGTTTGTTGATCTCCTCCTGGCGCATGGCATGCTTGTCGCGCTCCTTGCCCACATAGATGCGCTCGGCCTCCTGGCGGGTCATCTCGAGGATCGGTTTGGCAACGAGCCGGTCGTACACCACCACATCCGCCTGCTGCATCAGACGCAGGGCGCGGAAGGTCAACAGGTCCGGGTCGCCGGGACCCGCCCCGACCAGGTAGACCTCGCCGATGTCATCCTGGGCGCTGGGATGATCCAGCAACCGTTCCATGAGCTGGTCCGCCTCCTCGTCATGTCCGGAGAAGACCCGCTCGGCGACGCCCCCCTCGAGCACCCGGTCCCAGAACAGTTTCCGGTCCCGGGGTTTTTCGAAGCGATCCTTGACCCGCTGGCGGAAACGGTTGCACAGGTCTGCCAGACGGCCGTAACCGGCAGGAATGAGTGACTCGAGCCGGGAACGTATGAGACGCGCCAGGACCGGGGACGCCCCACCGGTCGAAACGGCCGCAATAACCGGTGATCGGTCGATGATGGAGGGGACAATGAAACTGCAGAGTGCCGGCTGGTCCACCACGTTCACCGGGATGCGCCGCTGGTTGGCCAACTCCGCGATGCGCTGGTTCAACTGCGCATCATTGGTGGCGGCAATGACCAGTTGCCGGTTCTCGATATCCTGCTCCTCGAAACCCCGGGGCATGTGTGAAAACTGGCCCATGTCCCGCCAGGTGGTGAGATCGTGGGTCAATTGGGGGGAAACCAGCAGCACGTCCGCGCCGGATTTCAACAGCAGCGCGGTTTTGCGCTCGGCCACGGCGCCACCGCCGACCACGAGGCAGGATTTACTGCGTATATCCAGAAAGATGGGGAAAAAATCCATATATAACAACCAGTTGTAGTGTTTGTTTTTGGGTTCGTTGCCGGTATCCCGGTTTCACCCGGATATTCTAACCAGTTTGACGGGTATGAAATTAATCTTTGTCCATCGGGTATATCAAGACTTCCAGCGTGTACTGGGAGGCACCCAAAGAGGTGCGGGCTTTCCGATGATTCTGTACAACCCCAGCCAACGACCGATTCCAGCCAGCGGGGTTGAGTTGGATCAAATACACTTTTTGTATCATTTTAATTACGTAATTCAGTTACTTGACCGTATCTGGCGCTGGCTATGAGGTAGTCCCTGTGGTGCATTTGACAGGGACGCAATACCTGCGATTTTGCGCATCCGAAGTGCAAAGACCCCGTAAAAGGGTAAGTTTTTAATGCTTGCAATATTTAAACACATTAATATACTAATGCGCTCAATTTTCGAACCGAGGCAGCCCAATCGTGATGATTCAGGAAATAGACGCTTCCGCCCTTGAGACCCGCATTGCTGAAGGGGACGATTTTCTCCTCCTCGATATTCGCAGCGCGGGTGAATTGGCTCAGGGTGTACTGCCCAACGCGGTACATATCCCGATGCATCTGATCCCCATTCGCATTGCCGAACTGCCCAAAGACAAGGATGTGATCCTTTATTGCCACAGCGGCGCCCGTTCCTACCATGCCTGTGCCTACCTGGCTCAGCAGGGCTATTCCAACGCAGTAAACCTGCGCGGTGGAATCCTCGCATGGGCCCGTTCCGGCTACCGTCTGGAGACCCGGCTGGCGAGTTAAGGGTATCGCCCGGGTTACCGTGCGGCGCTTGCGTTTAGCAGTCGCATGACATATAAAGGTCCGTCTGATTTTACCCATTACACTAAATTAAACACATACAATTGCTGGAGGTCATACCATGGCAGATTTTGATCAAGAACTGGACGCAAGCGGGCTCAACTGTCCTCTTCCTATTCTGCGTGCGAAAAAAACCCTCAATGGTATGGAATCCGGCAAAGTGCTGCACATCATTGCAACCGATCCCGGTTCTGTTAAGGATTTCGAGGCTTTCGCCAACCAGACCGGTAACGAACTGATCGAGTCCAAGGAAGTGGGCGGCAAGTTTGAATTCCTGATTAAGAAAGCCTGAGCGGCTAATCCCCGATAGGGACTTTTTTGGAGACACTTTTATGTCAGACGAAAAGAAGTTAGCCATCATTGCTACCAAGGGCTCGCTCGATTGGGCCTATCCTCCTTTTATCCTGGCTTCCACCGCATCCGCGCTGGGCTATGACACGGAGATCTTTTTCACCTTCTACGGCCTGCAGCTGCTGAAGAAGAACCTGGATCTTGAGGTTACCCCGCTGGGCAATCCCGGCATGCCGATGCCGATGGGCATGGACAAGTGGTTCCCCGTACTGGGTCTGGCTCTGCCGGGCATGCAGGGCATGATGACCGGCATGATGAAGAAAAAGATGGCCTCCAAGGGCGTGGCGGATCTCGCCGAGCTCAGAGAGCTGTGTCAGGAAGCCGAGGTCAGACTGATTGCCTGTCAGATGACCGTCGATCTGTTTGAAATGAATCCCGCCGAGTTTATCGACGGTATTGAATTCGCAGGCGCTGCGCGCTTTTTCGAGTTCGCCGGCGAAAGCGATATCTGCCTTTACATCTAACCCGTTGTAAACCGCAGTCACGGCGCCGCCCCACAAGGGCGGCGTTTTTTTTGCGCAACCGCAGGGATATTTGGCGCCGGGATGGTGAATGCCCGGGTGTTCCGTTGAGGCGGCCCGGTGATTCAACACCGGGCCGTATCTTTCGGATACGCGGAAGCGGACGATATGCCGCTTCCGGGGCTTCTTACATAAAGGTTTTGGTGAGACCCAGGCCGAACAGGTGGACGCTGGATTCGTAGGTGCCGTTTACTGCTGTGGTGCCATTCAACTCCTGACCGGCCACCGCAGGGGTGTCGCTATCGATGGTCCGGTCTTCGAACTGCACATACATGTAACCCACATCGACCGTCCAGCCATCTCCGAAGCTGTGACCCAGGCCGAGGCTGTAGAGATGGCGGTCGGCATCGGGAATTCTCGGACTGAAGTACTCGTCCTGCTGCGGGGTCTCGTCATAGGTGTAACCGATCCGCAACTGGGTTGCGGTGGTGAAATCATACGTCACACCCAGACGGTAGGCATTGGAGTTCTCGAAATGATTCTGGCTGGTGAAGATGGTGGAGCCATACTCCTCGTTCTTGACCACCAGTTCATCGAAGGTTCGCCAGCCGGTGCGGGTGAAGTCAAATTCCACGCCGAGTTTTTCCATGGCCTGGTAACGGGCGCCGATCTGCAACCGCCAGGGCAGTTCCAGGGTGGCCGTGACGTCCTTGGAGAGGTTGCTCGGCAGCACACCCACTTCATCATCCAGGGTGCCCTTGGCCTTGATCTTGGACGTTGAATGATAGCTGGCACCGAAACTCCATTTATCCAGTACCAGCATGCCGCCAAGGTTGAAACCCACGCTCTTGCCATCCCCCTCGAGGTTGAAGCCTGGGTAGGCGTTACCGTCATTGAGTGCGCTGTTGAACTCGACCTTCTTCATCCAGTAGTAATCGATACCGAACGCCAGGGAAGCCTGGTCGTTGACCTTGTAGGCGGCACTCGGGCTGAAGGCGGCGATTTCCAGTTTGGTGTTGGTTGGCATGAAGGTGCCGGCCGGATACTGGTCGCTGTAGATTTCCGTGGCCCACTTGGTTTCCAGGCCGAACGGAGCATTGATCGCGATGCCCAGGGCCCAATCCTCGTTGACCCGGTTGTGAGCGGAGATGGCGGGTGCGGCGACCAGATCGTTGGCGTCACTGTCGGTGGAGCCGGAGCCGGTATCCACCGCCATATCGGGTTGGATCAGGGTCGTTCCCAGGGTGACATGACTGCCCTCGTGAAACGACATGGCCGCCGGGTTGTAAGCGATGGCCCCCAGTGAATAGGGGTTCGCCACCATCGCATTGGAGGTGGCCAGACCGGTCGCGTTCATTTCAGGAACCGCGAAGCCGGATGCTTGGACGGTATTGCTCACGAGTAATGTCGAACCACAGGCGATTGTAAGGTAAATGGCGTGAGAGAGACTTTTAGGATACATGCGGATCCTCCCTTGGACTGTTGTTTTTGTTCAGACTCACTTCCAATGTTCTGAGTTGTGGGAGGTGATGATCATGGGGGGGCGTTTGCCCCGACCTTGATCACCTGACAACCATCAACCATTTCAACCGGTTTGAGATGAGTCCTGCGGAATTATGGAAATTACCATATCCGGTCCAGTGGAAAAAAGTACCCGGAGGCACTCTTTGCCCGGCGGAGCCGATTCCGCGACGATCATGGCGGGTCATGGAAGCGGCCTGGGGTTCGCCTGCGTCCCGGCTTAATACCGCCGGACGGGTGATGGAATTATTGCGTGGCCGGGGATCGGACTCGATTCCCAGTATCAATGGTTTGTGATATAAAAAGCGCTTATCCATACAAAGAACAACTGATTGGAAAGCTCTCTCTATGGCGGATCGCAGATTACAGGTTTTTCACACAGTTGCGCGGCTGTTGAGTTTCACCAAGGCAGCGGAAACCCTCCACATGACACAACCTGCCGTCACCTTTCAGGTGCGTCAGTTGGAAGAATACTTCAATACACGTCTGTTCGATCGTACGCATAACCGCATCAGCCTGACCGAGGCTGGCGATCGGGTATTTGGCTATGCGGACCGGATTTTCGACCTCTACACAGAGATGGAGAATTCGGTACGCGAGATGACCGGCGAGATACGCGGTGCACTGACCATCGGCGCCAGCACCACCATTGCGGAGTATATGCTGCCCGCCCTGCTGGGGGATTTCGGTACCCGGTTTCCGGAGGTCACCATCCATCTCAGGGTGTCGAATTCCGAGGGGATCGTCTCAATGGTGGAAAACAATGCCATCGACCTCGGGGTGGTCGAAGCGCCGGTGGGTAACAAGAACCTGGTGGTGGAGGTCTGTCGCGAGGATCAACTGGTCGCCATCGTACCCCCGAATCACGATCTGTCGAATCTTGAATCGGTGAGTATCGACAAACTGCTGGAGTTTCCCTTCATCTGTCGTGAGGAGGGATCGGGTACCCGCGAGGTCATCAATGAGTACCTGGATACCAACTGCGCCGATTCCAGTCTGAATATCTACATGGAACTGGGTAGTCCTGAGGCCGTCAAGGGTGCGGTGGAGGCGGGTATGGGGGTCTCGGTCGTCTCTCGCGCCACGATTCAGAAAGAGCTGAAGCTCGATACCCTGCGCGCCATCAACCTGGTGCCGCCGCTGGAACGGCCCTTCTCATTTGTTCATCAGAAGCAGAAATTCCGCCTCCGGGCGATGGAGGAGTTACTCGATTTTGCCCGTGGTTACTGCGAGGAACACGGGGATGAGCAACTCTAGATCACTACTCGCAGGATATTTCATCCAAGCTCTACCGGTATACGCATCGGGGAGCGGCTGAGATGCAGTACATGCCCACCCAGAAGCGTCTCAGCGATTCGCAGAAGCGTCTGCTGGCCAGCTTCGACAGGTTGGCGCCCCAGGACCGGGATACCTTGCAGGCCTTTGCCGATTTTCTGGCCTCCCGGGAATCGCCGGAGGGTGAGATTCAGGCCGACACGGGACCCCTGCTGCCGAAACCCATCGAACGGCCCCAGGATGAATCGGTGGTCAAGGCAATCAAACGACTCACCGAACGTTATTACATGCTGCAGCGGGAAAAGCTGCTCGATGAGACCTCTTCCCTGATGATGTCCCATATCATGCAGGGGCGCGCCGCGCCGGAGGTGATCGACGATCTGGAAGCGCTTTTCGAGCGGCATTATCAGGACTATCTAAGCCGGTCCTGAGGTGTGACGTGTGCCGATTTGTGGCTTTCGTATCCACGTTTGGGTTGTCAGTATTTTTCTTCGGCGACCGGATGACCCGTTGAGGGTAACATCCGGAAGATGCGAATTGTGTCCCGATAGGTCATCGTATGCAGGTCATCACCAACTGGTTCAAACGCTATTTCTCTGATCCGCAGATCGTCTTTCTGACGCTGTTCCTGATTTTTTTCTTCGGCATCGTCATCACCATGGGGGACATGCTCGCCCCTGTGCTGGCCAGCGTGGTGGTGGCCTATCTGCTCGAAGGGGTGGTCACACAGCTTGAGCAGCGTTCCTGGCCCCGCCTGATCTCGGTGATTCTGGTGTTCATCCTGTTTCTGCTGTTCGTGGCCCTGGTGCTGTTGGGACTGTTGCCCCTGTTGTCCCGCCAGATCACTGATTTCCTGCAACAACTGCCGAGCATGATCGCCATGGGGCAGAAGGCGATCATGGCCCTGCCGGAACGCTATCCGGATCTGATTCCCCAGGATCAGGTGGATCAGTTGATTCAGCAGTTGCGCGTGGAGATCGGCTCTTTCGCCCAGCGGGCTGTGACCTGGTCACTCGCCTCGGTGGTGGGGGTGATCACCCTGGTGGTCTATCTGATCCTGATGCCCCTGCTGGTGTTCTTTTTTCTCAAGGACAAAAATCTGATCATCGGCTGGTTTGTCTCCTACCTGCCCAAGCATCGGCGTTTTTCGGTCAATGTGTGGAAGGATGTGGACAAACAGATCGCCAATTACGTGAGGGGCAAGTTCTGGGAGATCATCATCGTCTGGTCGGTGAGCCTGGTGACCTTCACCCTGCTGGGACTGAATTACGCCCTGCTGCTGGCGGTGATGGTGGGCCTGTCGGTCATCATCCCCTACATCGGGGCGGCGGTAGTGACCATACCGGTGCTGTTCATCGCCTGGTTTCAGTGGGGTTGGTCATCCGATTTCGCCTGGCTGGCGACGGCCTATTTCATTATCCAGGCCCTGGATGGCAATGTGCTGGTGCCGCTGCTGTTTTCCGAAGTCGTCAACCTGCACCCCGTGGCGATCATCGTGGCGATTCTGGTATTCGGCGGATTCTGGGGGTTTTGGGGGGTGTTCTTTGCGATCCCCCTGGCGACCCTGGTACAGGCCGTGCTGACAGCCTGGCCAAGAAGTGACGGGGAGGGTCCGCCCCCAGTAGCGGAGACCTAAGGCCGGACCCTTAACAGGTAAAGTTTTGCTCGAAGATCGATCAGGACTTCTTGGTGTTGATGCCGAAGATCGACCACATCGGGCAGTAGGAGATCAGGCCGGTCAACAGGGGCACCAGGCCGATGGCGCCGAGCCAGTTGATGGGGTTGCTCAGCAGAAAACCCCAGGCGAGGATGGCCAGGCCGGCAATGATGCGGATGATGCGTTCGATACCACCTACGTTCTGAGTCATGGTTATGCTCCTGTGATTGGATTGTTTGGGCAGACTGTTAGACATGGACCGTGCTACATGGTGCGGTCCTGAACACTTTCCCAGATTAGATACGGATTAGTCGTTTGTCTGTGATTAAGTCACACAGGCCACCACCCCGGGCGTTACAGTGTCGGACACTGCACGAGTTCACTGGTTGGACAGGGCCGCCAGTTTCGCGCGATCCAGGATTTGAATCGCCCCGCGCTGGATCTGGATCAGGCGCCGCTGTTCCAGATCCTTGAGGACCCGGCTGACCACCTCACGGGAGGTCCCCAGATCAGAGGCAATTGCCTGATGGGTCTGTTCGATCCGTTCCCGGGCAGGCTCGGCGTTTTGCACCAGGAAGCTGGCCAGGCGGGTGTCTACCCGCCGGAAGGCGATCTCCTCGACGATTCCGATCACCTCGCTCAGGCGGCTGCTGACCAGACTGAAAAGATATTTACGCCAGGCGGGAGTCTCGTCGGACCAGCGCACCACATCAGCGGGATTGATCAACACCGCCTCGATCGGTTCCTCGCTGACGGCAAAAGCAGGGAAAGGCTGTCCATTGACGATACAGGATGCGGTGAGGATGCAGCTCTCACCCGGTCCGATGCGGTAGAGGGTGATTTCACGGCCGTTGTCGCCGATCTTGTAGACCCGGGCCTGACCGGAGAGGACCAGCGCCAGATGACTGCACTGGCTGCCCTGCTGACAAATCGGTTGTGCTGCGGGAAGGTTGATCAGGGAAACCGACTGAAAGAAGCGCCTCTGGAAGCTGTTATCCGCTTGTTGCAGGAAGTCGAATTGGCCCATGATGCGGTCAGTTGCAGAGGAATCGGTAATCAAAACGGCTCCTGGTTCAATTGGGTGACATATCGGGTTGACTGGAAACCCGGTTCAGCCGAGGCACCCTGTTCGGATGTGCCGGGTGATCTCAATGATAGGCAAGCCGGTTAGTTCGGTCCACTCAACCCGGGTACTATGTAAATGAGGCAGTTATCTCTCTAATGTGCTAATTTACATCAGTATTGACGCGCCATGAGAATGGTCGGGTCGATACAACAGACGTCCTTCCTCCTGTTCAATTCGAATTTGGCATGTCAGATCCCAACGAAGAAGCGGTGAAAATCAAAAAAGAGCGGGTTCGCCTGCTCTACGCCAATGGCACCACCCTGATTATCGCGAATTTCATTGCCGGTCTGATCTTCTTCTACCTCAACCAGATCTGGGACCATCCACAGGGACTCGTTTGGGGCGGATTATTCACCCTGGTGTTGATTGCCCAGATCATACTCACCCTGTTCATGAAACGGAGTGACCTGGTGCGTCTGCAGATGTGGCGCTATGCCATGCTCCCCGGGGTAATGATACTCGGCATACTCTGGGCCTTGGCATTGGTGCACCTGCTGAGGAATCCAATGCTCACCGACTACCTGGTCCTCGACCTGGTTCTGATCGGCACGGTGTTTCTGCTGTCTGCGCTGTTGCTGACGGTGGATACCTTCTTCAGCATTCTTTTCGTGCTTGTGGCAGCGGTGCTGGTGGTACTCTCCCTGTCCGGGGGACAGGGGAGTGTGAGCGAGGAATTCCTGGTCGGACTGATTGCCTATGCCCTGGCGCTGCTCATCATCTCGGCCTGGATGACGGTCTACCAGCAGGGTTATCTGCTGATCGCGGCGAACCGGGTGTTGCTGCATGAGCGCATGGTCACCTCGGAAACGGAATTGAGCGAGTTGCGCAGCCGCCTGGTACAGGAAAACGATCAACGCCAATCCGTGGAGCAGCAATTGTCCCTGGCCAAGGAGGCGGCCGAGAGCGCCAATCTGGCCAAGTCGGAATTCCTCGCCACCATGAGCCACGAGATACGCACCCCGCTCAACGGCATCCTGCCGATTCTCGAAATGCTCCTGGATACCCGGCTCGACAAGGAACAGAAGCAGTTTGTCACCACCGCGCTCAATTCATCCCAGGTGCTGCTCAGTATCATCAACGATATCCTGGATTTCTCGAAAATCGAGGCCGGCAAGCTGGATCTGGAGTTCATCGATGTCAACCTGAAGAACATCATCGAACAGGTGACTTCATTGATGAAGAACGCCGCGGATCGGCGCCATCTCAAATTACACTACCGGATCGACAACAATGTGCCGCATACGGTGCGAGGCGATCCTATCCGTCTGCGTCAGATTCTCACCAACCTGGTCAGCAATGCGGTCAAGTTCACCGAACATGGTGAAGTCACGGTTGAGTTGTCCCGCCGTCAGAGTACCCGTACCGAGGTGGAACTGATGTTCGGCGTCAGGGACAGCGGCATTGGCATGACCCAGGAGCAGGTTTCACGGCTGTTCGAACCCTTCTCTCAGGCCGACGCCTCCACCACCCGCAAGCATGGGGGTACCGGCCTGGGACTGGTGATCTGCAAGCGTCTCACCGAGTTGATGGGGGGCAAGATCGGGGTCAAGTCGCAGCCGGGAGAGGGTTCCTATTTCTGGTTTCTGCTGCCGATGCGCAAGTCCCTCTCGGATATGCCTTCCGGGCGTCGCAATCTTCAGGATATCCGGACCCTGTTGCTGGCGGATGCCCAGACACCGGGTTATCAGGAGATTGTGCGGCTGCTCAAGCAGCAGGGCATGCTCGTGGAACAGTCCGGCGATCAGTACGATGCCCTCAGCAAACTCAAATCATCCGCAAATCTCGGCGCAAGCTGGCGTTACGAACTGATCCTGGTGGATGCCTCGATGGCGTCAGTCAACCTGATTCAGGTCGTGGAGTCGGCGCGGGAGATCATGCACATGCGGGATGTGCCGGTGCTGGCCTTGAATACACCCCACGACAGTATCGAAGGTCTGGAACGGTTCGGGATCAACTGCCTCAGCGACACAGCACCGATCAAGGAAATCAAGATGCGCCTGCATCGGATCTTTGATGTGGAGCAGATGTCCGTGGCCAGTACCAGTCCGGAGGAGATCCCGATTCCCCGTCTTCCCGACGACCATCTCAACTGGCTGGACAAGCATGGTGATCGACCGGCCGAGGAGCCGAAGCCGGATCATCCGCCCGCTGAAACCCCGGTACATAGAACCCGGCTTGTGGGGCGGGTTCTGGTGGTCGAGGACAATCCGGTCAACCAGGCCGTGGTGAAGAAGATGCTGGAGAAGAGTGGCCTGTCTCCTGTCACCGCCAATGATGGACTGGAGGCAATGGAAGCCTTGCGTGGTGAACAGTTTGATGTGGTCCTGATGGACTGCCAGATGCCCCGCATGGATGGCTACGAGGCGACCGAGGCGATGCGCGAGCGGGAAAAGAAGCAGGCACTGCAACGTACCCCGATCATCGCCATGACCGCCAATGCCATGACCGGGGATCGGGAGCGCTGTCTGGCCTGTGGGATGGACGACTACCTCTCCAAACCGGTCAAGCCGGCTCAATTGGAGAATATGCTTCGCCAATGGTTACCCATGGAGGGGATGATTCAGGAGCCTTCCCCTGCTAGTCTTTCTGAAACTGAGTCCGAAACGACTCAGTCAACGGATGTGGGACTTACCAGCGAAACCTTTCTCAATGTCGGAGATTCCAGCATGACCGTAAGCGGTATCATAGACCGCAATGTTCTGGAGGAGTTGTACGAGATCATGGAGGAAGACTTCGTGTCGGTTCTGGAGAGCTATTTGAAGAGCGCTCCGGGTCTGATGTATGGCATCCGTGACGCGGTGAAGTCCGGTGATATGGACGGGCTGGTGAAATCCGCGCATCCCCTCAAATCCAGCAGCGCCAATGTGGGCGCCATGGAACTTTCCATCCTTGCCCGGGAACTCGAATTCAAAGGCCGGCAAAACGACACCAATGGCCTGGTGGACAGCTACAACCGTACCGCAGAGGCTTATCGTCGTTCAGTGAGTGAACTCAAGTCGATCGTCGAAAAGGGCCATTTTCGTTAGTAGCTGATCCTTTTTGATGATCCGGATGGCCCTGTCTGCCATCCGGATCCTGTACGTCCGACTCAATTCAGAGATTTGATGAGGCGTAATCCGCCAGCCTCGAACGTTCCCCTCGCTGCAGGGTGATGTGCCCGCTATGCGGCCAGTTCTTGAATCGATCCACCGCGTAAGTCAGGCCCGAGGTCGTCTCGGTGAGGTAGGGGGTGTCGATCTGTGCCACGTTCCCCAGGCACACAATCTTGGTCCCCGGCCCGGCCCGGGTGATGAGGGTCTTCATCTGCTTGGGGGTCAGGTTCTGCGCCTCGTCCAGGATGATGTACTTGTTCAGGAAGGTGCGCCCGCGCATGAAATTCAGCGAGTGAATGCGGATGCGGCTGCGCAGCAGGTCTTCGGTGGCCGCCCGTCCCCACTCGCCACCCTCGGTCTGGGTCAGCACCTCCAGGTTATCCATCAGCGCGCCCATCCAGGGAGTCATCTTTTCTTCCTCAGTACCCGGCAGAAAACCGATGTCCTCGCCGACCGGGACCGTTACCCGGGTCATGATGATCTCCCGGTAGAGGTTCTGATCGAGGGTCTGTACCAGTCCCGCAGCCAGGGTCAGAAGGGTTTTACCCGTGCCTGCGGTGCCCAGCAGAGAGACAAAATCGAGGTCGGGATCGAGCAGCAGATTGAGGGCGAAGTTCTGTTCCGGATTGCGTGCGGTGATCCCCCACACAGCGTGTTTCGGGTTGGTGTAGTCTTCCGCCAGTTCCATGATGGCGCCATTGTCCTGTTTCTCCCGCACGATGGCCTGGAAACCCTCGTCCCCGTTGAGAAACAGGCATTGACTGGGGTACCAGTCACGGGTGTCCGGTCCGCTGATGCGGTAGAAGGTATGTCCCTCTTCCTGCCAGGATTCGAGTTCCTTGGTGTGCTGTTCCCAGAAGTCCGCTTCCAGCTCGTTCATCCCGGTGTAGAGCAGGTTGACGTCTTCAAGAACCTGGTCGTTGGAATAGTCCTCGGCCCGCAGCCCCAGTACGCTGGCCTTGATCCGCAGATTGATGTCCTTGGATACGATGATGATGCGTTTTTCCGGGTGTTCTGACTGCAGGCACAGGGCGGTGGCCAGAATATTGTTGTCCGGAGTGCTTCCCGGCAGCGCCTGGGGCAGTTCCTGGGTGACCGGTTTGGTCTGGAAAAACAGTCGCCCGCTGATCGCCTCGGTGCCACCGTTGATCTGCAGGGTGTTGAGCGGCAGGCCATGACCGATTTCGTTTTGCGCAATATGGCCCATCAGTTCGTCGAGAAAGCGACTGGTCTGGCGTACGTTGCGCGCCACCTCTGACATGCCTTTCTTGCCTTTGTCCAACTCCTCGAGCACGACCATCGGTAGATAGATGTCATGCTCCTTGAAGCGGAACAGAGCGGTCGGGTCGTGCATCAGAACATTGGTGTCGAGTACGTAAAGCCGGGGTTTGGAGGATTGATTTTCGGACATGGGCAGTCTCAGGTTTCAGACAGACACATCGTCTGCGCCCGTAATGTTTTCCGGGCCAGGCGAGGAGAATGGTTCAGGGTCAGGATGATCAGGAAGCGGTTCCTGCGCGCATCGCCTTGAGGGCTTCCAGCACCTCTTCAGCGTGTCCCTTGACCTTGACCTTACGCCACTCATGGCGAAGTATCCCCTTCTCGTCTATGAGAAAGGTGCTGCGTTCGATGCCGCGCACCTGTTTGCCGTACATGGACTTCATCTTGATGACGTCGAAGGCCTGACACAGGGTTTCGTCCTTGTCAGATAGCAGATCGAAAGGAAAACCCTGTTTTGCCTTGAAGTTTTCCTGGGCTTTGAGGCTGTCCCGTGAAGCCCCCAGAATGACCGCCGACTGGCGTCGGAATTTTGCGATTGCAGCGGTGAAATCCAGTCCTTCCTGAGTACAGCCGGGGGTGCTGGCCTTGGGATAGAAGTAAAGGACGATGGGTTTTCCCTTGAAGTCACTGAATTTTATCGTCTTGTCACCGGTGGCCGGGAGTGCGATGTCCGGGACCGGTTTGCCAGGGGCGACTGGGGTCATGATGTTGGAATTCCTCCTCGTTTGTCAGCCTGCCGGGCAGAGCTTGTGCCTGCGGTGCGGAAGGCTGGGGAACGTTGACCCATGCAGGGCATCATGCTGTGGCCGGTTGCTCACCAGCTTTCGTGCATATTTCCATGTATTTATCGGCATGGGGCGGCGTGTCAGCCTTTGATGGGTTCAATGATCGCATCCAGGTTCAGGGAGTCGCAATAATCCATGAACTCCTCTCTGAGCAGGGCAATCTGGGTGTTGGCAGGGATGCCGACACTCATATGGACCGAGAACATCGGGGTTCCCGTGTGGGCTGCTGAATAGCTGCTGGTGGTCATGTCCTCGATATTGATACTTCGGTTGGAAAAGAATTCCGCCAGCTGATTGACGATCCCCGGATGGTCCATGGATACGACCTCGACCAGGTAGGGCAGCTGATTGCTCGATGGAATGCGTCCTTCGGTGCGTTTGCAGATGATGGTCAGGCCAAGGTCATCCTGCAGATCCGGGATCGCGGACTCGAGTTTCGCCAGGGTATTCCAGGGCCCTTCGATCAGTAACAGGATTGCGAATTCGCCTCCCAGTACCGTCATCCGGCTGTCGGTGATGTTGCAGCCCTCCTCGAGGATTTTTTTCGACAGCGCCTTGACGATGCCGGGATGATCCTCACCCAGGGCGGATATGACCAGATAGTTCTTTGGTGTAGACATATGACGGCTTTGCACCCAACAGAAAAGTACTTGAATCAGAGTGTACCACCAGCTGAGCTGGGCAGGCGACAGGTAATCAAACACAATCCGGGCACTTTCGACAAGGCGACAACGGGGCGTCGATTCCGCATCAGACCACGCCCCTGGCGGTCATGTCATGGCACCAATTCACCCGGGTGGCTTGTCAGGTAAACGGGCCACGGGATACCATTGCGGATCAACTGGAATCAGGGGACAGACCGATGTTTCGCGGCAGTATGGTGGCTTTGATCACACCCATGAACGAACAGGGCGACGTTGATGATGCGGCCTTGCGAAAGCTGGTGGACTTCCATATCCAGGAGGGCACCGACGCTATCGTGGCGGTGGGCACCACGGGAGAATCCGCCACCCTGGATGAAGCGGAACACTGCGATGTGATCAAGCGGGTGGTGGATTATGTCGGCGGGCGTATCCCGGTTATCGCGGGCACCGGCGCCAATTCCACCCGTGAGGCGATCAGTCTGACGGAATGCGCCAAGGCGGGTGGGGCGGACGCCTGCCTGCTGGTTACCCCCTATTACAACAAACCGACCCAGGAAGGCCTTTATCTGCACTACAAAGCAGTGGCCGAAGCGGTCGATATCCCCCAGATACTCTACAATGTGCCCGGGCGGACCGCCTGTGACATGTTGCCTGAAACCGTCGTCCGGTTGGCCCAGTTGGGGAATATCGTTGGCATCAAGGAGGCCACCGGAAAGCTCGACCGCCTGCAGACGATGCGTGCCGAATGTCCCGCTGATTTCGATTTTTACAGTGGTGACGATGCCACCGGCTGTGAGTTTCTGCTGCAGGGCGGGCATGGTGTGATTTCGGTGACTGCCAATGTCGCGCCACGCCTGATGCATGAGATGGTTGCGGCCGCCCTGGCGGGAAACCGGGAACAGGCCCAGTCGCTGGATGCCCGTTTGCTGGGACTGCATCGGGCACTGTTCGTCGAGTCCAGTCCGATACCGGTCAAATGGGCCATGTCGGAACTAGGTCTGAGTCCAAAGGGCATCCGTCTCCCTCTGACCTGGCTGACATCCGCTTCGGAGGGCGCCGTACGCGATGCCATGCACCAGGCCGGCGTGCTCTGACAGGGTGAGCACCTCGGATCGACACGATGTACGCCCCCAGGTGGGCGCTTGTGCTGATTGCGGCCTCCTTCAATTCAGGCTCCCGTTAAACTCGGCAGGCGATCGCTTGTCATAGGCAATATTCATTACTGGCTGATTTATACCCATGCGTCTGACTCTCTCTCTTCTGCCGATTCCGTTTCTGCTTCTGCTGCTGTTTGGATGCAGCTCGGATGGCGGTTACTTTTCCGATTCCGAACGGGAATACCGCACTCAGAAAGAGACGGTCGACGATCTGGAGGTCCCGCCGGATCTGACCAGTTCAACCATCCAGGATGCGATGGCGATACCCGGAGCCGGCAGTGCCTCCTACGAGGAGTATGCCAGTCAACGGGAGAAGCGTGCCGGTGGCAGCATCGTTGCCGAAGAGGTGCTTCCAGAGTTCGAAAACATCCAGGTCGAGCGGGACGGTGATCAGCGCTGGCTGGTGATCCAGGCCCCGCCTGAAAAGGTTTGGCCCAAGGTGGTCGACTTCTGGCGCAAGAACGGTCTGCTCCTGGTTGAACAAAACCCGGCCATCGGGGTGATGAAAACCGACTGGCTGGAGAGTCGCGCGGATATCAAGCAGGGTCCGATTACCGAGTTTTTCCGAAAGGCGTTGAGTGGCATCTACTCTTCGGCAACCCGGGACCAGTTCCGGGTGCGTCTTGAGCGGGGAGAGGAGCCGAACACCACGGAGCTTTACCTGACCCATCGCGGCCTGGAAGAGCGGCTTAAAGAGGATGTCAGCGGTGAGGCGGACACCACCTACTGGACGCCCCGTCCCAATGACCCGGGGATCGAGGCGGCCATGCTGCGCAGCCTGATGGTGGATCTGGGTGTTGCCCAGGAGCGGGCGGAGGCCTCCCTGGCGGTAGCGGATCAGCACACGGATCGTTCCCGGCTTGAACTCAAGGGTGCGGATTCCGAATTGTGGATCAACGAGGCCTTTGCCAGGGCCTGGCGGCTCACGGGTGTGGCACTTGACCGGGTCGGTTTTGCAGTCGAGGACCGGGACCGCTCATCGGGAATCTACTACGTGAAGTACAGCAAGTTGCTGTCCAGTGATCAGAAAAAAGAAGAAGGCTTCCTGTCGCGGCTGGCATTCTGGGAGGATGAGGATGATGAGATACCCACGGATACCCAGTACCAGGTCAAACTGCATTCGGTAAGTGACGAAGAGACTCTGGTCGAAGTCCGGGATGACAAGGGGGAACCCGCTCTGGCCAAGGCGGCCGAACAGATTTTGAGCCTGATTCATCAGCAGATTCTCTGATCGGTGGCCCTCAGGTTCGTCTTCCTGGGGAGTGGCAGCCGGGGTAATGCGCTGCTGGTAGAAACCGCTGAGGTGAGAGTTCTGCTGGATTGCGGATTTACCGCCAGCGAGACCGAGTCCCGGCTGAAACAGTTGCAGGTCGATCCGCAAACCCTCTCGGCCATCCTGGTCACCCACGAACACAGTGATCATATCCGTGGTGTGGGTGCAATGGCCCGCAGGTACCGGATTCCGGTCTGGATGACTCCGGGCACGGCCAGAACCGATGCCTTCGGGGTGTTGCCGGAACTGCACATGATCGACTGTCATGCGGGCAGCTGGTCAGTTGCGGATCTGCAGGTGACACCCTATCCGGTACCCCACGATGCCCGTGAGCCCTGCCAGTTCATCCTGCGCCAGCAAAGCGCCTGTCTCGGGGTGTTGACCGATACCGGGCATGTCACCCCGCATATCGTGGAAATGCTGCAGGGCTGCGACGGGCTGGTGCTGGAGTTCAATCATGATCGACAGATGCTAATCAACGGGCCTTATCCCAGATCCCTGCAAACCCGGGTTGGCGGGCATCATGGGCATCTCAACAACGAACAGGCGTTGCAACTTTTGGATCAACTGCCGGTCTCCCGCCTGCGTTACCTGGTGGCCTCTCACATCAGTGAAAAAAACAATACACCCAAGAAGGTGGAAGAACTGTTGCAGCAGCATCAACCGGAGCTGGCCGGGCGCAGCCATCTGGCAGAACAGGGTCGTGTGTCGAGTTGGTTTGAACTTTAGCTGAAGCCTGATATATCAGTATATTAGTGCATCCATCTTTACTTAAACTAATTTCATTTTCAGTAGCTTGGAGCTAGACTGTGGCGGTTTTCCACACCTGTGTCACCTGCTCTCCGGGTGATTGCGTGTTCCTATAATTTCTGGAGAGGATGGAGGTTCTACCAATATGGCGCACATAGTAGTTTTGGGGGCTGGTACCGGAGGTATGCCCTGCGCTTACGAGCTTCGCATGGAGCTGGGTCGCGAACATGAAGTGACCATGATCAATGAACGGGAGTATTTTCAGTTCGTTCCTTCCAACCCCTGGTTGGCCGTTGGCTGGCGTGATCGCTCCCACATCACCTTTGATATCCGGCCTCACCTCGAGCGCAAGGGCATCAATTTCATTGCCAAGCGTGTCGACAAGATCGATCCTGAAGCCAACCAGCTCACTCTCGATGGCGGTGACACCATCGATTATGACTATCTGGTCATCGCAACCGGTCCCCGCCTGGCCTTTGAGGAAGTCGAAGGTTCCGGTCCTGAAGGGCACACCGAGTCGATCTGCACCGTGGATCATGCTGAGAAGGCCTATCAGTCCTACCTCAAACTGCTGGATGATCCCGGACATGTGATCATCGGCGCAATGCCGTTTGCCAGCTGTTTCGGCCCTGCGTATGAATTCTCGTTCATCATGGATTCGGATCTGCGCAAACGTAAAATCCGTGACAAGGTGCCCATGACCTTCGTCACTTCCGAACCCTACATTGGTCACCTCGGCCTGGGCGGCGTGGGTGATTCGAAAGGTTTCCTGGAAAGCGATTTCCGCAATCATCACATCAACTGGATCACCAATGCCAAGGTCACCAAGGTGGAGGCCGGCAAAATGTTCCTCGAGCAGTATGATGACGCGGGTCACAAGCTCAAGGAGCAGGAACTTGAGTTCAAGTACTCCATGATGCTCCCGGCTTTCAAGGGCGTGCCTGCGGTGGCGAATGTTGAAGGTCTGTGTAATCCCCGTGGCTTTGTCTTCGTCGATGACCATCAGCGCAATCCCAAATATCCGAATATCTACGCCGCTGGTGTGTGTATCGCGATTCCCCCGGTAGAGGCCACCGCAGTGCCCACCGGCGCGCCGAAAACCGGCTACATGATCGAATCGATGGTCACCGCCATCGTGCACAATATCGCCGACGACCTGGCGGGCAAGGAAGGGACGACCCTGGCGACCTGGAACGCCATCTGTCTCGCCGACATGGGCGACACCGGTGCGGCTTTCGTCGCGCTGCCGCAGATCCCGCCGCGTAACGTGGCCTGGTTCAAGAAGGGCAAATGGGTGCACATGGCGAAGATTGCGTTCGAGAAGTACTTCATTCGCAAGATGAAAAAGGGCACTTCCGAGCCAATTTATGAAAAATACATCCTCAAGATGCTCGGTATCGGAAAACTGAAGTGATCTGAAGGATTACTGCAGGTTTCATACTGCAAGCCCCCCTGGTTGTTCAGGGGGGCTTTTTTGTTTCAGGCCCGCTGGTATTGCGCTCAAACCCAGAGCTGAGTGAATCACGGATTCAAACTCAACACGGCTGATCACCCCAAGATCAGCATGTGTAATACAGGGTTTTAGCCGAGGGGATGGACTGTGAGGCTTTCTGGTATGCTGCGTGCAGAAACGGTCAATACGAGGTTACGAAAAGCGTGCTAATCAACAGACATCCGACCCGGCCGGTACAGGTCGGTGGGGTTACCATCGGTGGTGACGCGCCTGTCGTCGTCCAGTCCATGACCAACACGGACACTGCGGATGTAGCGGCCACCAGCCAGCAGGTGGCGGAACTTGCCCAGGCAGGTTCTGAACTGGTGCGGATCACGGTGAATAACGAGGCGGCGGCAGGGGCTGTGCCGAGGATTCGCGAGCGGCTGGAACAGATGGGTGTGAATGTCCCCCTGATCGGCGATTTTCATTTCAATGGCCACCGTCTACTGCAGGAATTTCCGGAATGTGCGCAGGCATTGGCCAAGTACCGGATCAACCCCGGAAATGTGGGCAGTGGGGAAAAACGCGACAGCCAGTTTGCGCAGATGATCGAGACCGCCTGTCGCTATTCGAAGCCGGTACGCATCGGGGTCAACTGGGGCAGTCTCGACAAGGGTCTGGTAGCGCGCTTCATGGATGAGAATGCCCGTGCGGCCAACCCGCTGGATGCCGATGGCATCACCCGCGAGGTGATGGTGCGCTCCGCATTGGAAAGTGCACAGCGTGCGTTTGAACTGGGCATGGCCCGGGAGCAGATCATCCTCTCCTGCAAACTCAGCGGTGTGCAGGATCTGGTGGCCGTGTACCGTTCTCTGGCTGAGCGCTGTGACTATGCGCTGCATCTGGGTCTGACTGAAGCAGGCATGGGTTCCAAGGGTATCGTGGCGTCCAGTGCGGCCCTTGCGATACTCCTGCAGGAGGGGATCGGGGATACCATCCGCATCTCACTGACCCCTGAACCCGGTGGGGCCAGGACCCAGGAGGTGGTGGTGGCCCAGGAGTTACTCCAGTCCATGGGCATTCGTGCGTTTGCCCCGATGGTCGTGGCCTGTCCCGGCTGTGGCCGTACCACCAGCACGCTTTTCCAGCAACTCGCCCAGCAGGTTCAGTCACATCTGAGGGAACGGATGCCGGTGTGGCGTGGTCGTTATTCTGGAGTGGAGTCGCTCTCCGTGGCGGTCATGGGTTGTGTCGTGAACGGTCCGGGAGAGAGTAAGCATGCGAATATCGGAATCAGTCTTCCGGGTACCGGTGAATCCCCCTCGGCTCCGGTCTATGTGGACGGTGAAAAACGCCAAACCCTGAAGGGAGATGATATCGCCAGCCAGTTCATTGAATTGGTGGAGCAATACGTCGAGGAACATTATCGATGAAACAGTTCGGAGTCCTCGGATTCTGACTGTCTTGAACGCCGCTCAATACTGCTGAAAATTCCATAACAACCCGATAAACCTGATGATTCAGGAGGATGAGAATGAAAATAAAGCTGACCATCGTGACCTTGACCCTGGCGGCGATGACCGCATCGGCAAACCTCCAGGCTGAAGATGCCCCGGCTTTCGTATCGTTGAAGCGGCTGTCTCTGGAAACCGCCGAGAAGATTGCCCAGGGAGCCATTCAGGCCTGCCGTAAACAGGGGATTCAGATCGGTGTCACCGTTGTCGATCGGGATGGTACGACGCAGGTTGCATTGCGCGATACCATTGCTGCTCCGATCACTGTACCGATCAGTCGCCAGAAGGCGTTCACCGCGGTCAACTTCAATGCGCCGACTTCGGCGCTCAGCGATCGGGCCAACACGCCGATTGGACGGCTTGACGGCCTGGTTATGTCCGCGGGTGGGTTGCCCATCCAGGCGGGTGGTCAACTGTTGGGGGGTGTCGGGGTGAGTGGTGCGCCCGCGGGTGAAACGGATGAGGGTTGCGCTCAGGCCGGTATCGATCAGGTGATCGATGATCTTGAAATGAGTATGTGATCGATCGGCAAGTTAAGGGTCTGGGACGGTTTCCGCCGCACCTGAACCTGATCTGACGCTAACAGGGCGGGTCGTGAATGACCCGCCTGTCACAAGTGACATTCTCAGCGGTGATCCGCCTTAGAGGGTTGGCATGACCGGAGCGCTGTGGTCATGGTGATGATGGGTATGCGCCTCAGGGGCGGGCAGGGGTCTGCCCTCGGCTATTGCCTGGGCCGCGGTCTGGGGGTCGTTTTCACTGGTGCAGACCACCTGTACCCCATGCTGCGACAAACGATTGATAAAACCCTGTCCAGCGCTGGCACTCACCAGTATATCGAACTCAAACAAGGGGTGGTTCGCGCCCTTGTACTCATGAATCGACAGCTCCTTAGGCAGATCGATTCGGGCGAGTTCTACCAACTCACCCTGGGCGTTAGTCTCATAGGTGAGAAAGCGACGTGATTTGCCCGCATGGGCGGTAATGGTCCGGAAATTCTGGCTGGTTACGGCTATTTTCATGATATTGATCTGTCGTGTTTATGGGGGCTGCCTGTATTGTGTCAGGCGTTGGCAGTTTCACTAATCAGTGACTGGGTCCATTGCTCCATCAAGGCATTGGCGACGGGCATAGGGGCCTCGATAAACGAAATCACAATCTGGTCACCCATCTGGCAGACACCGATGGAACGTGGGCGAATGGCCAGCTGTTCCGGGGCCTGAAGGGTGAATCCAAAGCAGAATACCAGATTGTAGGCGGCTGTTATGCCCTCCGCAATCTGACCCTCCGGCAGTTCACAGGTGTGCTTCATGTGATTGAAGGTGGCAATGTAGTGCGCCGCCTTGTGATGGGAAATCTCGTGTTCGAAATAGGCGACAATCTCCTCGACCGTCTTGAATCGACAGGTTGCGATATCGATCTTGAGGGAATATACGGGGAGCTTTATGTCCTGGACGACCTGTTGCAAGTGCATCTCCAAATAATCATTGTTTTGATGGGCAAATAAATGATTCTTGGGAGAGATTAAGCGTGCTGAGCGGTCAAAGCATTGAAAAAGATCAATCCTCGGCGAGGCGCTGCAAGTTTGGGATATCCAGCAAAAACTGGTTGGGTGTGGTTTCGATCAGCAGGCTCTGACGTTTGAATTCCGCAATGGTCCGGCTGGCGGTTTCCGTGGTGATTCCCAGCATGGCCCCCATGTCCTCACGGGCGAACAGACTGCATTGGCTTTCCTGGGTGTTTTTGACCAGCCGAAGCAGCAGGCGCGCCACTCGCTGTTTGGCCGATCCGGTCGAAAGCTCGGTGAGCCAGGCGTCGGCCTCGTTGAGGGCCCGATGCCAGCGATTGAGCAGTTCCCGATAGAGGTTGGGATTCTCCTTGCTCAGATTCTCCACGACGCGTACCGGCAGGGCGCAGACCTCGGTCTCCTGAAGCACCACGGCGTCGTGCTGATAGGAGTCACCCACCAGGCATTCCAGGCCGGTGATGTCGCTGGTGCGGATCAGTCGGACGATGCGCTGACTGCCGTCAGGCAGGTATTGCACCAGCTTGAGGGTGCCGGACCGCACCGTATACATCCGGTCACCCCGGTCACCGGCGTGATAGAGGGTCGATCCTACAGGAAGGGTGTATTGGTCGATGGGATCGTGCAGGCGTTCGAAATCCTCATCCTTGAGCTTGGAAAACAGCACGGATTCCCGCAAGGAGCACTTCAGGCAGTCCGCCACACCATCTCGGGCTTCCTTGAAAGAAACGTTCTTCACCATAGCAGTTGTTGGTCCACTCTCGATTACGGAGGTCACGCGGTAACCGGAAATCCATCAGGGATAGGGTTAGCGCAGTGTCACACTCTGTTCGCGGTCGCAATCATATTCCTGGTCATGGCAGGTCCGGCTTTGATCACCCTGGCAGGCTTGGAAAGCGTTGTTGTGCGTTCCTGCCCCTGCACCGAATCTTCAGTGTTCGGCATTACCAGGGAGACGGGTCTTCCTCCCGTACCTGTCGGATCTGACCGCGGGGTCAAAGCTAAGCCCCATGATGCAATTCACCAACAATACCAGATAGATCGATAAGTTGAAGCGAATTTTTCGATAACCCGGCAAGAGAGTGTCATATCACACATATTCAAACTGGGGGGTATTGCAGAGTGTCGAAAAATCTTACAATGCTCCAGCAGAAAATTACCGATTTGCGCATAGGGGCGTCCATGCGCCCTTTATCTCCGTTCCTGCCGATCGAACTCGGCTGCGCCGTTGAAGAAGAACACCAACAGGCGTTTTACACAGGGGGTGTCCGTGAACCAGAGGGAATCAAGTATCGAACCGGAATACATTCTGATCATCGATGACCGCTCTGTCGGGCATGAGCAGTTGCAGTATGTGTTGCAGGGTCAGTATCGGGTCTCCTGGTTAAGTCGTGATGAGGCCAGTTACGAGCACATCCTGCGGGAAAGTCCCAACCTGATCCTGTTGGATGTTGATCCACCCGGTGAAGATGGGCAGCAGTTCTGCCGCGCGCTCAAAGCGGATCCGAGAACGCTCATGATACCTGTGATCTTTATCTCCTCCGGGGCAGAGCCGGGTGACCGGCTGGCGGGCTATCATGCGGGAGCCGACGACTATGTGGACCGACCCTACAGCCCCGAAGATCTGCTGCTTAAAATCCGCATTGCCCTGGATAACCGGCATGATCTGGAAGATGCCAGACGCTGTCAGTCAATGCTGAGAGAAGAGTTGGAGGAGTCCCTGGCTGTTTCTGCTGAACTGGTGGAAATGGCCAGGTTTTTCAATGACATGTACGATTGCGACAATGTTCGTTCCTTGGCGGAGCGGATGCTTGCAGTGTTTGAGCGGTTGGGCCTCAGAGTCATTGTACGGATGCTGCCCGGCAGGCACTATTTTTCCCATGCCGGGGAAGTGGGAAGTCTCGATCAGGAGATCATGGACCGTCATGATGGCAGGGACTGGTTCGTCGATTTCGGTCACCGGACCCTGGTCAACGCAGGATCCCTGTGCGTTCTTATCCGTAATATGCCGGTCCACGATGTGATGCGCCACTTACGCCTTAAGGAAGCCCTGAAATTACTGGTGGGAGTGGTCGGACGGCGTCTGACGACGTTGCAGCAACGGCATGACAAAACCCATGATCAGGCGAGCCTGTTGCCTCTGATCGCGGGGATTCAGCAACTCAGCGAGCGTCTGCAAAACAGTGAAAATGAAGTGCGTCATCAGCATACGCCACATCATCTCAGCCGCCTGTTCCTTGCCTGGGAAGCCGATCAGATCTGAATTTTGCCCTGTTTGCGGATTCGCCATTAGCCAGATGAGCCCTGTGCGGTTTCTGTGAGAGAATGGGAGGCTGACAGTCTTTCATTCATCCCGTTGAGGAACCCCCATGCCGCTGATTACCCTGCGCAACATCCACCTGAGTTTTGGTGAGGCGCCGCTATTGGATGGGGTCAACCTCAGCATCGACCGGGGTGAGCGGATCTGTCTGCTGGGTCGCAACGGGGCTGGCAAGTCGACGCTCATGAAAGTGATCCTGGGTGAGCAGAATGCAGATGAAGGTGATCGGGTGGTTGCTGGCGGAGTGCGTCTGGCACGCCTGATCCAAGAGGTTCCAGTGGGCATGAGTGGCAGTGTGTTCGGTGTGGTGGCTGATGGCATCGGGCACCTGGCGGACAAACTCAAGGCTTATCACCAGATCAGCCATCAGCTGGCCGAGGGCGGGGATGAGTCCCTGCTGGAGCGTTTAGCCAAGGCCCAGCATGAGTTGGAGGCCGCAGATGGCTGGAAGCTCGAGCAACGGGTTGAAACGGTCATATCCCGACTGGGCCTGGACGCGGATGCCGAATTCGGGGCGCTTTCCGGTGGACTGAAACGGCGTGTACTGCTGGCACAGGCCCTGGTCATGGAGCCCGATCTCCTACTGCTTGACGAACCGACCAACCATCTCGACATCTCGGCGATCGACTGGATGGAGGAATTTCTGCTCGGTTACCCCGGAGCGATCCTCTTCGTCACCCACGACCGGACCTTCCTGCGCCGGCTCGCGACACGGATTCTGGAACTGGACCGTGGATCCCTTACCGATTGGCCCGGGGACTACGCGAACTTTCTGCGTCGCAAGGAAGAGCGACTCAACGCCGAGGCGTTGGCCAACGAACGGTTTGATAAAAAACTCGCGGAAGAGGAGACCTGGATTCGTCAGGGCATAAAAGCCCGCCGCACCCGTAATGAAGGACGGGTCAGGGCGCTCAAGGCGATGCGCGAGGAACGCCTGCAGCGACGTGAACAGACCGGCAAGGCACAGATGCAGCTGACCACCGGGGAACGCTCCGGCAAACTGGTGGTGGAGGTTGAGAACATTCAATACGCCTGGGATGGGGAACCCATCATTCGGGGTTTGTCCACAACCATCATGCGCGGTGACCGGGTCGGCATCATCGGCCCCAATGGATCCGGTAAGACCACATTGCTGAATCTGCTGCTGGGACGTCTGCAACCCGACAGCGGAACGGTGAAACTCGGAACCAATCTGCAGGTTGCCTATTTTGATCAATTACGCGGCCAGCTCGATGAAGAGCGCTCAGTGCAGGACAATGTGGGAGGCGGCAGTGACAAGGTGGAAGTCGGCGGTCGCAGCAAGCATATCATTGGCTATCTGCAGGATTTCCTGTTCACCCCGGAGCGGGCCCGTGCCCCGGTGAAGGCCCTCTCGGGAGGTGAGCGCAACCGACTGTTGCTGGCCAAGCTGTTTACCAAACCGGCCAATGTTCTGGTGCTTGACGAGCCCACCAACGATCTTGATGTGGAGACCCTGGAACTGTTGGAGGAACTGCTGGTGGACTACAACGGTACGCTGCTGCTGGTGAGCCACGACCGGGAATTCCTCGACAATGCGGTAACCAGTTGCCTGGTGTTCGAAGGGGAAGGCCGGGTGGCGGAATATGTAGGGGGCTATAGCGATTGGGAAGCCAGTCGCAAGCGTCAGCAAGCGCTCAATCAAGCGCACGCCAGCAGCAAAAACAAAGCGACGGCTGCTGAGAAGCCAAAGAGCAAACCCGCCAAACTCAGCTACAAGGATCAGCGGGAACTGGATGCCCTGCCACAGCTCATCGAGAGCCTTGAACAAAGTCTCGAGGCGCTGCAGCAGCGCCTCGGAGATCCGGAGCTGTATCGCAGCCAGGCAGAGCAGGTTGCCAGTCTGCAACAGGAATCGAGCCGGGTGGAAGCGGAACTGGCGCAGGCCTATGAACGTTGGGAGTCCCTGGAAGCGCTGAAAGGCTGAGCGTGCATCAACCAGAGAATGTCGATATGAAATTTATTAACTCCATTACCCGTCTCGTGCTTGCAAGCCTCCTCATGATGCTGATGGATCAGGCACACTCCGGGGCTGCCTGCGTGGTGGCCAAACGTCAGGGCGATTCACTCGCAATCGAATGGGCCGCATCATCCCAGCTGAGTGCGGCACAAGCCATTGACGAGGCGACTGAGCGATTGGTGGCTCAGGGATACCGGCTCAAAGGACAGGATGTGCATGCCCAGGCCAACACCGATCTGCCCCATGCCTACCTGGTGATCGTCAAGACGCACTACACAACCCTGACCGGCCGTGAGCGTACCAGTTACGGTTGTGGCTACAGTCCCCGTTCAGCAACCGAGGCTGAACAGGCAGCCCTCTACGATCTGCGTAACTACTCTTGGGGATGGAAACCGGAGTTTGGCTACGAGGTCATGGAAAAAAGCCGTTATTGAACGGGTTTGTCTTTATCAAGCCTAGTCAAGTTGTATGAGTTGACCCTGGTAGGGGGTTTCCCTAGCTATGGCAATCCCTGATTTATCCGGCAGGTTTCGGCTGTTAACGTGATGCGGAAATCACGATA
This sequence comes from Candidatus Thiodiazotropha sp., assembly GCA_040506775.1. Taxonomy (GTDB): domain Bacteria; phylum Pseudomonadota; class Gammaproteobacteria; order Chromatiales; family Chromatiaceae; genus Thiodiazotropha. The sequence goes on from JBEVWC010000007.1 coordinate 245,514, forward strand.
CAGGGAATGTACTCATGGCCGGAATCCAATCCTCAGCGGGTGGCCTGACGTCTGCCTCTTCATTCAGCAATTACTCTGATCCTGGCGTCGCCGAGTCTCAGCAATCCACCGATACAGAAGCTCAGTCTCTGACGACCGAGCAATCCCTCAGTGGTGGCCTGACAACCGAAGAGCGGTTGAAGGCCTCGCAATCCCCCCTTGAACAGTTTGTTTCAGAGTCCACAGAGTCGGTCAGTGAATTTGCATCGGGTGCCTGGCAAGGTATCAAGTCACTCGATCAGGAGTACGCCTTGACGCAGCGAGGACTGGGGATTCTGAAGGTCCTGGGTGGTGCAGGTGAAGCCGCTGTCGGCGCGGTGGGAATCGTGACACCGGAACCGGCGACCACCATCGGAGGTGGAATCCTGTTTGTCCATGGAGCGGATGTGGCATCGAGTGGACTGAAAGAGCTATGGACCGGCAAACCCGAGGAGACCCTGACCGATCAGGCGGTGACCGAAGGCGCAAAGATGCTGGGTGCGGATGAAGCCACCGCACATCAACTGGGTGACGGCGTGGATTTGTCGCTGAGTCTCGGGTCCTGCGGTGTTGGAATCTACCATTCGTTGACCCGTCCGGTAACCGCACAACTCGGCCCTATGACGCTGAAGCCAAAAGTCGTTTCGGAAAGTGTAGATGACCTTGCAAAGTCGGAATTATCGACAAGCCCAAAAACAATCATGGGTGTTTCAGATGATGCGGCATCGTCTGGTAGACTTGAGGCGCAAGGGATGGAGAAAGCCGACGGCGCGTCGGATGTAAGCTTTACGATGCGGGGCGGTACCGTTGGTCCAGACAAGGTGTTCTCAACCCTGGATGAGCTTAATGCTCTCAAAGGTAGCGGAAAAAGTGTCGGAGACTTGAGTGGTATTTCAGGTGCTAAGGTTCAGGAGATTGTTTCCAATATTCCAGAGAGCGCATCCGTACGTGTGCTAAAACCTGTCGAAGGTAAGAGTCAAATGGGATTGGAATACAAGTGGGTTGATGAAAACGGAATAACCAATCGTTTGCGAATCCACGACCCAGACCCAAGTCATCAGGGATCAAATGCTGCGAATGGATGGGTTGCAAGGTGGCAGCAGAAAGGAGGTTATTACGATCCTACCACGGGTGGCTTCGCTCATAAGAATGCATTTAATCCAAAAAGTCCACATTACGATCCTGCTGCAGCAAATAACACCCATATACCAATACAAACTCCAGAGACTTGGCTGATTAACTTGATGAAAATTACATCTGGCGGAGATTAATGTGAGTACCTTGATTTCCAGAATTTGCGACCCTCATAATGAAGATAGAGACTTGTTAGTAGATGAGCTCAACGATGAACTTGTTGCTGAATCCTACAGCAAGCAGGAAACGCTATTGATTATCCATCGGTTGTTGGGGTTGTTGCTAACTGAAACAGATCAGTCTGTTTGTGAGAGTGTCTTAAATTTGCTCAGTGGCATATATCCGTCAGGTAATGGTGCTCGAGATATAGAGACATATATTTTGGAACATATTCATGAGTTGAGGCCGGGTGCGTTAGTTCATGCATTATCCATTCTTTCTGAATCTAACTTAGATGAGCGGGAGGAAATTTTTTCTGATTTTTTGCATTCTGATAATAGGGCGATTCAGGAAGTGGCACGCAATTATCTGTCAAGGTTGTAATTTGTTTAGCTGGAGCCCGATTTCCGATTTGATAGACTCCCATCCTGGGAATAACACGCCCAATTCAGTTGTAGCTGGAACGCGATTTCCGATTTGATAGACTGAAAACCTCGAGATTCCATAGTAACTCCGCGCAGGCAGAAGCTTGGAAGCGTTTCGAAGCTGGAACGCATACGGATGCTGATATAACTTGGCTCAAGCATGAGACTGCGGAGCGGTGGTATGAGATGAAATATAACTCTGGCTATACGGAAGCACATGATCGGGTCGATTGGCGCTGGAGTGGCAATCCTTGGGAGGTAGGGCAATGAGATTCACTAAAAGTAATAATATTTACAAAGTGATCAGAATTACCGGGGTCCAAGATAACATTCTAGGCGTTTGCTTTTCGGATAAGGAATGCGAAATTGAACTTATGGAATGGGACATCAAGCGAGGAGCGAAAGTCAAGGCTTCGGGCGACGAAGTTCTTAAGCAAGTGATTTCAGGATTAGAATGGATTAATGAAGACCTAGGAAAAAATTACTTCTTATCCAAGATTTACTATTTACCTTCGGATAGCTCATCGAATTCTGTGTATGAGCTTCTTATTAAAAGTTTGATCAGTCATTTTGATAGTGGGAATGAATTTGTTGAGGTTTGATTGCGTCTGGAGCATTTCAGGTTAAGGAAATGGTCCAAACAGTCAACTAGAGGCAGGCTCAATTCATACCGTTAACCCGAATTTCAAGAAAGTACCTGGGTTTGATGAAAACTGTGTTCAATGTGTTATTGCTACTGACAAGCGATTCGCTGGCGAAGTAGGTGCTGAGGCTTTATCCTCGCGAAGTCCAAAGCCAATATCATTGATTACGGATGAGTTTGGTGGTTCTTTCCGAAACGTCTCAGGAATGGTGGAAATTGGAAATATTCTCAAGCAAAGTGGCAGTGGTGTGAGAGGGGTTGTTTTTGGAGCTGATCATGCGAGAGGTTTGGGCATGTATGGAATGTTCGATTTGATAACGGCGTAGTTAGGTTTTTGGACAGTCAGCCTGGAGCGAAAGCGGGTCTGGGTGTAGATAACTTCGATGACTTCACAGACTTCCAATTCTTGTTAAAGGTTCCGGGGAAAAAATAATATGGACCTGAATGAAGCAAAAATCATAGCAGAGTCTCACTTGGACGTTTTAAATGATTCGTGTCCTGTAGAAATTGAAATTAACCCAGACATAACAGAGGAGTTTGATTGCGGGTTTGTGTTTTACTACAACTCAAAGGAATATTGTGATATTAAAGATTTCTCAAAATCATTGGCGGGCAACGGTCCCTTACTGGTTAAGCGAAATACCGGTGAATTAATAACTCTTTCCTCAAGTCGTAGTGTAAAAAGGAGTTTGAGAGAGTTAGGTCTAATAAATTAGTTGTGGTGATTGCTTGTTGGTCCAAAAATTGATTACTCGTGCTGCTGAATTTTTAAGTCAGCATGGGGTTGAGTTTGTTGACTCACCAAAAATTGGTAGGGAAGAAGATGGAAGAATTGAAGTTATTTTTCCTATACCTGAAACTTTAGATCCAGATGTTGCGTTTGTAGATCCGGAAGACGTAAGAGTGTGGGTGGCAGTAGTTGGCGATGTAGTTGAGCTAATACATCAAATGTAAATGGTTCTGACAACAAATCTTTAGTTGGACAATTAGAGCTAAATAACCCTAGAAGTACTAGTATCCAGAGAAAAGCAGATAGACTATTGCTGGATCAAGGGCCTCTTCCGACCTGTGGGCCTAACTCTTGTGCGATGGTTCTGGATTCTTCTTCCTCGTTCCCACGCTCTGCGTGGGAACGCATATCGAATCACATAGTATTGCCCAACCCTGTTAAGCGTGTGCAAGTCCGGGGCTGCGTTCCCACGCGGAGCGTGGGAACGAGAGAATACTCAGGTTAATGGGACGGTGAATTTATTTACCGAACGTTTAAACTGCCAAAGTTGTGGTGATGTTGTTCTTGATTTTAGAAATCGATATCCAAATATTCAGTTGAATGTTTTCACAAGAGATTAGTATGGATAGATATACATACGCTGAGGTGCTTGAAAGTGTTGAAGACGATTTTCAATCTTCTTACAAGCTTGGTGATGATGACCAACAAGCTACTTTAAGGTTGCTTGATGATTTCTACCGTGAAATTATGCGTAACAATCCGCTAGAAGCATTCATGTTTTATACGGCTATTTTCAATTCTCTTTATCAGCGGGGAAAGTCTGTAGATTATCTTAAAGATAAAATAAATGAATGTTATGAAAAATATTCTGTTGAGGGCTTTAAGTCGGAGCTGAATAAATCTGAGATTGAACAACTATTGGTTGATGTTGAAAAGGTGAAGGCGATAGTCCATTAATTGAGCTATGCAGACACCAACCCAACGAAATCGCGAGCATCTTTTTTGCAGAAAATACATCCATGATATAGATGAATACCCATCCAAACCTAATGTTGCCTATCATTATCATGCCGCATTGACCAAACCTGTTAGGCCTGTACAAGCCAAAGTCTGCATTCCCTCGCAGAGCGTGGGAACGAGAGATGTTTAGTTTGCTGATCCCTAACGTTGGCGACTAATAGACACAGGGGTTGAAAACTTCAAAGATCTTGAACCTGACCGTGAACCTCACAGCGCTTCAAACCGCACCTGAACATCCCGGGGTTTGGCGAAATAGGGCGCAGATGTCACCAGAAGATCTACGCCGGTTGCGGCATATTCCGCGGCGTTGCCTGGATTGATTCCCCCTGCCGCAGCGATGACGGTCCGCTGCGCTCCCAGGTTGCGCGCCTTGGCCGCGTTCACAACCCTGACCACATCTTCAATCGTGCATTTCTCCAACTGTATTACGGCGCAGTCCTGTTCAATCAGCGCAAGGGCTGCATCCATCCGGTCCACTTCGACCACACATTTCTTTTCCGGCTGCTGCTTATGGATATGTGCGAGATAGGCATGGGATGCGGAGTCTGAGAGGAAGGTGCGATGTTCCTCGGTAACCATGATGCTTTCGGACAGACCCAAACGATGCATGGTCGCGCCACCGGCCTGAACCGCCTTGACCATCAGGGTCTTGGTGCCGGGTAGGTGCTTTCGGGTACAGGCGACGACCGCGTCTCCGGCTTGATCGACGATCTGGCGGGCGCTGGTACTGACACCAGCGAGTGATTCCATAAGACTCTGGGCTACCTTCCATGCCAGGAACAGGGCGTGTGCTGGGCCCGTTGCCTGAAGCAGGTGACGGCCGGGATCCACGGCTTCGCCGCTGCTGACAAAAGTATCAACCTGGTCCGCTCCGGCGTATCTCAATAGTTCGGCGGCCTCTTCGACACCACAAACAACCATGGGGTCCCGTGCATCGAAGGTGATACGGCCTGTCTGTAAGCCGATACCAAGTGATGCCGTCGTCAGATCTCCGTAGGGGGCGTCCTCACTCAGCAGTGCATTGAGTTCTTGTGGGGTCAGCCAGCAGCGCGTGTGGTTCATGGTTCGTCCGGTCTGTGGGTTGTGGGACCTGGTGGGTGCGCCAGCAGGACCTGTTCGTAGGCTTTTAAGCAAAACATGACCCATGCAGACTAGCGCAGTGGAATGGGCACGTCGGTGATGAAACGCAATATCCGGGCACTGTTCCGAATGATCTGGATGCTGGAAAGTGAATCTGCTTCTGCCCCTGTAATCCTTTTTGGTCATGATCCGGGTTACTGGATAGCAGAGCAACTGTATGAAGTTAGGTAAAAAATCCGCTCAATGGCTGTGCTGACCCATCATTAACCCTGGTATGTCTTCCCCAAAGGATTGTGATGGCGATGGGTCTGGAACCATTCATCAGAAAAGTCTAATATAAGAAATTCCTTTGCGCTCCATGTAAGGCACAGTTTTTTAAAAGGTTATTTTCATGCAGGATCCTACAACCCACTCTGACAGTGACCTCGGGCGGGTCGAAGTCAAAGAGACCACCTGTTACATGTGCGCTTGCCGTTGCGGCATCCGCGTGACCCTGCGCGATGGCGAGGTGCGCTACATCGAGGGCAACCCGGATCATCCGTTGAACAAGGGTGTGATCTGTGCGAAGGGCTCCTCGGGGATCATGAAGCAGTATTCTCCAGCGCGCCTGACCAAGCCCCTGCTGCGCAAGCCCGGTGCGGAGAGGGGTGAGTCCGATTTCCAGGAGATCTCCTGGGAGCAGGCATTCGACATCATGCAGGAACGCCTGGGTCGTATTCGGGCCGAGGATCCGAAGCAGTTCGCGATCTTCACCGGCCGGGATCAGATGCAGGCATTGACCGGTATGTTTGCCAAGCAGTTCGGTACCCCCAACTACGCAGCCCATGGTGGCTTCTGCTCGGTGAACATGGCTGCGGGACTGATCTACACGATCGGCGGTTCCTTCTGGGAGTTCGGTGGACCCGACTTGGAGCGCTCCAAACTGTTCATCATGATCGGCACCGCCGAGGACCATCACTCCAATCCGATGAAGATCGCCCTGTCCGATTTCAAGCGTCGGGGTGGACGCTTCATCTCCATCAATCCGATCCGTACCGGTTATTCGGCGATTGCGGACGAGTGGGTGCCGATCAAGCCGGGTACTGACGGTGCGTTGTTGCTGGCGATTATCCGGGAACTGATTCACACCGGTCTGTATGACCGTGAGTTTCTGATCAAGTACACCAATGCCGCCGAGTTGGTGGTGGATGATCCCCGCCGGGACGATCACGGCCTGTTCCGGCGTTTTGAAATGCATGTCGAAGAGGGTTGCTTCGATCCCGAGAACAAACTCTGGTGGGACCGGGAACTCGAGCGCGAAATCTCCACCCACACCCCCGGCACCGATCCCCGCCTGCTCGGCCAGTTCAAGTTGCAGGACGGTACCCCGGTGAAGCCTGCGATGCAGTTGCTCAAGGAACGGGTCGAGGAGTACACCGCCGAGTGGGCGGAGGACATCACCGGTATTCCCGCTGATACCATTCGTCGTCTGGCGCACGAGATGGGCGTGGTGGCCCGGGACCAGAAGATCGAATTGCCGATCCAGTGGACCGACACCTGGGGCAATGAGCATGATAGCGTGACCGGCAACCCTGTCTCCTTTCACGCCATGCGCGGACTGGCGGCCCACTCCAACGGTTTCCAGACCATCCGTGCCCTAGGTATCCTGATGACCCTGCTGGGCACCATCGATCGCCCTGGCGGGTTCCGACATAAGGCGCCATTCCCGCGGCCGATTCCGCCCTGTCCCAAGCCGCCCAAAGGTCCCGAAGGCGTGCAGCCCAATACCCCGTTGGACGGCATGCCCCTGGGCTGGCCGGCCAAGCCTGATGACCTGTTCGTCGACGAGAATGGCGAAGCGGTGCGCATCGACAAGGCCTTCTCCTGGGAGTATCCCCTGTCGGTGCACGGCCTGATGCACAATGTCATCACCAATGCCTGGCGGGGCGATCCCTACAAAATCGACACCCTGTTGCTGTTCATGGCCAACATGGCCTGGAACTCCTCCATGAACACGGAGAATGTTCGCGACATGCTGCGCGACAAGGATGAGAACGGGGAGTACAAGATCCCGTTCCTCATCGTCGCCGATGCCTTCCAGTCGGAGACCGTGGCCTTTGCCGATCTGGTGCTGCCGGATACCACCTACCTGGAACGTCATGACGCGATGTCGATGCTCGATCGACCGATCTCCGAATTCGACGGTCCGGTCGACTCGGTGCGTATCCCGGTGGTGGAGCCGCGTGGCGAATGCAAACCGTTCCAGGAGGTGCTGATCGAGATGGGCACCCGCCTCGGTCTGCCGGCCTTCATCAAGCCGGATGGCAGCCGGAAGTTCCGCGACTACCCGGATTTCATCACCAACTACGAAACCTCGCCGGGTTCCGGCATCGGCTTTCTCGCCGGTTGGCGGGGTAAGGGTGGTGAGAAATTTCTCAAGGGTGAGCCGAATCCGCGCCAGTGGGAGATGTATCAGAACAACGGCTGCGTCTACCACTACGAACTGCCCAGGTCCTATCAGTACATGCGTAACTGGAACCAGGGTTACCTGGAGTGGGCCCGCCACCACGGCATGACCCGCTACGTGGAACCGATCACCCTGCATCTCTACTCCGAGGTGCTGCAGCGCTTCCGTCTCGCGGCACAGGGCAAACTGCCGGGCAAGCAGCCACCGGAGCGGCTGCGCAAGCGGGTCGCGGAACACTTCGATCCGTTGCCGTTCTACACCGCGCCGCTGGAGCACAAGCTGGTCGATACCCATCGTTATCCGATCAATGCCCTGACCCAGCGTCCCATGGCCATGTATCACTCCTGGGATTCCCAGAACGCCTGGCTGCGGCAGATTCACACCCACAACTACCTGTTCGTCAATCCCAAGCTGGGCGAGGCCTGCGGCTTTGGCGACGGGGACTGGATCTGGGTCGAATCGCCGACCAACAAGGTGCGCTGCATGGCCCGCTTCTCCGAGGCCGTGGAGCCGGGCACGGTGTGGACCTGGAATGCCATCGGCAAGGCGTCCGGCGCCTGGGGTCTGTCGCCCAAGGCCAATGAATCACAGAAGGGATTCCTGTTGAATCATGTGATCTCCGAGGAACTGCCACCCTGCGAAGCGGGCGACCACATGTCCAACTCCGACCCGGTCACCGGCCAGGCCGCCTGGTTCGACGTGCGTGTGCGGCTCTACCCGGCGGGTCCTGAAGAGCCGCAGGTTACCTCGCCCCAGTTCAAGCCGATGAAGCGCCTGCCGGGGCAGGATGTGAAGCGGGGGAAATGGCTGCAGTTTTTTGCCGGGTCGTTTCGCCGGAAAAACAACCTTTGATAATAGTTTTGAGTTATGAGTTTTAAGTTTTTAGTTGTGGAGTGCGCTTTACGCACGCCTGGTTTAAAGAGTTGAGAGCGAAGCGAACGCATCAACTCAAAACTCAACACTAAAAACTCAAAACTACCGAGAGAAGAGCGATGACACAGCTAGCACTAGTAATCGACCTTAACGTCTGCGTCGGCTGCCACGCCTGCGTGACCAGCTGCAAGGAGTGGAACACCTCCGGCTGGGCCGGTCCCATGACCGATCAGCGACCCTATGACGAGGATCCCACCGGGACCTTCTTCAACCGGGTGCAGACCTACGAGGCGGGTGTTTTTCCGCATACCGAAACCTACCATTTTCCCAAGTCGTGCCTGCACTGCGAAGATCCACCGTGCGTGCCGGTGTGTCCCACCGGGGCCTCCTACAAACGTGCCGACAACGGGGTGGTGCTGGTCGATTATGACAAGTGCATCGGCTGCAAATACTGTTCCTGGGCCTGTCCCTACGGCGCCCGGGAGATCGATGAGAAGCAGAAGGTGATGAAGAAGTGCACCCTGTGCATCGACCGCATTACCGACATGAGCCTGCCGGAGTCACGGCGCAAGCCGGCCTGCGTGCTCGCCTGTCCGACCAATGCGCGGCTGTTCGGCGATGTGCACGATCCGAATTCGGAAGTCTCGGTGGCGATCCGCGAAGAGGGCGGTTATCCGCTGCAGCCGGAGTGGGGCACCAAGCCGGCCAACCACTACCTGCCCAGGCGCAAGACCCGCATCCAGATTCACAAGGACGAACTGGTGCGCGCAGACAATCCGCTGAAGAAAGAGCAGTTGCCGCTGCCTGAGGCGGGGGAGACGTTGGATGATGTGGCCTGGTGATTTTTTTAAATTATGAATTTTGAATGTTGAATTTTGAATTGATGCGCGCATTGCGCGGTGTGATTTGATCCCCCTCTCCCTAGTGGGAGAGGGGCAAGGAGAGGGGGCGAAATAAACTGTGAGTGAAGCGAACCTCCTCAATTCAAAATTAACAATTCAGAATTCAAAATTATTCGGAGAATAAAGATGCATCCTGCATTCTCAGTAATCTTCCTGACCACCCTGATCGGCGCCGGTCAGGGTCTGTTTCTGGCCCTCTACACTGGTCAGTTGTATGCCTTGGCTAATCTGTTGCCGGTGCAAACGCAGAATTTCTATGCCCTGGGCAGCCTGATTGCATTGGCGCTGCTGATAGGTGGTCTGGTGGCTTCGGTGTTTCACCTGGGGCGTCCCGAGCGGGCCTGGCGTGCCGCGACCCAGTGGCGAACCTCCTGGCTGTCCCGCGAGGTCATTGCCTTGCCGGCTACCATGGGACTGATCTTTTTCTACGGCCTGTTCCACTACTTTGGTTGGACCGATCCCCTGTTCGTGATCTCCCAGACGCTGCCCGTTGACATGACTCTGATCATCGGGGCGCTGGCGACCCTGGCGACCTTTGTACTGTTTCTCTGCACTGCGATGATTTATGCCAGTCTGCGCTTCATCAAGGCCTGGCACTCGCCCCTGACCGTGGCAAATTTCCTGTTTCTCGGTATCGCTTCAGGGTTTATGCTGGCGGCCGCGGTTTCTGCTTATCAGGGTACCAGCCTGGTAGCCTTCTATGGGCTGTGGGCGGTGATCGCCACCTTGTTGGGTGCGCTGACGAGGGGAATCTCGCTCTATCGCAATACCCGTTCCCGCTGCAAGGTGGATCTGCAGTCCGCCATTGGTGTACATCACAGTCAGTTGCACCAGAAGGCTCAGGGATTCATGGGTGGGTCATTCAACACCCGGGAGTTTTTTCACGGCAAGTCGGAAGGTTTCCTCAAGATCGTGCGCTATGGGTTTGTTTTGATGGTGTTCATTCTGCCTGTGACCTTGATCCTGCTTGCTTATGGGCTCGAATCGAGTCGTCTGCCGATGGTTGCATTTTTGATCCAGTATCTGGGACTGGTCATGGAGCGATATCACTTCTTTACCGAGGCAAAGCATCCTCAGAATCTCTATTACCAGAGCATGGCCTGATTGATTGTTGTCTAGCCGGAAACAATCTGCCTGATTGAAGAGGGTCTGTGATTAGTGGTTGACTGAATCTAACAGTGTTCATGAGAGTTGCCGTAAAGATTCTTCGCATTCTGCCGAAAATGGGCTTGATGGTTAGGTGCTACACTCCTAACAACTCCACTCGGGCGAAACTACATGAAGATCAATCACCCTGTGACCAACAGGGAAAGGGAAGTCCAGAAGCATCACAACATACTGTCCACAACCGACCTGAAAGGCGCCATTACCTACGTCAATTCGGATTTCATTGAGGTCAGTGGCTTTGGCAGCGACGAGTTGTATGGCAAGAACCACAACATCGTGCGCCATCCGGATATGCCGCCCGCCGCCTTCGAAAGCCTTTGGAGTACCGTCAAAGCGGGCAACCCGTGGATGGGTATCGTCAAGAACCGCTGCAAAAACGGTGATCATTACTGGGTCGACGCCTTTGTCATGCCAATCAAGAAGGACGGTAAATCCTTCGAATACCAGTCGGTCCGCTATAAAGCTGACCGGGCCTGGGTGGACCGCGCGGAGCCGATCTACAAGCGACTGCTGCAGGGGAAGGGTTTCAAGCCCGGTATCACAAGTCGCATCAGCCTGACCTATAAACTCATTCTTGCGAATCTGCTGGCATTGCTGCCCTTGCTGGTTTTTGCCCTGACCCCGGCGCTTTCACCCATGGTGCTGTTGGGTTTGGCGATTACTGTATTCACCATCCTGGGCGTTAATTTCTGGCTCCTCAGTCCGCTTCAGGCCGCCGTGGCAGATGCCCGCGCGGTATTCGATCAACCGGTCATGCGCAGGGTCTACACCGGGCGGGATGATGAGATCGGTCAGATCCAGCTTGCACTTAAGATGCGCGCATCTCAGGTCGATGCGATTGTCGGGCGACTTACGGATACCACCCAGCAGCTCTATGAACTGGGCGAAGTGACCCACAAACGCTCCGAGGAAGCCAGCAGGGGCGTTGCACAGCAACAGTTTGAACTGACCCAGGTGGCCACCGCGATGACCGAGATGGTCGCTACGGTGCAGGAGATCGCCCGCAATACGGCACTGGCCGCCGATGCCACCCGGGAAGGACAGAAGCAGACCGCTTCCGGCCGGCAGGTGGTCACCCAGACGATCGATTCGATCAACGCGCTCTCCCAGGAAGTTCAAAGGGCGGCCGGGGTGATTGGCCAACTGTCCCAGCAGAGTGTTGATATCGTCAAGGTCCTGGACGTGATCAAGGGTATTGCGGAACAGACCAACCTGCTGGCCTTGAATGCGGCCATTGAGGCGGCCCGGGCTGGTGAAAACGGCCGGGGTTTTGCGGTAGTGGCCGATGAGGTGCGCACCCTGGCAAGTCGTACCACGGAATCTGCCCGGGAAATCGAGGAGATGATCGAGGGCTTGCGCTCGGGCAGTCGCAAGGCGGTTGAAGTCATGGAACAGAGTCGCACTCAGGCCGACAGCAGTGTCGACCTTGCGGCCAAGGCCGGATCGGCATTGCAAGGTATCTCCAGTGTGATCGATAACATCACGGATATGAATCACCATATCGCCACCGCCTCTGAAGAGCAGGGTGCGGTCGCCGAAGAGATCAATCAGAATGTGGTCAACATCAACCAGGTGGCGGAGGAAACCGCCTCTGGCGCCAAGCACAGTGCGGAAGCCTGTCAGCAGATTCTGGCCGCTATCGAAAGACTCGATGACCTGGTGATTCAGTTCCGTAACTGAGCGGAACGGTCCATATTAAGGGCACAGGGGGGGATGCGGCAGCACCCATCCTCCCTTCGCTGTGTTTGCATTTCGTGGTTGCGCACGCGCAGAGGCAATACGCCCCTACCTTTTCATTCCTCCCAATCAGGTTGAAGGCACTCCGATAGTGGTACAATCGGCCTATCGGGCAAACCAACAGGAGTGATCATGAAGCGCTTGATGTATCTGATGCTTTGGGGCTTGGTATCCTTTTCCGCCCGGGCAGATGTGGCAGTTCTGGTGCATGGTTACCTGGGCAGTGCCGCCTCCTGGGAGCGCAGTGGAATCGCGGCGGTATTGAGTCAACAGGGCTGGCAACCCGCGGGTGTGTTTACCCCCGGTGGGCTGATACCCCTGCAGGGTGCGCAATCGGACAATCGTTTCTATACCGTGGAACTTCCTTCGCAGGCTCCCATTGGTGTTCAGGCCAGGATCCTCAGCGGTATGCTTCAGACGATTGAGCGTCGACAGCCGGACGAACCCCTGATCCTGGTCGGTCACTCCGCCGGTGGGGTGGTGGCCCGCCTGGCGCTTGTGGAAGGTGGCGCGCCGGGGACCAAGGCGCTCATTACTCTGGCTTCTCCTCATCTGGGCACTCTGCGTGCCGTGGAGGCCCTGGACGAGACCGATGATCCGTTTCCGATCTGTCTGATCAAGGATTTTTTTGCCGGTGACCTTTATGACGTGGTGCGTGACTCCTGGGGCGTACTGCTTGATCTGACCCCGGAAAGGCCGGGTAACTTGCTGTTCTGGCTGAACCGACAGGCGCATCCCGATGTGCAATATATCTCAGTGGTGCGTTCCGGACCTGTAGGAATGGGGGATGAGTTGGTGCCGGCCTACAGTCAGGACATGAACCATGTGGCCGCGCTGCAGGGGCGGTCTGAAACGCGGGTTACTCCTGTCAGCCATAGCCTCAATCCGATGGATGGCAGTCTGCTGGCGGAGATACTTAACAGTCTGTAATGCTGTGAAAAGCCTGACCTGAGGATCTCAGAATCATGCCGTTTCAAGCACGTGAGTAATCAGATTTTTTCGGCGTCGCTCCGTCAGGCGTCGTTCGGTGACCGGGGAATCGCTATCATGTCGTGATCGGCGGTCCCGGTTCGGAAACCTGCGGAAATAACGGTGGGGTTTGAGAAACAGTCCGTTCACGGTGCGGCCTTCCAGGTTTTCCACGATGGTGTCGGCCAGTTCTGAACTGTCCACCTGAACGATGGCGTGATATTCGAGGGTTTCGCTCTCAAGATCCTTGATGCGTATGATTTTCGATCGCTTGATCTTGGGCTTTGAGAGAATGTGCAGGGGAAGCCAGGATTTGTGCGCTCCTTTGCAGGTGATCGTTACGATCTCCTGGGTGGTGACACCACGGGGCAGGTGTTTGAAGAAAATCCACATGGTCGGTCGGCTCCTTGTATGCGATATCTTGCATCCGTTCAGGGAGGTTGACTCTCAGGCCTCCATGCCTGTTTCGGGCATCAACGCTCAGCAATGGGGCCTAAAATAGGACTGAATGGGTGTTTATGTCAAAGTATAATAACCGCACATAAGCAAAGGTTTTGCGGTCATGTCCCATCACAATCTGGTTTGCATCCCGCCTCAGATGGCTGCGTGGTCGTAATATGCGCATGTTGTATTGGTGTTCATGGATGAACCGGTGCAATCTGAGGTGGCAAGGGGGTCCGAGGACGGTATGAAACACATCCTGCTGCTGCTACTGGTTCAAATTTTCCTGTTGTCCCGGCCAATCCAGGCCCAGGAAACGTTCTACGAAGCCATCACGGCAACTCAACGCGAGACCCAGATCGGTTTTACCCGTGCCTACCGCCGCGTGGTACTGTCTGCCGAACTGAACGGGCGTGTGATCAGTGTGAACGGTGATGTGGGAGACAGCCTGCCCGATGGACAGGCGCTGGCCTGTGTGGATGACACCTTCATCAATCTGGAATTACGTGCCAACCGTGTGGAACGCTCGGGCCTGCAGGTGGACCGGGACTACTATCGCAAAGAGGTGGCACGGATTCGCCAGTTGTTGCAGCAGAACAGTTCCTCGCAGAGCCAGTTGGATACCGCGCAGCGCAATCTCGACAAGACTGAATCCCAAATCCAGGCTCTGAACGTACAGGCGGAAGTTTTGGACGAGCGGTTGCAGCGGCTCTGCGTCGTGCCACCCTCCGGTTGGCGGGTGATCGAACGCAACGTCGAACCCGGTCAATGGGTCAATACCGGCGAGCCGATCGGTGTGGCCGGTGATTACCGGCAGCTGGTGGTGCCTTTTGCCCTGAGTGTTGATGAGTATCGCGCGTTACAGGTCCTTCAGCAGACAGGTATTCAGGTGAAGCTGACGGAAACCGGCCAGGAGCTGCCCGCCAGGTTGATCCGCGTGTCCCCGGCATTCGACCCCGCATCCCGGAAGATCGCCCTGCAGCTGCTGCTGGATGAGGGTCTCAGTGAACACCGAGGGGGACAGAGAGTCGCGTTGACTCTGGATGTCCCGGCCCGGGATGGTGCGGTTATGGTGCCGCAGCAGGCGCTGCGCCAGCGTTACGAGCAATACTGGCTCAAGCGGGAGGACGGCAGCGAGATCCCGGTGGTCTATCGAGGCCGGGAATCGCGACCGGACGGGGAATGGGTACGGGTTGCCGCACCGGGTATTGCCCCGGGTGATCGCTTCATTCCCTTCACCGAGTAGCCTGCGTGCGTGACCTGATCGCCTTTTCACTGAAGCAGCGGGTTTTCTACAACCTGATGTTCGTCACCCTGATCGTGGTGGGTTTCATCACTCTGTTTGCCCTGCCTGCGGAGCGCTATCCCAACTTCGGTTTCGGAGAGGTGATCATCTCCACGGTCTACCCGGGCGCCTCGCCGGTGGAGGTGGAGAGCCTGGTGACCCGCAAGATCGAGGAAGCGATCGAAAATGTGGAGGATGTGGAGTGGGTCAACGCCACCTCGTTCAGCGGTCGTTCCAATGTCAGGCTGAAGTTCGTCGACGATACGGACTACGACCGTCTGTTCAATGAGGTGCGTTTCGAAGTTCTGAACATCGTCAATGAACTTCCCGAAGGGGTCGATCCGCCACAGTTGCTCAACGTCAAGGTGCAGGACTGGTTGCCGGTGATCATGGTGAACCTGGTCGGGGAGCACAGCAATCGCAGCCTGGCCCTGGTCGGAGAGGAACTGAAGACCCGCCTGCTGCGGATACCTGGCGTCCAGGAGGTGGATTTCTCCGGTGAGCAGACCCAGGAGTTTCATGTCTTTCTCGATCCCGCCAAACTGAGAGGCCTGGGGGTCAGTTTCGATCAGGTCTCCCAGGCGCTGATCGGGGCGAATCATACCCTTCCTGCCGGCAAGTATCAGGACAGCAGTGGTGAATACCTGGTCAAGCTCGATGAGCGTTTTGCCAGCCTGGAACAGGTCCAGTCCACGGTGGTGCGGCGCGATGCGGATGGGAGCCTGGTGCGGGTCGAGGATCTGGTGAGCCGCCTGGGGATGGGTTACCGGGATGCGATCGTGCTTTCCTCGGTCAATGGCAAACCCTCCCTGGGTCTGAGAGTGATCAAGTCGGATCATGGCAATGCGATCAAGATCCGCGCAGAAATCGTTGCCATGATCGATGAACTCCGGCCATCGCTGCAGGCACAGGGCATGGACGTGGTGCTGACCCAGGACTCGACGGTGTATATCCAGGATGGCCTGAGCACCCTGGGCATGAACATGCTCGTGGGTATTACCCTGGTGTCGCTGATCATCTGGTATTTCATGGGTATCCGTAACGCCGGACTGGTGACTATCGGTATCCCGTTCTCCTTCATGATCACCATGCTGATCATGTTTCTCACCGGCAACAGCCTGAATGAGATCACCCTGTTTTCCTTTGTTCTGGTGACCGGTATCGTGGTGGATGACGCGATCGTGGTGACGGAGAATATCTATCGTCATGTGCAGGAGGGTCATCCGCTCCGGGATGCGATCATCAACGGCACAGCCGAGGTGGCGATTCCGGTCATCGCCGCGACCATGACCACGGTGGCGGCGTTTCTGCCGATGCTGATCATGACCGGCGCGATCGGTCAGTTCTTCGCCCTGGTGCCGAAAGCGGTGACCTATGCGATTCTCGCGTCTCTGGTTGAGTGCCTGCTGGTGCTGCCGATCCACTACCTGGATTTCGGGCCCCGGGCACAGAATGCGGTGCACCTGATGGAGCGGGACAATGCGTTGATGCGCATCGCCCGGCGATTCACCGGCTGGCTGCTGAATCTCACCATGCATTACCGGCTGACCTCAGTGTCGGTGGTGATCGGTCTGTTCCTGGTCTCCCTGGTGATCATCGTGCTTTCGGTGAGCGGTCGTGTGCCGCTGGTGAAGATCCAGTTCTTTCCCGACGACTACAAGCTCTACTACGTGGATGTGGTGGGACCCAGCAGCATCACCATCGAGGAGGTGAATGAACGGGTTAAGCAGATTGCTGCAACCGTGATGGAGGATGGACCCGGCATGGCCAGCGCAGCGAGCGGTCTGGCGGGGATGTATTTCAACGAGGATTACGAACCGGTGTACGGCAACAATCATGGCTCGGTCATGGTCACCATGCCGAGCGTGTCGGACCAATCCTTCGACGATCCACTGGCGCATCTGGACCGCATGCGGGAGAAGCTCAAACCCCTGTATGAGAATGACGGCTATCTGCTGCACATCCATCCCCAGAGTGATGGGCCCCCGAGCGGTAAGGACATCAATGTGCGGGTGGTCGGCGCCGATGTGAAGGCGGTTTCCGCGCTGGCGGCTGAGCTGCTGGAGTACATGCGCCAGTCCGATGCGATCGGGCCCCATCTGATCGATCTTGATGACGACCAGGGCATTCCCAAAAGGGTGTTACGCTTCGAGGTGGATCAGCGACGGGTGGCGGAATATGGACTGGACAATGCCCAGGTGGCGCGACTGGCAGCCAGCGTCCTGGATGGGCGCTATCTGGGCAAGTACCGGCATATCGATGAGGAGGTCGATCTGAAACTGGGCATCGAGCCCGGTGCGCTCAATCATCCGGAACAGGCGCTCTACATTCCTGTGGTGGAGTCCGCTGGCGAGCCTGTGTATTTACGCAACCTGGTGCGTATGGTCTCCTACAACGAGTCCGGTGAGATCAAACGCTACCAGGGACAGCGTGCCGTCAGTATCAAGGCGGACATCCGTGAAGGGGCTCCCACCTCAACTCCGGCGATCGTCAATGCGGTGAGAAGCCATTACGCACAGATTCGTGATGACTATCCCGGCGCCACGGTGATCTTCGGCGGTGAGCATGAGGATACCCAGCGCTCGTTCGAATCCCTCGGCTTCGCCTTCATCATCGCGGTGCTGGTGATGTACGTGATCCTGGCTACCCAGTTTCAGTCCTACCTGCAGCCTTTTATCATCCTCTCGGCGATCGTGTTCGCCCTGATCGGGGTGGTGTTCGGCAAACTCATCACCCAGTCCCTGTTCACCATCAACAGCTTCATTGCCGTGATCGGCGTGGCCGGTGTGGTGGTGAATGACGCATTGGTGCTCATCGACTTCATCAACAAGCGCTATCGTGCCGGGATGTCGCGCAAGGAAGCGATCATCGAAGGGGTGCATGTCCGGTTGCGCCCGATTCTGCTCACCACACTGACCACCACTCTGGGTCTGTTGCCCATGGCGATCGGTATACCCAGCTACTCTTTGATCTGGGGCACCATGGCCTCAACATTCGTTACCGGACTGGCCACGGCAACAACCCTGACCTTGTTCATCATACCGGTGCTCTGGGATCTTCTACAGGGATTGCAGGAACGCTTGCAGCGCAGGCGGAAGAGGGCTGATACGGGGGGGCTGGTCGGCTGAGGGGATATCCAGTTGAATAGCGGCAGTGTGCTCCCTACATCTGCCGGACAGTCGTGCCTCAGACCGCGGTGAAGCTGCTGATGTCCAGGCTTTTCAAGGTCATGGACTCAAAGGGGTTCGATTGTTTGATCGAAATATGAGTGGTGTTCAGAGTCGCACTGACACTGAATAGGGTCATGAAACCCAGGGTAAGCAGCAATCGTTTGATGTTCATGGTCATGGGTCGTTTCCTGTGTTTCAAACTGTTTTGCAAATACGGTGCCAAGTATTAGTCTATTAGAATAAATACATATAGTTATGAATGCTGTAGTAGTTGGATGGCGATCAGTGTAAAAAATTCCGAAACTTGTGAAACGGTAAAAATACCAACCTTTACAGCTGGTTAGATATGATGCTTGATGATAGGATTCGAGAGGTTCGCCTAACTGAGGCGAATATCCAGGTTGAAGTGTAAAAAATCCCTGAAAATAAGAATTTAGGTTATATCCAGCGGCTCCAGAACAGACTTCACAGACCCGTCCAAAGTGACCTTTGTTTTTCTGCAAGCTTCAGATTTGAAAGGATTTTATAATCGCTTCGCTATGTCATTTCGGGGCGATACCCGAATGTTCGGCTGCTCCGATCACACCGTCACTTCACAACACTTCAATCCTTTGGGTAAGCATGAAGATTCTCGCCATTGAAACCGCTACGGAAGCCTGTTCCGCCGCTTTGCTGATTGACCAGGAAATCACCCTGCGGCACACAGTCAAGCCCAGGGGGCATAGTGAACTGGTGCTGGGCATGATGGATGAGTTGCTCACAGAGGCCGGGATGAAGATCACCGGTCTGGACGCACTTGCCTTCGGTCGTGGTCCCGGCTCCTTTACCGGGGTGCGGATCGCCACCGGTGTCATTCAGGGCGCTGCACTTGGGGCCGACCTGCCGGTGGTTCCGGTCTCCACGCTGGCAGCCCTGGCCCAGCGAGGCTATCGTGAACTGGGTCAGTCATGTCTGTTACCGGCCTATGATGCGCGTATGGGTGAACTCTACTGGGCAGCCTACCGTCTGGGTGAGCGGGGTCTGGTGGAACCGATCATCGCTGAGCAGGTGGCTACCGCTGATCAGGTGGAACTACCCGATGACGGGGGCTGGTATGGGGTGGGCAGCGGCTGGGGGTGCTGTGCCGAGCCTTTGCAGGCGCGATTGGGCGGACAGCTGCTGGGATTCACGGATGAGTTTCATTGCAGCGCCGAGGATGTGGCGCGTCTGGCGGTTGAGGATTTTCGACTCGGTAGGGCTGTGGCGCCTGAACTGGCCCTGCCGGTCTATCTGCGAAACCAGGTGGCGCAGAAGCCCGCTTGATCTTTGCGTGGCTGACTATGGGCCATGGCTTGGGATGTGATCAGAATCCGATCCCGATGCCGATGCTACCGTAACCACCGCCACCACTGCTCGCACCGAAGCCAAAATGCACACTGGGTCGTGCCCGGGTTTTTCCCGGTTCAGGCCAGATCGCCAGATCTTCACAGAGCATGACCGGGAACCGGTACTCGGCTTCCCCGACCTGGCCGGTTTGTATATCGAGGATTGGCCCGGTTGCGGTGAGTTGCTGCCCCACCGTGAGTGGGTTCGGGGATTGCTCGTCGGTGATGCGTGCGAGGAAACGTCCACTGGACTTCCGTTCGGTCTGCGGGCGTCCATCTGCGTCGAGGGGGTAGGCCAGTATCTCCAGTTCCTCGGAGCGAATGCCGATCAGAATGCCGCCCCATTGGAGAACCCGATCTTGTTTCGGGGCAGCCTCCTGACTGACTTCATGAGGTGATGGTGTGCGCTCTGCCTGTGGCACGGTTGGCAGACTGCTGCAGCCAGCAATGAGTGTCACGAAAAGGAGCGTAAGCAGGCGCATGAGATTAATGACGATAGGGATATCTGTTCCAGTAGTAGGGATAGTACGGATAGTAGAAGGGGTCATAAAAGGGGTCGTGATAGTAGTAGCGGGGATAGGTCTGTTCCTTTGGCCACAGGTAGTAATACCCTGCTTTGACCACGGGATAGACATAGGGATAGTCCCCCACCGGTTTTTCGGTGGTGCTGTCGATGATTCCCACGATGGTAATCTTGCGCTTTTTTGGGAAATCCTCAGGTTCGAGAAAGCCATCGATGCGGGCAATGAAGCGCCCACCGCTTTTACTGTCACTGACAGGTTTGCCGGACTTGTTGAGTTTTTGTGCGAGGATCTCGATCCGGGTTTCGTCGGCGAGGTTTTCCACTTCGATGATTTCCCCGCCCCAGCGAACCCTGGAATCGATGAACGGCTGCGGATCCTGCTGAACCTCATCCACCCGAATATCCCCGTCAACGGGGGTGCGTATTGCCACAGGGATGTTTGAGGCGCAGGCCCCCAGCAGGGTGGTGGCCGTAAGGATCAGGGTCAAACTCAGGGTGTGTGTGTTCATGGGGCCTGCCAACGTTCAGCTGTTCCGCTCTGATGGGTTGGACTCAGGGTAGGGAGGATTAATTCCCTGGGGTCCGGGATCATGGTTATTCGATGATCCGCTCTTTCTCCGCATCCTCCTGATAATAATAGTCGTAACTGCGGTGTAGATTATTGGTGAAGGTCCAGGCCTCGTTGTAGGAGAGACCGCTGTTCTTCGGAATGATGACCTTGATGTAGAGGTTGTTATCCTTCGCCTTCAGACGTGTCAGGCGCTGCTCGAGCTGACCTTGACTCAAGATGCTGAAGGCACTGTCAGAGGGTCCTTTGTACTCGATCCGGGTGGCGCCGCCGACTTTTGTGTAGCGCACCTCGACCAGGGTCTTTCCCTTGGCGGTGCGGGCCGGACGCAGGAGTTTGTTGTACTGAATCTTCAGATCCGAGAAGTCCTGTGTCAGGTTGGTGATCTGCTGATCCTTCTCCTGGCTGATGGTCAGGGCCTGCAGCAGTTCATTCTCTTTCTGGGTTAGGGTCACCCTGAGACGCTGCAGCTCATCCAGCGTGGTGGTCTGACGCAGATTGGCCTGTTCGAGATCGGAGCTGAGGCTTTCGATGTTGCGGTTGGCATCGCTGAGCTGGGTCTGCAGGCGTACCCCTTCCTGGGTGAGCTGGTTCACCTGAGTGGAGAGCAGGGTGCGTTCCTGATTGAGACGCTCGACCCGGTTGGTCAACTCATCCCGTTCCCGGTTCAGGCGGGCGATCTGCAGCTGCTGGGTATTCAGGGTGGATTCCTGCTTTTGGGATTGCTCCCGCAACTGCATCAGCTGCATGCGCAGCATGGTGAGTTCATGCTCCCGGGCAATCAGTCGTTCTTCCAGGGTTTCATTCTCCTCACCCGTGGTACGGGCGAGTTCCATCGCCTGCTGCTCCGAGGCGATGGTTTCGCGCAACTGACTCAGCAGTTCCATGTTGCGCAGCAGCAGGATCACCATGGCCAACAGGAAGATCATCACGATCACCGTCATGATGTCCGTGAAGGAGGGCCAGAAACTGTCTTCGTTCTGTCCTTCGCCGGTATTCAGCCTGAGGTCAATGAAACCGTTATCCATGCGGATCAATCGTCCTCATGCAGACGGAAGCCTATTTTCAGGACATGCTTGATCTCAGCGAGATCGTTGTGGATTGCCTCATTGCGGGCATCCACACCTTCCAGGGACTCCAGCATCTGCTTTTCGATAGTTTCGAAGGACTGCTGGGAACGGTTCATCTGGTTCACCAGTTCCTGCAGGGAGCGGACCAGACCGGTGAATTCGTACAGGGCGCTGTCGGTCTGCACCTGGAAGCGGGGTATCAGCTCATTGACCGTGACCTGCTCCACCGCGCTGATCAGGTTGGTCTGCACATCTCCCAGCTTGAGATGAAAATAACCGAATACCAGGTAACAGACGATTGCGGTGATGGTCGTGGAGAGGGCCGTGGACATACCGTGCACCACCATCCCCATGCCGCCCACATCGATCGAAGTGGCGAGCAGATCAGAGGCGCCGATCAGGGCGATGGACAGGGACACGATGGTGCCGAACACGCCGGTCAGGATGAGGATGTTGTTGATGAATTTGGGCAGGCTGTTACGGGTGCTTTCATTCGCCACCAGGGTGGCTGCCAGGGAACCGTGGTTGATTGGGCAGTTGGCCTTGTAGAGCCCCTGCATGGTGCGGTATCGATTGGCGATGATGGCCCGTTTCGGGATCCGGCTAAGGGGGTCGGCCACCCCTTCGCGCAGGTTACGCAGAAAACGGATTACCGCGTTCTCTTCCGAAACATAGTGCAGGAAGATGGCAATCATGCGCAGGATGCCGATGCTGAACAGGCCAACGATGGTCCCGTTGATGATCAGACCGGTCGAGGTCAGCTGATCGCGAAAGTAAACCGTATTGATGAAGTCGTACTTCCAGACCATGATCGCCGCAATCACGGCGGAAAGGATTATCATGCGGATCAGGATGTTACGGCTGAAGTTCCGGCGTAACTGTATGCTTCCCAACGATCTGCTCCCGGAGAAGTTGAAAATGGGAATCCAGTGTAACCCACGGAGTGGCTTTTCTCATACCCGATTGTTAGGTTTCATGCGGAGTATCCGTCGTGAGCCGGGAACGATTTCCTGATAGTGTAGGGACAGAGTCCTGATCACGGTTTGGTCTGAGTGCGATGCCCCGCCATACCGGTTTCATCAGGTTGTCCAGCTCCCGGGCGTCGCAATTCCGGTGCCGGACGTTGAGCCGATCCAAGCGGGGATTTCACACAACATGTCACAAACATCGAGCAGTCGGGTGCCCCGCCGGGACCTGTTAGAGATTTTTCAGGCTGCCCTGCGCCGGGTCGAAGGCAGTACCGCCGTGTCCCAATGGCTGGCAGCGCATCCTCCGCCCCGGGAAGTCGAGATGGTCGCCATCGGCAAGGCTGCCCAGTCCATGGCGGAAGGGGCCTGGGAGCGCCTGGGTGAGCAGATACGCCGGGCGCTGTTGATCAGTAAGACCGATCATCTGGATCTGCACTTCTGCCGGGAGCGGGAATGGGCGGGTATCGAAGCGGCACATCCGGTACCGGATCAGGCGAGCCTGCAGGCGGGTGAGCACCTGCTGGAGTTTGTTCGCAGCGGGGATCCTGATCTGCCACTGCTGGTGCTGATCTCAGGTGGAGCGTCCAGTCTGGTTGAAGTGCCGGTCGAGGGTGTCGATCTGGAATTTGTGGCCCGCACCAATAGCTGGCTGCTCGGCAGTGGCATGGATATCGTATCCATGAACCGGGTTCGCAAGGGGCTGTCCCGGATCAAGGGGGGCGGCCTGCTATCCTGGCTGGGAGAGCGAGACGTGATACTTCTTGCCATCTCAGATGTTCCGGGTGACCTGCCGGGGGCCATCGGTTCCGGTCTGATGGTGCCCGAGCCCGATCTGGCCGATCGGCTTAAAGATCAGGAACTGCCCCCCTGGCTTACTGAGCGGCTCTTGGCGGGGCTTGAGCAACGTGATGACCAGGGTATCCGCCATCGCGGACCTGAATTGCACATCGTGGCCAATCTGGAAGCGGCCAAACAGGCTGCGGTAAGCCAGGCATCAACCCTGGGATATGGGGCTCATGCCGAACCGGGTCTGCTCGAGGGGGATGCGGCTGCGGTGGGTCAGAAACTGGCCCGGCAACTGATCGAGAGTCCCCCGGGAGTGTTCGTCTGGGGCGGTGAAACAACCGTCAGCCTGCCCTCAGAACCCGGACGGGGCGGGCGTAACCAGCACCTGGCGCTGGCGGCCGCAATGGCTCTGGAGGGTCACTCGGATTGCCTGATGTTGTGTGCCGGTAGTGACGGCAGTGACGGACCCACCGGGGATGCCGGCGCCCTGGTTGACGGGGACACTGTGATGCAGGCCCGCCAGGAGGGGTTTGACCCTGGGTTGTGTCTGACCCGGGCTGATTCCGGAACCCTGCTGGAAGCCGTGGGCGCGCTGATCACTACAGGACCCACGGGTACCAATGTGATGGATCTGGTGATCGGGCTGAAGCTGTGAATCTCGGGACGGACTCGCTCCACCAGGCGGCACGCGACTGTTTGCTGTGCGCATCGGTGGAGCAGAAGTTGAACCTCAGCGAGACGGTGGCGTCGGCCTGGGAGGCCGGAGAGCTGTCCCTGAGCGGCTGGGAACCCGCCGATGATCTGCTGGACGCGGGCCATCCGGAGCGTCCTCCGCTGGTACATCCCCAGCAACTGCCCCGTCGCAGGCTCGGCAGTGAAACAGGACGCCTGGCGCTGATTCATGCCCTCGCGCACATCGAATTCAATGCGGTAAACCTGGCCTGGGATGCGGTGCAGCGATTTCCGGGGTTGCCCGCTGACTTCTACCGGGACTGGATCCAGGTCGCCCGGGAAGAGGTGGCCCATTTTCGCCTGCTGCGCGACCGCCTGCGTGAGGCGGGGGCCGAGTATGGTGATTTTCCGGCGCACAACGGACTCTGGGAAATGGCCCAGCGTACCGCCCACGATCCACTGGTGAGAATGGCCCTGGTGCCCCGCATGCTTGAGGCCCGGGGGTTGGATGTGACCCCGGGTATCATGGCCCGTTTCAGGGATATCGGGGATCGACAGACGGTCGCAGCCCTGGAGGTTATCCTGCGCGAGGAGGTGGGACACGTGCAGAGCGGCAGCCGCTGGTTCCGCTACCTGTGTGAACAGCGTGGTCTGGATCCCGAAGAAACCTATTTCGAACTGCTGCAGGACTATGTCAAAGGGGAGATTCGCTGTCCCTTGCACCGGCAGGCCCGTGAGGAAGCCGGGTTCAGTGCCGTCGAACTCAAACGATTGGAGGCCCTATGCAAATCCTGAAACGGCTCGGCAGCCTGTGGTTGCTGGTGGTGAGCGGTCTATTATCCGGTCTGGCGAATGCCGGGGATCTCACCCAGTTGGAGCGTCTGACCTACGAAGTGCAGGAGGGCGATCGGGCGCCGCTGATCACCCGGATCTGGGTATCTCCAGAAATGATGCGTGAGGATGACGGGGAGGAGGGGAGCGGCTATGTGCTGTTCGACCGACGCGACAAGACCGTCTACAGCATCAACCTGGAAGAACACACCGTGCTCATCGTGCCCCTTGCCCGGATGGATGATCAGGTGTCACAACCCGCGAATCTCAATCTGCGGCAATTGAAAGGAGAGCAGGCTCCGGAGGTTGGCGGACGGCAACCCGAACACTGGCAATTGCGTCTCGGCGAGCAGGTTTGCCAGGAGGGTTGGGTGGTCCCCGGTTTGATGCCCGAGAGCATCGCCGCAATGAGTGAGTACCGTGAGGCCCTGGCCCGGCAGCACCGCCTGACCCTGGACCAGATACCGGTTGCCTACAGGGACCTGTGCGATGACGCGGTCCAGGTATTTGCCCCCACGGCGCTGCTGCGGAACGGGTTGCCGCTGCGAACCTGGGATGCCAAGGGTGTGGTATGGAGGCTGATGGATTATCAGCGGGTGGAAGCGGATCCGAAAATCCTCTTCGAACAACCCGAGGGTCTGGATGTGATGAGCATGCCTGGCCAGCCCATGCCGGAACCGTTTACAGAGATTCCCGACACAGCCCCTGCTCAGTAACCACCAGGGCTTCCGCACTCTGATCATGCCACTCCGCCAGCACATGCCGGGTGATCTCCTGTCCCGAGACCCGGTGGATGTGATCGGCCGGTCTGTGGGTGTGGCCATGGATCAGGCGCTGAGCGTCATAGCGTCGTATGTAGTCCTCGACCGCCCCATCGTTGACGTCCATGATGTCATCCGCCTTCGTCGCGTTGGCCTCACCGCTTTGCGCGCGGAACTGTCGGGCCAGTTCGAATCGTTGTTCGATCGGCAATGACCTGAAATGGTTGATCATCTCCGCTGTGCGGATCTGTTTGCGAAACTGCTGATAGGCCAGATCATCGGTGCACAGCAGGTCCCCATGCATCAACAGGGTGGGGGTGCCATAGAGATCGACCAGACTTGGATCCTGCAGCAGTTGCGCCCCGGTCTGGGTGCAGAAATCCTCACCGATCATGAAATCCCGGTTGCCATGCATCAACAGCAGCGCGACGCCGGAATCCGTCAAGCGGCGCAGAGCCTGAGTGATCTGCGGAATCGGAGGTTGCTGATCGTCATCCCCGACCCAGGCGTCGAACAGGTCGCCGAGGATGTAGAGGTGGGATGCGGAGCGTGCCCGGTGGTCGAGGAAGTTCACGAACAGACTGCACCTGTCGCCTGTGGCGGCGGACAGGTGCAGGTCTGAGATGAAGAGCTGTTCGCTCACTCCGTGACTTCGGCCTTTTCGATGATGATGTCATCGACCGGCACGTCCTGATGACCGGCCCGGGTGGTGGTATCCACGCCCTTGATCTGATTGATCACATCCATGCCGCTGACGACCTTGCCGAATACGCAATATCCCCAGCCGTCCTGACCCGGATGATCGAGGAACTTGTTGTTCGATACATTGATGAAAAACTGGGCGGTGGCGGAATGGGGTTCCATGGTGCGGGCCATGGCGATGGTGCCGATCTCATTGGACAGGCCATTCTTAGCCTCGTTTTCAATCGGGTCACGAGTCTGTTTCTGAATCATGCCCGGCTGGAAACCGCCACCCTGAATCATGAAATTATCGATGACACGGTGAAAGATGGTGCCGTCAAAGAATCCATCCTGAACATACTGTTTGAAGTTTTCGCAGGTTTTAGGTGCATTCGCCTCGTCCAGTTCGATCAGGATGGGTCCCAGATTGGTTGTTAAAGTGATCATGAGCGTGCCTTTTGGGTTGAAGTTGAAATTCGTTACTCGACGATACTGACTTTATCGATGGTGATGGTCTCCAGGGGGACATCACTCATACCGTTGCGTACCCCGGTGGTCTGGGCAGCGATGCGGTCCACAACCTCCATGCCCCCGGTAACCTCACCGAACACGGCATAGCCCCAGCCGTCGCGACTGGGATAGTCGAGAAAATCGTTATCCTTGTGATTGATGAAAAACTGCGCAGTCGCCGAATGGGGCGCCGAGGTGCGTGCCATGGCGATACTGCCGCGCTTGTTCTTGAGCCCGTTCTTGGCCTCATTCTGGATCGGATCCCGGGTGGACTTCTTCTGCATGTCCGGGGTGAACCCGCCACCTTGGATCATGAAGTTCTTGATCACCCGGTGAAAGATCGTCCCATCGTAGAAACCTGCCTGAACATACTGGACAAAGTTGTCCACGGTTTGCGGTGCCTTGTCCCGGTCGAGACTGAGTTGAATGTCCCCCTGAGAGGTCTGCATCAGGACCTTGACCGGGTCGGCGACTGCCACTGACGAACTCAGGATCAGCAGCAACAGTGACAGGATCGGGATTGTCTTGGATATGCGCATGATGTCCTCTTGAGGGTTGTGCCGGCCAGGCCTGTCGAGGTGGTCGGTTAGTAAATATTTATATTTATCAATTATTTATAATAAAACAGGTGCCGTATGGAACCGACTTGACGCGATTCTCACGGATCTACAGTCCGGGCATGATAACGGTTCAAAACCCGCATAAAAAGGGGCAGCGGGGTGTAAACCCTGCCAGACAAGTAAAAAGCCATGTCCGACGACATGGCTTTCAGGGTGGTTTGCCGGAGCACGTAATGGCTCCCCGGCGGATGATCAGTTGTTCTGGGCGCCCTGGGTGATCCAGTGCTCGATGGTTTGGATTTCCGCGTCTTTCATCGGCTCTTTACTATGCGGCATGCGAATCGAAGGGTCGACCTTGCCGGCAATCAGGCGATAGAAGGAACTCGAAAGCGGGTCGCCAGCCACGATGACCGGGCCGTACTTGGTGCCCTTCATAAGGCTTTCATAGGTTTGGGTGACGAAGCCGCTTGCATTGGCTCCCGCGCCTCCGGGCAGATGACACTCGGTGCAGTAGTGATCTATCAGAGGTTTGACGTCGGCTTTGTAACTGACGGGTGCCGGACCGGCACTGCAACCGGCCAGCAGGAGAGTGGCTGAAAGAGTGGTCAGCAGATAAAGGGGTTTTGTTTTGAACATGTGCGGCTCCTGGGTATGTTCTGATTATTGGGTTTTGATGCAGTTGAACCGTTGGGTCCCCTGTGTCCTCTTATCATGTTGTTTTTTCGGTATTTATTTCAGTGTCATGATCCATTCGATGACGCCGCGGATATTCGCCTCGCTGGCCGGACTGGGCGGCATCATGACCGTACCCCAGATCAGGGGTTCACCTGCCGCACTGCCTGATTTGACCTTGTTCACGAGTCGGTCAACCGCGCCGGCATCCCCGGCATACTTCTGTGCAATGTCCTGAAAGGCCGGCCCCACCAGTTTGGCGTCCGTTTTATGGCAGCCAAGGCAACCGGACTGCATGGCCAGGGCCTGATTCGCTTCCGTGACAGGCGACGCTAAGATCATGGCTACAACTAAAGAATAGGCGATTTTGCGCATCGCATGTCTCCCTGAAGTAAGTGCAATTGGGTTGTCTGTGGTGCGTCCGGTAACCCTGTCGGCGTCGTAAGGACATTAACTTCGCCCCGGTTACCTGTGACTGACTACACTTACTATGTCGGGAGCGGTGAATGATTCTTTAGCGGGTGGGAAACCGAATATAACAGGCCTTTGAGACAGGGAACTCAAGAGTTGTTGCTGTTTGCCGAAAAACAAGAATGTAGAAATTGCTGAAGCGCCAAGGTTTCCCCATGAAAAAAGATATCTCCGTTCAGTGGAAGATAATCACTCCCATGGCTTTGATATTCATTCTGATCATGTCCGTGGTCACCATCTATTCCGCCGAACAGCAGAAAGATCGGTTGCTGAGACTGACGGAACATCAGATTTTCGACGTTCTGCATGGCTATCTCGACAGTATGAACGCGATGATGTTCACCGGCACCATGAGTAACCGGGAGATGCTGCGGGAAAAGATTCTCAAGCGCGAGGGCGTGCTTGAAGTCCGAATGTTACGCTCTGAAGCGGTCAATAAAATGTACGGGGTGGGTTTCGATCATGAAAAGCCCCTCGACGACCTGGATCGTCGCGCGCTGGCCGGAGAACAGATCGTACAGGTTAAGGATGATAAAGGGGATCGCATCATCACCATTATCGAACCTTTTGCTGCGGTAAAAGATCGCAATGGCACCAACTGCCTGATGTGTCATGCCCTCCCGGAAGGGACGATTCTGGGTGCCGGGCGGCTCACTTTTACCCTGGCGGAACGCGACAAGGCGATTGATCACGAGTTGCTGATCAGTGCCGCCATCAATTTCCTGGTGCTGCTGATCGGTCTGTTTCTGATCGCTCTGGTGGTGCGAAAGGTGGTGATCGGTCCGCTCAATGGTCTGAAGGAGACCATGGAAAAGGTGGGTGAGAACTCGGATCTTCGCCCCCGGGTACCCTTGGGCGCCAATGACGAATTCCGCAGGGTTGGCGTAGCGGTCAACACCATGCTGGATAAATTCCAACCCACCATCAGTGAACTTGCAGTGACCATGGATGGCCTGGCCCATTCCGCTGAACAACTGGCCCAGGTCACCAAGAAGACCCGTGAGGGTGTGGATGAACAGGAACGGGAAACCGGTCAGCTTACCCGGGCCATGAGTGAACTGACGATTGCTGCGGAGCAGGTGGCCAAATATGCTGCCAGCGCGGAGCAGATGGCCATCGATGCCCGCAGTAATGCTCATGCAGGCAGTGAAGTGGTGACCCAGGTTTCCGAGTCCATCACGCGCCTGGCAAGGAGCGTCGATGACGCGGTGGCAGTGGTGAAGAAACTCGCCGCAGGTACGCAGAACATCGGTCAGGTTTCCGAGTCGATCACCGCGATTGCGGAACAGACCAACCTGCTTGCCCTCAATGCAGCCATCGAGGCGGCCCGTGCGGGTGAACAGGGTCGTGGTTTTGCGGTGGTCGCCGACGAGGTGCGCAACCTGGCGCAACGCACCCAGGACGCCACCCAGGAGATCCAGGAGATCATTGAGCAGCTGGTCAACTCCTCGAATCAGGCGGTAAGGGTCATGGATGAAAGCAAGAAAGAGGCGGACCAGAGTGTTGCAGACTCCTCCCGGGCCGGCGATGCCCTGCATCAGATTGCCAGTGCGGTGGAATCCATCAGTGAGATGAACTCCCAGATCGCCAATGCGGCGTCTGAACAGACGGCCGTGGCCAGCGAGATCAACAACAACATCATTGCCATCAATGAGGTCTCGCATATCACCGCGGAAGGCACCTCTGAAACCCTCAAGGAGAGCGAAGAGGTAGCGAAGATCTCCCTGCGACTCGACGAGATGGTCAATCAATTCAAAGTTTGAGCGGAGTACCGGCTCATACTGGGTAGAGGGTTGGGGGCTGCGTGTCCCCAACCCTTTTTTTTTGCTTTTTTGACGACAGCCTGTCTCGCCACTCTCAGTGATGCTTTGAATCCACTCGGCCGGTTGCAGGCTGGGCAGTCATCAGCCTTTTCGATAAGATGCGCGAATCCTATTCAGCATCCGTCGGAACCAAGATGTTAAGCGTCTACAACGATCTCACCCGCCAAAAAGAACCCTTCCAACCCCTCGAAGAGGGCAAAGTCCGGATGTATGTCTGCGGCATGACGGTTTACGATCTCTGTCATCTCGGGCATGCGCGGGTCATGGTGGTGTTTGACGTGGTCTACCGCTATCTGCAGTCCCTGGGTTACGAGGTAACCTATGTGCGCAACATCACCGATGTGGACGACAAGATCATCGCCCGGGCCAATGAGCGCGGGGTGCCTTTTCTGGAGTTGACCGAACAGTTCATTAGCGCCATGCACGAAGACGCGGATGCCCTGGGTGTGCTGCGCCCCAGCGCTGAGCCCAAGGCGACCCAGCATATCGGCGAGATCCTGGCGATGATTCAACGCCTGATTGAGAACGGACACGCCTACGCGGCGGACAACGGGGATGTTTACTACGATGTGCGCAGTTTTCCCAGCTACGGAAAGCTTTCCGGTAAGTCGATCGAAGATCTTCAAGTGGGTGCCCGGGTCGAGCCCGGCGACGCGAAACGCGATCCTCTGGACTTCGCATTGTGGAAAGCCGCCAAGCCGGATGAGCCTGCCTGGGAGTCACCCTGGGGACTGGGGCGTCCCGGTTGGCATATCGAATGTTCCGCCATGTCCACCCAGGCCCTGGGCAATACCTTCGATATCCACGGCGGCGGTGCAGATCTGACCTTCCCTCACCATGAGAATGAGATCGCCCAGTCCGAGGGGGCCACCGGCCATCCCTTTGTCAAATACTGGATGCACAACGGGTTTGTGCGGATCAATGACGAGAAGATGTCCAAGTCCCTGGGTAACTTCTTCACCGTGCGTGAGATCCTCGAGCGTTACCGGGCCGAGGAGGTGCGCTATTTCATCCTCACCAGTCAGTACCGTTCGCCTCTGAACTACGACACCGAACACCTGGACAATGCCCGCGCGGCCCTGACCCGCTTCTACACAGCGCTCCGGGGTCTGCCCGAGGTGCCGGCCGGAGCAGCCGGGCAGGTTTTCGAAACCCGCTTTCGTGAGGCCATGGAAGATGATTTCAATACCCCGGAAGCCTTGGCGGTGCTATTCGACCTGGTGCGGGAGATCAACCGTGTCAAAGAGACCGACATGCAAGCCGCGGCTCCCCTGGGCGGTACGCTGAGATCCCTGGGAGACACGCTGGGGATTCTGCAGGATGACCCGGAGGCCTATCTGCGCGGTGGCGCGCCGAGTGATGCGTCAGGATTGAGCGATGAGTCGATCGACGCGATGATTCAGGCGCGTATCGATGCGCGAAGTGCAAAAAACTGGGCGGAAGCGGACCGTATTCGGGATGAATTGCAGGCCGCGGGCATTATCCTCGAGGATGGCGCCCAGGGCACGAGCTGGCGCAGAGGTTGAAGCGACAGGCCGAAACCTGTCGCATGCGGTAAACCGTTTGGCCGGCTTCAGAAGTTTCGCTGTGTGCGGGTTCGGCGTATCTGCCAGACACCCGCCAAGGCCATCAGCAGGCTGATCAGAATCAACCCGGGAATACCCAAAGAGGGAATGGGTTGAGGGGCTACAGGGGCAGCGGCCGGGACTGTTGCGCCAGGTGCGAAGGTGATCAGGGAGCCCCAGGATGCGTTGGCGTTGTAGTTGAACGCAGCGGTCAGTGTTTGAGCGCCATTGTTTGCGATCATGTTGATATCGGTCGCAAAGTTTGGGGTGTCAAAGAGTGAAGAATTCAACCAATCCCCCAGCACGAAGATCTGGGTGCCACCCGGTGTCGCGCCTCCCGTGATGGTGATGGTGGTTTCGATGATGTCGGGGATGGTCAGTTCGTTACCATCGAGGACCACGGCATCATCCCAGATGATATAACCCGAACCGGTTTCGCCGCCGTTACCGGTCAGGGTGAAGTTGTGCCGCATTTCCACTGCGAAGACGTTCCTTGTTGCAAATAAGATGAGGCTGATGAGAAGGAGACGAAGCAGGGGATTTCTTGTCATCTTGTTTCCTGTACTTTGTGAATCTGAAACCAGTCTAGCAAAAACCGAGATCCCCTTATTCTAGATGTGGATATCCCAATCTACTATGCGAATCTCGTTCCTGTTCCGGTCTGTTTGTTATTACCCCTCAGGGGGTTGCGGGCAGAATGGGTATCTTTGGATCAATCCTCTCTTCCATAGGGATAACGGGTGTGCCCGTAGCGAATCACCAGTACCGTGATCGCCACCACCAGGGCTGCACCAGCGGCTGCCAACATGCGCCAGTTGTCCATCGCCTT
This sequence comes from Candidatus Thiodiazotropha sp., assembly GCA_040506775.1. Lineage (GTDB taxonomy): Bacteria > Pseudomonadota > Gammaproteobacteria > Chromatiales > Chromatiaceae > Thiodiazotropha. The sequence goes on from JBEVWC010000007.1 coordinate 278,367, forward strand.
CATGTCCAGAATCAGGTATCGCGCCAGGGCGACAATGGCAATGTACAGGGGCATGCGTACAGGGAGCTTGCCTGATTCGAGATACACCCCCACCATGGCGAACACCTCGAGGTAGATGAACAGCAACAGCAGGTCGGCCAGCGTGACCCGGTGAGCATTCACCATGACCATGATCTCGTCCGCGGTGGCGACCAGGGTGGCAATTGCGATCACCAGCAGACCCAGGTCCTCTATCAACTCCAGCACTTTTCTTGCGCGCTGTTTGATCATTGCAGTGCTCCGGCGGGTTGTGTGGTATGTGTGTTCTGTCAGGCCAATGCGTTGTGCAGTTCCGCTGCCTGAAGGGTGTTTTCCAGCAAAGTGGCGATGGTCATCGGGCCGACACCTCCCGGCACCGGAGTGATCCACGAAGCCCGTTCACGGGCAGCCTCGAAAGCCACATCACCCAACAGTTTGCCACTCTCTGTCCGATTTATGCCCACATCGATCACTATCGCGCCGGGTTTGATCCAGTCACCCGGTACGAACTCCGGACGGCCAACCGCCGCCACCAGGATGTCCGCATTGCGGGCTTTTTCCGCCAGATCCCGGGTGCGGCTGTGACAGACCGTGATGGTGCAGCGTGCCGCCAGTAATTCCAGGGCCATGGGGCGCCCGACGATGTTCGATTGACCGATGATGACCGCATCCAGGCCCGCCAGTGTTTCACCGGTGTGCTCCAGCATGGTCATGATGCCCTTGGGGGTGCATGGACGCAGGATGGGCATGCGTAAAGCGAGCCGTCCCACATTGTAAGGATGAAAGCCGTCCACGTCCTTGGTCGGTAGAATCCGCTCGATGACCGCTTCCTCATCGATCTGCTCCGGCAAGGGCAGCTGCACCAGGATGCCGTCCACACTCGGGTCATCGTTCAAACGGTCGATCAGATCCAGCAGGGTTTCCTGGGGGGTATCGCTGGGCAGGTCGAAGGACTGGGAATCAAAGCCTACTTCCTCGCAGGATTTACGTTTGTTGCGCACGTAAACCTGAGATGCGGGGTTTTCGCCTACCAGGACCACGGCCAGGCCAGGGCGACGCAGTCCCAATGCGCTGCGTTCCTCGACCCGCTTCTTGATGTTGGCACGCAGTTCGGCGGCGATGGCTTTACCATCCAGAATCTTTGCACTCATGTGGATTCCAAGGCTCAAAAAAAGAGCGACATGTTATCACACCCGTTCCGCTGGCAGTGAACGAAAGGGCCGGGTTTGGCATTGACCTTGAAGGGCATCGACAGTATGATTCCCTCCCTTCGCGTATCCAGGGCGGCGTACGTCATCCCCTGGTGGGAAAACGGGGTATAGCGCAGTCTGGTAGCGCGCCTGCTTTGGGAGCAGGATGTCGGGAGTTCGAATCTCTCTACCCCGACCAATTTTGCGCCCGTAGCTCATTTGGATAGAGCATCGGCCTTTGAGCGCACACTGAAGTGTGTAAATAGGAGCCTCCCTGGGGAATCGGAACCCACGGAGTGGATCGCACTGTATCGGGGAAACCTTAACAGGTCAGGCTGATGGCAATCCCGAGGAAACCCGGATTTTACCCCTTGTGGGTGTAGGTGCCTGAAAGGTGCGAAAATCGGGGATCCGTAGAGACTATACGTGCGGCGCCTGAGATGGCGAAGAGATAGTCCAGACCACAAACTTCCGTGGAAAGACGGAGGGCGTCGAAAGGCGTAGTCGGTATGCTAAGCCGAGGGTAGCAGGTTCGAATCCTGCCGGGCGTGCCATGTCATAGGACGGTTCTTAGAGCGAGAACCCGATCAGGATGACAAAAAAGTTCAATGGTGGACGTAGCTCAGTTGGTAGAGCTCCGGATTGTGATTCCGGCGGTCGTGGGTTCGAGACCCATCGTCCACCCCATTTTCTACAATGGGCCATTAGCTCAGCTGGTAGAGCAGTGGACTCTTAATCCATTGGTCGAAGGTTCGAATCCTTCATGGCCCACCAATCAACTCTGGAAGCCGAATACTTCAATTCGGTTTCACAGTCTCTACGAAGGTGATTCGAACCTTCGACTTCAAACAAGCCTGGTTCGACAGCTGAGCGGAGCGAGGCTGAGCGCATGAGCCATGCGAATGCGCCCCGTAGGGCGAGGCGCAGCCGAGTAATCCTTCATGGCCCACCAATCAACTCTGGAAGCCGAATACTTCAATTCGGTTTCACAGTCTCTACGAAGGTGATTCGAACCTTCGACTTC